>NZ_MVOC01000079.1 GCF_002043095.1 Mycobacterium sp. AT1 | reverse complement strand
GGCAAGGGCGGCGTCGGCAAGACCACCGTGTCGGCCAGCATCGGCTCGGTGTTCGCCGAACTGCGCCAAGAGGACCGCGTGGTGGCGATCGACGCCGACACGGCGTTCGGAAAGCTCGGCAGCCGCGTCGACCCGAAGGCGGTGGGCTCCTATTGGGAGCTGGCAGCCGATCAGCACCTCGAGACGTTCGCCGACGTGCGCAGCCGGGTCGGCAACAACTCGGCGGGACTGTTCGTCCTCGCCGGCGAGGCAAGCCCGGCCCGCAGACGTGTCCTCGATCCCGCGATCTACCGCGAGGCCGCGGCCCGGCTGGACCGCTACTTCTCCATCACGATCGTCGACTGCAGTTCGACGATGGACACGCCCGTCACTCAGGAGGTGCTTCGCGACCTCGACGCGTTGGTGGTCGTCTCGTCCCCGTGGGTCGACGGTGCCGCGGCGGCCGGGCAGACGATGGACTGGCTGGCCAACCGCGGGCTGACGAGTCTGCTACGGCGCACCGTCGTCGTCCTCAACGATTCGGATGGTCACGCCGACAAGCGGACTCGCGCGATCCTGGCTCAGCAGTTCGCCGGGCAGGGGCAGGTGGTGGTGGAGGTTCCGTTCGACCCGCATCTTCGCCCCGGCGGCGTCATCGAGGGCACCGCGTTGATGTCCGCGCCGACCCGTCGCAAGTTCGTGGAGGTCGCCGCCGCCCTTGCCGAGCACTTCCCGGCCAACGACGAGCGCGGTCGGGACCGACGCTGACTCAGTCGAGCTGACCGATCAGCGCCTCGATGGCGCCCACCGCCGACGCGGGCACGGGCTGCTCCGACTCCGCTGCCGCGATGACGTCCTCCGTCACGCCCGCGGCCTGCGCGGTCTCGCCGATGGTGAGGTTCGCGGTGCGGCGGGCCGCGTAGAGCCGCTGGCCTAGGGAGGCGTGCTCCGCCGCAGCCGCCCGCATCGTGAGCTCGTCCATGCGGCGCCGGACTGCGCTGAGCGCCCGGATGAGCGCGGGCGTGACGCGACCGATGCGGGTGGCCCGCGCCGCGACCGCCTCGAGCTGTCGGAGGTCGGACAGGATCGCGGTGATACGGGGGGTGAAGGCGGGGTCGTCGGCGGCTGGCAGGGCGTCGATCGTGGAGCCGAGGGTGTTGACGGCGGCAACTACGGCCTCGGCGATCAGCGACCCCTCGTCGCCGGAAGCCTGACCCCGGGTGGGCATCTCGGCGCGGTCGTCGTCGGGTGCGCCTGCCCGCAGTCGGTTGATCGTGCCCGGCGGCCAGCGCAACACTTCTTCGAGCTTCGCCCGGGTCTTGTCGCGCGGCCAGCTCCGCCCCTTCTCGAACGAGATGAGGGCACCGGCGTTGATGATCCCGTCGGCGGCCAAGCTGCGCTGGGAGATGTCCAGTTCGCGCCGACGGGCCGCGGCGGCCGCTCCCGCCCGCGCCATGCCCGGATCCACGATGGTGTCATCGTCGGCCGGGGTGGTCATCTCTGGCTGGTCCTCGATGCCTACAGACGGGGTGGGACGGCCGCGCGCTGCAAGGGTTTGACGGCCCAGCTGACCGTAGCAGTCGACGTTCAACCGCTGCGGTTCAACTCCCAGAACTGTCTCATCGCTACGACTTGCGGTCAACCCTCGGCAACCCTGACGATCCGCTTCGCAAGCGTCCGCGTTCGCTCCTGAACTGCAGATACTGCCACCGGCTCAGGCCAACGTGGCTCGGCAACATCTGGCCTGCCCCTTTGGCCGCCGCCAGCGCTTCAGTTCCAAACTGTTGCAACGCTACGGTTACTGCTATACATTTGCGCCATCGCGACGCACCCGACTGCGACGCTCTGAACGAGGAGTACGACATGAAGGTTTCCGGGATCGGACTGGCTGCAACGAATCCCGTCGGACTCGACGGATTACCCCTCGGTGAGTGCACCAAGGACCCCGAGCGGTGGACCACCGTGGCCGACGAGGACGCCAAGTCCATCTGCCGGATGTGCCCCCGCCGGTGGGCCTGCGCTCGCGAGGCGGTCGAACTGCCGAAGGCAGAGGGGCTGTGGGCGGGCATCGTGATCCCGGAGTCGGGTCGCGGCCGCGGTCACGCGCTCCGACAACTCCGCGAGTTGGCCGAACGCCACGGCTATCCCGTTCGCGCTCGGCGAATCTTCGTCGAGCAGTTCTTGGAATCTGCCTGATCAACGCGCAGGCGACGGCGGATCGGCGTCGAGGGGTCGCCGGTTCGGAATACCCAACTGTGGGTCAGCGGTTAGACTCTTGGCGACGGTGTCACTCATGCCCCGGGTACCAACTAAATTCGTCGCCTAGAGCGACCACTTGCCGTGAGGCGCCATGGTGGCACCGTCGCCTGAGCCGCCGATGCACTCGCATCGGCGGCTTTGGGCTTTCCGGGCCCGTTTGCGGACCTGTGGATAACTTTCCGAAGAAGTCGGGGTCTTGTCGTGGGCCGCTCGTAGCTTGGCCGACATGACCACATATTGGATCAACACCGTCAGCCGGGGGCACGTGACGCGGGGAGTCGCGGGCGGCTTCACCCAGGCCAACCACGGCAAGCCGCACATGCTTCGACGAATGGCCCGCGACGACTGGATCGTCTTCTATTCGCCGAAGACCGACTACCCCGACGGCGCGCCACTGCAAGCGTTCACCGCCATCGGCCGAGTGGCCGACGACGAGGTCTACCAGGAGGACTTCGACCCGCAGTTCCAACCCTGGCGCCGGCGGGTCGAGTTCCTGCCCTGCACCGAGACACCGATCCGCCCGCTCATCGAGAAGCTCGACTTCATCGAGAACAAGACTCAGTGGGGATATCGCTTCCGGTCAGGGGTGTTCAAGATCGAGGCGAGTGACTTCGAGGCGATCCGGACGGCGATGACGGGGTGACGGGGGTGGGCCGCCGCTAGTCTGGCGGGGTGAGCAACACCGAGACGACGCCGGATCAAGTCGCCTGCGGTGCATCACGTTTCACCGGCGTCCTGCATCCGCGCGAAGTACCCCTTGGCGGGCCGCGGGCCATTCGGGTCCGCCGCACCCTGCCACAACGGCAACGATCCCTCATCGGTGCGTGGTGCTTCGCCGACCACTACGGTCCACACGACGTCGGAGCGGGCACGGGAATGGACGTGCCCCCGCACCCGCACACCGGACTGCAGACCGTCAGCTGGTTGTTCAGCGGCCAGATCGAGCATCGGGACAGCGCAGGAGTGCACGCCATGGTGCGGCCCGGCGAGCTCAACCTGATGACCGCCGGCGCGGGCATCTGCCATTCGGAGGTGTCCGTCCCCAGCGCGCGCATCCTTCACGGCGTGCAGTTGTGGGTGGCCCTGCCCGACGCCGACCGAAACACCGGCCGCGACTTCGTCCACTTCACCCCGACCGTCCAGACCGTGGGTGACGCGGAGGTACGGGTCTTCCTCGGCGAGGTCGGTGGCGTCCGTTCTCCGGTGCACACCTTCACGCCGTTGGTGGGTGCCCAGGTCGACCTCGCACCCGGCGGTGTCGTCGAGCTCGCCGTCGACCCGGCCTTCGAGCACGGGGTCCTGCTCGACGAGGGCGAGCTACGCGCCGGAGGGACGGCCCTCGGCGTGGCCGACCTCTGGTACCAGTCGCCCGGTCACGACGTCGTCCGGCTGACCAACGGTGGTGGCGGCCCGGCGCGGATGCTGTTGCTCGGCGGAATTCCCTTCACCGAGGAACTAATCATGTGGTGGAACTTCGTCGGCCGCAGCCACGACGAGATCATCGGCTACCGTCGCCAATGGGAGCAGCACGACGAACGATTCGGTTCGGTCAGCGGCTATCCGGGTGGACGATTGGCCGCCCCGCCGCTGCCCAACTCGACACTGCTTCCCCGTCCGAACCGCTGACCCTGGGAGACCGATGACCACCCTGAAGACCACCGACAAGACCGGCGCGGAGACCACCGTCACCAGCGAGGCCGACCGCTTCGTGATCGCGGTCGACGGCGAGAACGTCGGCCTGGCCGACTTCTTCGACCGTGACGGACGACGCACCTTCCCGCACACCGAGGTGAATCCGAACTTCCAGGGGCGTGGACTGGCTACGATCCTCGTCGCCGAGGCATTGCGCGCCACGCGGGAGGCGGGGCTTCGGGTGGTGCCGGAGTGCTCGATGGTCGCCGACTACATCGAAAAGCACCCCGAGTTCGCGGACATCACCGACGCAACCTGACCCAGCTCCCCCGGCTATCGTCGCCTCCCATGACGACACGTGTGCCGCCGGCGTTCTTCACCACCGACGGCGACCACTTCGTACCCACCGCCATGGCCAAGGGCCCGTGGGGTCCTACGGTCAGCGGCAACTTCGTCGGAGGCGTCGTCGGGCACGTGGCGGAATTGGCGATCGGTGATCACGAGCTGCAGCCCGCGCGCCTCACCGTCGATCTGCTGCGGCCCGCTGCGTTGGCACCGCTGTGCGGTCGCACGCGAGTCGTGCGAAGTGGCAAACGGCTCACCCTCGTCGAAGCCGAGTTGCTGCAGCAGGACACGGTCGTCGCCCGTGCGACGGCGTTGTTCTTGCGCAGGGGCGATCAACCGTCGGGGCAGGTCTGGTCGACGACCACGATGATGCCGCCGCTGCCACCGGAGGCCACGTTGCCCGCCACTGGCGCACCGATGCTCGTCTGGGCGTACGGCAGGAACCACGACGTCGCAGGCGCCGCCTTCGACCTGACGCAATGGCAGCACGACGGCCCGAAGTTCGTGTGGGTCCGTGACCTGGCACCGCTGGTCGACGGTGTGCCGACGACGCCGTTCGTCCGCGCGTCGATGGCCGGTGACGTGGCCAGTTCGTTGACCCATTACGGCACAACCGGGTTGAACTACATCAACGCGGACTACACGCTGACGTTGAGTCGACTCCCGGAGGGCTCCGACATTGGGCTCGCCGCCATGTCGTTCACCGGCCACGACGGCATCGGGACCGGCACGGCTGCGTTGTTCGACGCGCGAGGGCAGATCGGGACTGCCACCGCGACGACGCTGGCGAACCCGGGGTTCGCGCCCAACCCCATGAGCTGATCGGGCCGTGTCAGCTCAGGTACTGCGCGGTCGACCCCGACACCGGCATCTCGGGCATGCCCAGCTTGCGGTGGTCCCAGCTGCGCGTCCTGGTTGGCACCAAGCGCACCGCGATCCGGTTGTTCATCATCTGGTCGACGAACGGCTTCATGTCCTCGGTGTAGGGCCCGGTGTAGCGCTCCCAGACGCTAATGCCCACGCGCAGAAGCAGATCCGGGTCGTCGTCGACGATCTCGGCCTGGCCGTCGAACGACACCCCACGCAGGGTGTCGTAGGTGTCGCCGTCCTCGATCATCAGCGTGAGTCGGGGATCGCGGCGGAGGTTGACCGCCTTCTGCGACTTGGCCTTGGTCTCGAGCCAAATGTCGCCGTCGACCACTGCGTACCACATGGCGACCAGATGCGGTCTGCCGTCGGCCGACAGCGTCGCCATGGTCGCGGTGCGACTACGTTCGACGAACTCGACGATCTCGTCGTCGCTCATCACGATGTTCGAACGTTGATTCTTGCCCATGTGGTATCCCTACCAGCGACTGTGGCTCGCGCCGTCACCGGGATGCCGTTGGGCTCGCCGGTATACCCTCGCATTTCGTGTGATCATTCGGTGCGTGGACGAAGCGGGACGTAAACCCATGGGCTCATTGAAGGCGGCACTGATCGCCGCGAGCGTGGCGCTGCTGCTCGCCGGGTGCGCGTCGACCACACCGGGTGTGGCGGTCTCGCCCCTCTACGACCCGTTCCGCGCCGGCGGCCTGCCCGCCGAGGACGGCCCAAGCGGCATCCGCGAGGACAGCCCCGCACCCCAGGGTCAGGTGAAGGGCGGCGACGGTGGCGATGCCGACAAGCTCGCGACGCTCGGAGTCGACGACGTCGCGGAGTTCTGGGAGAAGAACTACTCCGACGCGTTCGACGGATCCTTCACCCCGGTCCAGGATCTCGAGTCATACAACTCCGAGAGCCCGTCCAGTCCGGAGATCTGTGGGGGCGAAACCTACGACAACCCGAACGCGTTGTTTTGTCCGCCAGACCATCTCATCGCGTGGGACCGCGGCGTCCTGGTACCGCTGGGACAGCAGTTCTTCGGCGACACGTCGATCGCCGCCCTGCTCGCCCACGAGTACGGGCACGCGGTCCAAGACATGGCGCAGCTCGTCGACGAAAACACCACCACACTGGTGAGTGAACAGCAGGCGGATTGCCTTGCAGGGACCTATATTCGGTGGGTAGCCGAGGGTAAGTCGCCTCGGTTCCGGCTCAGTACCGGCGACGGTCTCAATCACGTTCTGGCGGGCGTACTCACGCTGCGCGACCCAACGTACGTCGCCGACGACGCGCCGTATCTCGAGCAGGGCCACGGCACCGCGCTCGACCGGATCAGCGCGTTCCAGATCGGCTTCACCTCGGGTGCGTCCGAGTGCGGCAAGATCGACATGGACGAGATCACCGAACGGCGTGGCGATCTGCCGTTGACGCTTCCCGAGGAGAACGGCGGCGATCCGACGTCCGGCGACGTCGAGATAACCAGGGACGTCGTCACGTCACTGGTCGACGTGCTCGGCACGGTCTTCCAACCGGCCGAGGCTCCCAAGCTGTCGTTCGACCCGCCGGAGTGCTCCGACGCCAAGCCAAGTCCGGCGGCGTCCTACTGCCCTCAGAGCAACACCATCTTCGTCGACGTGCCGACACTGGCGGAGATGGGCAGGCCGTCGGATCGCGAGGACTACACCTTGCTGCAGGGCGACAACACCGCACTGTCCGTCGTCACGTCGCGGTACGCGCTGGCGATCGAACACGAGCGCGGCGTGCCGCTCGACAGTGCGACCGCCGCGTTGCGCACGGCGTGCGTGACGGGAGTCGCGCAGCGCGCCATGTCGGAAAATGCGGGCCTGGCGTTGACCTTGACCGCGGGCGACCTCGACGAGGCCGTGGCGGGACTGCTGACCAACGGCATGGTGGCGAGCAACGTCAACGGCGAGACGGTACCTGCCGGCTTCACCAGAATCGTTGCCTTCCGGTCCGGCCTCGGCGGCGACGCGGATCTTTGCTACAACCGCTTCAAGTAGTGCTTCGAGAGGTAGTCGCGTTGAGCCAGTGCGTCGTTCGCTATCATGGCCTCATTTCCGATAACACCATGAGCGCGAGGAGGGTTGGCGGCCAGTGGCAAAGAAGACCGTCGTCGAATGGGTCGACGACATCGACGGAACCGCTGCATCCGAGACGGTGACGTTCACCATCGACGGTTCCCGCTACGAGATCGACCTGTCCGAGAAGAACGCGGCCAAGCTACGCAAGACCATGAGTAGCTGGATCGAGGCCAGCCGTCGTTCGTCGAACCGCCGGGCGCGTGCCGCACAGCCGAAGAACGACTCCTCCGAGTCGACCAAGGCGCGAAAGTGGGCCATCGACAACGGTTTAGACGTCGGTCCGCGCGGGCGTCTTCGGTCCGAGGTCATCGACGCCTACCGCACTCGGGCCACCGACAAGAAGTAGCGTCAGCCGCGAAGTGTGCTGCCCTGCAGCCACTCTCGCCACGGAACGCTCCAGTCGCCGTTCTGCCACTGTTCTAGCGGCTTCCCGCCGGTGTTGCGAATCTCGACGACGTCACCCGGCTGGGAGAATTCGTAGAACCAGCGGGCGTCCTCGGCGCTGAGGTTCAGACTGCCCGCCGAGACGTTTGTGTTGCCCTGTGCCCAGACCGTCGCCTCCCGCTCGTGGAGGTAGATGCCGTCGGGGCTGATGCGCGTCGCATAGGGAACGCTGATTCGGTAGCCCGACGCGGAGTTCACCGGCAGTCCGTAGGTGGAGGAGTCCATCATCACGGGGTTCGCCTTGTCCATCACGGTGTAGACGCCGGGCTGGGTCCAGAACGCAATCGTCTTGCCCCCAACGGTTTCGGTGCCGCCTCGGCCCATCGACGTCGGCATGGTCCTGACGAGCTTGCCGTCGACGTACACGCTGACCTGCTTGGTGACGTCGTCGGCGATGGTGACGTGGGACGGCCCGATCCTGAAGCCGACGCTTCTGTCCTCCTGGCCGTAGATTCCGTCGCCGAGCTCGGCACCGTAGATGCCCGCCGCGACGCGCACGGTGGTGTTGGGCGGAAAGTAGTCCCGCGGTCGCCAGTGCGCCTTCTGGTCGTCAACCCACGACCACGCTCCCACCACGGGCGGAGTGGTCGTGACCTGCATCCGCCGCTCCGCCGCCGCCCTGTCCGCGATCGGCGAGTCGAAGCGCGCCACGATCACCGTTCCGACGCCATACGTTGCGCCGTCGCGTAATTCAGCACCGGACGTCGTGGTCAACGTGACGCCGGTCTGCTTCTCCGGCACCACCGTCGAGAACCGGGTCGTCCGGGTCGCGGTGGTGGCGTCGGTGCCACGACCGGTCGCCGTCAACGTGTACGTGCGCCCGTACCCGAGGGGCTCGGCGGGACGCCAGGCGGTGGCGCCGGGCGTCATCGCACCGGCGACGGCCCGGCCCTCCTCGTTGACCAGCCGGACGTCGACGAGAGTGCCCGAGTGAGCCTCGACCCAAGTGGCACCGGTGGGGACGACGTCGCGCGCGTCCGCCGGCGGATGGACGGCGAGGCGGGGCGGTTCCGCGGCGGCGGCCGGTTCCGCGGGTGCGGCAGTGCGCTCCGTGCGATCGCGGAGACGGGCGTCGGCGGTGGTGGAGGTGAAAGCGGCTATGACGGCGATCGCGGTGAGAACCGCGGCACGGCGTCGGCGTTGGGGGGTCAAGGGCACGTCTCCGGTCGGCACAGCATCTACGTAGCAGCATAGTAGATTGCCCGACGGGATACATGCCAACATTCGCATGTGTGGATGTATGCTCGCTGCCATGGGAGAGACTGCGCACGATCACGGCCATGGGGGGCACTCGCACGGGGTGTCGGCCGACGCCGACCGAAAGTGGTTGACACTGGCCCTGATCCTGATCGTCGGGTTCATGGCCGCCGAAGTGGTCGTGGGCGTCATCGCCGGCTCGCTGGCCTTGATCACCGACGCCGGGCACATGCTCACCGACGCCGTGTCGATCGTCTTGGCGCTGATCGCCATCCGCCTCGCCGCCAGGCCGGCGCGCGGCGGCTACACCTACGGACTCAAGCGCGCCGAGATCCTCTCTGCCCAGGCCAACGGCATCACCCTGTTGCTGCTCGCCGCCTACTTCGTCTTCGAAGGCATCCGACGCCTGATCGAACCCGGCGAGGTCGAGGGCTTGCTGGTCTTCGTCACCGCACTGGTCGGCATCGTCGTCAACGTCGCCGCCACGTGGTGCATCAGCCGGGCCAACCGCTCGAGCCTCAACGTCGAGGGCGCCTACCAACACATCCTCAACGACCTGTACGCCTTCATCGCCACGGCGATCGCCGGCGCCGTCGTCTGGCTGACCGGCTTCGCCCGCGCCGACGCCATCGCCGCGCTGGTGGTGGCGGCGCTCATGGTCAAGGCCGGCTGGGGCCTGGTCCGCGCAAGCGGTCGCATCTTCCTGGAGGCAGCCCCCGAGAGCGTCGACCCCGCCGCCGTCGGCGCCGAGCTCGCCGAGGTCGGCGCGGTGGCAGAGGTGCACGACCTGCACATCTGGCAGATCACGTCGGGCGAGGCGGCGCTGTCGGCCCACGTGATCGTCGCCGACGGAGCCGATTGCCACGCCATCCGCGGTGAACTCGAGCGGATCCTGCACGAGCGGCACCACATCGACCACACCACCCTTCAGGTCGACCACGTATGCGCCGAGGACCCCGACCAACACTGCGTCGAGCCGCACGGTCAGTCCTACCGAGGGGCCTAGCGCCGGGCCGGTCGGGCTACGCCCGCACCCTGATTCCGTACTGACTTATCTTGCGGTACAACGTCGCTCGACTCATTCCAAGCTCGCGGGCAGCCTCGACCATCGTCGGAGCACCGCGGGCCGAGAGCACGCGGATGATCTCGCCGCGTTCGAACGCCTCGATGCGGGACAGGTGTCGTGACGGCCCCGCGAGGACCTCGGGCGGCAAGCTGCCCACGTCGACGACGTCGGTCCGGCCCGCGGCGTGGGCGACGACCCTGGCGAGCTGGTCGACGTTGCCCGGCCAGCCGTGGCTCTGCAGGGCGCGCACCGCCGCCGGGGTGACGACGACGTCACGGCCCCGCGCACGCTTGGCGATGTGTGCGGCGAGCGGCAGCACGTCTTCCGGCCGGTCGCGCAGCGGTGGAACCTCGACGACGGCGTCGACGAGACCCGCCAGCGCGGTGGGGATGTCCTCGAAGCGTTCGGCCGTCACCGCGAAGGGCACCGCCGCGACACGACTCGACCGCACCACCAGATCCCTGAGCTGGTCCGCCACCCACGTCGGCAGCAGGTCGACGTCGCGCACGATCACCGCGGTGTGCTCCTTGCCCAGCTCGGGCGTCCACAACCCCAGCCACGTGTCGAGGTCCGTGGCTCCCGGGGCGGTGGCCGAGAGGATCCGGTCGCGCGGGTAGGTGTGCCGCGCCGCCTGCGCCAGCAGCGTCGCCCGGCCGGCGCCGGGTTCCCCGATGGCGGCGACGACGTGGCCGGCGGCCATGGCCCGTTCCGCCGTCGTCACCGCGGCGTTCCACGACTCCGAAAGGTCGTGCAGGCTCCCGGATCCGGGCTCGAGCCGGGGCATCTCGACGCGAAACACCTGGCCGCGTGGCGTCGGGCGCGGGCGGCGGCCGTTCGACCTGGCCAGCATGAGGGCCGCGGTGTTGCTGGCCGCCGACCTAGCCAACGCCAGCAGCAGCTCACTCGACGACTGGGACCAGGTCGTCAGGTTGACGCAGCCCTCCAGCCGGCCGGTGGACGCGTCGAGAACCGGGACGGCGGCACAGGTGAACGTGCACAGGCTCATCGCGTAGTGCTGGTCGGCGCGAATGAGCGTCGGCGCGCGGTCGGCCAGCGCCAACCCCAACCCGTTGGTGCCGACGTCGCGTTCGGAGTACGCGAAGCCCGGCGCGAGGTGCACGTCGTCGAGGGCCTGCAGCAGGCCGTGATCGCCGCTCATCCGGCAGAGCACGACGCCGTCGGCGTCGGTCAGCATCAGGCTGACCGGTTCGTCGGCCAGCGTGCGATGCAGGTCGAGGAGCACTTCGTTGCCGCACTCGACGAACAGCGATTCCAGGTTGTCGGTGCCGGTGAAGACGGGTTCGACGCTGTCGGACGGCACGCCGTAGCCCTCGCTGCGCTGCCAGGACGCCAACAGTCGCCGGGGCACCTCGGGTGCCTCGCGGTGCTGCAGTTGGTGCAGCTTCATTCGATCCGGTAGTCCGTCAGCCACGCTGTGATCCACGTTACAAGCAGCATGCCCGAGGCGGCCCAGCTGCAGCGGAGCCCGAAGTCTCAGATTGAGACGTCAATTCTCTCGGCAGCGTCGGCGGCCGCCCATAGGCTCCGGTCAGTCGGTGTGACAGCCCTCACACCTCATTGACGACGCACCAGGAGCCCGCATGTACCGCAAGGACGGAACCAGCTATTTCATCGTCGACGCCCACGTCGCCCTGTGGGACGCGCGGCCCGAGAACCAACGCAACATCCACGGCAAGCAGTTCATCGATTGCTTCTACGACTACCACCGGAATCTGTCGCCCGAGGACCAGGTGTGGAGCTACGAGGACTACCTCTACCAGGGCGGGGAGCGCCTGATGAAGGACCTGTTCGAGGACGGGTACGTAGACCACGCGATCTTCCAGCCCGCCCAGCTCGGGGAGTTCTACTACAAGGGCTTCGGGCAGACCGACGAAGCGTCGGAACTGGCGAAGGCCCATCCGGACAAGCTGACCTACAACCACAACTTCGACCCCCGCAACGGCGAGGCCGGGCTCGACCAGCTGCGCGACGACGCACGCCGTTTCAACCTGAAGGGCGTCAAGCTCTACACCGCCGAATGGCATGGCGACTCCCGCGGCTGGCGTCTGGACGACCCGTGGGCGTACCGGTACTTCGAGGCCTGCCGCGAGCTGGGCATCAAGAACATCCACGTGCACAAGGGCCCGACGATCCGCCCGCTGGACCGCGACGCCTTCGACGTTGCCGACGTCGACCACGTGGCGTCGGACTTCACCGACCTGAACTTCATCGTCGAGCACTGCGGACTGCCGCGACTCGAGGACTTCTGCTGGATCGCCACCCAGGAGCCCAACGTGCACGCCGGACTGGCGGTGGCGATGCCGTTCATCCACACCCGGCCGAAGTACTTCGGTCAGATCATGGGCGAGCTGCTCTACTGGATCGGCGAGGACCGCATCCAGTTCTCGTCGGACTACGCGATCTGGACGCCGAAGTGGCTGATCGAGAAGTTCGTGGACTTCCAGATCCCCGCCGAGCTGGCGGAGTACGCCCCGATCACCACCGATCAGAAGCGAAAGATCTTGGGGCTCAACGCCGCCAAGATGTACGACATCGAGGTGCCGGCGGAGCTGCAACTGGCCGACGCGGACGAGACGGCCGTCGGGCCGCGCGGTGCCGACGACCTCGTCGAGGCCTAACATGGATCGGGAACTGTTGCGCGAGGCGATCCTTCGCGCGCTGGACGTCGTGATCGATCCCGAACTGGACGAACCGATCACCGACCTCGGGTTCGTCCACACCGTGGACGTGTCACCCGACGGTGATCTCGAGGTGCACCTGCGGCTGCCCACGTCGTTCTGCGCACCCAACTTCGCCTACCTGATGGTGTCGGACGCCAAAGACGTTCTGGTAGCGCTGGATTGGACCCGGCGTGTAACGGTCGAGCTCGACGACCACCACGATTCCGAGATCATCAACGCCGGCTTGGCGGCGGATGCCGGCTACCGCGGCACGTTCGGGGTCGAGGCCGAAGACGACCTCGAGGAGTTGCGGGTGACGTTCCAGCGCAAGGCACACACCGCCGCGATGGAACGCTGCCTGACGGAAATGCTGCGGGCCGATCCTGAGCGCCCGATTGCCGACGCCGGCACCGTCGTGATTCGCGACCTGCCCGACCTCGACACCACCGCGTCACTGCTGAGACGACGCGTCAGCATCGGGTTGACCTGTGCACCAGACGATTTGGTGATGGTCGACCACCACGGCAACGGGTACGCGCCCGACGTCGTCCCACTGATGCTCCGCCGGGCGCGATCCACCCGGATCTCGATCGACGGGAACGCACACTTCTGTCGGGGACTGCTCAAGACCCGCTACCCCGACACCACTCAAGAACTGACCCTCGTTGGAAGGAACACACACTGATGACGACGATGAGAGCCGTTCAGGTCGTCGGCTACCACCAGAACTTGGAAATGGCCGAGGTGCCGATCCCGACGCCGACGGGGCCGTTCGACGTCGTCGTCAAGATTGGCGGGGCCGGGGTGTGCCGGACCGATCTGCACATCCTTGAAGGACAGTGGGCGGAGAAGTCGCAGGTCGCGCTGCCGTACACGATCGGTCACGAGAACGCGGGCTGGGTGCAGTCGGTGGGGTCGGCGGTCACCAACGTCGCCGAGGGCGACAAGGTGATCGTGCATCCGCTGATCACCTGTGGGCTGTGCCGGGCGTGCCGTTCTGGTGACGACGTGCATTGCGAGGCCAACGCGTTCCCGGGGATCGACACCAACGGCGGCTATGCCGAGTACCTGAAGACCTCGGCGCGCAGCGTGGTGAAGATCGACGATTCGTTGGAGCCCTCTGACGTGGCCGCCCTGGCCGATGCGGGGTTGACGGCGTATCACGCGGCGGCCAAGGCAGCCAAGCGGCTGACCCCCCGCGACAAGTGCGTGATCATCGGTGCGGGCGGGTTGGGGCACATCGGCATTCAGGTGCTCAAGGCGTTGACCCCCGCGGAGTTGATCGTGGTGGACCGCAATCCCGAGGCGCTGAAGTTGGCCGAGGCGATCGGTGCCGACCGTGGGGTGATCGCCGACGGTTCGCAGGTGGACCAGGTGCTGGAGCTCACCGGCGGTGCCGGTGCCGAGGCGGTGGTGGACTTCGTCGGCGAGGGTGGTGCGACGCGCGAGGGCGTGGCGATGCTGCGCGGCGCCGGTGACTACTACGTGGTGGGCTACGGCGAGAACATCGACGTCCCGACCATCGACATCGTCTCCAGTGAGATCAACTTCATCGGTAACCTGGTCGGGTCCTACAACGACCTGTGCGATCTGATGGCGCTGGCCGCCCGCGGTTCGGTGAACCTGCACACGCAGAAGTACGCCCTCGACGACTTCCAGTCCGCCATCAGCGATCTCGACAACGGCAACGTCCGTGGCCGAGCCATCCTCATCCCCTAACGCAGGAGAGATCCCCGTGATATTCATCGTCGTCAAGTTCACGCCCAAGCCCGAGCACGTCGAGAACTTCCCGAATCTGGTGGCCGACTTCACCAACGCCACCCGCGCGGAACCGGGCAACATGTTCTACGAATGGTCCCGCAGCCTGGAGAATCCGTCCGAATACGTGTTGGTGGAGGGGTTCCGCGATGGTGCCGCGGGCGGAGAGCACGTCAACAGCGAGCACTTCAAGACCTTCGTCGCCGCCGCACCGGATTTCCTGGCGTCGACTCCGCTGATCATCAGCCACGAGATCGACGCGACCGGCTGGTCGGAGATGGGCGAGATCAAGGTGTGAGCACGTCCTTTCTCGGTCCCGTCTCAGCCTGATGTCAGCCAGCTCTCACGCATCGGGCAGAGAATCGGGGCCGGGAAAGGAGAGTGCGATGATCGCCAGCCTGCTGAGTTTCGCGCTGTTGCTCTTCGAGATCGTGCTGATCGCGAGAATGGTCGTCGACTGGGCCGGGATGCTGTCCCCGGACACTGGCCGTAGTAGCAGCATGTATCAGGCGCGCAGGGTGACTCACGGGATCACCGAGCCGGTGCTCGGACCGGTGCGGCGCGTGCTGAGGCCCGTCCGTGTGGGGTCGATGTCGATCGACCTGGCGTTCACCGTGGTGTTCGTCGCCGTGGTGATCCTTCGGTCGGTGGTGGTCACGGCGATCCCGTTCTGAATCGGACCCGCAGCGCACTCACAGCGCCGCGCTGCATCATTTGCCGGTGAGCAGTCTGAGCTATCTCGAAGCGACTGTGGTCGGTCTGTTGCAGGGCGTGACGGAGTTGTTTCCCGTCTCCAGCCTCGGACACTCGGTCTTGGTGCCCGCCCTGATCGGGGGTCGGTGGGCCGACGATCTGAACGTCTCGTCGCCGGGGTCGCCGTACCTCGCATTCATCGTCGGTCTGCACGTGGCGACCGCGACGGCGCTGCTCGTGTTCTTCTGGCGGGACTGGGTGCAGATCGTCACCGGCTTCTGGACGTCGCTGCGGTACCGCAGAATCGAGACCACCGGCGAACGACTGGCGTGGTTGATGGTGGTCGGCACCGTTCCCGTCGGAGTGTGCGGCCTCGCGCTGGAGCACACGTTCCGCACCACCTTGGGCAAGCCCGTTCCCGCGGCTGGCTTTCTCGTCGTCAACGGCGCCGTCCTCTACGCGGGCGAGCGGCTGCGACGACGACGCGACGACGCGACCGGTGTCGACGAACGTCTCTCTCGAACCTCGCTGCCCCGCGGTGCGCTCATCGGAGCCGCCCAGACACTGGCCCTGCTCCCCGGCATCAGTCGGTCGGGTGTCACGATGACGGCCGGACTGCTCCGGGGACTCAGCCATGACGAGGCCGCGAGATTCTCGTTCCTGTTGGCGACGCCGGTCATTCTTGCGGCGGGCGTGCTGAAGCTTCCAGACCTGTTCGGCCCGTTGGGCTCTGGCATCGGCGGCCAGGTTCTGACCGGCAGCGTTGCGTCGTTCGTCAGCGCCTACATCGCCGTCAGATTCTTGACCAAGTACTTCCACACCCGAACACTGACACCGTTCGCGATCTACTGTGTGGTCGCCGGTGCCGGCAGCTTGCTCTGGCTCACTCTGCGCTGACGTTCACGGCCGTCTCGTCGACTGGCGACGGTCCGCCAGGTCCACGTATCCTGGGCCGAACAGTCGGCAAGGCACGCCATGCGCCGGGGGTGACTTTCACCACCTTCACAGCCGAGTCACGAGGTTCTTCCCGCATGGTGGGGCGTGGCTACCAATCGAAGGCGGCGGTGATGGGTGAGCGTGCGCGTCACCTGATGCCGTCTTCGCGGCAGCCCCGCGTCACCGTGGCGCGGCTCCTGCGCGGCGGGCTCGCGGTCGTCACTGCCGTGGTGGTGGCGGTGACGGGCTTCGGCTGGTGGACCCTGCATGGCATGTTGACCGGCATCACGGTGTCGCAGGCCCTCGGAGCCGACGCGCCGCACTCCGCCGGTGCGGCGGTCAACATCCTGCTGATCGGCCTGGACTCGCGCAAGGACCAGAACGGCGACGACCTGCCGCAGGACGTGCTCGACCAGCTGCATGCCGGCGACTCCAGCTCCGGCGGCTACAACACCAACACGCTGATCCTCGTCCACCTCGCCGAGGACGGCAGCGTCGAAGCGTTCTCCATCCCGCGCGACGACTACGTGAGCGTGACGGGCATCGTCCCTGGGTACGACCACATCAAGATCAAGGAAGCCTACGGACTGACCAAGGCCGACGAGGAACAGAAGCTCGTCGACGACGGCGAGACCGATCGGGCCGAACTGGAGAAGCAGGGCCGCGAAGCTGGCCGGAAGGCGACGCTGGCGGTGGTGCGGTCCCTGACGGGCGTCCCGATCGACTACTTCGCCGAGGTCAACCTCGCCGGGTTCTACGACGTCGCGGCCAGCCTCGGCGGAGTCGAGGTCTGCCTCAACCACGCGGTGCACGAC
This sequence comes from Mycobacterium sp. AT1, assembly GCF_002043095.1. Lineage (GTDB taxonomy): Bacteria > Actinomycetota > Actinomycetes > Mycobacteriales > Mycobacteriaceae > Mycobacterium. Next base: position 1,079 of record NZ_MVOC01000079.1, on the reverse strand, counting down.
AGCTATTCCGGCGCCGACTTTCCCGCAGGCCGCCAGACCCTCGACGCCCGCCAAGCGCTCGCCTTCGTCAGGCAGCGGCACGGCCTCGACAACGGGGACCTCGACCGCACCCACCGCCAGCAGGCGTTCCTCATCTCGGTGATCCGCCAACTCCAGGGCTCCGGGTCGTTCAGCGACATGGGGAAGCTCGACGAGCTGATGGACGTGGCGCGCAAGGACATCGTGCTGTCCAGCGGCTGGGATCAGAGCCTGTTCCAGCGCATCGGCTCGCTCTCCGGGGAAGAGGTGCACTACCAAACCCTTCCGGTGGTGCGGTACGACACGGTCTACGGCCAGGACGTCAACATCGTCGACCCCGCGACGATCCGCGCCCTCGTCAAGACGACCTTCGGCGACCCGTCGGCGACGCCGGTTCCGGTGGCTCCGGCCGACGTCACCGTGGACGTCGTCAACGCCAGCGGCGTTCGCGGTCTGGCCACCGAGGCGTCGAACATCTTGAGCCATCAGGGTTATCACGAAGGGGAACTGAGTCTCGGCGGGCGCGGTCAGTCGCCGGCGACCGTCGTCGAGTTCGGAACGGGTGGCGAGCCCGCCGCGCAGGCCGTCGCGACCGCGCTGGAGATCAGCGCGGCCCCGCAGCCAGTCGTCGACCTGGCTCCCGGTCGCGTTCGGGTGGTCCTTGGCGACGGCTACGCCCTGCCGACCGACCTCGCCAGCTTGGCCACGGCGCCGTCGGGTGGCGAGGCGTTGGGCATCGACGTCGGCAGCTCGGACCCGCCCGCCCCTGATCAAGGATTGCCCATCAGCGGCAGCGGAATCCCCTGCGTCAACTAGCCGATGGCGCTGAATTGTGCGCAGCGGGCGCCTTCTTTGGCACGCGCTTAGCATGCCGGACCGACATTATTGGGCCTTGACCCAAGGGTCATGCACAGTCCGTGATTCATCCCCAGATCGGCGTCTACGGCGAAATTCCCGGCACAGGCTCCGGCCGCCGAGCGTAAATTCGAATGCATGTTCGACTCATTGGTGGCCACCGCGGCCGGTACCTCCGGTGCCTCCGCGGTGGAGTCGTGGTCGCG
>NZ_MVOC01000078.1 GCF_002043095.1 Mycobacterium sp. AT1 | reverse complement strand
CGCCTGCGCCGAGCCCTGGAACACCGGGACCGCTGCTGTGTGGTTCCCGGGTGCGGGGCGACCCGGGGTCTGCATGCCCACCACATCCGGCATTGGGAGGACGGCGGAGCCACCGAGCTCGACAACCTGGTCCTGCTCTGCCCGTTTCACCACCGCCTGCACCACAGCGGCGGCATCACCATCACCGGCCCCGCCCAACAGCTCGTCGTCACCGACGTCGACGGCACACCCCTCAACCCGGGATCGTTGGCGCGCCCACCGACCCAACCGCCGCCCGCGGTGAAACCATGCCGCGGCCCGTTGGGGGAACGCGCCGACTGGTGGTGGTACACACCATTCGAGCCACAACCACCGTCGACCAACTAGGGGCGCAGTCCCCCTTCCCGACACGAGCCCAGCGGTACGGTGGCAGCGTGGGAGACCCCGAGGAGATCGTCGACGCCGAGATCGTGCCCGACCCGCCTGCCCCGACGCCGCAGGAGCTTGCCGCGACACCGGAGAACGTTGCCCCGACGCCGGAGGAAACCGGCTACACCCCGGGTGGTGTGCCGACCTTCGAGTCGGTCCGAGAAAAGATCGAAACCCGGTACGGAACCGCCGTCGGATCCTCCGAATTGGCCTCGGAAACGCCCGAGGGGCGTGCGGTCGAGGAGCAGTACGAGGCCCGGCAGCGCGCCGCCCATGATCGTCTCGAGCAGATCAGGGCGTCGATGCGGAACGAGCCGGATCGGACCTGACGCGGTGCGTTCCTTCACCGTCGAGGAGCGTCGGACCCGGCTCGCGCGGCGACACTTCCTCGCCGAGGCCACCGACCGATCTGTCGCAGACGTCGCGAACGCGTTCGTCGGTCTGCACGCCACCGACCCGGCCACGCCGTACCTCTCACTGTGGGCGCGCCGCACCGACTTCCGCGTCGCCGATCTCGACTCGGCGCTGTACGTCGACCGCACGGTGGTCAAGCACCTCGCCATGAGGCGCACGCTCTGGGTGTTCGACACCGCCGACCTGCCGGTCGTGCAGACCGCGGCGAGCAATCGCGTCGCAGCGACCGAGCGCAGGAAGCTGATCGCCGACGTCGTCAAGGCCGGTATCGCCGTCGACGGCGAGGCGTGGTTGGCAGCCGCGTCGGCGGCGGTTACCGCCCATCTGGCCGAATACGGTCACGCCACCGCCAGAGAGCTGCGGGCGGCACTCCCCCAGCTGGCAGGCGACTACGACCCCGCCCCCGGCAAGAGCTGGGGTGGACCAGGTCCGATCTCGCCACGCGTGCTGACGGTCATGGGTGTCGAGGGGCATCTGGTCCGCGGCCCGAACGAGGGCGCCTGGACGACGTCGCGCCCCAAGTGGACCTCCGCCGCGCGGTGGGTCGGCGCGGTCGAGTTGCCAGAGTCCGACGCCGCGCGGGCAGTCCTGATCGCGACCTGGCTGAGGACGTTCGGGCCAGCGACGGTCGAGGACGTCAAGTGGTTCTTCGGTCACACCCTCGCCTGGACGCGCGACGGCCTGCGCGACGTCGGCGCCGTCCAGGTCGACCTGGAC
>NZ_MVOC01000077.1 GCF_002043095.1 Mycobacterium sp. AT1 | reverse complement strand
GTCATCACCGACGACACCCTGCTCGGCGGAGACCAGGCCGCGGCCCGCGTCCCCGGCTACGGACCCATCCCCGCCACGGTGGCGTGCCGGCTGGTCGCCGACGCCGCCGGTGACGAACAATCCACGGCGACGCTGCGCCGGTTGTACCGCCACCCCGACTCCGGCGCCCTGATCGCGATGGAATCGCGGGCCCGGGCCTTCCCAAAAGGTCTGACCCGGTTCATCACCGTGCGCGACGACACCTGCCGCACCCCGTACTGCGACGCCCCGATCCGCCACACCGACCACGCCGTCGACCACGCGACCGGCGGACCCACCACCGCCGTCAACGGAAGGGGCACCTGCGCGGGGTGCAACTACGACAAACAGGCGCCAGGCTGGAAGGTAAGCAACCACCGCGACCGCGACGGCACCCACACCTGCGACGTCGTCACCCCCACCGGCGCCCGCCACCACTCCACCGCACCACCGCTACCCGGGCGGCCCGGCCATCGCCGCAGCATCGTCGAAGTCGCCTTCGCCGACGAACTCGCCTGGCACAACGCCGCCTGAGGACGCCTCATACTGATCGGGTGAAGGACAAGGATTCGGCCGGACGCGGGACAGGCCCAAGCGACAAGACGTGCATGGGCAGCGGCAAGCCGTGGACGGTCGACATCGCGGGCAAGCCAATCTGCCCTCGCTGCCGTCGCGCGCTGTCGACCGTCGCCGGTAAGGGTAGAACGGTCACCAACACGCCGAAGGTGCCCCGGCACGAACGACCGGGACGCCGCCAGCTCTAGATCCAGATGCCCTTGCCGACGGCCACGACGCCACCGGCACTGATCGCGAACCGTTCGCGATCGCGCTCCAGATCCACCCCGACGTGCTCACCCGGTCCGACCACGACGTTCTTGTCGAGGATCGCGTGGCGCACCACGGCACCCCGTCCGATGCGTACGCCGGGCATGATCACGCTGCCCTCGACGATGGCGCCGTCGTTGATCACCACGTTGGACGACAACACCGAATTGCGCACCGACGCGGCCGACACGATGCTGCCCGCCCCGACGACCGACTCCTGCGCCGAGCCGCCGTTGACGAACTTCGCCGGCGCCAGGTTCTCCGGTTCGCCCCGGATCGGCCACCGCCGGTTGTACAGATTGAAGATCGGGTGGACCGACACCAAGTCCATGTGCGCGTCGTAGAAGGCGTCCAGCGTCCCGACGTCACGCCAGTAGCCGTGATCGCGCTCCGTCGAACCGGGCACCTCGTTGTCGTTGAAGTCGTAGACGGCGGCCTGACCATCGGCCACCAACCGCGGGATGATGTCGCCACCCATGTCGTGGTCGGAATCGTCGTCGTCGGCGTCGGCCCGGATCGCGTCGACGAGCACCTTGGTGGTGAAGATGTAGTTGCCCATCGACGCGAACGTCTGCTCGGGATCGTCAGGCGTCCCCGGCGGGTCGGCCGGCTTCTCGACGAACGCGCGGATCAGTCCGGATTCGTCGGCGTCGATGCAGCCGAACGCCGTCGCCTCCGCGCGCGGCACCCGAATTCCTGCGACCGTCGCGCCAGCTCCACTCTCGATGTGGAACTGCAACATCTGCTCGGGGTCCATCCGATAGATGTGATCGGCACCGAACACGACGACGTAATCGGGGTCCTCGTCGTAGATCAAGTTGAGCGACTGCAGGATCGCGTCGCCCGAACCCGTGTACCACCGCGGACCGAGCCGCTGCTGCGCCGGCACGGGAGTGATGTACTCGCCGGCAAGCCCCGATAATCGCCAGTTCTGCGAAATGTGACGGTCCAGCGAATGCGACTTGTATTGCGTCAGTACGCAGATCTTCAAGTAGCGAGCGTTGACCAGATTCGACAGGACGAAGTCGATGAGCCGATAGGCGCCGCCGAAGGGAACCGCGGGCTTGGCCCGATCCGCGGTCAGCGGGTATAGCCGCTTGCCTTCGCCGCCTGCCAAGACGATACCCAAAACGGTTGGCAGTTCCCTCATGCGTCAAACCTATCGGCCCTTAGGGGTCGCGGCTAGCCATTCACGCTATTCGGACACGATTGGCCAAAGTGTGTCGGATTGTCAGTCAAGACAATTGGGTCCGACTCGCGCACTGCGCCGCGGCGGTGAACTACCGTCGTGCACATGCGAGTGGCGATGATGACACGGGAGTACCCACCGGAGGTCTACGGCGGCGCGGGAGTACACGTCACCGAGCTGGTTGCCCAACTCAAGAAGATGTGCGACGTGGACGTGCACTGCATGGGCGCACCGCGACCGGGTGAGCCGGACGTCCACGTTGCGGCGGCGGACCCCGCCCTCAGCGGTGCGAATCCGGCCCTGACGACGCTGTCGGCCGACCTGGTGATGGTCAACGCCGCGGCCGGCGCGACCGTCGCGCATTCGCACACGTGGTACGCCGGGCTCGCCGGCCATCTCGCGGCGATGCTGTACGGCATCCCACACGTCCTGACGGCGCACTCCCTGGAACCGATGCGGCCCTGGAAGGCAGAACAACTCGGCGGCGGGTACCGGGTGTCGTCGTGGGTGGAGCGCACGGCGGTCGAGGCGGCCGACGCGGTCATCGCGGTCAGTTCGGGCATGCGCGAGGACGTGCTGGCCACCTACCCCGCCTTGGACCCCAACCGTGTTCACGTCGTGCGCAACGGCATCGACACCGAGAAGTGGTACCCCGACACGGACGCAGCGACGGGCACGCTCGCCCGCATCGGCGTCGACCCGACCCGGCCCATCGTGGCGTTCGTCGGTCGCATCACGCGGCAGAAGGGCGTTGCCCACCTGGTCGCCGCCGCGCACGCTTTCGCGCCAGAGGTTCAACTGGTGCTGTGTGCCGGTGCGCCGGACACCCCCGAGATCGCCGCAGAGGTGGGGGGCGCGGTGGAGAAGCTGGCCGCCTCACGCGACGGCGTCTTCTGGGTGCAGGAAATGTTGCCGACCGACCAGATCCGCGAAATATTGTCCGCGGCAACGGTCTTCGTGTGCCCGTCGGTCTACGAACCACTGGGCATCGTCAACCTCGAGGCGATGGCGTGTTCGACGGCCGTCGTCGCCTCCGACGTCGGAGGCATTCCCGAGGTCGTCGTCGAGGGCGAGACGGGCCTGTTGGTGCACTACGACCCCGCCGACGAGGAGGGCTTCGAGACCCGACTTGCCGACGCCGTCAACGCGTTGGTCTTGGATCCCGACCGGGCGGCCCAGTACGGCCGCACCGGCCGTCAGAGGTGTATCGACGAGTTCTCGTGGGAGCGCATCGCCGAGCAGACCCTCGAGATCTACCGGATGGTGTCCAGCTAGCCGAACACCGGTGCGGCAGCTACGCGGTGACGTTCTTCAGTTCGTCGCCGAGTGCTGCGGCTTCATCCGGAGTCAATTCGACGACGAGACGTCCACCACCCTCCAGTGGTACTCGCATCACGATGCCCCGCCCCTCCTTGGTTGCTTCCAGAGGACCGTCGCCGGTCCGGGGCTTCATCGCCGCCATCGAGTGCTCCCTTCCGAATGGTCCGTTCCGCGTCCGCGAAACGGGTCGGGGCCAAGACTGCCCACTCGGCGACAGCACTCGGCACTGAACTGATCTTTCAACCATTGTTCCCTATACCGGCCAGTCGATGTGCAAAGACCCGACTTAGGACCCGACTTAGGCGGTCGCCGAGATGGCTGGAACCCAACACGACGCCAGGTGGTCGTCGACCATTCCGGTCGCCTGCATCAGCGCATATGCCGTCGTCGGGCCGACGAATTTGAAGCCGCGACGCTTCAGTTCCTTGGCCATCGCGGTGGACTCGGGAGTGACGGCGGGCACCTCGGACATGGCGCCGGGGCGCGGTCGCGGCTCGGGAGCGAACGACCACAGCAGTTCGCTCAGACCGACGTCGAGATCCGCGATCGCCCGCGCATTGGCGATGGTCGCCTCGATCTTGGCGCGGTTGCGCACGATCCCGGCGTCGGCCATCAACCGCTCGACGTCCCCGTCGCCGAAGCGGGCGATCTCGTCGGCGTCGAAGCGCTGGAAGGCCCGCCGGAAGTTGTCCCGCTTGCGCAGGATGATGAGCCACGACAGACCGCTCTGGAACGCCTCAAGCGTCATCCGCTCGAACAGTTCACGATCACCGCGCAGGGGCTGGCCCCATTCGGTGTCGTGGTAGTTGCGGTACAGCACAGAGTCGTCGGTTGCCCAGCGCTCACCGCTGAAATCCGCCCAGCTGCAACGAGTTCGACCGTCGCTCATGGCACGTGCGTCTCGGACTCGGCGGCGGTGTCGGAATCCGGCACGAAGTCGTCGACTCCGTAGGCAGCGCGGAGGGCGGCCACCTGGCCGCGTAGTTGGTCGACTTCCTGGCCGAGCCGGTCCAGCGCCCAATCCACCTCGGCGGCCTTGTAGCCGCGCAACGTCTGGGTGAACTTCAGGGCCTCGACGTCGGCACCGGTGATCTCCGACGCCGGCAGCATGGTTGCCGTGGTGGCGCGCGGCAGCGGGGGCAACCGCTCCCCGCGCCCAAACAGCACGCTGCCGACGCCGAACAGCACGACGGCGACCAGGATCAGTACCACCAGATACAGCAGTATCAACGTCACGACGTCGATACTGCCTGACCGCTATGACAGAGGCATCAGCGAGGGCGCAGCGTCGCCATCGGTGGCCGGTCAGCCAGGGACACCGTGGAGGTGCGGGCGGTGTAGTCCTCGCCGTCGGCGAAGAACTGGGTGAGGCCGACGCCGGAGTCCGGCACCCCGCAGCGGGACAGCAGCGTGGCAATCACCTGACGGCTCATCGCGGCCAGCTCGGTCAGCGGCCGGTTGCGGTGGGTGCGCACGCCGAGGTTCACCTGGGCGATGGCATCCAAACCGAGACGGTCGTAGGTGTCGATCAGCAGCCCGATCTCGACGCCGTACGCCGGCGCGAACGGCAGCGCCGTCAGCAGTTCGCGAGTACCCGCGTACTCGCCACCCAGGGGTTGGAGCAAGCAGGTCAGCTCTGGGCGCAGCGCGGCCAGCAGCGGCCGCGCGACCAGCTCGGTGACCCGGCCACCGCCGTTGGCGTCCTCGCTGCCGCTGACCTTGAGCGGTCGACGGTAGAAGCCCTTGACCAGATGTACGCCGTCGGTGGTCAGCAGCGGGCCGAGCAGCTTCGGCACGAACATCGGATCCGGGTCGATGAGGTCAGAGTCGACGAAGACGACGAGGTCACCGGTGGTCGCAGCGAGCGATCGCCACAACACCTCCCCCTTGCCGGGCTGCGGAGCGACTTCCGGCAGCGCGGCCTCGCGACTGACCACCCTGGCTCCGGCGGCGACCGCACGGATCTCGGTGTCGTCGGTCGAGCCGGAATCGAGGACCACGATCTCGTCGACCAGTCCGCCGAGCAGTGGCGTGATGGTGTCGACCACCGAGGCGACGGTCTCCTCCTCGTTCAACGCGGGCAGCACCACCGAGATGGTCCGGCCGGCCTTGGCCGCTTCGAGCTCGGCGACGGTCCACTGCGGCCTGCGCCACGTGTGATCGGTCAGCCAACGATGTCCCGCGATGGCCTCAACGGCGTCGAGTTCAGGTGTCAAGCTCATGCCAGTCCCCTTACGGTCCGCGTCGGTGGACGCACGCCCTGGATCGACGCGACCATTTCCAGGACGCGTCGAGTGGACCCCACCTCGTGGACTCGGAACATGGCTGCCCCCGCCTGCGCGGCGAGCGCGGTCGCGGCCAGAGTTCCCTCGAGGCGTTCGGTCAAGCCCACTCCCAGAGTCTCCCCGACGAAATCCTTGTTACTCAGGGCCATCAGGACAGGCCATCCAGTGTTTACAAGGTCTTTTACATGGCGCAACAAACTAAGACCATGGTGAGTGTTCTTACCGAAATCGTGCGTCGGATCGACGAGAACCGCGTCCCTGGCTACGCCCGCGGCGACGGCGCGTTCGGCCGCCGAGGTGACCTCGGCGATGACGTCGTCCACGACGCCGCGTTCGGACAATCCGTAGTTGACGCGGAACGGTCGCGTCCGAGGGACGGCCCCGCCGGTGTGTGAGCACACCAACCCGGCGCCGAACTCGGCGGCGACGTCGACGAGTCCGGGATCGGACCCACCCCAGGTGTCGTTGATGATGTCGGCCCCGGCCGCACACGCCTGCTTTGCGACGGCCGCCCGCCAGGTGTCGACGCTGATCAGCTGGTCAGGGTAGGCGCCGCGGAGCCACTCGATGAACGGCACGACGCGAGCGATCTCCTCGTCGGCGTCGACCACGTCCCCGGGGCCGGCCTTCACGCCGCCCACGTCGACGACGTCGGCACCCTCCTCAACCACCCGATGCACGGCCTCCTTGGCGGCCTCGTCGGTGAAGTTGGCCCCGCGGTCGTAGAACGAATCGGGGGTCCGGTTGACGATCGCCATGATCATGGCGCGATCACCCGCCACGGGACGGCCCAGAAACGTCGCCTGCATGCCTCCCAGGCTACGGCTCAGTTCTTGGGGCGCTTGCCGTCCACGACCTCCGACGGGTACTCGTCGTAGAACTCCACGTAACCCTCTTCACGACCGGCGAGCACGTAGATCGGGTCCTCGACCTTCCCCGAATCCTCGTCACCCTCGCCGGAGTTGCCGCCGTAGCCCTCCTTGCGGAGGTCGACCTTCTGGCTCTTGAACGTCGAGGTGTGGGCGAGCGACTCGGTGATCCTGACGAACAACGGCACCGCATAGCCTGGGAGGTGCTCGTAGGCGGACTTGGCCAGCGCCTTGCCGTCGAACTCCTGGCCCTCCTTGAGCTGGATGGCGACCATGCCCGCCTTGCCGCCAGCGCCCTCCACCTCGACGCCGAACACCGTGCACTCCTCGACCTGCGCGTCGGTCGACACCGCGGCCTCGACCTCGGTGGTTGCGACGTTCTCACCCTTCCAGCGGAACGTGTCGCCGAGGCGGTCCGTGAACGCGGCGTGCCCGAACCCCTGCGACCGCATCAGGTCGCCGGTGTTGAACCACACGTCGCCATCCTTGAAGGCGTCACGGACCAGCTTCTTCTCGGTGGCCTCGCGGTCGGTATAGCCGTCGAACGGCTGGAAGTTGCTCACCTTCGACAGCAGCAACCCGGGTTGCCCGGTCTTGACCTTGCGGACGCGACCGTCCTCGTCGCGCAGCGGTCCGCCGGTCTCCTCGTCGTATTCGACGAAGGCGATCGGCGACGGGCAGATGCCGGTGGTCTTGTCGACGTTGAACACGTTGAGGAAGGCGGTGTTTCCCTCGCTGGCGGCGTAGAACTCACAGACCCGCGCGATGCCGAACCGCTTGGTGAACTCGTCCCAGATGGCCGGGCGCAGCCCGTTGCCCGCGATGACGCGGACGCGGTGCTTGCGGTCGGTGGGCTTGGGCGACTGGTTGAGCAGGTAGGCGCAGACCTCGCCGATGTAGACGAAGGCCGTCGCGTCATGGCGGATGACTTCGTCCCAGAACTTCGACGCCGAGAACGACTTGCCAAGTGCCAGTGTCGATCCCGAGTTGAGCACCGAGGACAGCGCCACCGTCAGCGCGTTGTTGTGGTACAGCGGTAGGCAGCAGTACAGGGTGTCGTCAGTCGTCAGCCGCATGCCCAGCCCGCCGAACCCGGCCAGCGCGCGCAGCCAGCGGTAGTGGGTCATGACGCTGGCCTTCGGCATCCCGGTGGTGCCCGAGGTGAAGATGTAGAACGCCTTGTCCTTGGCCAGGACGGCGCTGGTGGTGGCCGGGTTGGTGGCCGGTGCGGAGACGGCAAGCTGGATCAGCTCGTCGAGCGTCATCAGCCCGTCGGTGTCGGCCTCGCTCTCGCTGATCGGGTCGATGAAGTCGTTCTCCGCGACGACGACCTTGGCGTTGAGCAAACCGATGCTGTGAGCGAGCACCTTGCCGCGCTGGTGGTAGTTGAGCATCCCGGCGACGGCACCGCACTTGACGACCGCGAGCATCAACAGCACCGAGTTCGGCGAGTTGCGCAACATGACGCCGACGACGTCGCCGGGTCCGACGCCACGCGAGGCCAGTACCGCCGCGTAGCGGTTGACGGTCTCGTTGGACTCGCGGTAGGTCAGCCGCTGGTCCTCGAACTTGATGAAGGTCTTGTCGCCGTAGCGGGCCGCCCGCTCCTGAAACACCTTGCCAATGGAGGTCTTCGCCGTCGGCCGCGCCAGGAAGCCGGTGACGACGCCGCGCGCGATGACCGGCACGTCCTTCAGTAGTCCAGGCAGCCGCGGGGCGATGTCCAGGAGGCCGACGTTACTGCGGGTACCGGATTTCTCGTCGCTCACGACGCAACCATAACCGCGTCGTGGCAACCGTCACACAGGTGGTGCGCATGCGTCGAGCGCCTCCGCCACATCGGTGGCGACTATCAATCGATCGAGTGCGCCCGTGCCGACGTATCCGGTGCCGACCAGTCCGCGCAGCCACGCGAGGAGCCCGTCGTAGTGGCCGAACGGGTCGAGCATGACCAGCGGCTTGTCGTGCATGCCGAGATAGCCCGCGGTCCAGGCCTCGAAGAACTCCTCGAGCGTGCCGATGCCACCGGGCAGCACCAGGAACGCGTCGGCCCTGTCCTCCATGACCTGTTTGCGCTGGCGCATGGTGTCGGTGACGATCAGTTCCTCGGCCTCGACGTCGGCGAGTTCGCGGTGGACCAGCGCCTTGGGGATCACTCCGACGGTGCGACCGTTGTGCGCCCGGGCGGCACCCGCCACCGCGCCCATGGCCGAGACGTTTCCGCCGCCGGACACCAGCGTCCAGTCGCGGTCGGCGATCGCCTCCCCCACGTCGGAGGCCAGCTTCAGCAACTCCTTGTGTGTGGGGCCGGACGCGCAATAGACACAGACCGCCCAGGGGCCTCGTGGTTCTGGGGCTTCTGAAATTTCTGCGGGCACGCCGAGCAAGGTACCGCGGGCGACCCTGGTCGCCGATTTCACCGATGGAGGCGGGTGTGACCGCCATACACTGCGGCGGTGTCCGACGGACCAGATGGGACGACCCCTGCCGCCGAGGCATTGGCGCGGGGCGACCTCGCCGCCGCCGAGGAGTTGGGGCGCGCGGCGCTGCGCGACGACGGGTCGCTCGCGGCTCGACTGACCCTTGCTCAGGCGCTGGCGTGGCAGGGCAGGGGACGCGACGCCGACGCGGTGCTGTCCGAGGTCGACGAATCCGCCTTGGACGAAACCGATTTGATGGCGTGGGCGCTGCCACGCGCGGCCAACCAGTTTTGGATGCTGAATCAGCCGGAGCGGGCGACCGCGTTCCTACAGTCGGTACGCGGCAGCGTCACCTCGGCGGGTGCAGGAGCGACGCTGGACGCACTGCTTGGCACGTTCACGATGAACGCCGGCAGCCCGGAACGTGCGATTCAGCTTTCGCGCGACGTCCTGAGCTCACCGACGGCCGACCAGCAGGCCGTCGGCTGGGCCGCGTCCGCGGCGGCGCTCTGCAACGCGAGGATGGGCAACTTCGTCGACGTCGACGCGCTCGCCGAACGCGCGATCGCCGCGGGACATCCTGGCCTGCTCCGATTCACCAGCGCGTTCGGCCAGACCACGGCGCTGGTGATGTCGGGTGAACTCGACCGCGCTCATCGCCTGGCGCAGGAGCTGGTCGACGCGTCGCCACCGTCGCACCCAAGCCACGCGATCGGTCTGCTCCTCGTCGCCGACGTGTTGATCGCACGCGGCGACGCGGCCGACGCGGTGCCGATGCTCGAGACCGCGGCCGCCGCGCTGGCCCCGACGGGGTACTCCTGGGGGCCGCTGGCGTGGATGTTGTTGGCCCAGGCGCTCGGTCAGCTCGGGCGGACCGCCGACGCGGGCCGCGTCCTGGCGAAGGCCGAGGCTCGCCATGGACTCAAATCGATGCTGTTCGCCCCTGAGCTGTCGGTGGCGCGGGCGTGGACGGCGGCGGCCCGTCGAGACGCGCCGGGAGCGGTCAACGCGGCACGCGAGGCGGCCCGCGCTGCCGAGCGCGGAGGTCAGTCCGCGGTCGCCCTTCGGGCGCTCGTCGACGCGGTACGCCTCGGTGATCTGCGCGCCGGCGACGCCATCGAGCGCGTGAACGTGGGTTGCGTCGTAGGCCGGCTGGCACTGGCGTATGCGCGGGCGTTGACGGCGGGAGACGCCGGCGCGCTGCAGGAGGCCGCGGCCGGTTTCGAGGCAATCGGCATGCGAGGGGTTGCCGTAGATGCCTTGCGGCAGGCCCAGAGTTGCCGCGGTGACGGGTAGTCGAGCGGACTTAGAATTGGGCGGTCGAGCGATCAAGGGGGCTGTCGGTGGGTGTTCTGGACGGGTTCATCTCGACGTGGTCCAACGCGCGCGAGACCTTCGGCCAGGGGGTTCCAGCCACGGGTGAGCAGTTCGACAAGAGCGGCCCCCTGACGACGATGCAGTCGAACGTGGAGTCGGCCGCACCCGGGTCGCGGTGGACCGGCGCCGGTGCCTCGGCCTATCAGACCGCCAACGCCGACCACGGCAAGGTGTTCGCTCAGCTGGCGGCCCTCGACAAGCAATTGAGCAGCCACGTCACGGCGTCCTCCGAAGTGGTGGCGGCCGGACGCCAGAACCTGGACACGATCCGCAAGTGGGTCGTCGACGGCGCGGCTGCGGTGCCCCCTGGCAAGAACCACGACCAGATGGTCATGCAGATCGTGAACAAGGGGTTGGGGCAGCTCCGCGAGGTCGTCACCAAGTCCAACGCGGACCTCGCCACCATCGGCGGCAAGATCCGCGGGCTCGGTGGGGAGTACGACGCGCTGGGGAATCAGAAGTTCGCTCCGAAGGAAGGCGTCGGCGACGGCGTTCTCGGCGACGACAAGGGCAAGGACGAAGAGGTAAAAGACGACAAGCCGACTCCCGAACAGATGGAAGAGTTGGTTCACAAGGCAGTCGCCGAAGGCGACCCAGTAGCGGCGGCCAAGGTCGACGAATTACTCAATGGCATTAAAGGCGAACAACTAGGTCCAAACAGTGCGCAGCATCCACTTGACCCGGTTCAGGCGGAACTCATCGGCCAGATGCAAGCGCAGATGAAGCCGATGTCCATGGACGACTTGAATGCAGCCCGCGACCGACTGGGGCCCAACAAAGACATCCTGTCCAATGCCATGCAGGTCATGAGCGACCCCGATGTCACTTATCCGCGTCATGACGGAGACGGCCCCCAGATCGTGTCGTCCGAACCTGGTGGACCATTGCCAAACGACGGCGTGCTGCCGGGTGACACGGGTGCCCTCCCGGATGGGGTTCAGGCGACGCTCAATCAGCGCGGAGATTTCATGGGTCCGCCCGATCCGAGCGCGGGATATCCCGGCACGCAAACCGACTTCGAGGGCGGCGCCCGCCACGAAGCCGCCGAGAATCTGAAGAACCTGGCCAACATCGTCGGCGACGGCGACCCACGATTCCAGCAGGGCTCTCAACTCGACCGCGAAATGATGTCGAACGCCAAGGAGTGGCTAAGCGCACAAGAGAGTCCAGACGGAAGATCCCAAGAACACTGGGGCGACGAAGTCGTCGAGCGCGTTTTCGACACCGCGGGTCGCGACACCGTCGTCAATCACGACATGTTCACCACGGACAAGGAATTCACCCACGACGTGCTGACCCACGAATGGCAGGACAACGGTGAATCTGCCCGCACTCTCACCGACTGGATCAACCGCGACGCGTTGTCGTCAGATCCGATGGTGAACCAACGGGCCGGCGAGACTGCCAGCGCCTTGGCCGACTACTTGGGCGACCCCGCAAACAAGGACTCTCTGATGAACATCAGCACTGGGTCGGAACCAAATATGTCGATTGGCAAGATGAATCCCGAACTGACGCAAAGCCTCGCGCATGCCATGAGCCCGTACGTCGATGAAATGGCGGGGCGAAACATTGACGGATCGTCGGGCTGGCATTCGATCGACAACCCCGACACAGATCGTTCCTTTCCACACGCCACCAATGTCATGGGCGTGTTGGGTACCGATCCCGACGCGGCGAAGATTCTGGACACGCGTTCGGCGTCGGTGCAGGGCGGCTACATCAACGAGTACGCCAACTCCGTCATCGACAGCGGCGGGCATTCATCCGACTCGGGCGCGCTGGAGGCCGCCGGTCGATTGAAGGGAATCACGGCTGAAGGAGCCTTCATCGCCGCTTCCGACGTAACATCCGATGCGTCCGAGGCCAGGAAGGCGGCGTGGGACCGGTTGTCAACGAATTACGATGCGGCAGTTGGTCTCGCTGGGGCGATTCCACACGCGGGACCCGCACTCGAACTCCAGTCGACCCTCATGAAGGACGCCATCTTGGGGCCACGCCCCGGAGACGTCGATCCGGGCCACACCCCCATCGAGGGGTCTCTGGGCATGAAATCCGCCTTGGCTTCAACCTTCATCGCGCACGGCATTGGCGATCCTGGGGACATCGCGCAAATGCGGCCCTACGACTCGGACGGCGACGGTCAAATCGAAATTCCGGCCTACAACGAGTACGACCAGGCGCGCGAGGCTTACCTGAGACACTTGAGTGACTACTTCAACCGCTTGGATCCCGTGATCAACAATCCGCTGGCCGGGTACGACCAGGCATACCGCGATGTACTCAAGTAGGCGAAGCGGCCGAGCGACGAGGCTGATCACATTGGTAGTCGTCGCGATGCTCGCGACTGCATGCGGAGGTCATTCGCCATCGTCCCAGCCTCCTAACCAAACGAGTTCATCGATTCCGCCACGGCAGTTTCCGAACTGGCCCCCCGAGGCCAATGAGTTTCGTTTTCAATGGGCCGGGGCACCGGGGGTAGACCTCGCGAATGGGCCTGCCGTTGCGCTCCGCGCCTACGTAGAGTCGTATCGACTCACCGCTTTCGCGGGAGGTGACCAATCGGCCGTCTACCCCGGATTCATGCGCGCTACGGCCGAAAGCACTGGCCCCTCAGACGATCCGGGCAGCCTCCTTCAGCTGTGGTACGTGCGTCCCAAGACTCGCGCTGACAATGAGGCGAACGGTGTTAAGTACGTACCGAGACAAATCTACGGTTATCAACCAACCTACGTACTCGATCTCACTCGCCAAGAAAGCGGCTACCGCGCCACCGTGTGCCTTGGTCTCTATTCCGTCTACCGAACTGCGGACGACGATCGGACAAAGTACTTCTCGACGATAACCAACCCGACCACCGGACAACCGTTGCACGGAGACGGCGGCGGTATCGAGATTTGGCGCGTCGAACTGACCGACACGGGTCCACAGGCGAACACGGCGCCGCCCGTGCCGGCACTGCCGCAGATTGGGCCCCAGCCAGCGCCAGTAGACGACGTCTTCGGTCCATGGTTCATCACGGGCAACAGTTCCGGCGTTTGGGGCCCAGTCGGTGGCAACACTGAGCAAATCGACACTCCCGAGGTACGTCAGCAGTGCGCTGCCGCCATGCCGGATGACGCTGCCGCACGCACAGCCATGTCCACGGGATTTCACGCAGCACCCCCACCGCACGGTGACGCGATTCCGGGCTGGCCCGCCGAGTCGAAGTGACGTGAGCGCAGCCGTCAATTGCCGCGACGGCTGAGGCGCGGCCGGCAATAGAATCGGTTGACGCGCACGAAGAGAGGACCACCATGGGCGGCAAGTTCACCCTCGACAGCGCCGGCCTGACACCGCTGGCTGAGATCCACTCGCAGGTCGCCGCCGGGCTGGCACAGCTGACCGGGGCGGGCGGGCCGCAAGCGGCCGACGTGGCCAAGTCCTTCGGCAACATCGCGTTCTCGGTGAACAACGCCCTCGACGGCGTGACCCAAAGTCGCGGCAACACACTGCAAGCCACGAAGGGCTCCAGCGACACCATCGCCGAACTGCTCGGCAAGGCCGAGAAGCTCTACGCCCAGGGCGACCAGGAAGGCGCGGCCAAGCTCAAGGCCGCGGCCGAGACGCTGGAGGGCTCCGGCCCCGGCGGTGGCACGGGCCCAGCAGGCGCCGCGGGTGCTGGTGGGGCAGGCGCAGGCGCGGCCGGTGGCGGCGGCGCCGAGATGGCGGGTCAGATGGCCAGCCAGGTCGGGCAGCAAGTCGGCCAACTCGCCCAGGGCATGGCCCAGTCGATGCAGGGCCTCGCGCAGGGCCTCACTCAACTCCCCCAGCAGATCATGCAGGGCATCCAGGGCATGGCCGGCTCGGCGGGCAAGGGGTCCGACGCCGAGACACTGGCCAAGGCCGCCGAGGAGAAAGCCAACGCGGACAAGGCCGATGACTCCGAGGAGCGCAAGCGCAAGGAGGATGAGGACGCCGCCAAGCGCGCCGAAGAAGAACGCGCGCAGCAGCGACCTCCGGCCCGGACCGAGGGCGCGCAGCCTGGCCGTGGTACCGATGGTGGACCCGCCCCCGTGGCACCGCCAGTACCCGAGCGTCCGCAGCCCGCGCAGACCCGGCCGCAGCAGTTCCCGCTCTAGGAGAGCACCCCGTCGGCGAGGTGCAATCTGCGCTGGACGCCGATCGCCGCGAGAAAGCTCTCGTCGTGACTGACCACCACGAAGGCGCCTCGATACGCGTTCAGCGCCAACTCCAACTGGCCAACGCTGACCAGGTCGAGGTTGTTCGTCGGCTCGTCGAGGAGCAGCAACTGCGGTGCGGGTTCGGCGTTGAGCACGCAGACCAGCGTCGCTCTCAGCCGCTCCCCGCCCGACAGCGCCGCCACGGGTAGGTCGACGAGATCGCCGCGAAAGAGGAACTGCGCCAACAGATGCATGCGTCGGGTGTGCGTCAGGCTGGGAGCAAACGCGGCCAAGCTCTCGGCGACGCTGCGAGCTGGGTCCAGCAGGTCGAGCCGCTGCGACAGATAGGCGATCCGCCCGTCCGCGCGGTGCACCTCGCCCCGCTCCGGCAGCAGGTCTCCGCTGACCAGTCTCAGAAGCGTCGACTTTCCCGCGCCGTTGCCCCCGGTCAACGCGATGCGTTCGGGCCCGCGAACGTCCAGGTCGATTCCCTTGTCGGCGAACAGGTCACGGCCCCCGACGCGAATCTGAAGACCACGTGCAGCGAGCACCGTGCGGCCTGCGGGAACGTCGGTATCGGGTAGGTCCAGCACGATGACGTCGTCGTCGCGGACGGCACGGTCGGCGTGATCCAGCCGACTTCTCGCGTCGTCGAGGCGCTTGGCGTGGACGTCGTCGGACTTGGCCGCCGACTCCTGGGCGTCGCGTTTGAGCTTGCCCGCCACGATCTTCGGCAAGCCGGCGTCCTTCACGTTGCGGGCGGCGGTGCTCGAACGCTTCGCCGCGCGCTCGCGGGCCTGCTGCATCTGACGCTTCTCGCGCTTCAACAGCTGCTCGGCATTGCGGACGTCGGACTCCGCGGATTGCTGAGCCGCGTCGAGAGCAGCCTCGTAGTCGGTGAAAGTTCCTCCGTAGAAGCAAATTTCGCCGCCTCGCAACTCCGCGATGCGATCCATCCGGTCGAGCAGCACCCGATCGTGGCTGACGACCAACAGCGTCCCACCGAAGTCGTCGAGCGCGGAGTACAGCCGCCTGCGCGCCTTGGCGTCCAGATTGTTGGTCGGTTCGTCGAGGAGCAGGACGTCAGGGCGCCTCAGCAGCTGCGCCGCCAGACCGACCGACACCACCTCCCCGCCGCTGAGGGCACCGAGGGCGCGATCCATCGCCAGCTGCGCCAGACCCAGACGGTCGAGCTGGGCCCGCAGTCGCTCCTCGACGTCCCAATCGTCACCGATTGCGGTGAACACCGCGTCGGAGGCGTCACCGGCCGCCAAGGCGTCCAGCGCTGCGATGACGGCTGCGACGCCGAGGACGTCGGCGACGGTGCGGTCGGCCTCGAACGGCAGCGTCTGCGGCAGGTATCCGACCGCGCCGTCGACGACGAGGCCGCCTCCCGTCGGACTGAGTTCTCCCGCAACGAGTTTGAGCAGCGTGCTCTTGCCTGCGCCGTTGGGTGCGACCAGACCGGTGCGGCCACCCGGAACGGTGAAGGACAGGTCGACGAACAGCGGAGTGTCGTCGGCCCAGCCGAAGGACAGATGTGACGAAACGATGGAAGACATGAAAGAGCTTTCTTGCTGGTGCCCAGACATGGGGCACGCGACGACGACGGAGAAGTGGCTCCGAACTATCCGGAGAGGTCGTCACCCAGCATGTGTTCCATGCTAGCGGCGTCAGTCAAGCAAATATTGGCGCAGCATCGCGGTGACCGCGGTGATCTGCGTGACGTCAACGCGCTCGTCGACCCGATGGGCCATGTTCGGATCGCCGGGACCGTAGTTGACCGCCGGAATGCCGAGCGCGGCGAAGCGGGCGACGTCGGTCCATCCGAACTTGGCCCGTACCTGTCCCCCGGCCGCCCGCACCAGCGCGGCGGCGGCCGGCTTCGTCAGACCGGGAAGCGCCCCGGGTGCCCCATCGGTACGTTCGAGCTCGACGTCGAGTCCGTCGAGCACCTCACGGACGTGTGCGTCGGCCTGCTCGACGCTGCGGTCGGGCGCAAAGCGGAAGTTCACCGTGACCGACGCCGCGTCGGGGATGACGTTGCCGGCGATGCCGCCGTCGATCCGGACCGCGGACAGCCCCTCGCGGTACGTGCACCCGTCGATCTCCACATTGCGCGCCTCGTACGACGACAGCCTGTCGAGGACGGCACCGAGCTTGTGAATGGCGTTGTCACCCAACCACGATCGAGCGGAGTGCGCCCTGGTGCCCGTCGCCCTGACGACGTGGCGGACGGTCCCCTGACAACCGGCCTCGATGAAGCCGCCGGACGGCTCGCCGAGAATCGCGACGTCAGCTCGCAGCCAGTCGGGCAACTCGTGCTCGATGCGGCCGAGGCCGTTGGCGCTCGACTCGATCTCCTCGCAGTCGTACATCACCAACGTGATGTCGTGCGTCGGCTCGGCGACGGTGGCGGCGAGGTGCAGGAAGACCGCGTCGCCGGCCTTCATGTCCGACGTGCCGCAGCCGAACAGTTCGTCGCCGACGCGGCGGCTGGGCACGTTGTCGGCCGCCGGGACGGTGTCGAGGTGGCCGGCGAGCAGCACGCGTGACGGTCGTCCGAGGTTGGTCCTGGCCAGCACGGCGTCGCCGTTGCGGATCACCTCATAGCCGGGTGCCTGCGCACGTAGCGCGGCCTCGACCTCGTCGGCGATGCGCTGCTCGTGCCGCGACTCGCTGGGGATGTCCACCAGGGCAGCGGTCAGCTCAATCGGATCGGCGCGCAAGTCCAGGCCCACAGTCGTCGAGGTTAGTCCAGTAGCCTTTGGGACCGTGACTTCAGCATCAGGTGTAGGCGTGGCGACCATTTCAGCCGAGGGGACGATTCTCGACACGTGGTTCCCCGAGCCGGAGATCGGCGAGGACGGCGACGCGACGACGGGGACCAACCGGCTGTCGGTGGCGGAGGTGACCGAGGAGCTCGGCGCGCTGACCGGGCGCGACGACGAACGCGACGTCGAGACGGTCATCGTGCGTACCACCATCGCCTCGCTCGACGACAAGCCGGTCGACGCGTTCGACGCCTACCTGCGACTGCACCTGCTGTCGCACCGCCTGATCGCGCCCCACGGCGCCAACATGGACGGTGTCTTCGGGTTGCTCGCCAACGTGGTGTGGACGAACTACGGCCCGTGCGCGGTCGAGGGGTTCGAATTGACGCGCGCGCGGCTGCGCAGGCGTGGACCGGTGACCGTGTACGGCGTCGACAAGTTCCCCAGGATGGTCGACTACGTGTTGCCGACCGGCGTCCGGATCGCGGACGCGGACCGGGTGCGCCTCGGTGCCCACCTGGCGCCAGGGACGACGGTCATGCACGAGGGCTTCGTGAACTTCAACGCCGGCACGCTCGGCACGTCGATGGTCGAGGGCCGAATCTCCGCGGGCGTCGTGGTCGGCGACGGCTCCGACGTCGGCGGCGGTGCGTCGATCATGGGCACGCTGTCCGGCGGCGGCAAGGAAGTCATCTCGGTGGGCAAGCGATGCCTCCTTGGCGCCAACTCCGGACTCGGCATCTCACTCGGCGACGACTGCGTCGTCGAGGCGGGCCTCTACGTCACGGGCGGCACCAAGGTGACCACCTCGGACGGTCAGACCGTGAAGGCCAAGGAACTGTCCGGCGCCAACAACCTTCTGTTCCGGCGCAATTCGCTGTCCGGAGCGGTCGAAGTGGTCTCGCGCGACGGCACCGGCATCACCCTCAACGACGCCCTGCACAAGAACTGACGCCTACCGGCAGCGCGACACCCGCAACATCGCGACGCCGTGCGCCGGAACGGTTTCGGCCACGTCGCCCTTCGTCGTCGCCTCGGAGTGCTGCCACAGATCACGGACGGTGAAGCACTGGCTGCCCGACAGGCCGACGGCATGGGCGTCGGTGTGAATCTCGACGGGGACGGCGTCGGAGTTGAACAGCGCCACCGCCACCGAACCGTCGGCCAGGGGCTTGACGATGATCCTCGGATCCGCCAGTAGCGGAAGTCCCTGAAGTACCAACGGATCCTGGTCGACCGCGATGACGTCACGATTGGTCAGGATCTCTCGGGTGTCATCGTCCATCGTGCGGACGTCGTTGCCAGCCAGCAATGGCGCGGCCAGCATCGCCCACAGCGAGAAGTGCGCGCGCTGTTCGACATCGGTCAGGTCGGGCCGTTGCGGCCCCAGTGCCATCGTGGGGTGCCCGCGGACGAACTGCGACCAGCCGATGCCGACCACCAACATGTCCGGATCGTTGACGTGCCTTGGCCCGTCGTGCGGGGCGCTGGGACCGGCGGCCGCGAACGCCTGGCTGACTCCGGCGAGGCCTGCTGCCCACAACTCCTTGTCGCCCCATGCGGGCACCAGATCCATGGCGTCGCGGCTCACGTCGGCGATGTGGGACCAGTCGTACTCGGTTCCCGCGTCGGTGTCGCCCGAACTGTTGGGGTTGATGCTGTAACGAATGTGACGACCGCTGGCCCGCAACGCATCTCGCATCGCGGCGAAGTACTTCACCTGTTCACTGTGGCCGGCGTCCGTCCGGCACCAGTCGTACTTCAGGTAGTCGACGCCCCAAGCGGCGAAGGTCCGCGCATCGGCCTCTTCGTGTCCGGCGCCGCCTATCCGCGGATCCTGACCGCACCCTTGGTTGAACGGGCTGTGATAGATCCCGAGGAGCATGCCGCGGTCGTGCGCGTAGGCGGCCACCGGCGCGATGCCGTTGGGAAACCTGTCGGGGTCGGCGTGAAGGTCACCGTTCGCGTCACGGGTGGGCGCGGCCCAGCCCGCGTCGAGGTTGACGTAGCGGTAGCCGGCGTCGCGCATGCCCGAGGACACCATGGCGTCGACGGTCTCCTCGACGGCCCGCTCGGTCAACGGGATTCCGGAGTTCCACGAATTCCACCCCATGGGAGGGGTTTCGGACGGTCGTGGCTCGGGAGCAGGTGACGCGCACGCGGCCAGCACGGCGACGCAGACCACCAAGCCCCACAGTCGACGCACGCGGCCATCCTGACATCGCGATCTGTGGATCGGTTTCGAAGAAGCTGTGGACTCGCCGCGCGTCAGCTCTTGCCCGACAGCACGCAGAACTCGTTGCCCTCGGGATCGGCCAGCACCACCCATGATTGGTCGCCCTGGCCGACGTCGACGCGGCGTGCGCCGAGAGCGAGCAACCGGTCAACCTCGACCGCCTGGTCGTCGGGGGTCAGGTCGAAGTGGATGCGGTTCTTCACCACCTTGCGGTCGGGCACCTCGAGGAACAACCAGTCCGGGCCGGTGGCCGAACGCAGGAGGACGTCGCCGTCCTCGACGGTTTCAGCGGGCCACCCGAGCACCTCGGACCACCATCGCGCGAGTGCGTCGACGTCGGTTGCGTCGACGCACACCTCCGACAATCTCAGGCCCATGATCAATCCCCTTGCGTCAGTTCCTTCTTCATGACCTTGCCCATCGCGTTGCGAGGCAGGGCGTCGACGATCCGCACTTCGCGCGGGCGCTTGTGCGCCGAGAGTTGCCCGGCGACGAACTCGATCAACACCTCGGGCTCGGCCGACCCCACCACGAATGCGACGATCCGCTGACCGAGGTCGTCGTCGGGCACCCCGACCACAGCCACCTCGACGACTCCCTCGTGGCCCAGCAGTGCCGTCTCGATCTCGCCCGCACCCACGCGATAGCCGCCCGACTTGATCAGGTCCACCGACTCGCGCCCGACGATGCGGTGCATGCCGCCGGAGTCGACCACGGCGACGTCGCCCGTGCGGTACCAGCCATCCTGGCCGAGCGCCGCAGCGGTCGCCTCGGGAAGGTTCAGGTAGCCGTCGAACAGCATGGGTCCTCGAACCTCAAGGCGCCCAATGGATTCCCCGTCGTGCGGCACCGCTGCACCGTCCTCGCCCGTCAGCCGGGTCTGCACGCCAGCCAGCGGAAGGCCCACCCAGCCCGGCCGTCGTTCGCCGTCGGCGATGGTGCTCAACGTGATGAGCGATTCGGTACTTCCATAGCGTTCGACGGGCGCGTGTCCGGTCAGCTGGACCAGCCGGTCGAAGACGGGCACGGGCAGCGGCGCACTCCCCGACACCAGCAGCCTGGCCGAGGAAAGGGCCAGCGCCGCGTCGAGGTCGCCGGCGATCCTCGACCACACCGTCGGGACGCCGAAGTACAGCGACCCGGCCGCCTCCGCGTACGCGGCTGGCGACGGCTTCCCGGTGTGCACCAACCGATTTCCGATGCGCAACGATCCCAGCAGGCCGAGGATCAGCCCGTGCACGTGGAACAGCGGCAGACCGTGAACCAGGGTGTCGTCGGGCGTCCAGGCCCACGCCGTGGCGAGCGCGTCGACGTCGGTCGCGATCGCCCGCCGGCTGATCAGCACTCCCTTCGGCGGACCGGTGGTGCCGGAGGTGTACATCACCATCGCGATGGCGTCCGGCGACGGCTCCGCGTAGCGATGCCACGACCGCGCGTGCAGGCGGACCGGGACGTGCGGAAGCCCCTCGGTCTGCTCGGGCAGCTCCCCCAGCCACGCTTGCGCACCCGAGTCGCTGAGGATGTGCCTGCGTTCGGCCTCGCCGACGTCGGCGGGCACCGGCACGACGGGGACACCTGCGATCAGGCATCCGGCGATCGCGAGCACCGTGGTGGCGGTGGGCGTGGCGAGCACGGCGATCCTGCGCGCTCCTCCGACGCGTTCGGCGACCGAGGTCGCCGCGCCGACGAGGTCGCTGCGGCTCAGGCTCACCCCGCCGATGCGGACGGCATCGGCGAGATCGTGTCCCGCGGCCACAGCCGACGGATTGAGGGAGGCCAACAGCACACCCGTGACGCTACCGTGGGCGGCGATACTGGTCGGGTGGATCCCGTTGAACGCGTCAGCTCGCGTGAGGTATATCGCAATGCCTGGATGATCGTTCGCGAGGACGACATTCGCAGGCCCGACGGCACCCTCGGCATCTACGGCGTCATCGACAAGCCGACGTACGCCCTGGTGATCGCCCGAGACGACCACAGATACCGGCT
Source organism: Mycobacterium sp. AT1 (assembly GCF_002043095.1). Classification (GTDB taxonomy): domain Bacteria; phylum Actinomycetota; class Actinomycetes; order Mycobacteriales; family Mycobacteriaceae; genus Mycobacterium. The sequence continues at coordinate 26,163 of NZ_MVOC01000077.1, read as the reverse complement.
CGTCGAACAGTTCCGCTACCCCATCGGGTTGCGCCGGTGGGAGTTCCCGCAGGGCACCGCGCCGGGAACGTTGGAGGGCGAACAGCCGCCACCGGCCGACCTCGCCGCCGACGAGCTGCGGGAGGAAACCGGGCTGCGCGCCGAGTCGATGGTGGTGCTCGGCCAGCTCGACGTCGCGCCCGGGATGAGCAGCCAGCGGGGCTGGGTGTTCCTCGCGACCGGGATCACCGAGGGCGAGCACGAACGCGAGCTGGAAGAGCAGGACATGCACAGCGAGTGGTTCACCGGCGACCGGATCGACGAGATGATCGTCGACGGCACCATCACCGACGCGCAGACGATCGCGGCGTGGACGCTGCTGCGGCTCGCCGACCGCCGGTGAGCGGCACTGCCCAGGTGCGCCTGCCACCCGTCTCGGGGTCCTTCGACTATCAGCTGGGCGGCACCGCCGACACCGCCGGGGGCCTACACCGTCCGCTACGTGAACGGCTTTCAGACTCAACCCGTCGACCGCACCGCAGCGCGCGCTGATCGTCGACGCGTTCACCCGGTTCCCCGACGTCGACCGGGCCGGCGCGATCGAGCTGGCGCGTTCCCTCGCAGGCATCGCCCACGGCCGCGGGTTGGCGATCGGTCAGAAGAACGCCGCCGAGTGGACCGAAATGGGGCGCCACGACGTCGGTTTCGACTTCGCCGTCACCGAGGAATGCGCGACGTACCACGAATGTGATCGGTACCGAAAGGTGTACGGGGAGCACGTCTTGCAGATCGAGTACACCGACGACCTGCCCATGCCGTACGAGCAGTGCTGAGGTCAGCGCCGCCGCTCGGCGAGCGCACGTAGGAAGAACGTCAGGTTGGCTGGCCGCTCGGCGAGGCGACGGACGAAGTAGCCGTACCACTGCGTGCCGAACGGGACGTACACGCGAACGTGGTTGCCCTCCTCGGCAAGCCGGCGCTGCTCGCCGTCGCGAATGCCGTAGAGCATCTGGTACTCGAAGTCGTCTACGCCCCTGGAGAATTCGCGCGCCATGGCAGGCACCGCGTCGACGATCACCGGGTCGTGCGACGCCACCATCGGATAGCCGTCCCCCGCCATCAGCACGCGCAGGCATCGAAGATAGGAATCGGTGACCGCGTCGGCGTCGCGGTAGGCCACCGAGGCGGGCTCGTCGTACGCGCCCTTGCATAGGCGGATCCTGGCCCCCGGGCTGGCCGCGAACTCCTCGCAGTCACCTTCGGTGCGCTTCAGATAGGCCTGCAAAACCGTTGCCAACCAGGGGAAGTCGCCGCGGAGGTCGCGCACGATCGACAGCGTCGAATCGGTGGTCGTGTGGTCCTCGGCGTCGACCGTCACCCAGATGCCCGCGTCGCGGGCCTTGGTGCAGATGAGGTGGGCGTTCTCGAGCGCGATCTTCTCGCCGTCGCGGGGCAGCGCCTGCCCGAGCGCCGAGAGCTTCAGCGAGACCTCCAGTGGCCGCGGCCCGTCGGCGACCTCGTCGCGCTGAGCGAGGGCGTCCAGCAGGTCGGAGTAGGCCCGGACGGTGGCGTCGGCCGCATCGGCGTCGGTGACGTCCTCGCCGAGGTAGTCGATCGAGACGAAGCGGCGCGACTCACGCAGTTCCGCAACCGACGTCAGCGCATGCTCGACAGTCTCACCAGGGACGAAGCGGTGCACGACGTGACGGGTCACGGGCATCCGTTCGGCGGTGCGGCGGAGCCCGTCCGACCGGGCGGCGGCCAAGATCGCGGGCCGGGCGAACTGCTGGAAGACGCCCATCGGTCAGCCCTCCATGTGGGGGTAGGCATGGGTCACCGGCGCCACGAACGTCTCCTTGATCGAGCGCGCCGACGTCCAGCGCTGCAGATTCAGCGGCGAACCGGCCTTGTCGTTGGTGCCCGAGGCACGCGACCCGCCGAACGGCTGCTGCCCCACGACGGCACCGGTGGGCTTGTCGTTGACGTAGAAGTTGCCCGCCGCGTGGCGAAGTCGCTCTTGGGCGGTGAGCACCGCGGCGCGGTCGTCGGCGATCACCGCGCCGGTCAGACCGTACTTGGAGCCGGAGTCGACGACACCCAGAACGTCGTCCCAGCGGTCGTCGTCGTACACGTGGACCGCCAGGATCGGGCCGAAGTACTCCTGTGAGAACGCCTCGTCGGTCGGGTCGTCGGACAGCAGCACCGTGGGACGGACGAAATAGCCTTCGCTGTCGTCGTATTCACCACCGACCGCGATCGTCACTCCGGCCGCACCCTTCGCGCGCTCGATGGCGTTCACGTTCTTGGTGAAGGAGCGCTCGTCGATCAGCGCGCCACCGTAGTTGGACAGGTCCGACACGTCGCCGTAGGTGAGCTTGCCGGTGGCGTCGAGGAAGTCGTCGCCCATCTGCTGCCACACCGACCGCGGGACGAAGGCACGCGAGGCGGCCGAGCACTTTTGCCCCTGGTAGTCGAAGGCACCCCGAATCAAGGCGGTACGCAACACGTCTGGGCGCGCCGAGGAGTGTGCGACGACGAAGTCCTTGCCGCCGGTCTCACCGACGAGCCGCGGATAGGTGTCGTAACGCTCGACACGTGCGCCGACCTCGCGCCACAGGTGCTGGAACGTCGCGGTCGACCCGGTGAAGTGGATGCCGGCAAGCCGGGGGTCGGCGAGCACCACCTCGGACACGGCGATCCCGTCACCGGTGACGAGGTTGATCACCCCAGGCGGCAGACCGGCCGACTCAAGCAGCTGCATGGTCAGGTAGGCCGAAAAGGTCTGCGTGACGGACGGTTTCCACACCACGGTGTTGCCCATCAGGGCCGGGGCGGTGGGCAGATTGCCGGCGATGGCGGTGAAGTTGAAGGGCGTGATCGCGTAGACGAAACCCTCGAGCGGGCGGTAGTCGGTCCGGTTCCACACGCCGTGCGAACTGACCGGCTGCTGCGCCATGAGCTGCCTGGCGAAGGCGACGTTGAACCGCCAGAAGTCGGCGAGCTCGCACGATGCGTCGATCTCGGCTTGGTAGGCGCTCTTGGACTGGCCGAGCATGGTGGCGGCGGCGAGCTTGGCCCGCCACGGTCCGGCGAGAAGGTCCGCGGCGCGCAGGAAGACCGCGGCACGCTCGTCGAACGGCGTCGCCTCCCACGCCCGTTTGGCGTCCGTCGCCGCGGCGACGGCGGCGGTCGCCTCGGTGTGCCCGCCGTTGGTCAGGGTGCCGAGGACGGCGCTGTGACGGTGCGGCTGCACGACGTCGACGCGCTCGCCGGCCCCCATCGTGTGCTTTCCGCCGATCACGTGCGGCAGGTCGACGGGGTCGGCGGAGTTGAGATCGCTCAGCTCGCGCAGGAGCGTCGCCCGCTCCGGGCTGCCCGGCGCGTATTCGAGCACCGGTTCGTTGGCGGGGACGGGTACGTCGGTGACGGCGGAGAAAGCGCTCATGTGATCAGCGTCTCTCATCGAGGGGTGTGGACGTTTGGCCGATCAGACAAAGTCTGTCGCGGGCGCCAGTAATATCGGCCAACGTGAAGCCTGCCGGCGTGGGACTGGGCCAGCTGCTGCTCGCGCTGGACGCGACCATGGTGACTCTGGTCGACGCCCCGCGCGGTCTCGACCTGCCGGTCGCCTCTGCAGCGTTGATCGACGCCGACGACGTCCGCCTCGGGCTGGCGGTCGGTGCCAGCTCGGCGGACGTGTTCTTCATCCTCGGCGTCGGTGACGACGACGTGCTGGCCTGGCTGGTTCAGCAGACCTCGCGGCGGGCGCCTGCCGCGATCTTCGTCAAGGAGCCGTCCGACGCGGTGGTGGCGCGCGCGGTCGCGGTGGGCACGGCCGTCGTCGCCGTCGAGCCGAGGGCCCGCTGGGAGCGGCTGTACCGGCTGGTCGACCACGTCTTCGACCATCACGGCGACCGGGCCGACCCGCTGTACGACCCGAGCACCGACCTGTTCGGTCTGGCGCAGTCGATCGCCGACCGCACCCACGGCATGGTCAGCGTCGAGGACGTGCAGTCCCACGTCTTGGCCTACTCGGCCTCCAACGACGAGGCCGACGAGTTGCGGCGGCTGTCGATCCTGGGCCGGGCGGGCCCGCCGGAGCATCTGGCCTGGATCGGGCGGGCCGGCATCTTCGACGCGTTGAGGGCCACCGGCGACGTCGTCCGCGTCGACGCCAGGCCGGAACTGGGTCTTCGGCCGCGGCGCGCGGTCGGCATCCATCACGTCGCGTCGGATCGCAGGCGCGGACCGGTGTTCGCCGGCACCATCTGGTTGCAGGAGGGTTCCCGGCCGCTGGCCGAGGACGCCGACGACGTGCTGCGCGGCGCTGGCGTGCTGGCCGCGCGGATCATCTCCCGGCTGGCGGCCACGCCGTCGACCCATGCGGTGCGCGTGCAAGAGCTACTCGGCCTCCGCGAGGCCCCCCTCGACGACGCGCAGGTGGCGGACGTCGCACGCGAGCTCGGCGTCGTGGCCGACGGACGCGTCGCGGTGATCGGCTTCGACGGGGCCGCGGGTGCACCCACCCGGCTCGCCGACGTACTTGCCTTGAGCGCCAGCGCCTTTCGGCGGGATGCGCAGGTGGCCGCCGGCCCGTCGCGGGTCTACGTGCTGTTCCCTCACTCCGGCAAGGTGTCGGCGGTGTCGTCGTGGATCCGCGGCACCATCGGCGCCCTGCGCAGCGAGCTGGGCCTCGAACTGCGGGCCGCGATCGCCACTCCGACAACGGGTCTGACGGGGGCTGCCGGAGCGCGGGCGGAGGTCGACCGCGTGCTCGACAGCGCCGAACGCCACCCCGGCGCGATCGGTCAGGTGACCTCGCTGGCCGAGTCGCGGACCACGGTGCTGCTCGACGAGATCGTCACGATGATCGCGGCCGACGACCGGCTGGTCGACCCGCGGGTTGGCGCGCTGCGGTCGAAGGACCCCGTCCTGGTGGACACGCTGCGGGCCTACCTCGACGCGTTCGGTGACGTGGCGGCGGCCGCGGCGGAGCTGCACGTCCACCCCAACACGGTGCGGTATCGCGTGCGGCGGATCGAGGAGATTCTGGACAGCTCGCTGGCGGACCCCGACGTGCGACTGCTGCTGTCACTGAGCCTGCGGGTCCCCTGACCCACTCCCCCTTCCCACCGAGTGTGGACTTGTGCCACGCCAACCCGCATGACGGCGTGACACGAGTCCACATTCGGCGGGTTGTGCACAGTCCGCGGTTCATCCACGAGGTGCCAGCAATACCGCCCGCGACGGACGAGTGCGGTTGGTGGGCAGTGGTTGCGTGGGTCGCGTGCACCCGATCACCGGACCCTTCGTCGGCACCGAAGCCCTGGCCCGCGGCCAATTCACCAGGCGGACGTTGCACAGTCGCAACCAGGTGATCCATCGCAACGTGTTCTTGCCCGTCGGCCAAGAGCTCACCGCTCGCGATCGGGCCGTTGCGGCCTGGCTGTGGTCGGGGCGGCGCGCCACGGTGGCCGGGCTGTCGGCCTCGGTGCTGCACGGCTCGCAGTGGGTCTCCCCCGACGAGCCCGCCGAGCTCACCAGGACCGAAGCCAGCGCGAACGGCATCGTCGTCCACCGCGAGACCCTGTTCGACGACGAAGTGACGACGGTCGACGGCATGTCCGTCACCACACCGGCCAGGACCGTCTTCGACCTTGGCCGGCGAAAGGGGTTCGAGAGGGCGGTGATTCAAGTCGACGCGCTCGCCAACGCCTGCGGCGTCGACGCACCGATGGTCCACCCGCTGGTCGAAGCACACCGCGGGGCGCGAGGGGTGGTGCAGCTTCGCGAGGTCCTCGACGCGATGGACGGCGGCTCGGAGTCACCTCAGGAGACGCGGACTCGGCTGTTGTTGACAGAAGCGAACTTTCGAGCGCCTAGCACTCAGATCGACGTCCTCGACGACGTCGGCTATCCATTCGCCCGCGTCGACATGGGGTGGGAGGAGTTTCGGGTCGGCGTCGAATACGACGGGGCGCAGCACTGGACCGACCACGCCCGATTCGCTCACGACATCGACCGGCACGCCATCCTGACCGCGCTTGGCTGGCGAATCATCCGCGTCAGTGCCGACCTGTTACGCCATCGACGGACGGTGATTCTGCAACGAGTCTTCGCCGCACTCGACGCAGCGGGGTGTCCGTGGCTCAACGAATGTGCAGTTATGCCAGGCCTACTCGCATGAGGGCGTGGCAAATGTCCACACTCGGCGTCAGGGATTTAGGCGGCGGGCCGCGGCGTCGATCCGCTCGTCGGTGGCCGTCAGCGCCATGCGCACGTGCCGGGCGCCACGGGGACCGTAGAACTCGCCGGGCGCCACCAGGATCCCGAGGTCGGCCAGCGAGGCGACGGTGTCGCGGCACGGCTCATCGCGGGTGGCCCACAGGTAGAGCCCCGCCTCGGAGTGGTCGACGGTGAACCCGGCGGCACGCACCGCAGGCAGGAGAACATCTCGGCGACGGGCATAGCGTTGCTTCTGTACCGCCTCGTGTGCGTCGTCGTCGAGCGCGGCGACCATGGCCGCCTGGATCGGCGTCGGCACCATCATCCCGGCGTGCTTGCGCACCGCGAGCAGCTCGGCAACCACCGCTGGATCGCCCGCGACGAAGCCTGCGCGATAGCCAGCCAGCGACGAGGTCTTCGACAGCGAGTGAATGGCGAGCAGGCCGGTGTGGTCGCCGTCGCACACCGAGGGGTGCAACACCGACACCGGAACCGCGTCCGGATCCCAGCCGAGACCGAGGTAGCACTCGTCGGAGGCGACCAACGCACCCCTGCTCCTCGCCCACTGCACGACCTTGCGCAGGTGCTCGACGCCGAGCACCGCACCCGTCGGATTGCTCGGGGAGTTCACGAAGATCAGCTTGGGGACGCGGGGTCCCAGCTGGGTCAGCGAATCGGCGGCAACCACCTCGGCGCCCGCCAGGCGCGCCCCGACGTCGTAGGTCGGGTACGCCAGCTCCGGCACCACGACCACGTCGTCACGGGAAATGCCGAGCAGCGTCGGCAGCCAGGCGATGAGCTCCTTGGTGCCGATGACCGGCAACACGGCGTCCGCGGCGAGGTCGGTGATCCCGTAGCGACGGCGCAGTGCATCAACGGCCGAGGCTCGAAGTTCGGGTGTTCCCGCCGTCGTCGGGTAGCCGGGGGCCGAACTGGCGGCCGCCAAGGCGTTCCGGATCACGTCGGCGACGTCGTCGACCGGTGTGCCGACGGACAGGTCGACGATGCCGTCGGGATGCGCCCTGGCCTTGGCCGTGACGTCAGCCAGGGTGTCCCAGGGGAAGACCGGCAACGACGCCGAAAGGCGTCCGACCGGGGTCAGCTCTCCTCGCCCTGAGGAGGCATGTCCTTGATCGCCTGGGGGTCGTTGTCGGTCTGACCAACCTTCGACGCACCGCCGGGCGAGCCCAGCTCGGTGAAGAAGTCCGCGTTGTACTGGGTGTAGGTGCCCCACTGGTCGGGGACGTCGTCCTCGTAGTAGATGGCCTCGACCGGGCACACCGGTTCGCAGGCGCCGCAGTCCACACACTCGTCGGGGTGGATGTACAGCATGCGTGCGCCCTCGTAGATGCAGTCGACGGGGCACTCTTCGATACATGCCTTGTCTTTGATGTCGACACAGGGTTCGGCAATGGTGTACGTCACTGATGTCTCTCCTGTCCAGTGGGCTGCTGGTCGGTTGGGACCTGGGTGGAACCTGATGGACCACCGAGAAGCCGAAGCAAGTATGCGATGCCCGTACCTGGACGCCTGTCTCAGTGTGTCCTAACTTCGCGCGCCGCCCGTAAGGGCGGCCCACGGTTACTGATACTAGACGTAGCACATACAAGTCGCCTAGTCGCTTTCGTCACGCCCGCGCATGTCGCCGGTGTGCAACTAGTTGCATAGAACCGGCGGTAACAAATACGCTCCCCGCGTGGCACTCCCGCACGCAATCCTGGTGTCGTTGAGCGAGCAGGCTGGCTCGGGATACGAGCTGGCCCACCGGTTCGACCGCAGCATCGGCTACTTCTGGGCCGCCACCCATCAGCAGATCTACCGCACGTTGAAGGCGATGGAGGCCGACGGCTGGGTGCACGTCGACGTCGTCGCGCAGAGCGGCAGACCCGACAAGAAGGTCTACGGCGTCACCGACGCCGGGCGCGAGGAACTCGCGCGATGGATCGCCGAGCCGCTCACCGGCCGCGGCAGCGCGGTGACCGACTCACGCACGCGCGACCTGGCGGTGAAGATCCGTGGCGCGGCCTACGGCGACACCGATGCACTACGCGGGCAGGTACTCGAGCTGCGCGACGAGAGAGCACGACAACTCGACGTCTACCGCGGTTTCGAGAAGCGCCAATTCCCCGACCCCTCGGCACTGACCGGCGCCGCGTTGCACCAACACCTGGTGCTGCGCGGCGGGATCCTCGCCGAAGAGGGATCACTGCACTGGCTTGACGAAGTAATCACCGCCCTGAAAGGCCGAGATCGTGACTAGCTACCCGAACCTGCTGTCCCCCTTGGACCTTGGCTTCACCACCCTGCGGAACCGGGTGGTGATGGGCTCGATGCACACCGGCCTGGAGGACCGGGCCCGCGACACCGACCGGCTGGCCGCCTACTTCGCCGAGCGCGCCCGCGGCGGGGTCGGGCTCATCATCACCGGCGGATACGCGCCCAACCGCACCGGCTGGCTGCTGCCGTTCGCCGCCGAGATGCTGTCGTCGTCGGACGCCCGGCGTCATCGCCGCATCACCGCCGCCGTGCACGACGAGGGCGGCAAGATCCTGCTTCAGATCCTCCATGCGGGACGCTATGCCTACCATCCCCTTTCGGTCAGCGCGTCGTCGATCAAGGCGCCGATCAACCCCTTCCGGCCGCGACGACTCCGCAACGTGGAGGGCACCGTCGACGACTTCGTGCGCTGCGCCCTGCTCGCCCGCGAGGCCGGGTACGACGGTGTCGAGATCATGGGCAGCGAGGGCTATCTGCTCAACCAGTTCCTCGCGCCGCGCACCAACAAACGGACCGACGCGTGGGGCGGAACCGCCGAGAAGCGCCGCCGGCTGCCCGTCGAAATCGTGCGGCGCATCAGGGAAGCGGTCGGGCGCGACTTCGTCATCTGCTACCGCATGTCGATGGCCGACTACGTCGCCGACGGACAGACCTGGGACGAGATCGTCGCGCTTGCAATCGAAGTCGAGGCCGCCGGTGCGACCATCGTCAACACCGGCATCGGCTGGCACGAGTCCCGGGTGCCCACCATCGTCACCTCGGTGCCCAACAGCGCGTTCGTCGACGTCAGCAACGCGTTGGCCCAACACGTCCGGATACCCGTCGTCGCGTCCAACCGGATCAACATGCCGCAGGCCGCCGAACAGATCCTCGCCGACGGGGCGGTCCAGCTGGTGTCGATGGCACGACCGCTGCTGAGCGATCCCGACTGGGTGAACAAGGCCGCCGCCGACGCGGCCGACGAGATCAACACGTGCATCGCCTGCAACCAGGCCTGCCTGGATCACGCGTTCGTGCACGAGACGGTGTCGTGTCTGGTCAACCCACGGGCGGGCCACGAGACCACGCTGACGCTGGGCCCGACGAAACGCACGAAGCGGGTCGCCGTCGTCGGGGCCGGGCCCGCCGGACTGGCGGCCGCAGTGACGGCGGCCGAGCGGGGCCACGTCGTGACGCTGTTCGAAGCGGCCGGGACCATCGGTGGCCAATTCGACTTGGCGAGAAGGATTCCCGGCAAGGAGGAATTCAACGAGACCATCCGCTACTACACCACGATGCTCGCCAAGCACGGCGTTGACGTGCGACTCGAGACCCGCGCCGAGGTCCGCGAACTCGGGACCTTCGACGACGTGGTGCTGGCCACCGGGGTCGTGCCGCGGATGCCCGACATCCCCGGCGTCAACCACCCAATGGTGTTGTCCTACGCCGACGCGATCCGTGGCGCACCGATCGGCAACCGCGTCGCGGTGGTGGGCGCGGGCGGCATCGGTTTCGACGTCAGCGAGTTCCTGGTCACCGCGCCAGCAGGGATGAACGTCAAGGAATGGCAAGCGGAATGGGGCGCACTGAACCCACAGGACGCCCCTGACACGCGCGGCGGGCTGACGACGCCCATCCCCCTGCCGCCGGCCCGAGAGGTCTACCTACTGCAGCGCACCAAGGGCGCCCAGGGCCGTGGCCTCGGGAAGACCTCGGGCTGGGTGCACCGAGCGTCGTTGAAGGCCAAGGGCGTTCACCAACTGTCGGGCGTGAACTACGAACGCGTCGACGACGACGGCCTGCACATCAGCTTCGGCTCCGACCACTCGGACCCTCGGCTGCTCGCCGTCGACAACGTCGTGATCTGTGCCGGGCAGGAGTCGGTGCGGGATTTGGCGGACGGGCTGCGCCGCACCGGCGTCGAGCCGCACGTCATCGGTGGGGCGGACGTCGCCGCGGAGATCGACGCCAAGCGCGCCATCCGCCAGGGCATGGAGCTCGCCGCCCGGCTGTAGCCCCCTCAGCCCCCTCGCGAGCAGACACAAAGGGCCCTCGAATGTGCCAAACGAGGGCCCTTTGTGTCTGCTCGGCGAGGAAACTAGGCCTGCTTCAGCGCCTCGATCTCGAGGGTGATGGTGACCTTGTCACCGATGACGGTGCCGCCGGTCTCCAGCGGCATGTCAATGTCGACGCCGAAGTCCTTGCGGTTGAGCACGACCGTGGCGGTGAAGCCGGCGACCTCGCCGTGGCCCATGCCCGGGTTGACGCCGTTGAACTCGAGCTTGAGGTCGATCGGCTTGGTCACGCCCTTGAGGGTGAAGTTGCCGCCGAGGACGTAGTCGTCACCGTCGGGGCGCACGCTGGTCGAGACGAACGAGGCGGTGGGGTGATTCTCGACGTCGAAGAAGTCGGCGGCCTTGACGTGCGCGTCACGCTGCTCGTTGCCGGTGTTGACGGAGTCCACGGCGATCTCGGCGGTCACCGAGGGGGTGCCGTCCTCGGCCACCACGATCGCGCCGCTGAACGCCTCGAAGCTGCCGCGCACCTTGCTCACCATCAGGTGGCGTACCGAGAAACCGATCGACGAATGGGCGGGGTCGATGGCCCACGTGCCGGTGCTCAGGGCGCTCGCTACCGATGCAGTCATGTCTGGTCCTCCTTGGCTTGGGGCCGGCCTACCCGGCGCCTCCCCACTTTAAACGGACCATGGTCCACATTTGTTCCAGGCCTACCCCAGCAGTACCGACAGCGCCTCGATCGGCAGCCGCGGCGACCGGTGCCCGTCGCGGCCGACCATGTCCTCGTTGACCACCAGCGCGTTCAGCACCGCCTCCTCCACCGACTGGACGACGGCCGTGTAGAACGCATCCATCCGGCCCCACGGCAGGAACCGCAGCGTGCCGAACTCGTCGTCGGAGGGCGGCCCGATCGGAAAGGCACTCGTCAGCCCGTCGGCCGCCGCGGTCGAGAACGCCAGGAAGATGTCGCCGGAGAAGTGACTGCCCGTGGTCCCGGTCCTCGCCAAGCCCAACGGCACCCGTCGGGCCAACGCCTTGCACTGGCCGGGCAGCAGCGGCGCGTCGGTCGCGACGACGACGATGACGGAACCCGCGCCGGGTGGCGGCCGCAATCCGAGGTCCGCCGCGAACCAGTCGGAGTCCAGCGGATTCTCGACGTCCAGCAGCGGCCCGACGTGCCGGCCCGCCACGGTCAGCTCGGCACGGGCGCCGAAGTTCGCCTGCACGAACGCCGCGACGGTGAACTCGTGCGTTCCGTACTCGACGACCCGCGACGCAGTTCCGTTGCCGCCCTTGAATTCGTAGCAGTTCATCCCGGTGCCGCCGCCGACCGAGCCCTCCGCCACCGCGCCGGATGCAGCTGAATCCAGCGCCTGCTCAACGTGTTCGGGCCGCACGTGCGAGCCGTTGATCTCGTTGAGATAGCCGTCCCACGTCTCACCGCAGACTGGCAGCAGCCACTGGCGCGCCACCCGGGGCTGCACCCGGTTCACCCAACTCACGACACCGGTGTGACAGGCGCCGACGGCGTGCGTATTCGACAGCACGACGGGCAGATTGAAGGCTCCGGACTCTTCGATCCACGTGGTGCCGGTCAGCTCACCGTTGCCGTTGAGCGAGTGCCACCCCGCCGCGCACGGCCGTCCAACGCCGTCGCGCCCGCGGGGCAGGATCGCGGTGACGCCGGTGCGCACGCCGTCACCCTCGATCAAGGTGGCGGTTCCCACCTCGACACCAGGGACGTCGGTGATCGCGTTGAACGGACCGGGCCGACCGGCCAACGGGATGCCAAGGCCACGAGCGCGGGGACGGCCGTCAGCGGTGTGGGTCTGAGGTGAAGTCACCCCCTACGAGTAGCACGCCCGAGCCCAGCTCGCGCGGATCAGCCTCGTTCACCCCACACGGCTTGGGCGCCCGCGTCGCCAATCCGGACGACCGTCACGATCGAGGACACCCCCACGACGAGAGCCGCCACCGCGACGACGGCGGTCGCGACCTTCCGTGGCGTGTCGGATCGGGTCTCCAGCACGTGCAGCACCGCCTGGGCGACGGCGACCACAAGCAGCGCAACGGAGAAGTAGATCATCCAGTCGCCGCGCTCGGCGTGCTCCAGCAGGATCGGGCGCGGCTGACCACCGCTCTCCAACAGCCACTCCCCGGCCTCGGTGGTGATGGGCGTCAACACCGTTGTCACGGCGGCGAGGGCCAACACCAACCACACCAGGCGGCGGCGCGCGGCGGGCCAGAAGCCGCAAAGGATCTCGAGCAGCGCGACGAGCGGCGCGAGCACCACGATGGCGTGGACGAGCAGGGCGTGGGCGGGTAGGCCGGCAATCGTGGTCAAGGGGGCTCCTTGGGTTCGGGGCTGTCCCTCTGTATACGTGCCGGAACTACTGTGAGTTCACGACTTGCGTGATTCTCCCGGGTCAGGCGACCAGGGCGTCGTACGTCGTGGAGCGTTGACGTGCCGGGCGGCCGATGCCCTCGGCGATCGACACAAGCTCCTCGACGGACTTCGCGGACCCGTTCTCCGAGCCCGCCATCCGCGAAATGGTCTCCTCCATCAACGTGCCGCCCAGATCGTTGGCGCCACCACGCAGCATCACCTGGGTGCGCTCGACGCCAAGCTTGACCCAACTGGTCTGGATGTTGGAAATCCTGCCGTGCAACATGATTCGAGCCAAGGCGTGCACAGCGCGATTGTCGCGGTGCGTCGGACCCGGTCGGGCGCCGCCCGCCAGGTACAGCGGTGAGGACTGGTGCACGAACGGCAGCGGCACGAACTCGGTGAAACCACCGGTGCGGTCCTGGATGTCGCGCAGCACGTTGAGGTGACCGACCCAGTGCCGCGGGGTGTCGACGTGGCCGTACATCATCGTCGAACTGGATCGCAGACCGACTTCGTGGGCGGTCGTGATGACCTCGATCCACGCCGAGGTCGGCAGCTTGCCCTTGGTCAGCACCCAGCGCACTTCGTCGTCGAGGATCTCCGCGGCCGTCCCGGGAATCGAGCCGAGCCCGGCCTCCCGCAGATTCGTCAGCCACTCGCGGATCGACGTCCCGCTCTTGGTGACGCCGTTGGAGATCTCCATCGGCGAGAAGGCGTGCACGTGCATCGACGGCACCCGCGCCTTCACCGCACGAACCAGGTCGGCGTACCCGGTGACGGGCAGTTCGGGATCGATGCCGCCCTGCATGCAGACCTCGGTGGCACCGGCGACGTGGGCTTCCCACGCGCGGTCGGCGACGTCGTCGGTCGACAGCGAGAAGGCGTCCGCGTCACCCTTGCGCTGGGCGAACGCGCAGAACCGGCACCCGGTGTAGCAGATGTTGGTGAAGTTGATGTTGCGGTTGACCACGAACGTCACGTCGTCCCCGACCACGTCGCGACGCAACGAATCGGCAAGCGCGGCAACGGCATCCATGGCCGGGCCGTCGGCGGTGGCCAGCGCGTGATACGCGTCGTCACTCAGACCCGCGGGGTTGGACTCCGCGGCGCGCAGTGCGGCGAGGACGTCGGTGTCGATGCGTTCCGGGGCCCGGGTCGCGAGCTCGTCGACCTTGGCGCGGATGGACTCCCAGTCACCGAACGCACTACCGAGGTCGCTGCGCGTTTCGGTGAGCCGGCCTTCGGAGTCGATCGCGGTGTTCAGGTCGGTGCGACCCAGCGACTCCGTCGCCTCATCGGGTTCCTGCCACGGCCGCCCGACCGGGTTGACGTCGCGGGCGAAGCCGGTCTCCGGATCGGCCAGCGCGTCGACGTGTCCCCGCACCCGGGGGTCGATCCACGCCGCGCCGGCCTGCACGTACTGCGGCTGCGCGGTCAGACGTTGCACCAGGTCGTAGCCGGCCTCGGCGGTCACCGCGGCGAGTTCGTCAAGCGCGGGCCACGGGCGTTCCGGGTTGACGTGATCCGGGGTCAGCGGAGACACACCGCCCCAGTCGTCGACGCCGGCACCGATCAGCGCCAGGCACTCGTCCCGCGACACCAGATTCGGCGGGGCCTGGATGCGCATCTTCGGGCCGAGCACCAGCCGGGTCACGGCCACGGTCGCCAGGAAGTCGTCGATTCCCGTGTCCGGCGTGCTCGCCATCGCGGTGTGATCCTTGGCCCGGAAGTTCTGCACGATCACTTCTTGGACGTGGCCAAACTCCTTGTGGGAGCGGCGAATCGCATGCATCGTCTCGGCACGCTCGGTGAGGTTCTCGCCGATGCCGACGAGAAGGCCGGTCGTGAACGGCACCGACAGCCGGCCCGCGTCGTCCAGCGTGCGCAGACGCACGGCGGGATCCTTGTCGGGACTGCCGTAGTGAGCCAGGCCCTTCGTCTCGTACAACCGCCGCGACGTGGTCTCCAGCATCATGCCCATCGACGGTGCGACCGGCTTGAGCGCCGACAGCTCCGACCAGGTCATCACGCCAGGGTTGAGGTGCGGCAGCAGCCCCGTCTCCTCCAGGACGCGGATCGCCATCGCCCTGACGTAGGCCAGCGTCGAGTCATATCCGCGTTCGTCGAGCCACTGCTTGGCTTCCGGCCACCGCGCCTCTGGTCGATCACCCAGGGTGAAAAGCGCTTCCTTGCAACCCAACTCGGCACCGCGGCGAGCGACGTCGAGTATCTCGTCGGGCTCCATGTACATGCCCTTGCCCGCCGCCCGCAGCTTTCCGGGAACCGTGACGAAGGTGCAGTAGTGGCAGGTGTCGCGGCACAGGTGCGTGACCGGGATGAAGACCTTGCGCGAATAGCTGACGGGCAGCTTGCCGGTGGCACCTACCCGACCGGCTGCGGTCAGACCCGCGTCGCGCACCCTGGCCGCGCTGGCCATCAGGTCTTCGAGGTCGGCGCCGCGCACCGTCATCGCAATCGCGGCTTCGTCGACGTTC
Source organism: Mycobacterium sp. AT1 (assembly GCF_002043095.1). GTDB lineage: Bacteria > Actinomycetota > Actinomycetes > Mycobacteriales > Mycobacteriaceae > Mycobacterium. The sequence goes on along the minus strand of NZ_MVOC01000077.1, from coordinate 10,801 downwards.
AGCGCCACCCCGTCACGGGCACGTCGCAACACACGCCGCACCGCGGCGGGCGACGGTGCACTTGGTTCCGTCGGGGCCGGAGGCACGACGGGAATGGGCAGATCGGCACCACGCTGGGGGTTCAGAGCCACTCCCCTGTAACCCCACGGTCGTCCGAAATCATCCGCGCATCCCACAATCCGAAACAACTGCCACAGGCATACCGGCCACACTAGCGCCAGAACGGCGCGACGTTGCAGGGCCATCTCGCTCCGGCGACGCGCAGGTCCGCGTAACTTACCGAGCAACGGCATCGGTGACGGACCTCTGGGGAGCACATCATGAGTGGATCTATTGGCTCTTGCCTTCGCGTGGGGGTCGCCACGCTCACCGCGGCGGCCGTCGTGGCGATCCCGCCGACCGCCCCCGCCGCCGCGCCCGCGGGTCCGACCGCCGTCGCCGCGCAGGTACAGCCTGCACCGCGGGTCGAGCTGGCCGCAGCGGTGCGCTCGCTGCTCACCACGCCGCCGAATCCCGCGCACTTCGCCGACGCGACGGCCGCGATGGCGCGCCTCGACCCAGCCGGCACGTCCGCCGTGGTCGACGCCCCCGCCACCTTCAACGCGGCCTCCGACGCCATCGTCGCGGGCTATCAGTTCCTCCGGTACTGGGTGACCTACGGGGTCCAGCTCGCCGACTACGTCCTCGGCTTCGTCCCGTTCGGATACGCCATCGCCGACCAGGTCAACATCGTCTACTACAACCTCGTCCTGCCGATCTCCGACAGCATCGTCTACCAGCTGGTCGTCCCCGTGGTGAACGATCCGCTGAACCTGGCGTCCTACGTCAACGGCCTCGTCGCCGTCGGCCAGACGTCGGTCAACGCCCTGATCAACACCGGCGTCGCCGAGTTCAACTACTTCTTCGGCTGGCTGATCCCGCCGCTCCCACCGCGACCGCTCGCGGTGGCACGGGAGATGCCGGTCGTCGAGGAGGCGTCCGAGGTTCAGGAGATTCAGGAGGCGCCCGAGGGTGGGGAGGCTCCTGCGCCGGGTGCCGAGCCGTCTGCGTCGGCCGAGCCCACCAAGACCACGGCCGAGCCCACCAAGACCACTGAGCCCTCGGAAACGACCAAGCCCTCGGAAACCGCCGAGCCCAGCCCGACCGCCGAGCCGTCCGAAAGCCCTGAGCCCACGAAAACCGTTGAGCCCACGAAGACCCCTGAGACACCCGAGCCCACCGAATCGCCCAAGCCGCCGACCACCACCGCCGCAGGCGGCGTGCAGGCCCAGGGCGAGGTGCGTGGCGGGAACGGCACCACCACCGGCACGACGACGGTCACCACCACCACGACCACCGGAGCCACGACTACCACTGGAACCGAGGCGGGAACACACCCCACGACGGCCCCCGCGCCCGCCGCGGCGCCGGACCCCAAGACGGCCGACACCGGGCCCGACACGAAGAGCCCCGCGGAGAGCGACGAAGGCTAGGCGGCGACCCTCGACGTCAGCCGCCACAGGAAGTAGGCCGGCGGCCCGCCGCCGAGCACCACGAAGATCACCGGTGCCAGCTGCATGACCCCGGCGCCGCTGAGGACGATGTCACCGCCTGGCCCGCCCAACGTCAGCCCGAGAGTCGTGACCAGCCAGGCCCACAGCGGCAGCGCCGCGAGCCGAGGCGACGTCTCCCACTGCAGCGCCGCCCACACCAAGGCAAGGTTCAGCAGACCGCTGATCAGGCCGCTGACGGGCAAGGGAAAGGCGCCAACGTAGAGCGGCAGGAAGAACGCGCCGATGACGGCCGACAGAACACCGTCGAGTGTGAGAACGGCCAGTGCGGCGAACCGCAGCCGACCGGAAGGACGAGTGGTCAGGTGGGAACGCTGTCGAGCAGGCCCACCATGCCGCCGACGACCCACTGAAAGCTGTCCAAGCGATCCTGCCAATGTTGCAGGTTGGGATCCAGATCCGGGTCCATCGCCATCCCTTCCTCGGGGTCGCCAATTAGTCGCAGCGGGGTCCGCCAATTGATCGCAGCGTACCCCTTCTCGCCGTTGCTATCCCAGGTTCACGCCGGCGAGTAGATCGGTTTCCCAACCGCGACCGTCCCGCGCGCCGGCCGTCCCCTCGACCAGCACGTAGTGCTCGCTCGCCGGGATCGGCAGCGCGACGTTGTTCGACAGCGTGCACGCGCGGCCGCCCGGTTCCACCGTCACCTGCGTGGCGTGCGCCCGCAGCGCGGCGACCTTGGCCGCCCGGCTCTCCGGCGCGTCGACCACCGCGTCGACCTCCGCGTCGTCGATCGCGCCGACGACGGCGACGAAGTCGGCGGCCGAGACCCGGATCCACTCGGCGGGCAGATCGAGGTCGGCGAGTTCCCGCATGCCGAGTTCGACCGCGGTGCGCGCCATGACGGTCCAGTAGAACTTGGGCACCTGCCAGGGTTCGCCGGGGTGACCGGTTCCGGCCGCGGCGGCGACGGCGGCCGTCGTCACCTCGTGGGCGCGGATGTGGTCGGGGTGTCCGTATCCACCGTTGGGGTCGTAGGTGACGACGACGTGGGGGCGAAGGTCACGGATGACCGCGACGAGCGCCGCGATCGGCTCGGCCGGGTCGGCGTCGACGAACCTCTGCCGGCCGTCGCGGGCCGGGGTGCCCGCCATACCTGAGTCGCGCCACTTCCCCGCGCCGCCGAGGAAGCGTGGACCGTCGACTCCCAATTCGCTTAGCGCAGACGTCAGCTCGCTGATGCGGTAACCGCCGAGCTGATCGGCTGCATCGGCGGCCAACTGCGCGAAGCGGTCACCGATGACCTCGCCCTCCTCACCGAGGGTGCACGTCACGACCTGAACCTGGGCTCCGCGTGCCACGTAGTGGGCGATCGTGGCGCCGGTGGTCAGCGTCTCGTCGTCCGGATGCGCGTGGACGAACAGCAGTCGTGGATTCTCCATCCCCACAAGATAGGTTCACCCCGTGACGCGGCGCACCGTTGAGTACGGCTGTGCCGTCGTGGTGATCGGGCTGTTGGCCGGCGTGGCTGGCGCGGCCACCACACTCTTGCTGCACTGGGTGGAGCACCTCGTCTACCACTACTCGTTCGGCACGCTGCTGACCGGCGTCGGCGGCAGCAGCCCGGTCCGGCGTGCCGTCGGACCGATGATCGGCGGTGCGCTGGCCGGCTTCGGGTGGTGGCTGTTGCGTCGCGGCGGCGACGTTCCCGGGCTGTCCGCGACCATCGCCGAGCACCGACCGATCCCGAGATGGCGGATGTCGGCCGACGCGGGCCTGCAGGTGCTGCTCGTCGGCGCCGGTGCGTCCCTGGGTCGCGAAGGTGCGCCTCGCCAGCTGGCCGCGGCGCTTGGCGACTGGGGTACGTCGCGGTGGTCGCTGACCCCGAGGGACCGCGAGATCCTGCTGGCCTGCGCGGCGGGAGCGGGCCTCGGCGCGGTCTACAGCGTGCCGCTGGGCGGTGCGCTGTTCGCGGTCCGGATCGTGCTCGGCACCTGGCATCCGCGGGCGGTCGGCACGGCGCTGATCACCTCGAGTCTCGCGGTGGCGGTGGCCTCACCCGTCACCCACCTCGAGCACTCGCTGGTGTGGCCCGACCTGAAACTGTCGTACCTGTTCGTGTTCCTCGCCTGCGCGATCGCGCCACTGTCCGTCGCCGTCGGGTTGGCGTTCGACAAGGTGATGGCGCTGGCGCGCCCTCGGCCGCAGTTGCGGTCGTGGCTGCTGATTCCGGCGATCGCGCTGGCGGGCCTCGCCACGGGTGTCTGTTCGATCTGGTGGCCGGAACTGCCGGGAAACGGACGCAGCATCCTGACCGTCAGCGTCGACGCGAGCCTGACGCTCGGCGGCGCCGCGGTCATCCTGTTCCTCAAACCGCTGCTGACGGCACTGTTTCTGCGGGCAGGTGCAATCGGCGGCATGATCACCCCCGCACTGGCGACCGGGGCCGCGGCGGGCGCGGTCGCCACCCATACCCTGAACAACTTGGCGGGCATCCACATTCAGGTTGCCGCGGTGGCACTTGCGTGCTCTGCAGGCGTTTTGGCGATCACCCAACGTGCGCCGTTGTTCGCGGCGCTCTTCGTCTGGGAACTCGCGCGACCGCCGGTGTGGCTGTTCGTCGTCTTCGCCGCCGCGGCGTTCACGGCGCACGGGATTCGCCTTCTGCGCGAACGCAATTCGACTGCTACTGGGGCGCCTTGACCCAGTTGCCTGCGTCGCCGACGATGCCGACCGGCACGGCGCCCGACAGGCTCACGTTCTGCACGTTGGGTGCCGCGGCGACGATGGTGGTGTCCTGAAGGATCGGCAAGACGGTCGACATGTTCCACAGTCTCGGCTCGACCGCGGTGATCACGTCTGCGATGGGCTGGCTGCCGTCGAGCGCTGCGTCGATGTTCGGCTGGATGCTGCGGTCGCAGATACCGGTCAGGTTGCTGGGGGCCTGGACGAGCTGATCGGGACCGGACGGGGACTGGGGCTCCGTCGGGGGCGGCGTCGCCGTGGCGGTGGAGGTGGCCGTCGAGCGCGGCGGGGTGACCGACGTCGTCGTCGTGGACGGGATCGGTGTCGGGGTGCCACTTGGCGGGGCCGTGGGCACCGGGGTCGCCTCGAGCGCCGGGCAGCCGAAGCGCGACGCCAAAGCGGTCGCGAGATCGCCGCCCGCCTGGTGCCAGCCCACGATTGCGTCGACGCGGTTCTGGGACAGCGCGTCGCCGTAGAGGGCCGGTGGATCGAGCGCCAGCACCGACGCGGAGATGCCGACGCTGCGCAGCTGGTCGGCGGCGGTGTTGGCGACCGCGACCGACGTCGGGTCGTTGGCCGCGACCCCGACGACGAATCGCAATTGCTCGCCGTCCTTGCTGATGCGCCCCCTGGTCGGTGGTGCCGAACCCGGCGTCGGGGGCGGCATCGGGCTGGTCGAGGACGCCTCCTCCTCGACGACGTAGCCGCTGGCCTTCAAGAGGTCCAGCGCGGCCTCCCGAGGCAAGGCGGGCGGCGCGGTGGGTGCGTACCCCGGATCCGACGGTGATCGCACCTGCGCCTGAGCCAGCGTCACGGTGTTGTCGCTACCCGCGCCGACGGCGGCCAAGAGATCCACGTCGAGCAGCCCGAGGATCGCCTTGCGCACCTGGGTGTCCTGCAGAGCCGGTTGCCTGGCCCGAAGCGTCACCTGCATCACCCGCGGCGTGACGATCCGCGCGGTTCGGACGTCGGGGATGGCCCCGAGTTGGATGAACGCGGCCTGGCCGCCGTGCACCTGGGCGACCTGGGTGTCACCGTTGCGGATCGAGTCGGCGAGCACGGCGGGCGCTCCGCCGCGGCGGAACAGGATCTGATCCGGTTTGGCGGGCTGACCCCAGTAGCGGTCGTTGCGCGCCAACAGAATTTCGTCGCGCTGCGGGTCGATGGAGTCGACGCGGAACTGGCCGCCGGTCACGGGAAGCGCCCGGAGGAGCCCCGCCGCGAACCCGCCTGGCACGTCCTTGACGATGTGGGCCGGAAGGATGTCGTTGAAGAGTTCCCGCCACGCCGGGTAGGCCTGGGAGAACGTCACGACGGCGGTCTTGCCGCCCGCCAGCGACTGGACTCCGGTGATGAGGTCGTATCCCGCCGGGTCGACCACGCCGGGCGCGCTGACCATCTGTCGCCACAGGTACCAGTAGTCGTCGGCGGCGATCGGCGCGTTGTCCGTCCACTGCGCTTCCGGTCGAATCTTGTAGGTGACGGTGAAGGGGTCCTCGCTCGTCACCTCCGCCGACTCGAGCATGGTCGGGTCCAGTTCCCACCGCGAGCCCGTAGGCGACGTCGGATCGGGGATCGGGCGGAACGAACTCGGGAGCACCAGGGAGGCGATCGCCGCGTTCACCGGCGACTGATCCGACAGCAGGTGCGGGTTGAACCCCGGCCCGACGGAGTCGATCGCCATGATGATCTGCGACGCCTTGAGCGGTGGCGGCGGCGTGCTCTCCGTCGTCTCCGTGCTTTGCGGTGCCGGCGGCGGGCTGACGGTACAGGCCGCCACCAGCATCAACGTCGACGTCAACGCACCGGCGACGGAGATCAATCGTCGTGAGGTCGTCGGCACGCCCTTCAGATTATCGGCACGGCGCGGCGTCGCCCCGGCGCGCCGAGTCAGCCGCGGGTCTTCGCGCGCGACTTCGAGCGGGCCCGGGTCGTCGCGGCCAACTCCACCTTGCGCACGCGCACGACCTCGGGCGTCACCTCGACGCACTCGTCCTCTGCACAGAATTCCATCGCCTGCTCCAGCCCCATTTCCAGCGGCCGCGCCAGCGTTTCGAAGACGTCGGCGTTGGCCGAGCGCATGTTGGTGAGCTTCTTCTCGCGGGTGGCGTTGATGTCGAGGTCCTCGGCGCGGGGGTTGATGCCCACGACCTGGCCCTCGTAGGTGTCGTCACCCGGGACGACGAAGAACTGCCCGCGGTCCGACAGCTGCGTCAGGGCGAACGGCGTGATCTTGCCGGTGCGGTCGGAGACGAGCGAACCGGTGTGACGGGCCCTGATCTCGCCCGCCCACGGGCGGTAACCGTCGAACACGGCGTTGGCGATGCCGGTGCCTCGCGTGAGGGTGAGGAAGTCGGTGCGGAAGCCGATCAGCCCGCGGCTGGGGACGATGAAGTCCATGCGCACCCACCCCGCAGCGTGGTTGGCCATCTCCTCCATGCGGGCCTTGCGCGCGGCCATCAGCTGCGTGACCGCGCCGACGAATTCCTCGGGACAGTCGATGGTCATCGACTCGAACGGCTCGTGCAGCTTGCCGTCGACCATCCTGGTGACCACCTGCGGCTTGCCGACGGTGAGCTCGAACCCTTCGCGACGCATCTGCTCGACGAGGATGGCCAGCGCCAACTCGCCACGGCCCTGGACCTCCCAGGCGTCGGGCCGGTCGATGTCGACGACCTTGATCGACACGTTGCCGATCAGTTCGCTGTCCAACCGGGCCTTCACCATGCGGGCGGTCAGCTTGTGTCCGGAGACCTTGCCGGCCAGCGGCGAGGTGTTGGTGCCGATGGTGACCGAGATGGCCGGTTCGTCGACGGTGATGCGCGGCAGTGCGTGCGCGTGGTCGACGTCGGCGAGGGTGTCGCCGATCATGATCTCGGGCATGCCCGCTACGGCGACGATGTCGCCCGCAACGGCTTCGTTGGTGCTGGTCCGCTCGACGCCTTCGGTCGCCAGGAGCTCGGTGATCTTCGCGTTGGTGATGACGGGATGGCCGTCCACTTCGCGCATCCACGCGACCTGCTGGCCCTTCTTGATCCGACCCTTGTAGATGCGAATCAGCGCCAGGCGGCCGAGGAACGCCGAGGCGTCGAGGTTGGTGACCAGGGCCTGCAGCGGGGCCTCTGGATCGCCCTCGGGCTCGGGGATGTGCTCGAGCAGCACGTCGAAGAGCACGTCGAGGTTCTCCCCGTCGGGGTTCTCGCCGTTGGCGGGCTGGGTGGTGCTGGCGATGCCCGCGCGGCCCGAGGCGTAGAGCGTCGGCAGGCCGAGCGCGAACTCGGCGGCCTTCTGCGCTTCTTCGTCCAGGTCGGATGCGACGTCGAGCAGCAGGTCGTGGCTCTCGGAGACCACCTCGGCGATGCGGGCGTCGGGACGGTCGGTCTTGTTGACGCACACGATCACCGGCAGGTGCGCGGTCAGCGCCTTGCGCAGCACGAAGCGGGTCTGGGGCAGCGGGCCTTCGGACGCGTCGACCAACAGCAGGACGCCGTCGACCATCGACAGACCGCGTTCGACCTCGCCACCGAAGTCGGCGTGGCCCGGGGTGTCGATGACGTTGATGACCGTCATGGAGCCGTCGGGGTTGAGGCGATGCACGGCGGTGTTCTTCGCCAGGATCGTGATGCCCTTTTCCTTCTCCAGGTCACCGGAGTCCATCAGGCGTTCGACGGCGTCGTCACCGCGGTGCGTCAGTGCTCCGGACTGCCGGAGCATGGCGTCGACGAGGGTGGTCTTACCGTGGTCGACGTGAGCGACGATGGCGACATTGCGAAAGTTGGGGCGTGAATCCACCTCGAGATTGTCGCAGCGTAGGTATGCAATCGCGAAAACGGCGGGTTTCGCCCGCACACATGGAGAGGGACAAGTGAAGCCGTCGGAGTTCGCCACGCTCAAGGCGAAGAAGAAGTGTTGTCGCAGCAAACCCCGCTGCAAACGCTGCCCGCTCGTACTCCACAAGGTGCACAAAGCCGAACTCTCCGGCATTCGCGGCAAGGAGTTGGAAAAGGTGTTCAAACGCGCGAGAAAGGCGTGATGAGCTGCGCGAATACCGTCGTCCAGCGCCGTGCGGCCCGGTAGCGACGCGACCGCTCACCGGGACGAGTCGCTAGGCGCCGTCGAGGTGTCCGCCGGTGGTCGGAGCCACGTCCGTCCCGATGACGCGTTCGCCTCGGGCGTTCGGCCGAGCCGTCCCCGCGGGTGTGCGCCATGTCACCACCGCACTCGGGGCACCCGCGTCTCATCGCGATCGCAACGCGGCCGTCAGCTCCGGCAGCCAGGCGCGGTCGGCGGGCACCCAGTCGAGCGCCTCGAGCTGGTCGGCCGTCACCCAGCGCAGTGCGCGATGGTCGCGCGGGTGCAGGGTTCCGCCCGTCTGCGTGACGCGGAAGGCCCGCAGGGTCGTCGTCTCGCTCAGCGCCACCTCGACGCTCAGCCGGGCTCCCACGCTGACCTCGACGCCCAGTTCCTCGTCGAGTTCGCGGGCCAGTGCCGCGGCGTCGCTCTCCCCCGGCGCCACCTTCCCGCCGGGCAGTTCCCACAGTCCGGCGAGTTCCGGAGGCCGGTCGCGTTGGGCCACCAGAAGATTGGCGCCGACGATCAATGCGCCCGCGACGACGATCTGGTTCGGCACGCTGCGACGGTATACCGTCGATGCATGGCCGTGTTGACCGACGAACAAGTGGACACCGCGCTGGCCGACCTGGCGGGCTGGGAGCACTCCGACGGAGCCCTGCGCCGATCGGTGAAGTTTCCCGCATTCCTCGACGGCATCGACGCCGTCCGCCGCGTCGGCGAGCAGGCGGAAGCCAAGGATCATCATCCTGACATCGACATCCGTTGGCGGACAGTCACTTTCGCTCTCGTCACGCATTCGGAGGGCGGCATCACCGACAAGGACGTCGCGATGGCAGGCGACATCAACCGGATCGTCGGCTGACCACCGCGAGGTAGGCCAGCGTCGCGACCGCCGCCAGCACGTACAGCGAGCCGCACAGTTCGGCGTACCAGGGCCTGCCGTCCAGCCTGCCGGTGTCGCCGGCGAACGTCACCAACCACGGCGACCCGACGTAGGCGAGCACCACCCACGCCCAGCCGACGACCCTGGCGCGCGGATGCGTCGACCCGAGCACCAGCCACATGGCCAGCGGCATCATCCAGACCCAGTGGTGGGTCCAACTGATCGGCGAGATCAGCAACCCGAACAGCATCACCACGACGATCCGGCCGAGCGCGTCGTCGGCCCCGACGCGCCACCATGCCGCGAGGCTGAGCGCCGCGGTGACGGCGACGGCGGCCAGCAGCGGCACGCCATACCCGACGTCGTGACCCGCCACATAGCCAATGGCGCCGCGCAGCGACTGGTTCATCGGGGTGTCCACCACGCCGACCCGGTTCGCGTTGCCAAGCAGATCGGTGAAGTAGAACCGGGCCTGAGCGCCGCCGAGCAGGATCGACGCCGCCACCGTCGCGCCGAACACCGCCGCCGAGAGCAGCACGACGCCCCACCGGCGCGCGCCGACGAAGTAGACGCCCGCCACCGCGGGGGTGAGCTTCACCCCGGTGGCCAGCCCCACCAGCACCCCGGACACCCACCACCGCGTGCTGTGCACCGCGTAGAGCACGGCGACCATCAGCAGCGCGCCGACCTGGCCTAGCTCGAAGAGGTGGCGCACCGGCTCGAACCAGATGGCGAGCGCGGTCCACGCCATCGCCTGCCGGGCGTCGGGCGTGCCGAGCATCTTCATGACGAGCGCCGCGGAGCCGTAGAGCGCCGCCACGGTGCCGAGCTGCCAGCACAGCGCCACGACGGGGAACGGCAGGAAGTGCAGCGGGTAGAACACCACCCCGGCGAACGGCGGATAGGTGAACTGCAGCGGGAGCGGCGGGATCACCGGGTGGTAGACGAAGTCGTAGAGGCCGCCGTCGCGCATGGTCGCCGCGCCGTCGACGTAGACGTGGAGGTCGATGAAGTTGGTGCCGTTGGGCACCAGGTAGGTGACGGCGAACCGCGCGAGAAGGCTGACCGCGAGCAGGTACGGCGCGGCGCTCGCCACTCGGCGTCGGGGCGCCACGGTGACGCCGACGGGTTCGACCTCTGACTGTCTCGTTATTCGTCCGACTCTAGTTTCCGGTCGCCGCCGGTCGTGGCAGGCGGGCGGTTCGGTCACCATCGGCCGTCATAGCCATAACGGTTGAGTAAATGCCACACGTGTCACTTGAGTAACACCAGTAACTCCGTAGCTTCGGTTTCAGACGTGTCACCAACCGATCGGGAGAACCATGCACTTCGCCAGAAAAGCCCTTGCCACCAGCGTGATCGCGGCAGCATGCGCCGTCCCGGGCGCCCTGCTGCTCAGCGCCACCGCATCGGCCGACCCGATTCCGGCCCCCGCGCCGGCCATGCCGAACATCCCGTTCCTCAGCGGCATGTCACCGGCCAACGCGCCGGCGATGCTGCAGGGTCTCGCGTCGGCGTTCACGGGCGCAGCGGCCGCACCCGCCGCCGCCCCCGCCGCACCGGCACCGGCGGCCACCGCGTCGGTGACGCTGCCCGCCGCGGCAGCACC
>NZ_MVOC01000076.1 GCF_002043095.1 Mycobacterium sp. AT1 | reverse complement strand
TGACGCACATGTGCGTCATGAAACCGGCGATCACCAGATTGCTGGCGCCGACTGCCTTCAACTTGTCGTCGAAGTCGGTCTCCACGAACGAGTTTGGATACTGCTTCGTCACGACGGCTTCACCGTCACGCGGGGCGACGCGCGTGACGATGGCGCCACTCTCCCCCTCGATGTCGTAGAGCGACCCGGGGCCGTCGGAGTGCTGGACATGGATGACGGGGATCCCGGCCGACCGCGCACGATCGAGCAGGGCCGCTGCTTCGTCCAGCGCCGCTTGCACGCCCTCGAGTTCCATGACGCCCTGGGTGTAGGTGTTCTGGCAGTCGATCAGCACCAGGGTCGACTCGGCCAGGGATGCCGGCGTCGAGGGGAGTTCGGACAGCGTGCGCAGGGTGGGATTGCTCATCGCATCAACCTACCGACCGGCGGACGGCCCGTCCCCGTGTTCGGGGTTCGAAACTGCGCCGACGGGGTGGTGCGGGATCAGCGTCGTAAGCGGTGCCCGTGTGGTGGCAACTCCGAGTCTCCGTCGTCCGCTCGAAGTTTCGGAAGGATCCGGGTCAACGCGTTGAGGTCGGTGCGGGTGAGCTTGCCCGTGAACAGTCGCGACACCCTGTCGACGTGTGACTCGGCAGCCTCGATCACCGCACTGCGACCCTTCGTGGTCAACGTGATCTCCACTCCACGCTTGTCGTCGCCCGCGGTGCTCCGAGCGATGAGCCCCGCCTGCTCCATGCGCAGCAACAACCTGCTCAGACCGCTTTCACTGAGGAACAACCGGTCCCGCAGTGTGCGCTGACGCAGCCGTCCGTCCGGCACGTCGGCGAGATGGATCAGTACGTCGAACCACTCCAGGGGCAGACCGTGGTCACGCATCATCTCGTCGGCCATGGCGTCGACGATGGTTCGGTAGGCGGACAAGAAGTCCTGCCAGAGCATCGCCGCGTCGTCCAGTTGGGCGACGACCGCGCGCAACCGCTGCGCGTCGTCGCTCCCCGCAGTTCCCACCGCACGCTTCGCGGCCATCGGCGGCGCTCCTCTCCTGCAGCACGTCCTCGTGTTGCGCCGCGGTTCCAGGATAGATCGCCGAGCTGCCCCCACCGCGATCACGGCGCTGCATGGTTGCTTGCGCGCGCAACGAGGAGACGCCAAGCCGTCGACCATTTATACTTGCTAACGCAAGCAAGTATATTGGGAATGACTGACCGCACTTCCCGGTTTGAACGGATGTCGCAGTGAGCGACCACGAACGAGGAGAACACGATGAGCTTCACGCCCGAGGAGATCGACTACATGAAGACGCAGCCACTGGCCCGGATCGCCACCGTCGACGGCGAGGGTCAGCCCGACGTCGTCCCGGTGACGTTCGAATTCGACGGCACCCACATCCACATCGGGGGGTTCCAACCGGCGACCACCCGCCGGCACCAGAACGTCTCGGCGGGGAACCACCACGTCGCGCTGGTGATCGACGACGTGGTGTCCACGGAACCATGGAGCCCGCGGTTCCTGCGCATCTACGGCAGCGCCGAGGTCGTGAACGGCGAGCAACCACACCTGCGCGTCACCCCGACGACCTCGTGGAGTTGGAACCTCCGCGGCGAGCCGCTCAACGGCGAGACCCAACTGGCGCCGCCCAAGCGCACCGCCCACCTCTGACGACACCCCAAACACGACAAGGAGCCACCCCAATGACCACCATGCCGACGGCCGATGACACCCACGAGCTCGTCTTCCTGGTACGCACCGAGCTCAACGAGGGTAAGGCTGAGGCGTTGCGCACGACGCTTCCGGCGCACCTCGAGTTCCTGAAGCAGCAGTACGCCGCGGACCACTTACTGTTTGGCGGGCCGCTGGTGGACGGCGACCTCCACAACACCGGCAACGGCTTATATGCCCTACGCGCTGAGAGTATCGATGCGGCTACGACTCTCGCCAATGCCGACCCACTTCACCGTGACGGCGTCCGGACGGCGCATGTGGACCGGTGGATGCTGAAGACGGACTACAGCCGATGAACGATCAGCCCTTGGCGGTGGTAACCGCCAAGACGGCGTCGGCCAGCTCGGGACGACAGACGATCAGGTCGGGCAGCAGCACGTCGGCCTGGTTGTACTGCAGCGGTGATCCGTCCAGACGCGACGTGAACAGACCCGCCGCCCGGGCCACCACGACGGGAGCGGCCGAGTCCCACTCGTACTGACCGCCGGCGTGCACGTAGGCGTCCGCCACACCCTGCACGACCGCCGCCACTTTGGCTCCCGCCGAACCCATTTCGACCAACGTGCCGTTCAGCGCCTCCCGCACCGCAAGCGCGATCGCCGGCGGACGAGTCCTGGACACGATGACCCGCGGCGGACCGGGCGAGGCAGCGGGCGGCGGAACGTTCGGCGTCGCCAACGTGACACCTTGCGCGGGCAGGGCAACCGCACCGGCGACCAGTTCACCCGACTGCCACAGCGCCACGTGCACTGCCCAGTCGTCGCGACCGAGCTCGCCGAATTCCCGGGTGCCGTCGAGGGGGTCGACGATCCAGACCCGATCGGCAGTGAGGCGCTTGGAGTTGGCGCGCTCCTCGGCGGTCGCCTCCTCGGACAGCACCGCGTCATTCGGCCGCTCGGCCGCCAGCGCCGTCATCAGAAAGGCATGGGCACGTTTGTCCCCGGCGTCCTTTCGTTCGGCGGCGTCGGCGTCGGCCAGCTCTGCTCGCACACCGAGGAGCAGCTCACCCGCCTCGGTCGCCAGCCGTGCAGCCAACTCGTGATCGGTAGGGCTCACTTCTTCGCGTCGATCATGTCGACGACGTACTGCGCCAGTTCCGTGACTTCGCAGTCCGGCGTGAGGCGCAGGTCCGGGTTCTTGGGCCGCTGGTACGGGCTGTCGATCCCGGTGAAGTGCGTGATCTCGCCGCGTCGGGCCTTGGCGTAGAGCCCCTTGGGGTCTCGACGTTCGCAATCCTGCAGCGGGGTGTCGCAGAAGACCTCGAAGAAGTCGTAACCCTGATCTTCGTGAACCTTGCGGGCCAGCGCCCGGTGTTCCTCGAGCGGGCTGATCGCAGGCACCAGTACGATCTGCCCGGAGTCGGCCAGCAGCGTGGCGATGTGCGCCAGCCGCCGCAGGTTCTCGGCGCGGTCGGCCATCGTGAAGCCAAGGTCGGCGTTGAGCCCGTGGCGCAGGTTGTCACCATCGAGAACGTAAGCGGGACGCCCACTTTCGAGCAGCTTCTGTTCGACCAGCATGGCGACCGACGACTTCCCTGAGCCGGAGAGCCCCGTGAACCACACCGTGCTCCCCCGCGACAACCGGTCCTCGGCGGTGACGAGATTCTGATGGCGGACGGCATTCGGCGTGGCCGTGCGGGTCGCCGCCGGGGTGGTGTCGCGGACCATGCCCGCGGCCACCGTGCCGTTGGTGTCGGGGTCGATCAGGATGAACGACCCGATGGCGGCGTTGCGGGCGTACTCGTCGAGCAGCAGCGGCACCTGTGTCCGCAGCGTCACGCGGCCGAGTTCGTTGATCTTCAACGCCGTTGCGCTCTTGTCGCGGTGCAGCGTGTTGACGTCGAGCCGGTAGTCAAGCGCCGTCACCCTGGCGCGCGTCGTCCGGGTCGTGTGCTTGATGACGTAGTCGCGACCGGGCTCGAGCGCCGCGTCGTCGGACATCCAACACACCGTGGCGTCGAAGTCCTGGGTGACGTGCGGCTGGTTGTTGGGCCTGGCGATCATGTCGCCACGCGAGATGTCGATGTCGTCGGCCAGGCTGATCGACACCGCCATCGAGGCGAACGCCTCGTCGAGAGGCCCTGCGGGACCCTCGATTTCGGTGATGCGACTGGTCTTCCCAGCCGGCAGCACCACGACTTCGTCACCCGTGCGCATCACGCCGCTGGCGATGGTGCCGGCATAGCTGCGGTGGTCGGCGTGCTCGCGGGTCTGCGGCCGGATGACGTACTGCACGGGGAACCGGACGTCGACCAGATTTCGGTCACCGGCGATGTACACCTCTTCGAGGTGGCTCAGCAGGGCCGGACCCTCGTACCAGGGCGAGGCGTCGGACTTGGTGACCACGTTGTCGCCGTTGAGGGCCGACAGCGGAATGGTCGTGACGTCCTGCACGTCGAGGCGCGCGGCGAACTCGTGGAAGTCGTCGCGGATCTTCTCGAACCGCTCCTGGCTCCAGTCGACCAGGTCCATCTTGTTGACCGCCAACACGATGTGCTGAATGCCGAGCAGGGACGCCAGGAATGCGTGCCGCCGGGACTGCTCGAGCAGGCCGTGCCGTGCGTCGACCAGCACGATGACCAGCTGCGCGGTCGAGGCACCCGTCACCATGTTGCGGGTGTACTGCACGTGGCCCGGGGTGTCGGCGATGATGAATTTCCGCTTGGCCGTGGCGAAGTAGCGGTACGCGACGTCGATGGTGATGCCCTGCTCCCGCTCGGCACGCAGGCCGTCGGTCACCAGCGCGAGGTCGGTGTAGTCGTGACCGCGCTCCTTCGAGGTCCGCTCCACAGAGGCCAACTGGTCCTC
Organism: Mycobacterium sp. AT1; assembly: GCF_002043095.1. Lineage (GTDB taxonomy): Bacteria > Actinomycetota > Actinomycetes > Mycobacteriales > Mycobacteriaceae > Mycobacterium. The sequence continues at coordinate 100,734 of NZ_MVOC01000076.1, read as the reverse complement.
CATGACGGCCTTGCTGTCGAACAGCAGTCTGCCGATGAGAGTGGACTTTCCGTCGTCGACCGAGCCGGCCGTGGCCAAACGCAACAACGTTGCCATGTCTATTTCCCCCGTCGCTTCGCTCGCCCCATCAGAAATAGCCCTCGCGCTTGCGGTCTTCCATCCCCGCTTCGGAGATCCGGTCGTCGGCGCGCGTGGCACCACGTTCGGTCAGCCGCGAGACCGCGGTCTCGGCGATCACCTCGGAGACCGTGCGCGCGGTGGATTCCACGCAGCCGGTGCACGTGACGTCGCCGACCGTGCGGAATCGCACGACCTTCTCGATCACCTTCTCGTCCTTGCGGGGCTGCAGGTACTTGTGAACCGCCAACAACATTCCGTCGCGCTCGAAGACTTCACGTTCGTGCGCGTAGTAGATCGACGGCAGCGTGATCTTCTCGGCGCCGATGTAGGACCAGATGTCGAACTCGGTCCAGTTGGAGATCGGGAACGCCCTGATGTGCTCCCCCTTGTGATGGCGACCGTTGTACAGGTTCCACAGTTCGGGCCGCTGCGCCTTGGGGTCCCACTGTCCGAACTCGTCGCGGAAGCTGAACACGCGCTCCTTGGCCCGTGCCTTCTCCTCGTCGCGACGCGCTCCCCCGAAGGCGGCGTCGAACTTGTTCTCTCGGATCGCCCGCAGCAGCGTGAACGTCTGCATCGGGTTGCGCGACGGGATGGTCTCGACGACCCGTCCCGCGTCGATGTCGTCCTGCACCTTGGCCACGACGAGCCGGACGCCAGACTTCTCGACCAGTTCGTCCCGAACGGCCAGCACCTCGTCGAAGTTGTGCCCGGTGTCGACGTGCATCACGGGAAACGGCAGCCGGCCGGGCCGGAAGGCCTTGAGCGCCAGGTGAAGCATGACGATCGAGTCCTTGCCGCCAGAGAACAGCAGGACCGGCTTCTCGAGCTCGGCGGCGACCTCACGAATGATGTGAATCGCCTCGGCCTCCAGCGACCGCAGGTGGCTGAGCTCGTACTTGCCCGCCGTCCGGTCGAGCTCCTGCGCCGCGGTCATGCCTTCACCACTAAGTTGGTGAAGTTAACCAGAATTACAACCATGCCCAGGAATGTAACCGGCGTTCGCGCGGCATGTCAACGACGAGGACGCGCTAATCCACCGTCGTCGGCGCGTCCGACGCCTTGACCAGGCGCGCTACCGGCCGCACCGGCACAGCGTCCACCAGGAACCACCGGAACGCCAGGTTGCCGAGCGGGTAGTCCAGGGTGGTCAGCGAGTTCGGATGGGCCGTCACACCCTTGGACACCACGATGGTCACCGAGCCGTCCGCGTTGGGCACCGCGGTGTGGCCGTTGACCGAACTGCGCGCGTCGGCCACCCCGGGAGTGGCCATGAACCGGTTCCACACCACCAGATTCCAGAACCGGCAGGCGGGCGGCCGATGAGTGATCACCAGCGCCTCGTCGTCGGCGAGCACGAAGCTGCCATACGAGTAGCAGGAATCGCGGGCAGACCACCCGAAGTTGGCGTCGAGCACCTGATAGGGCTCAGCGAATTCGTTTGCCGCATGCGCCGTTTCGTGTCCGAGGCTGCGGGCGTCGTCGTTTCGCATGCCAACGGCCAGAGGCACGATCGCGAACATCGTCCGCATCCAGGCCGCACTGGCCCGCAGCGCTGCCGCGGTTTCGGCATCGCCGTGACGGAAGCGGTCGGGTTCGTCGAGTGCCTCGATGCGCCACTCGACCGGTCGGCCGGTCCGCGGGTCGGCCTGATAGTCACGCGTCATCAACACCGCCGCGTCCGGCGTCGGCCCGATCTCGAAGGAGAAGTTTCCGTCGGCGTCCAGTTCGAGGTCGTCGTCGCGGACCAGCGCGACGATCCTGTCCGACCAGGCGCCCGGCGACGGCTCGTTGTAAGCGGTCACCGAGAAGTACACGCTGTCGCCACGATTGCCGCTGATTCGGTAGCGCCGGGTCGGGTCGACCGGGCACACGAGGTAGTAGGCGTCGGTGTTGTCGCCGCCCCATCGACGGTCGGGCCGAACGGGCGTGTTGATCTCCACCCAGGTGGGTCGACTGGGGTCGGCGAACAGGTAGGTGTCGAACGCGACTCCGAGCGTCGTCGCCAACATGCGGTACCCGTCGGCGACGTGCCGGTCGTCGGCGACGGCGCGGTCGCCTGCGAGGAACGAGGCGTCGAGACCACCCAGCGTCTCCAAGAGCTCGCGCCAGGCGGTGGTCGACTCGTGCGTGGTCATGTGCTGATGCCTCTCGTGATGAGGGTGGCGGTTCGGTCCACCCATGCGTCGTCGAGCGCGGGCCCATGGGTGAGCAGCGCAAAGAAGGTGATGCCGGCGACGGCTTCGACGAGTTCGTCCGCAGAGGCGTCCGGCCGGACTTCACCGCGCGTGACGGCGTCGGCGAGCCGGTCCGCCAAGCCCTGGGACAGGATTCCCGAGAAGCGTTGCAGCAGAGCGGCATGCAGAGTCGGGTCGGCGGCAAGCTCGCCCACCAGTCCTGTGAGTGCAGCCCCGGCCGCGGGGGTGGTAAGCACGTCGGCGCTGCGCCGGACCATGGCGCGGACGTCGCCTGCCAGGGAGCCGGTGTCGGGCAGTTCGGTGGCCTCACCGAGCGGGAAGACCGCCTCGTGGACTAGATGCGCCTTGCTTGGCCAGCGTCGGTAGATGGCCGGCTTGCTGGTGCCGGCCCGTTTGGCGATCGCGTCGACCGACAGCTCGACGTAGCCCGTCTCCCCGAGGAGCGCCACCGTGGCCTCGAGCACGGCCCCGACGATGCGCGGGTCGCGCGGTCGGCCAAAGTCCGTCGTCATTACGGAACGCACAGTAACATAAATGGGTGTGACCGACGCCACAGTCCATCTCGACGACCTCGCCGAGCCGCGATTCACCCCCGAGGCCGATCGGATGCGTGACATGATCGCGTCCTTGGCGCCCGTCTGTCACCTTGACTCGAATGCCCTGCACGCCAAGGCAATGGCCGACACCGGGCTCGACGACTTCGGCGCCGACGACTACCGGGAACGTCTCGAGCTCTATCTGGCCGACGTCCGCGACGTCGACGGCCTCACCCAAGTGGGCGTCGTCAACTTCTACGGCCAGTTGCTGCAGGTGCTGAAGAACCGGTTGTTGCTGACCGATCTGCTGACCAGGCACCCCGAGATCCACGACGTCGAGTTGGAACCGCCCGTCGTCATCGTGGGCCTCCCCCGCACGGGCACGACACATCTGCACAACCTGTTGGGAGCCGGCCCGACCTTCCGGACGTTGCCGTATTGGGAAGGCGTCGAACCGTTTCCGTTGGCGTCCGAGGCCGGCATCGAGCCGGACCCGCGGCGCAGCCGGATGGACATGGCCGTCGATGTGATGAACCTCGTCATGCCGCACTTCCCCCTCATGCACGAGATGACCACCGACCACGTACACGAAGAGATTCAGCTGCTCGCCAACGACGTCTCCACCATGCTGATGGAGACCCTCTGCGAGGCACCGCGCTGGCGCGACCACTACCTGTCGCACGATCAGACACCGCACTACGAATACCTGGCCACCCAACTCAAGGCGCTGCAGTTCCTGCGCGGCGGGCGGCGGTGGCTGCTCAAGTCGCCGCAGCATCTCGAGCAGCTGACCGTGTTGGACAAGGTGTTCCCTGGCGCCGTCGTCGTGTGCACGCACCGCGATCCCCTGCCGGTGGTGCTGTCGATGATCGCGATGGTGACCTACTCGGCGCGCATGCACCGCAGCCGGGTGCCCGTCGAGCGCATTGCGGCGTCGTGGGTCGACCGGCTCGACTCGATGCTGTCGGTGTTCATGCGCGACCGCGGGACCATCGGACCCGACCGCTCGGTCGACGTGCGCTTCGACGACTTCATGGCCGACGAACTCGGCGTCACCGAACGGATCCATGCCTTGGCCGGTGAGCCGGTGACCGACGTCTCGCGGGCGGCGGTGACGGAGTATCTCGCTGGCCACCAACGCAATCGACTCGGTCGGGTGGCGACGTCATGCGAGATGTTCGGGCTCGACGAGTCGAACGTCCGCGAGCGCTTCGCGCCGTACACCGAGCGCTTCCTGTCCTGACGCCTCGGCACGGCCTCGAGTGTGAATCCCGCGACGGGGATTCACACTCGGCGAGAACCAAGCGGCCTTATGCCGGTGACTGCAGGTCGTAGACCGTCGCACCGTCGACTTCGGTCTTGGTGAACGTCTTCTCGACCCACGCGGTGATGTCCGCAGCCGCGCCTGCGCGATGCCCGAAGGGGCCGCCGCGGCCCGAGTCGGCAAGGAAGTACCGGACCTGTCCGTCGGCGACGTACTGCTGGAACTGCGCCAGCGTCGGTGACGGGTCGCCGCCGGCGAACCCGCCGATGGACATCAGCGACGTGCCGGTCTTGAGCTCTAGATCGCTCACCGACATCGAACCGATACCCGCTGCGGCCCAACGATTGTCCGCACTCTTGAGAAGCGCCTCCAACTGTGGGCCGTCGGCGCGTCCCGGCATGCCGGGTGCACCCTTGCCGGGGCCGCCGAAGCCGAAGCCACCCGCCTTCTGCGGGCCCGACATCGTGCCGGGACCGTTGTGCGCGCTGGCTGCGTTGTAGATCGAGAACGCCGCCGGGCCACCGAGGCCGACGACGACCGTCGCCGCCACGACGGCCACGGTGGCCTTGCCGAGACGGTGTGCCCGGACGACGAGCAGCAGCGCCAGCACCACCGAACCGACGAGCACGGCCCAGCGGATCGCCGGCCACCACTCGGGAGTCCGGTTCAGCAGCGCGAAGGACCACACCCCGGTGGCCAGCAGCATCACCGCGAGGACGACGCGGGGAAGCCACGATTCGCGACGCGCGACGAGCTGTGCGATGGCGATGCCCACCAGCGCGGCGACCGCGGGTGCGAGCGCGACGTTGTAGTACGGATGCACGGTGCCCGCCATGAAGCTGAACACCACACCGGTCACCAGAAGCCAACCGCCCCAGAGCAACAGGCCGGCCCGGACCCGGTCGGCGCGCGGTGTACGCAGGGTCAGCCACAGTCCTGCGACCAAACCGATGAGTGCCGCGGGCAACAGCCAGGACGCCTCGACGCCCATCGAAGCGCCAAACAGTCGGCCGATGCCAGGGTCGCCGCCGAAGAACAAGTTCATGCCGCCACCGCCGGGTCCGTGTCCCGGTCCTGGGCCTCCGCCACCGGGTCCGCCACCCTCGTTTCCTGCGATGCGTTCGATGCCGTTGTAGCCAAAGGCCAACTGCAGCAAGCTGTTGTCGGTCGAGCCGGCGATGTAGGGCCGGGAATCGGCGGGCCACACACTGACCATCGCGATGTACCAGCCGGCCGACACGATCATCGTCGCACCGCCGACGAGCAACGCGCCAAGCCGCTTCCACACTCCGAACGGCGCCGCGACCAGCACGGCCACCGCCAGGCCCGGCACGACGAGGACGGCCTGCAGCATCTTCGTCAGAAAGGCGAAGCCGATCGCACACCCCGTCCACGCCATCCACATCGTCATCCGGCGTACGGTGTCCGCCTCGACGGCCCGCACGGTGCAGTACGCCGCGACGATCAGCAACAGCACCAGCAGCGCGTCGGGGTTGTTGTAGCGGAACATCAGTGTCGCCACCGGGGTCAGCGCCAGCACCAGGCCGGCGATCAGGCCCGCGGACGGCCCGCTGGTGCGCTTCACGGTGAGGTACAGCATCGCAACGGCGCCGACGCCCATCAACGCCTCGGGCAGCAGCATGGTGAACTCGTTGAAGCCGAACAGCCTGCCCGACAAGCCCATTACCCACATCGCGGCGGGCGGCTTGTCCACCGTGATCGAATTGCCGGCGTCCATCGAGCCGAACAGCCACGCCTTCCAATCCTGGGTGCCGGCTTGAGCGGCGGCGGCGTAGTAGCTGTTGGCCCAGCCCGACGAACCGAGGCCCCACAGGTAGAGCACACCGGTGCCCACCAGCAGCGCCCAGAACGCGGGGCGCGTCCAGCGCGGATCGGCCGCAGCCGATTCGTGGACGACGACGTCCGGTTGCACGTCTTCGGCAGTGAGTGTCACGGTGAAATCCTCGTTGTCAGTGGGGTCAGTGCGTCCGGCGGGGGTGAAACACCCAGCCGCGCAACAGGACGAAGCGGACGGCGGTGGCCAACAAATTGGCCAGCACCAGCACGGAGAGTTCGAGCATGCGGTGAGGTTGGTCGACGAAGGCGTGCAGGCCTGCCAACGCGCCGCTGGTGATCGCCAGGGCGATGCCGAAGACGATGAGCCCCTCGACGTGGTGGCGGGCCGCCTTCGTCGCGCTGCTGGTGACGCCGAACGTGAACCTGCGGTTGGCCGCGGTGTTGGCGATCGCCGTCACCAGCAGCGCCACGAAGTTCGCCACTTGGGCGCCGATCAACGGATGAAGCACCATGAACAACAGCAGGTAGGCCACGGTCGACAGCACGCCGACCGCACCGAACCGCACCACCTGGCGGAACAGCGAATTGGGCGCGGCAGCCGATGACTGCGACGGAGCCAGTTGCGCCGCAATGGCATTCACTGGGATCGAACCGCTGGCGAAGCCTCGCAGCAGCCGGCCCACGCCCTTCAGGTCCGCGGTGGCCGTCGCGATGATGTCCACCCGGCTGTCGGGGTCGTCGACCCAGTCGACCGGAACCTCGTGGATGCGCAGGCCGCTGCGCTCCGCCAGCACCAGCAGTTCGGTGTCGAAGAACCAGCCGGTGTCGGCGACGTGCGGCAGCAACCGGTGCGCGACGTCGGCGCGAATCGCCTTGAATCCACACTGAGCGTCGGAGAACCGAGCGTGCAGCGTCGACCTCAGGATCAGGTTGTAGCAGCGCGAGATGAACTCGCGCTTGGGCCCGCGCACGACGCGTGACCCGCGACCGAGCCGGGTGCCGATCGACAGATCCGAGTGCCCGGAGATGAGCGGGGCGACGAGCGGGCTTACCGCAGCCAGGTCCGTCGACAGGTCGACGTCCATGTAGGCCAGCACCATGGCGTCGGAGTGCGACCAGACGTGGTGCAGTGCGCGGCCGCGGCCCTTCTCCTCCAACCGCACCGCGCGGACGCCGTCGAGTTCCTCCGCCAACTCCGCGGCGATGCGGGGGGTCTCGTCGATGCTGGCGTTGTCGGCGATGGTGATCCGCACCTGGTACGGGAAGCTCTCGCTCAGGTAGCGGTGCAGCCTGCGCACCGAGTCGGCGAGCGCGGCCTGCTCGTTGTAGACCGGGATCACGACGTCGAGCACCGGAACGCCGAGCCGGCGGGCCTCCTGCGCGGCATTCGGCCGCGATCCGAACGCCGTGGCCCTGGGAACCATCGCGACCTCCGTGAGGTCGGCTTCCTGAATGTCCGTCATGTCTCCATCGTCGTTCGGCTGCTCGTGGTGACTGTTTGCGCGAGCTATGCGTCGGCTATGAGTGATTGGGCACCTCGGTCAGGTCGTAGAGGACGACGCCGTCGACCGTCATCGGTGAGTAGTGCGCCTCGACCCATTCGCCGATGTCCGCGGCTTCCCGACTGCCAGTCGTACCGCGGCCCACCGGCATGCCGAACATCGAGTGCGCGCGAAGGAAGTAGTGGATTCGACCGTCGGCCACGTCGCGTTGAAACTCGGCGAGCGTCGGGGCGGGATCGGTGCCGTTGAACCCTCCGACGGCCATCACCGGCGCATCTGCGGCCAACTGGTAGCCCGCCGCGTTGCTCGAACCCACCACGGCGGCCGTCCACCGAAAACCGTCGGCGCCGTCGGACAGCAGAGCCGTCAGCCCCGGTCCAGGCTTGGGAATGTCGAGGAAGCCGCCGCCGGGACCCCCGGGGCCGCCGAACGAACCGTGGGCACGCGCCGGCCCGACCGACGGGATCGCTCCGGTGTGTGGGGTGGCGACCGTGGCAAGCGCGTAGGCGGTCGGTGCGGCCAGGCAGGCCAGGACGGCAAGCGCGGCCACGCCGCTGGCGACACGACGCGGGAGCCGGCTCACGACCAGAAGTAGTACCGCGGCGGCGACGCCAGCGACGGCAACCGCCGTGCCGAGCCAGGGCAGCCAGTCGTGGCGACGAGCGAGCAGCACCGCGGCGAGGATGACCGTCACCAGGGTGGTGCCAGCCATCGCGACGGTGGAGCGCACGTCGGACCTGTTGCGCCACAGCAACACTGCACCGATCCCGATGCACCCGCCGATCGCAGGCGCGAGGGCGACCGTGTAGTACTGGTGCAGGATGCCGTTGGCGTAGCTGAAGACCACGGCGGTGACCACCAGCCAGCCACCCCAGATGATCAGGCCCGCACGTGCCGGATCGGTCCGGGGAGCACGGCGAGTGATGAGCACCCCGGCGGCGAGACAGATGAGCGCGGCGGGGATCAGCCAGGCGCTGTAGGTGCCCATCGAGGCGCCGAACAGCCTGCCCCAGCCGACGTCGAAGTTCATGTTGCCCAGGCCGCCGGTCTCCTCGCCGGTGAGCCTGCCGATTCCGTTGTAGCCCAACGCCAGTTCGACGATGCTGTCGTCCTGCGACCCACCGATGTACGGGCGTGAGGACGCCGGCCACAGCTCGACGAGCAGCAGGTACCAGCCGCCGCTGACCACCAACGCCGCGACCGCAGCGGCTGACCTGGTCAACCGCGTGCGCAGTGGCACGGCCGCGGCGACGAGGTAGGCGATGCCGAAGGCCGGCAGCACCAGGAAGGCCTGCATCATCTTGGCCAGGAATCCGACGCCGACCGCCGCCCCGGCGGCAATCATCCACCAGCGGTTCGCATCCCGCTCACAGGCGCGTTGCACGCAGTACGCGGCGGCCACCAGGGCGAGCACCAGCAGGGAATCGGGGTTGTTGAACCGGAACATCAGCGCCGCGACGGGTGTCAGCGCGAACACCGCACCGGCGAGCAACGCGGCCGACGGACCGGCCGCGCGGCGGACCGCGGCGTATAGCAGCGCGACCGCAGCCACCCCCTCCAGCGCCTGCGGCACCAACACGCTCCACGAGTTGAACCCGAACAGCCGGACCGACACGTCCATCACCCACAGCGCGGCGGGTGTCTTGTCGACGGTGATCGCGTTTCCCGCGTCACTGGAGCCGAACAGCATCGCCGTCCAGTTCTCCGCGCCCGCCTGCACGGCCGCCGAGTAGAAGCCGTTGGCCCACTCGTTGACTGACAGATTCCACAGGTAGAGCACCGCCGTGGTCACCAGCAGGACGCCGAGCGCCACCCGCTCACCGACCGTGAGGCGCTGACGGCGCAGGTCGTCGGGTTCGGTGGCGCCGTCGTCGGCGTGCGCAGGGCGCGTGAGAACGGCGGTCACTCCATCGATCTTCGGTGAGTCGGCTATGCGGGCGATTGGTTCGGCCTGTACGTAGGCTGTGAACTGTCGGGGGGAACGGGGAGGCGGACGACGAATTCCGTTTGGCCGGGCTCGCTTCGGACCTCGATCGTCCCGTCGTGCGCCTTGACCACCGCGGCGACGATGGCAAGGCCGAGACCGGTGCTGCCGCTCGCGGCGGGGGCTCCCGTGCGCCGCGACCGCGACGAGTCACCCCTTGCAAACCTCTCGAAGATCTCCGGCAGCAAATCGGCGGCGATTCCTGGGCCGTCGTCGGCCACGGTCAGCACCGCCGTGCCACCCTCCTGGGACAGTGACGTGGTGACCGCGGTTCCCGCGGGGGTGTGAATCCTGGCGTTGGCCAACAGGTTGACCAGCACCTGCTGCAGCCGCGCCTCGTCACCGACCACGACGACCGGCTCCTCGGGGAGGTCGAGCGCCCAATCATGGTCGAGACCCGCAATGTGGGCGTCGCTCACCGCGTCGACGACGAGCCTCGTTACGTCGACCGGTTCGCGCACCAAGGCCCGTCCCGAGTCCAGCCGGGCGAGCAACAGCAAGTCCTCGACGAGGTGCGTCATGCGTCCGGTCTCGGACTCCACCCGATTCATCGCATGGGCGACGTCGGCGGGCAGCTCGCGGCTCTTCCGTTGCGCCAGTTCGGTATAGCCGCGGATCGCGGCGAGCGGAGTGCGCAACTCGTGGCTCGCGTCGGCGACGAACTGACGCACACGCGTCTCGCTGGCATGGCGCGCGGACAACGCCCCGGCGACGCGGTCGAGCATCGTGTTCAGCGCCGTCCCGAGCTGGCCCACCTCGGTGTTGACGCCCTTCGGGTCGACCTCGACGATGCGACTGGGCAGGTTGACCTCACCCTTGTCGAGCTCGAGGGTCGCGACGTCTCTGGCGGCGGAGGTGACCCTCGACAGCGGCGCGAGTTGCCGCCGGATGACGAGCAGACCGGCGGTGGCGGCGCCGATCAGTGCGATCACCGCGAGGACGCAGAACATCCCGACGACCCACAGCAAGGTGTCGTCCACGACAGCGGTCGGCAATCCCGTCACGATCGTTTCGTCACCGTGGCGGGCATGCAGCGCAATCACCCGATACCGACCCAAGCCGTTGAGTTCGATCGTGACCGGAGTGCGGGTCGGCGGCACCTTCGCCAGCGCCGCGGCCGCGGCGGCGCTGATCTCCGCCCGGCCTCCGTCGCTGGTGATGACGCCGGCGTCGACCGCCCCGGACGGGGACACGACGGCTCCCACGGTCTGCGTGGCTTGCCCTGGCGCGTTCAGAAAACCGGGGCCTGGGCCTGCCTCCGGGTCGAAGAAGCGATAGCGGGACGGAATGGAGTCACGCCCCCGGTCAGAGTCCTCCGCCCAGTCGGGGGGCGGTCGAAACATCGGCGGCGGGAGCTCGAAGATGGCCGCCGAGCGCTTCCCCGCCTCGACCACCTGATTGTCGAGCTGACGCACCAAAAAGCGTTGCAGCGCAAACTCGGTCGCGATACCGATGCTCGCGCACACCGCCGCGAGCAACACCACCTGGGTAAGGAGCAGCCGCATGCGGAGCGACCACGTGCGCGGCGACAGGATCCGACTGTGCGACCCCGAGTCGCCAGCGTCCCGACTCATCGCGGTGGCTTGAGCACGTACCCAGCGCCGCGCAACGTGTGAATCATCGGCTCACGGCCGCTGTCGATCTTCTTGCGAAGGTAGGACACGTACAACTCGACGATGTTGGAGCGGCCACCGAAGTCGTAGCTCCACACCCTGTCGAGGATCTGCGCCTTGCTCAGAACCCGCTTGGCGTTGCGCATCATGAACCGCAACAGCTCGAACTCGGTGGCCGTCAACGTAATCGGCTCGCCCGCGCGGGTGACCTCGTGACTGTCCTCGTCGAGCACCAGATCGCCGACCACGATCTGGGCGCCGCCCGTCTCGTCGGCCACCCCGGTGCGCCTGAGCAGCGCGCGCAGCCGCAGCACGACCTCTTCGAGGCTGAATGGCTTGGTGACGTAGTCGTCGCCGCCGGCGGTAAGGCCTGCGATGCGGTCCTCGACCGAGTCCTTCGCCGTCAACAGCAGCAACGGGAGTCCGGGAATCTGGGCGCGCAGCTCGTGCAGCACGTCAAGACCGCTCATGTCGGGCAGCATCACGTCGAGCACGACGACGTCGGGCGGGTTCTCGCGTGCCAAGGCGATCGCCGTTTCTCCGTCGCCTGCCGTCGAGATGTCCCAGCCCTCGTAGCGCAACGCCATCGACACGAGTTCGGCGAGCACCGGCTCGTCGTCGACCACCAGCACGTTGATCGGCTTGCCGTCGGACCTGCGCATGACCAGCCGCGCGGGATCGGCATGTTCGCGGTCGGCGCCGTTCATGGTGGTCATCGTCCTCATTGTCGGCCGGTGCGATGGGCACGTCCTGTGCCCACCCTATGCGCGAGCTGTGAAATGGGCTGCACAGCTGGCGCATAGCTTGGACCGGCAGAGTGGTTCTCGTGAACACCTGGGGCATGCGCAAGACGATCGGCGCCGTTGCGGTGGCGACCGCCGTGGCAGGGGTCGGTGGAGCGGCCATCGCCGCGGCGACCGAGACGGGATACCACCCCAACTCGGGCGGGTTCGGCGGCTTCGGCGGACCGCCGCCCGCGGCCCATCGCTCCAATTCCGAACCACTCTCGCTGCACGGCGAGTACGTGGTTGCCGAGAACGGCGCGTTCGAAACTCGGATCACCCAAACCGGCAAGATCACCGCGATTTCGCCGACCTCGGTGACGACCCGCAGCGCCGACGGCTTCGCTCAGACCTACGTCATCCACGAAGTCGAGGGTGCCAGCGCACCGCCGTTCGCCGTCGGCGACACGGTTGTCATCACGGCCACACGAAAAGGGGAGACCGCCACGGTGTCCACCATGGGGCCTCCCCTGTCGCCGGGTAGCTGAGCGCTTAGAGCGCGTCGTCCTGTTCCGGCGGAAGTTCCGCGGGGCCCTCGATCTCGGGTACTGCGGACGACGTCGTCGGCGTCTCGGGCGCCGTCGTCTCCGTCGTCGTCTCGCCCATCGTGGCTTCTTCGGTGGGTACGGGGCCCGGGGTCGCCGGCTCCGCCGCACTCGTCGTGGCCACTGTCAACGCGCCACCCGCAATCAGCGCGCCAGCACCGACGCTCGCGGCCATCACCTTCATAGTCTTGCCGTTCATGGTGGTCCCTCCCATTCGGGGCTGTTCGGGCTTACCCGGGAGCCCGGCCGGCCCCCGCTGTACGTCGGATAACCGCAGCAGACGCGCATCAAACACGAAGCGCATTCCCAGTCAAGACTTCCGTGGGCCGGAGGGCGGCAATTGGGCGTTCATCTCCTACCCTGTGGCCATGCAGTTTCCGACGGGCGCGTCATGACGCGTTTCCTCGCCCGCCGGGCGCTGAACTACGTCGTGCTCCTGACCCTGGCGTCATTCCTGACCTTCGCGCTGGCGTCATGGTCGTTCAAACCGCTCGACAGCCTCGAAGGCCGCAACCCCAGGCCGCCTCAATCCGTCATCGACGCCAAGGCCGCCGAGCTCTCACTCGACAAGCCAATCCCGCTGCGCTACGTCCACTGGGTGTCCGACGCGGCGCACGGCGACTTCGGCACGACCGTCGCAGGACAACCGGTGTCCGACGAGCTGTGGCGGCGCATCGGCGTCAGCCTGCGGCTGGTGTTCCTCGGCTCGGTGCTCGGCACCCTGATCGGGGTGGTGGTCGGGGCGTGGGGCGCCGTTCGGCAGTACCGCGTCTCCGACCGCGTGATCACGGTGCTGTCCCTGCTGTTGATCAGCATGCCCACGTTCGTCGTCGCGAACCTGTTGATCCTCGGGGCGTTGCGCGCCAACACGGCACTGGGGTTCAACCTGTTCGAATACACCGGTGAGACGTCCGGCACGACGGCGGGCGGCGCCTGGGGGCAGTTCGTCGACCGCCTTCAGCACCTCGTCCTTCCGACCGCCACCCTGGCGTTGTTCTCCATCGCCGGCTTCAGTCGCTATCAACGCAACGCCATGCTCGACGTGTTGGGCCAAGACTTCATCCGCACGGCCCGCGCCAAGGGGCTGACTCGACGGCAGGCCTTGTTCAAACACGGCCTGCGCACCGCGCTCATCCCGATGGCCACCCTGTTCGCCTACGGCGTCGGCGGATTGGTCACCGGCGCCGTGTTCGTCGAGAAGATCTTCGGCTGGCACGGCATGGGCGAGTGGGTGGTTCAGGGCATCGCCACTCAGGACACCAACATCGTCGCCGCGATCACGGTCTTCACGGGAGCGACCATTCTGCTTGCCGGCCTGCTGTCCGACGTCATCTACGCCGCGCTGGACCCGAGGGTGAGGGTGGCCTGAGATGACCGAACCGGTCACGACGGAAGCGTCGTCCACTGCGCAATCAGGCATGGACGCAGGCGCATTCGCCTCCCGACGCACGCTGACGACGCGCCGCTTCCTCGGCAACCGCCTCGCCGTGGCGGCCCTTGCCGTCCTGACGGTGATGCTCGTCGGCTGTTACGCGCTGCCGCCATTCCTGCCCTGGAGCTACACCGATCTGGACTTCCTCGCACTGCAACAGCCGCCAAGCCCCAGCCACTGGTTCGGCACGAACGGCCTCGGCCAGGACCTGTTGGCTCAGACGCTGCGCGGCATGCAGAAGTCCCTGTTGATCGGTGTTTGCGTGGCGTTTCTCTCGACGATCATCGCGGCCACCGTCGGCGCGGTCGCCGGCTACTTCGGCGGCTGGCGGGACCGCACGGCGATGTGGGTGGTCGACCTACTCCTGGTGGTGCCGAGCTTCATCCTCATCGCCATCGTCACCCCACGCCTGGGGCAGTCGGGCCGGATCGTGTCGCTGATCCTGCTGCTGGCGGCGTTCAGCTGGATGATCAGCGCGCGCATCGTGCGCGGGATGACGATGAGCCTTCGCGAGCGCGAATTCGTCACCGCGGCAAGGTACATGGGTGTGTCGAATCGGCGGATCATCGTGCGCCACGTGCTGCCGAACGTCGCATCCATCCTCATCATCGACACCACGCTCAACGTGGGCGTCGCGATTCTCGCCGAGACCGGACTGTCGTTCCTCGGTTTCGGCATCCAGCCGCCCGACGTCTCGTTGGGAACGCTGATCGCCGACGGCACCCCCTCGGTGACCACGTTCCCATGGGTGTTCCTGTTTCCGGCGGGCATCCTGGTGCTGATCGTGCTGTGCGCCAACGTCATCGGCGACGGACTGCGGGACGCGATCGACCCGAGCGCGAAACCCCGTCGGCGGCGGCGCAAATGACCGAACTGCTCCAGGTGACGGACCTGCGCGTCGGCTTCACCACCGACGCCGAAGACGTCGCGGCCGTGCGCGGCATGACGTTCGACGTCAAACCCCGCGAGGTCGTCGCGCTCGTCGGCGAGTCCGGCGCAGGCAAGTCGGCGACGGCGATGGCGGTCGTCGGCCTGCTTCCGGAGTACGCGCAGGTCTCCGGATCGGTGCGCCTGCAGGGTGACGAACTCATCGGGCTCGACGACCAACGGATGTCACGCATTCGGGGCCGGGTCGTCGGCACCGTCTTCCAAGATCCGATGTCGGCACTCACCCCCGTCTACCCCGTCGGCCAGCAGATCGCCGAAGCACTTCGCGTGCACCAGCGCGGCATTGGCCGCGCGGCCGCCGCGACACGGGCCGTCGAGCTGCTCGAGCTGGTGGGGATATCGCAGCCCGAACGACGCGCCAAGTCCTTCCCCCACGAGTTGTCCGGCGGCGAGCGGCAACGCGTGGTGATCGCGATCGCGATCGCCAACGACCCGGACCTCATCATCTGCGACGAGCCGACGACGGCGCTCGACGTCACCGTCCAGGCCCAGATCCTCGACGTGCTGCGCACGGCCCGCGACGTGACGGGCGCAGGCGTGCTGATCATCACCCACGACCTTGGCGTGGTGTCGGAGTTCGCCGACCGCGCGCTGGTGATGTACGCGGGCAGGGCCGTGGAGACGGCACCGGTGGCCGACCTGGCCCGCAGCCGGGTCATGCCGTACACCGTCGGACTGTTGGGTTCGGTGCCCCGCCTCGACGCCGCGCAGGGATCGCGGCTGGTGCCGATTCCCGGTGCGCCACCGTCGATGGCGGCGCTCCCCCCTGGCTGCCCGTTCGCGCCGCGGTGTCCGATGGTCGTCGACGACTGCCTCTCCGCCGAACCCGAGCTCGTCTCCGTCGCCCCCGACCACACGGCGGCGTGCATCCGCACCGAGGACGTCGCGGGCCGCTCGGCCGCCGACGTCTACGGCGTCTCGACGGCGCCGGTCGACGCGGCGGCCGATCCCGACGCACCCGTCGTGCTCCGCGTCGAGAACCTCGTCAAGACGTTCACCCTGACCAAGGGCTCGGTGTTCCGACGCCGGATCGGTGAGGTGCGGGCCGTCGACGGCATCAGCTTCGAACTGCGTCAGGGCCAAACCCTTGGCATCGTCGGTGAATCCGGGTCCGGGAAGTCGACCACGTTGCACCAGGTTCTGGAACTCACTGCGCCACAGGGTGGTTCCATCGAAGTCCTCGGTCAGGACGTCGCCACCCTTGACCGGCAATCGCGGCGGGCATTGCGGGGCGATCTGCAGGTGGTGTTCCAAGATCCCGTCGCCTCCCTCGATCCACGACTGCCCGTCTTCGACGCGTTGGCGGAACCGTTGACCGCCAACGGCTTCGACAAGAAGCACGTGGACGAGCGCGTCGCCGAGCTGTTGAGCACCGTCGGGCTACGACGCGAAGACGCCGGTAGGTACCCCGCCGAATTCTCCGGCGGCCAGAAGCAGCGCATCGGCATCGCCCGCGCGTTGGCGCTGCAACCGAAGATCCTGGCGCTCGACGAACCGGTCTCCGCCCTGGACGTTTCGATCCAGGCAGGCATCGTCAACCTGCTGCTGGATCTGCAGGAGAGGTTCGGATTGTCGTATCTCTTCGTCTCACACGACCTGTCGGTGGTCAAGCATCTTGCCGATCGGCTGGTGGTGATGTTCAACGGGTCGATCGTCGAGTCCGGCGACGCCGCCGAGATCTTCGCGAACCCGCAGCACGAATACACAGAGAAGTTGCTGGCCGCCGTGCCGCAGCCGTAAGCGGTTAGAGTCTGTCCCATGCAGATCCGACGCCTCGCCAGCGCACTTCTCGTCGCCGGACTCGTGCTCACCGCGTGCTCCGGTGGCGGCCAGGAGGCGCCGTCCGCCGGCGGCAAGGCCGAGATCGGCTCGACCAACGACATGAATCCGCAGGACCCTGCTTCGTTGCAGGAGGGTGGCAACCTGCGCATCCCGTTGACGAACTTCCCGGACAACTTCAACACGATGCACATCAACGGGCCCACCTCCGACGCGGCCGCGATCTCCCGGGCGACCATGCCTCGGGCGTTCCGCATCGCCGCCGACGGCACTGCGTCGGTCAACACCGACTACTTCACCAACGTCGAACTGACCGGCACCAACCCGCAGGTCGTGACGTACACGATCAACCCCAAGGCGGTATGGAGCGACGGCACCCCAATTACCTGGGAAGACATCAAGTCCCAGATCGAGGCGACCAGCGGCAAGAACAAGGACTTCGCGATTTCGGCGCCCGGCGGCAGCGATCGGGTCGCATCGGTGACGCGGGGCGTCGACGACCGGCAGGCGATCATGACGTTCGCCAAGCCCTACGCCGAGTGGAAGGGCATGCTCTCGGGCAACAGCGTCCTTTCACCCAAGAGCGTGACCGCCACCCCGGAAGCCTTCAACACCGCCCAGCTGACCGGCCCCGGGCCGTCGGCTGGACCATTCATCGTGACCGCGCTCGATCGCACGGCGCAGCGAATCACCCTGGGCCGCAACCCGAAGTGGTGGGGAACGCCGCCACGCCTCGACACGATCACCTTCTTGGTCCTTGACGACGCGGCCCGCTTGCCCGCGCTGCAGAACAACGCCATCGACGCGACGGGGCTCGCGTCACTCGACGACGTGACGATCGCCAAGCGCACCGCCGGCGTCACGATCCGGCGAGCACCCAGTACCAGCTGGTATCACTTCACCTTCAACGGCGCGCCGGGGTCAATCCTCGCCGACCCCGCCCTTCGCAACGCGATTTCGAAGGGCATCGACCGGCAGACCATCGCCAACGTTGCGCAGCGCGGACTGGCCGACAACCCGGCACCGCTCAACAACCACATCTACGTGGCGGGCCAGAAGGGCTACCAGGACAACAGCGGCGTCGTGGCGTTCGACCCCGAAGCGGCGAAGAAGGAGCTCGACGACCTCGGGTGGCGGATGAACGGCCAATTCCGCGAGAAGGACGGCAAGCAACTCGTCATCCGCGACATGTTCTACGACGCGCAGAGCACGCGCCAGGTGGCGCAGATCGCGCAGAACAGCCTCGCGCAGATCGGAGTCAACCTCGATCTGCAGGCCAAGGGCGGCAGTGGCTTCTTCACCAATTACGTCACCGTCGGCAACTTCGACATCGCCCAATTCACCTGGGTGGCCGACGCCTTCCCGCTGTCCGGCCTCACTCAGATCTATGCGTCGAAGGGCGAAAGCAACTTCGGCAAGATCGGCAGTCCAGAGATCGACGCCAAGATCGAAGAGACGCTCTCGGAACTCGACCCCGACAAGGCACGCGCTCTGGCCAACGAGGTGGACGAACTGGTCTGGGCCGAGGGCGCCAGCCTGCCGCTGTTCCAGTCCGCCGGAAACATTGCGGTCCGAAGCAATTTGGCCAACTTCGGCGCGGCCGGACTGGCCGACGTCGACTACACCGCGATCGGCTTCATGAAGTCGTGACGTTGCGGACCGCACGCGGTACCGCCGACGGCACCACCGACTCCGCGACCGAGGCCGCGGTGATCAGCCGCTTGAGCAGACGAACGCTGAGCAGGCTCGGCACGGCGTCCAGTTCGGCTGATCGACTTGGTAATTCGGACATCTCGCCGGCGTAGACCGCCGCCACGATGTCGAGCGCCGAACGCTCCTTGGTGTCGATGATGCTGTGTCCCGTGGTGGGCATCTCGACCAGCACCGAGTGAGGAATCAGGTCGGCTATCCGGCACGCCACCACCCGCGGCGTGGTCAAGTCCCGACCGCCGGAGATGACCACCGTGGGCCACGTGAAGCCCGGCATCGCGGAGATCAGATCGTAGGGCTCCTCGACGAAATCCACTTCTCCAGTGGCCATTTCGCGCAGTGCAACGGCCGGGTCGAGAGGTTTGCCGTCGGGCACCGCGCCGTAGTTGAGCTCGCGGTAGCCAATTCGGCCGACCAGGTCCGGTTCGTTGTGGAACGGCGTCTTGCGCTCGACGATCAGGCGCGTGCCGAGTCCGACGGCACCCCACACCCAGTCCTGGCCCTTCAGCAGCAGGTCGAGCTGGCGGCCCAGCAGCTCGGGGCCGCCGAGCCCGTACATGTCGGCGGCAAGCTGGGTGGCGGCCGGGCTCAGCATGTCGTCGGCGACCAGCTGGTGCACTTTTTCGGCCAGCTCGGTGGTCTCCTCGTCGACGCCGTCCCATAGGACCTGGCGGACGGCCGTGCGGACCTCGTCGACGTCGTCGGCCGACAACAGCGGGGAGTCGAGGATCATCGCGTGGATCCGGTCGGGGTGCCGGACGCCGAGCCCAGCCGCCAGGTACGTGCCATACGACGTTCCGTAGACCACGGCCTTGTCGACCTCGGCGTGGTCGAGGACCGCGGCGAGGTCACCGACGACGGCTTCGATCGTCAACGCCTCGAGCGGTAGGTCGGAGCCCGAGTCGTCGTGCCGAGACATCCCGACGCCGCGATGCTCCACCATGATCACGTCGAGGCCGTCGGCAACCGCGTGTTTGCGCAGGCTGCGGTACAGCGCGATCGACGCCGCACCCGGTCCACCGGGAATGAACAGCAGCGGGTGATCCGACCGCTCCCCCATCCGCACGTAGAACAGGTCGAACTCGTCGGGCCCGCCGTCGAGGACGGGCCTGCGCACCGAGGTCACCCCCGGCAAGGCGGCCAGCCCGTCCTGGATTCGCCGGCGCCCGGCATTCATGGTCATCGATCACCATTGTGCCCCTGGCGGGTGAGTCTTAGGTTCGGGGTGAGCCAAAGCAGTGTCGCGGGGTGCGGCGTTCCGTAGAAACGTTGTCATGACCACCGTCGAGAACAACCCCCGCATCCGCCCCGGCTCACCCCAATGGGACGAGCTTCTCGGCCGCATTGCGGCAGGGGCCAAGGACCGAGACCTGAACGACGAGAACCCCTTTGACCAAGTCGCCGCACTGAAGCGCGCCGGCTTCGGCACCCTGCGGCTGCCGCACGAGCTGGACGGAGCGGGACTCACTGTGCCTCAGCTGTTTTCCGCGATCATCGACGTCGCACGCGCTGATCCCGTTGTGGCACACATCTTCCGAACGCACTTCTGGTTCACCGAGGAACGGCTGCGCACAGCCGGTGATCCCGCCTCGCTGCAGTGGCTGCGCAAGGTCGCCGACGGCCAACTCTTCGGCAACGCGTTCAGCGAGAAGGGGTCCAACGCCGTCGGCAGCCTCGTGTTCAACACGCGCCTGCTACCCGATCCGGCGGGCGGCTACCGCCTCGAAGGCGAGAAGTTCTACAGCACCGGCACGCTGTTCTCGGACTACCTGACCGTGACTGCCACCACCGACCACGACTCCGTTGCCACCGTCGTGGTGCCCGCCGACCGCACAGGGGTCAAGTTGATCGACGACTGGGACGGCTTCGGTCAACGGCGTACCGGCACGGGGACCACGGTCTTCAAGAACGTGGCGGTTACCACCGACGAGATCCTCGCCGATTCGCCGTATGACGCCGAGGCGGTGCCGTCGGTTCAATACGCCTCGCTACAGCTCTTCATCCATGCGGTGGTGGCCGGCATCCTCGCCGGCGTCGTGGACGACGGGGTCACGCTGCTGCGTTCACGCGACCGCAGCTTCAGCCATGCCCCCACCGACAGGCCCACCGACGATCCGCTCCTGCAGCGGCTGCTCGGCGAGCTCGCCAGCACGGCGTACGTCGCCAAGGCGGCGGTTCTCGACGCTGCCGAGGCCATCGCGGTGGCGACCACCTCCGCCGCGACGACCCCCGACGGCAACCCCGACGCCCAGTTGGCTCAGGACGCCCAGATCAAGGTCGCACAGGTCAAGGTCCACCTGGACGCCATCGCTCCGGAGGCCGCGACGCGGCTGTTGGAGCTCGGCGGGGCCAGTGCCGCGAGCCGGCAGAAGGGGCTGGACCGGCACTGGCGCAACATCCGCACCATCACGCTGCACAACCCGGTGGCCTACAAGGCCGTCGCGATCGGAGCGAACCTGCTTCACGACACCCCGCTGCCCGCCAACGCCTACTTCTAACACGCGATTTCGGCGTGATAACCGGCGCTCACCGCCGGAAATCACGCCGAAGTCGCACGAAGGGAACCCCATGACACGTCAACTCCACCTGGGCGGATTCCAGATCGCCTCCCAGGTCACGCACTCCCACGCCGCGTGGCGGCACCCTGGCAGCGACACCGCCTTCACCACGCCCGATTACTATCACCGCATCGGGCGAATCCTCGAACGCGGCAAGTTCGACTTCGTCTTCTTCGCCGACCTGCTGGCCGCGCCGGCCCGCTTCGGTGACGACGTCACCGAACCGCTGCGGCGGGGAACGCAGGCCACCGCGACACTGGACCCGTCGATCGTGGCCGCCAGCATCGCGGCCGTGACGTCGAAGCTGGGCATCGCAATCACCAAGTCCGCCACCTACTTTCACCCGTACGAACTGGCGCGCATCTTCGCCAGCCTCGACCATGTCAGCAGCGGCAGGGTGGCGTGGAACATAGTCACGTCACTGACGCAGAGCGAGGCCCAGAACTTCGGTTACGACGAGCACCTCGGCCACGACTACCGCTACGAACGTGCCGAAGAATTCGTCCGCACCGCCCTGGAACTGTGGTCGAGCTGGGACGCCGACGCGCTGGTGCTCGACAAGGAGGGCGGGGTTTTCGCCGACCCGGACAAGGTCCACCGGGTGGACCACGACGGTGAGTACTTCCGGACCCGCGGACCACTGAACGTGCCCCGCTCACCGCAGGGCCGACCGGTGCTGATCCAGGCCGGATCGTCGCCCACCGGCAGGGACTTCGCCGCGCGGTGGGCCGAGGCGATCTTCGAGATCGACCCCACCCCCGAGGGCCGAAAGGCCTACTACGACGACATCAAGAGTCGCGCGTCGGACTACGGCCGCGACCCCGACGGCGTGCTGATCTTCCCGGCGTTCATCCCGTTCATCGGGGAGACCGAGTCCATCGCGAGGGAGAAGCAGGCCTTCCACAACGAACTCGCCGACCCGATCTCGGGGCTGATCACCCTGTCGGTGCACACCGACCACGACTTCTCGCGGTACGACCTCGACGCGCCCGTGGAGGACATCGCCGTGAGCGGGACCCAGGGCCTCTTCGACACCGCTCGCCGGGTGGCCAACCGCGACCACCTCACGCTGCGCGACATTGGCAAGTGGTACGCGCAGGGCGTGTTGCTGCCTCAGTTCGTCGGCACGGCCAAGCAGGTCGCCGACCAGATCGAGGAGTCGTTCACCGCCGGTGAAGCCGACGGGTTCATGGTCTCGGCAGCCCAGTCTCCGGGCACCTTCAACGACTTCGTCGACTCGGTGGTGCCGGAACTGCAGCGTCGCAAGCTGTTTCGCGAGCAGTACACCGGAAACACCCTGCGCGACCACCTCGGGCTACCGGCGGCGACATTCGAGTCACCCCGGCGGCGCAACGTCTCGGTGGCGAGCTAGGCGCTCAGCTCGAGATGGCGGGCGTCGACGATCCCGGCGTACCGCTCGGGACTGCACGTCAGGACGATCACCTGGCCGTCGCCGCCGACGGCGTCGAACACCTCGGCCATCCTGGCCAGTCGGTTCGGATCGCTGAAGCCCAGCGCGTCGTCGATGACCACCGGGACGCCGTCTTCCTTGGCGACCAGCGCGGCGCTGGCCAAGCGGGCGACGATGCCCAGTTGTTCCTTGGCGCCGCCGGACAACGAGTCGAACGGCACCGTGCAACCGTCCAGGGTGCGGCTGAGGATGCGCAGGTCGGCGTCGATCTCGACTTCGAAGTCCGAGCCGAACACGATGCGGCCCAGCCGCTCGACCTCACTCCGGAACGGGTCGACGTAGCGCTGTCGCGACTCGTCGCGGTGGCGCGTCATCACCGACTGCAGCAGCTGAGCTGCCCCCGCCCTGCGCTGGATCCGGTCGTGCTCGGTCGCCGCGTGCTCGCACTCGGTTTCCGCCTCGTCCAGTCGGCCCTTGCGGCCCTCGGACCCGTACACCCGCAGCTGTGCCGCCACCTCGCGAAGGTCACCCGTCACCGCGGCATGTCGCTCCTCGAGTGCGGCCGCGCCCCGCTCGGCGTCGGCGAGTTCCGCCGCCACCGCCGCCGGACCCGCTTCGGCGAGTTCGGCCTCGATCGCCAGAACTCCAGCCGTCACCCCCCGCGCCCGCTCGGCGTCAGCCTCGGCCTGGATCACCAGCTGGTCGTCGGACTGCGAGTCACGCTGCCGGGCAAGGCGTTCCGTTGCAGCGGCCACCTCGTCGCGGGCGGTGTCCAACTTCGATCGAAGCACCGTCGCCGCCCCCGCGACGCGCATCGCCTGCGAGGCAGCCGTCGTCGCGGTCTCCCGGCGCGCCTCCTCGTTGGCTCGCGCCGACCGGTACGCCTCGGTCGCCGCCTCGAGCTCGGCCCGCACGTCGTCGACGCCGGGGTCTGCATCGGAACCCTCCCCCAGCGCCTCGGTCAGCGCGACCAGGCGGGCGCGCAGGTCGGCAACCGAGTCCTCGCCGACCAGCGCGTCGCCGGTCGCCGACAACCGGTCCACCCGTGCCAGCAGCTCGCGCCTCTTGGCGTCGAGGACCCGCGCCGCCGCGACGTCGGCAACGCCGGCCTCGTCCAACAGTGCGGCCAGCATTTCCCGGGCCTTGTCCAGCCGGCCCTGCGAATCTGCTGCGGGCGCACCGGGAATCAGCCGGACCGTCGCCACCCCCGGCAGTTCGACCGCGGCCGACGTCGTCACGTTCTGGGTCCAAGTGACCCCCGGCGAGAGCTCAACCGGTTGACCGTCGACCATGACCTGGATGTCGACCGCCGCGTCGAGTTCGACACGTGCCGAGGCCAATTCGGCCTGGAAGGCGGCGCGCTCGGTGGCTAGTGCGGCCATCTCGACGTCCCGCATCACGTCGTCGGTCAGGGTGATCTGAGCCAGCTCCGCCTCGACGCCAGCCAACTCCCTGGCGACGGCGTCGATCTTGCCGAGCTTGCCATCGAGCCTCGCCGCCTCGCTGCGGCGAGCGACCCGCTCGGCCGTGCGACGCACGGCCTCCACGCGGGCCAAGCGTTCCGCGGCGTGGACGCGCGCGGCCTCGGCAGCTGCGGCGGCCGCGACGGCGGTGTCATTGGCGGCCACCTCGTCGTCGGCGGCGGCCGTCACCGCCGCCTCGAGGGCGGTGATGGTGGCGGTCCGCTCCGTCAGCTCGGCACGGAGGCGGCGCCTCTCGCCGAGCGCGGCCTCCGATGCCGTCCGTGCCATCTCGGCGGGTTCGGCGAGTGCACGTGCGTGGGTCAGCCGGTCCTCGAGTTGCTTGACCGCAGCAGCCGCGGTCCTCGCGACCTGCAGTCGCGCATCGGACTGCACGCGATCGCGCGCGACGCGATCCCGCTCCTCGGACAGCTTGGCGTGCCTGACGACGGCCTCGTCCACCTCACCGACCGCGGCGTGACACTGTTCGACGGCCTGGCGAGCGTCGCGCAGTCGGGTGACCGCCGCCGCCAGCGGACCCGTCGCGCGGCCCGTCGTCGTGAAGTACTGCCGGAACTCCGCGTCGATGCGGTCGACGAGCAACGGCTCGGACCCCGACAGCGTGACCGCTTGGCCGGCCGCAGCGTCGAGGGCGCGAGCCAATGCGTCGCATCCCGAAAGGTCAACCGACGCAGTCGATCCCGATTGCAGAACGCGCTGCGCCTGCCACAGCTCGGTGTCGACGGTCTCGGCGAGGATCGCGAGCACGCGCTCGTGCGCCTCGTCGCCGGTGAGCTGCTCACGCTGCGGCGCCGACACGGTCAGCCGGGTCTCCGGCTTCTTGTGGAAACGCTTGAAGTACTCGAAGCGGTAGGGGCCCGTGGAGATGACGGCCGTGATCTCGGCGCCCTCGTCGGCGTGCGTGGGCTTGACCTGCTTGACTTCCTTCTTGGTCGAGCGGTCCTTGGCCTCCAGCAGCAGGTCGAGCGCCTCGATCATCGACGACTTGCCGATCTCGTTGGCGCCGGACACGACGACGACACCGCGGTCGGGAAACTCGATGTCGCGCTGGGCGACACCGCGATAGTTGCGCAGGACGAGGCGGTGCAACTTCATGCCGCGTTCCCCCGATCGGTGAGCCGCAGCAGCAGCGCCAACGCCGCCCTGGCGTGGTCGGCCCGTGCACCGTCGGTACGTGCGGTGGCCACCAACTCGTCGACCGCGGCGGCCGCGAAGCCACCGATGCCAAGGTCGTCGAACTCTCCGTCGGCGGGCATGACCGCGAGGTCGGTTTCCTTGTCCCACGTCGCGAGCGCGGCGAACAACCGGGCGTACTTGTCCAGGCAGGCGTCG
This sequence comes from Mycobacterium sp. AT1, assembly GCF_002043095.1. Lineage (GTDB taxonomy): Bacteria > Actinomycetota > Actinomycetes > Mycobacteriales > Mycobacteriaceae > Mycobacterium. Next base: position 75,742 of record NZ_MVOC01000076.1, on the reverse strand, counting down.
AGCGCCGCCTTGTCGGTCACCGTCAACGTGCCCGTCAACGCGATCTGCACCACCGTGCGTTCCTTGTCGGGCAGCTGGTCGAGGTTGATGTCCACGTCGACGACTTCCCTTGCGGTGTCGACGGAATGGCGAAGCGTGACGAACCTCCACCGGCCGACCCTGCGGCTGTCGACCTTAACCGGGTGAGCCGGGTCCTGCTCGTCGACGTCGACCACCAGGACGTGACCAGGATCGGGTTCGATGTGGTCGTAGTTGGTGACCTCTTGGGAACCCGAGTACCAGATCCGGCCCGTTGACCCGACCTGAGTACGGGAATGCTTGTCGCCGAGGGCGACGTAGTGCACGGCTCCCCGCTCGAGTGCCGCTTCGACGGTGGCCAGCCGGATCAAGGCCGGCTTGTCGCGGTCCGGCTCGAAGAGATCCATGCCGCCGTGCCCGACGACGATGCGCGTCACCCCGTCGGGGTTCAGACCCTCGAGAACCTCACCGAGGAGATCGGTCGTCGGCTTCTTGGAACGCCAAGGCGCCGCAACGATTTCGAGACCGGGACGCACCTCGAACGTCCCGGCGTGGTCCAGCACGACGACGTTGTCCGGCCGTTCCGCGGCGAACAAGGCGCTGGTGTAGACCGACGACGCGTCGAGCGGATCGTGGTTGCCGGGAAGCAGATACACCGGCACGCCGATGGCGCGCATGGCCTCCAGCGACTGGCTGACGTCGCGCGGCGCCAGCTGGTTGTGTTCGAAGACGTCACCGGCCACGGCGACGAACTCTGCGCCCGTCTCCTTGGCTACGGCACCGAGGCTGGCGACGGCGTCACGGCGCGCGGCCGAATATCGCGGCTGCGCCTCGCCGTTCAGAAAGTGGCGGGTCATCCCGAGCTGCCAGTCGGCGGTGTGCAGGAAGCGCATCCGGACTCCTCAGCTCTCTACTCGTGGGCGAAAGTTTTGACGGGCATGGCGAGTGTAGGTCCACCGTCTGACAAGTCAGCGGACCTCGGTCGGCATGTGGGTAACGTGATGTCGATGACGACACCCGTACGCACTCTGGTGCTGCTCCGGCACGCGAAGTCCGACTATCCCGACGGGGTCGCCGACCACGAGCGTCCACTCGCTCCGCGAGGCATCAGGGAGGCCGCCCTGGCCGGTGATTGGATCAGGGCCAACGTCGGGAAGGTCGACGCCGTGCTGTGCTCGACGGCCACCCGCACGCGCGAGACGTTGGCGCGCACCGGGATCGATGCCGACGTCCGTTACGAGGACTCTCTTTACGACTCTAGGCCCGGCACGGTGGTCGACCTGGTCAACGGCATCGGCGACGACGTCGAGACGCTGCTGGTGGTCGGCCACGAGCCCACTACGTCGGCAGTGGCGTTCGCACTCGCCGGCCCGGGCTCCGACGCAGATGCACTGGAACGTATGACAGAGAAGTACCCGACGTCGGCGATCGCGGTCCTTACGACCCAGCTGCCATGGGCACGGCTCGAACTAGGCGGCGCGACCCTGGTCGACTTCCACGTGCCGCGCTAGTTGTTGGTGTTGAGCGTCAGCTCCATCAGCTTGATCGCCATCCCGCACGCGTCGATGCCGGGTACCTGCGGGTTGACCCACCACCCGACCACGCCCGCCGCGTCGCTCGCCACGCCGCATGCGCCGCTGGCGTCGTTGGGCTTCATCACGATCGACTGCACGCCCGCCACCGAGCGGCTCTCCACCTGGTACTTCAGGAAGTCGGCGACCTTGCGTTCGTTGTCAAGGCTGCCCTGCTCGAACCAGAACCGGGTGATGTCGATCAGCCCGGCGGGATTGAGCGCCTGCCAGCGGCACAGAGCGCCGACGAAAGTGCTCTGGATGTCCAGCGGATCGGCGCCCACGGTCTTGGCGAGGACGTCGGTCGTCAGGACGTCGCACTCCTTGAGCAGGTTGGGATAGGTCTTGGCGGAGTTGTCGTTGCGGGGGGTGTTGCCACCGGACCCCGCCTTGACGGCCTGGCCGGACACGTCGCGGGAACAGCCGACGAGCATCGTCACGGTCGCCAAGATGGCGACCAAGACGGCCATGACCCTTCTAGGCGCGCTCACTTCGAGTTCACGATCGACTGGCGGGTGAGTTCCTTGGCGACGTCGCAAGCGTCGGGGAAGGGCTTCTCGGTGAAGTTGACCGACCACTCGATGAAGTCGTCGTCGAACTGGATGCCGATCTCGCACAGCGAGGTGCCCAGCGTCGGGTCTGCGTTCATGGCGATGAACCCGTCATGGCCTTCGATGTTGATGTCCTCCACGCTGCTGCGCGACAGTTCCTCGGTCTTGCGCTCGCGGCCGATTGGGCTGCCCCGGTACCAGTTGAAGGAGAAGTGGGGCCCGAGGATGCCGCCGCCGAGCAGCCACTGACATCCCACCGACGTCTTGGACGTGTTGACCAGTCCGTTGACCTTGGTCAGCTGCGCCATCGTCTCGTCGGTGATGCCGCCACACTCGGGAAACATCGCTCCGTGCTTGGCGTCGGCAGCTGGCGCGGGCGCCGACGACCCATCCGGGCCGGCCGGCTGGTCCGAGCTGCCGGAGCACGCCGCAACCAGCGGAATCACGGCGGCGGCAAGCACCGTCAACGCCTTCATGTTGCGGTGGCCACGTCTTCCCGTCACGCCCGACACTGTAGCGGCAGCCTTGGGCCACAACCACCGACATGCCGACTGACCTGGAGTTTTCTAAGGAAATCCACGGGTGTGGGCGCGCGCAGGGAGGTGTGCGACAGTTGCGGAATGCTCTGGGCGTTGCTGCGACGGTACGCGGGGCCGTACCGCGGGCCGGTCGCCGTCGTCGGCGGACTTCAAATGGTCAGCACGTTGGCGTCGCTGTATCTGCCGACGATCAACGCGGCGATCATCGACGACGGCGTCGCGAAGGGTGACACCACCACCATCGTCGAACTCGGCGCGATGATGCTCGGGGTCACCGCCCTGCAGGTGCTGTGCGCGATCGGTGCCGTCTACTTCGGTTCGCGGGTCGGCATGGGGTTCGGCCGCGATCTGCGATCGGCGATGTTCCACCACGTGACCGGCCTCTCCGCCGAGGAGACCGCCCGCTTCGGCGCGCCCACCCTGCTGACCCGCACGACCAACGACGTCCAGCAGATCCAGGTGCTCCTGCAGATGACGTGCACCATGCTGATCGCCGCGCCGATCATGTGCGTCGGCGGCATCGCCATGGCCATCCATCAGAATGCCGGCCTGTCGTGGCTGTTGATGATCAGCGTGCCGCTGCTCGGGTTGTCCAACTACTGGATCGTCACCAAGCTGCTGCCGATCTTCCGCCGCATGCAACACCAGATCGACGGCATCAACCGCGTGATGCGCGAACAGCTCGCCGGCATCCGGGTGATCCGCGCGTTCGCCAGGGAGCCGTTCGAGCGCACCAGATTTGGCGAGGCCAACGAGGCCCTCGCCGACACCGCGATGACGGTCGGCCGCCTGCAGGCGCTGATGTTGCCGTTCACCACGTTGGTGATCAACGTGTCCAGCGTCGCGTTGATCTGGTTCGGCGGGATGCGCATCGACTCGGGCGAGATGCAGGTCGGCTCGCTCATCGCGTTCCTGTCCTACTTCATGCAGATCCTGATGGCCGTCCTGATGGCGACGATCCTGTTGGTGATGTTGCCGCGCGCGTCGGTGTGCGCCGAGCGCATCACCGAGGTGCTCGCGACCGCGCCCGCGATCACCAGCCCTGAGACGCCCAAGACCCCGGCCGTCGCGCGGGGCGCCGTCGAGATCGTCGATGCCACCTTCCGCTACCCGGGCGCCGACCGTCCTGTGCTGCAGGGGGTTTCCCTGGTGGCCCGGCCAGGAACCACGACGGCCGTGGTGGGGTCGACGGGCTCCGGCAAGTCGACGCTGATCTCGCTGATCTGCCGGCTGTTCGACGTCACCGAGGGCTCCGTCGCCGTCGACGGGGTCGACGTGCGGGACTACGACGTCGAGGCGCTGTGGTCGACGATCGGACTCGTCCCCCAACGCGGCTACCTGTTCTCCGGGACGGTCGCCGAGAACCTGCGCTACGGCAAGGCCGACGCGACCGACGACGAGATGTGGGCCGCGCTGCGCGTCGCGTCGGCCGACTCCTTCGTCGCGGCGCACGCCGACGGGCTGGAGATGCGAGTCGCTCAGGGCGGCATCAATTTCTCCGGCGGGCAGCGGCAGCGGCTGGCGATCGCGCGGGCGGTGATCCGCCGCCCGGCGGTCTATCTGTTCGACGACGCCTTCTCCGCCCTCGACGTGCACACCGACGCGCGAGTCCGAGCGTCTCTCGCAGAGGTCTCCGCCGACTCGACCGTCGTGATCGTCTCGCAGCGCATCTCGACGGTGGTGGACGCCGACCAGATCGTCGTGATCGACGACGGCACCGTCGTCGGCGTCGGCACGCATGACTCGCTGCTCCTCGACTGCCCCGTGTACGCGGAATTTGCGGATTCCCAGGCGATCACCGGAGTGGCCCGGTGACCGGACCGGTGGGCCGCCAACTCAAGGCCGCCGGCGGCGACGCACCGACGCAGCGCCCCAAGGACTTCAGGGGGTCCGCGGCGCGGCTGCTGAGGAGGCTTACCCCGCAACGAATTCCGACCGCCATCGTGCTGTTGCTCGGCGTCGTCGGAATCGGTATCGGGGTGGTCGGACCGCTGATCCTTGGGCATGCCACCGACCTGCTGTTCAGTGGGGTCATCGGCCGCCGACTACCCGCAGGCCTCACCAAGGAGCAGGCGATCGAGGCGGCGAGGGCGCGCGGCGACGGCACCTTCGCCGACCTGCTGTCCGGCATGAACGTGGTGCCGGGGCAGGGGGTCGACTTCAGCGCCGTCGGCCGGACGTTGTCGTTGGCGCTCGCGTTGTATCTGGTTGCCGCCCTGATGATCTGGATTCAGGCCCGGCTGCTCAACGTGATCATCCAACGGACCATGGTGGCGGTGCGCTCCGACGTCGAAGACAAGGTGCACCGCCTGCCGCTGTCGTACTTCGACTCGCGCCAACGCGGTGAGGTGCTGAGCCGGGTCACCAACGACGTCGACAACATTCAGTCGTCGTTGTCGATGACGATCAGCCAGTTGCTCACGTCGATGCTGACCGTGGTCGCGGTGTTGGTGATGATGCTGACCATCTCGCCCCTGCTCGCCTTGATCACGGTGTTGACCGTTCCGTTGTCGTTGTGGGCGACGCGCACGATCGCCCGTCGCAGCCGGGACCAGTTCATCGCGCAATGGCGAAACACCGGGCGCCTCAACGCCCACGTCGAGGAGACGTACAGCGGGTTCACCGTCGTCAAGACCTTCGGCCACCGCGCGATAGCCGAGGATAGATTCCGCGAACTCAACGACGAGGTGTACCAGGCCAGCTTCGGCGCCCAGTTCCTCTCCGGCCTGGTGTCCCCCGCGACGACGTTCGTCGGCAACCTCAGCTACGTGGCCGTCGCCGTCGTCGGCGGACTGCAGGTGGCAACCGGCCAAATCTCGCTCGGCAGCATCCAGGCCTTCATCCAGTACGTCCGCCAGTTCAACCAGCCGCTGACGCAGGTGGCGTCGATGTACAACACGCTGCAGTCCGGAATTGCCAGCGCGGAGCGGGTTTTCGACCTTCTCGACACCGACGAGCAGACGCCGGACCCGACGGACTCCTCACCTGAACGGCGCGGACCGGGGCGGGTGGTGTTCGAACACGTCGGGTTCGAGTACCGGCCGGGGACCCCGATCATCGAGGACCTGTCCCTGGTGGCCGAACCCGGCAGCACCGTGGCGATCGTCGGCCCCACCGGCGCAGGCAAGACGACGCTGGTGAACCTGTTGATGCGGTTCTACGAGGTGGACTCCGGCCGCATCACGATCGACGGCGTCGACGTCACCGCGATGAGCCGCCACGCGCTGCGGTCCAGCATCGGCATGGTGCTTCAGGACACCTGGCTGTTCGGCGGCACCATCTACGACAACATCGCCTACGGTCGCCCCGACGCCGACGAGGAGCAGGTGATCGAGGCCGCGCAGGCCGCGCACGTCGACCGGTTCGTCGCGACGCTGCCGAAGGGGTATCAGACCTGGATCACCGACGACGGCGGCAACATCAGCGCCGGCGAGAAGCAGCTGATCACCATCGCCAGGGCGATCCTGGCGCAACCGAGCCTGCTGATCCTGGACGAGGCCACCAGTTCCGTCGACACCCGCACCGAGCTGCTGATCCAGCAGGCCACCGCCGAACTTCGCCGCGACCGGACGAGTTTCATCATCGCGCACCGCCTTTCGACGATCCGCGACGCTGACGTCATCCTGGTGATGGAGGCGGGGCGGATCGTCGAGCGGGGCACTCACGACGAGTTGATCGCCCGCCACGGCGAGTACTGGTCGATGACCCAGGCCTAGCCAGTCGCGATTTCGGCGCGCTGATCCGCGCTCACCGCGGACGAGCGCGCCGAAATCGCAAGGGGCGCTAGAGCTTGGGGCCCTCGGCGCGGAGGTCGTCGACCGTGGTCATCGCGTCACGCAGCTTGCCGAGCCATTCGTCGGCATGCTCTCCGACGAGTCGGACCGACCAGACCAGCGCGTCGGAGCGCGAGCGGGCGACCCCGGCGTCGACCAGGGTGTCGAGCACCTGGCGTTCGGGCTGGCGCAGGCGTGTCATGACCGGTACGGCGATGTGCGTGAACAGGATTCGTTCCGTACCGACCTCGACGCCCCAAGCCACCTTGCGGCCGTAGCGGTGCTCGGCTTCGTCCGCGATGCGCATCCGCTCGGAACGGGTCTCCTCCCGGAAGCGCGCGGCGCGGCCGGAGGCTCGGGCGTCGCTCTCCTCGCCGTCGGTGACGGGAAGCGTGCCGATGACGGTGATCTCTTCGCGGTCGACGACGACCGTGGGGTCACCCGAGAACCAGCCCTCGGGTAGGCGTCCGGCGATCCAGTCGGGGGCGTCGGTGGCGTCGGGCTGTTGGGACTGTTGCCAGCCGCCGGAGCGGCCGCGGTGATGTTGTTTCATGATTACATGATTACGTTGTTACAGCCGTAGCGGGGCAGAATCCTCCCAGGGCGAACGGGGACGGGGTCAGCGCAGCTTGCGCGCGACCGCCACGCCACCACCGACGACCAGCGCGAGCAGGAGCAGAATCCCCCAGCCCGCACCGGCGAGGAGCCACACCGCGACGACCGCGACGATTCCCGGCGAGGCGAGGAAGAGAACCATTCCGGGGTGCTGCTTGACGACCTCGATGGCGCTACGGGCACGCGCCGGGTCGATCTCCTTGGACATCTGCCCAGCATGCCAGGACGGCGGCCCTCGAAGGGTGGGAGTTGGCCTAGGGTCGGGACAAGAGACATTGACGTCGAACCAAGGAGTGACACGGTGACTGGACCCGGACAAGGAAGCTGGCAGCCCGACCCCGAGGGCCGCTTCGACTACCGCTGGTGGGACGGCCAGGGATGGTCCGATCAGGTGTCCCACCAGGGCCAGGCCGGCCGGGCGCCACTTGGCGGCGCACCCTCGCCGCAAGCCCAAGCCCAAGCGCAGGTGCAGGACCAGGCCCCGCAGGCGTCGGTCTACGACCCCGGCCAGTCGGTCGGCGGCGACGGATTCGAGGGCATCACCGGCGATCTCGTCGACGGCCGGTTCAGCGAGAAGGAGTCCAAGCCGATCGCCAACCAGAACGCGAAGCTGCTTCGTGTTCGCCTCGGCGAGCCGTTCATGGCGCGGCAGGGCTCGATGGTCGCCTACCAGGGCAACGTCGACTTCTCCTTCGAAGGTGGCGGCGCGTCGAAGTTCATCAAGAAGGCGCTGACCGGTGAGGGCGTCCCGCTCATGCGATGCCAGGGGCAGGGCGACGTGTTCCTCGCCGAGCTCGCCCACGACGTACACCTGTTGAACCTGAACAACTCTGGTCTGTCGATCAGCGGCAAGAACGTGCTGGCGTTCTCCTCTAGCCTGCAGTGGAACATCGAGCGGGTGAAGGGCGGCAGCATGGCCACGGGTGGGCTGTTCAACACCACCCTGCGCGGCACCGGCTGGGTGGCACTGACGACCGACGGCCCCCCGGTGGTGCTGAACGCCGCCGAAGCGCCGACCTTTGCCGACACCAATGCCGTCGTCGCGTGGTCGGCGAATCTGCAGACTCAGTTGAAGGCGAGCTTCAAGGCGGGCGCACTGATCGGCCGCGGCTCCGGCGAGGCGGTCCAGGTCTCGTTCCACGGCCAGGGCTTCGTCATCGTGCAGCCCTCGGAGGGCATTCAGATCCCGACGGCGTGACGCGCGTGTGGGGAACCGAGGTCCGGATGAGCACGTACGGCGGCCACCCGGGCCTGGTCTACGACCAAACGCCGAACAGCTTCTCCGAGTTGATGGCCGGCACCGAGGTGTGGACCGACAGGACGTTCCTCGTCCACGGTGAGCGCCGCGTCACCTTCGCCGGGTTCCGCGCCGCCGCCCAGGCAGCCAGGGCCTACCTCACGGACCTCGGCATCCGGCCCGGTGACCGAGTGCTGGTCTTCGGCTACAACAGCCCCGAGTGGGTCGTCACCCTGTGGGCGCTGTGGCTCGAGGGCGCGGTGCCGGTGCTGGCCAACCGGTGGTGGAGCGGTGCCGAAATCGACCACGCCGTACGCGTTCTCGCTCCGACGCACGCACTCGCCGACACCACCCTCGACGTGCCGGTGCCGGTCAGCCCGCTCGACCAGCTGCGCGCAGTGTTCGACGGACCCGGGATGGAAGCCTCCCCCGCCGTCGAATCCGACGGCGACGCGGCCGCGCTGGTCCTGTTCACCTCCGGCAGCTCCGGCATGCCGAAAGCCGTTGAGCTGTCCCGTCGTTCGGTGATCTACAACCAGCACGACATCATGCAGCGCACCGGCCGGCTACCCCACCTGCTCGACGACGGCTCGGTCCAGGTCGTCAGCCTGGCGACGACGCCGATGTTTCACGTCGGCGGGCTGTCCAGCCTGCTGACCCATTTTCTGACCGGCGGCAAGATCGTCATGACCGAAGGCCGATTCGACGCGGGACGGATCCTCGCACTGATCGAGCGCGAACGCATCCAAGTCTGGGGAGCGGTGCCCACCATGGCAATTCGCGTCCTCGAACATCCCGACTTCGCGTCTCGCGACCTGTCGAGCCTGAAGTCCTGGCCGCTGGGCGGGGCGCCGGTCACCACCGCGCTGCTGGATCGAATCCGCACCAAGCTGCCGAAGCTACGCGAGCGGGGCCTGAGCAACACCTGGGGCATGACCGAAGCCGGCGGCTTCCTCACCGTCGCCGACGCCCGCGATCTTGCGACTCACCCCGGGACGGTGGGACGGCCGTACCCCGTGGTCGAGATCCGGATCGCGAATCCCGACGGCGACGGCGTCGGGGAGGTGCTGGCCCGCTCACCCACGGTGATGAACGGCTACGTTGGCGCCTCGCCGGAACAGGCGGCCGAGACCGTCGACGCCGAGGGCTGGCTGCACTCCGGCGACCTCGGGCACCTCACCGAGGACGGCTACCTGTTCATCGACGGCAGGAGCAAGGACGTCGTCATCAGGGGTGGCGAGAACATCGCCTGCCCGCACGTCGAGGCGGCGATCGCGACCCATCCCCGCGTCGTCGAGGTGGCCGCGCTCGGCATACCCCACCCCGACCTCGGCGAGGAGTTGGTGGCGGTGGTCGTCCACCAGGCTGACGCCGCAGCGCCGACGGCCGACGAGCTGGCCGGCCACGTCTCGGGAGTCCTGTCCTACTTCGCCATCCCGACGCGCTGGGAGATTCGCGCGCAGCCGCTGCCGACGCTGGCCGGGGAGAAGGTCGACAAGAAGTCACTGGCCGCGTCATTCGCCACCGGTGACTGACGCCTCGATTACCCATACCCCCTATGGGTATATAGTGGCGGCATGAGCGTCTTATTGGAAGTGCACGGTATGAGCTGCGCGCACTGCGTCGCATCCATCACCTCGGCGGTGTCCGCGCTGCCAGGGGTGACGGCCGTCGACGTGGCGTTGGAGGCGGGCACGGTACGAGTCGACGGCAGCCCCGACGTGGCCGTCGTCAGCGCGGCAATCGAGGACGCCGGGTACGACGTCACGACACCATGAGCACCGTCACCCTCGCCGTCGACGGCATGACGTGCGCCTCGTGCGCGGCGCGAATCGAGAAGCGGCTGAACAAGATCGACGGTGTGCGCGCGAGCGTCAACTACGCGACCGAACAGGCCGCCGTGGACTTCGACGACGGCGTGACCACCGACGAGCTGGTGGCCGCCGTCCGCGCCACCGGATACACCGCGACGGTGGACCGCCCCGAACGCAACCACGACGACGAACACCGGCGCCGACTCGTCGTCTCCGCCGTCCTGAGTGTGCCGGTGGTCGTCGTGTCGATGGTGACGGCTTGGCAATTCGTCGGGTGGCAGTGGTTCGCCCTCGCGCTGGCCACACCCGTCGTCACCTGGGGCGCGTGGCCGTTTCACCGGGCTGCGCTCGTCAACCTGCGCCACGGCGCCACGACGATGGACACCCTGGTCTCGATCGGCGTGCTCGCCTCTTATCTGTGGTCGGCCCAGCAGGTCTTCGTGGGCGACGTGCACCACCAGCTCTACCTCGAGGTGGCCTCCGTCGTCACTACGTTCATCCTCGCCGGCCGCCACTTCGAGACCAGGGCGAAGACCCGGTCCGGCGCCGCATTGAGAGCACTGCTGGACATGGGCGCCAAGGACGTCGCGGTCATCCGGGATACCCGCGAGGAGCGGATCCCCGTCGACCGCTTGGTCGTCGGCGACGTCTTCGTGGTGCGCCCCGGCGAGAAGGTGGCCGCCGACGGCATGGTCGTCAGCGGCGCATCGGCAGTCGACGCCTCGATGCTCACCGGCGAGTCGGTGCCGGTCGACGTGGCCGTCGGCGACCAGGTGACCGGTGCGACGATCAACGTCGGCGGACTGCTCCACGTCAGGACGACCCGCGTGGGCGCCGACACCCAGCTGGCCCGGATGGCTCGCCTGGTCGAGGAGGCGCAGAGCGGCAAGGCCGACGTTCAGAGGCTGGCCGACCGCATCTCCGCGATCTTCGTGCCCATCGTGATCGCCGTTGCCGCAGCGACGTTCGCCGGCTGGCTGCTGGCAGGCAGCTCGTCGGCCGCCGCGCTGACTGCCGCCGTCGCCGTCCTGATCATCGCCTGCCCCTGCGCGCTGGGGCTGGCGACCCCGACGGCGCTCCTGGTCGGCACCGGCCGCGGCGCCCAGCTCGGAATCCTGATCAAGGGACCGCAGGTGCTCGAGTCCACCCGGCGCGTCGACGCCGTCGTGCTCGACAAGACGGGCACGGTGACGACGGGCCGGATGAGCGTCGTCGACGTGGTGGGAGACGACGACGTCCTTCGGCTTGCAGGCGCTCTCGAGAACGCCTCCGAGCATCCGATCGGCCGCGCCGTCGCCGCCCGAGCGGCCGCCGCCGGCGCGCTGCCCCCGGTCGACGCCTTCGCCAACCACGGCGGCAAGGGCGTCGTCGGCGTCGTCGAGGGCCGGACCGTGTCCGCCGGACGCCTGACGTGGCTGCGCGACGAGCGCGCGCTGGTGCCGCCCGCCGATCTCGTCACGGCTGCCGCCGACGCCGAATCCCTTGGTCGCACGCCGGTGTGGATCGCCGTCGACGACGAGATCCGCGCCGTCATAGTGGTCGCCGACACCGTGAAGGACTCTGCCGCAGAGGCGATCCGCGACCTGCGCCGCCTCGGGCTGACACCGATCCTGTTGACCGGCGACAACGAGCGCGCGGCGCGAGCGGTCGCGGCAGAGGTCGGGATCGACGCCGTGATCGCCGAGGTGCTGCCCGCCGACAAGGTCGACCACGTCAAGCGGCTGCAGTCCGAGGGCCGGGTCGTCGCCATGGTCGGCGACGGCGTGAACGACGCAGCGGCCCTCGCACAGGCCGATCTGGGCTTGGCGATGGGCACCGGCACCGACGTCGCGATCGAGGCGTCGGACCTGACGCTCGTCACCGGCGACCTTCGGGCCGCCGCCGACGCCATCCGGCTCTCGCGCGCCACCCTGCGCACCATCAAGGGCAACCTGTTCTGGGCGTTCGCCTACAACGTGGCGGCCATTCCGCTGGCCGCCTTGGGGCTGCTCAACCCGATGATCGCCAGCGCTGCAATGGCTTTCAGCTCGGTGTTCGTGGTGAGCAACAGCCTGCGGCTGCGGCGGTTCACCCCTTCCCGCCAGCCCGGCGGGCGCGGAACAGCTTCACTTCGTCCTTGATGTTCTTGAGGCGCCGCGCGCCCGCGAAGGACCAGTCGAACTGGTCGGCCTCGCCGATGGCCTCGCGGGTGGACTCCGACACCAGAACCGCGCCGGGTCGCGACGCCCCCGTCACCCGGCTGGCAAGGTTCACCGAGCTGCCGAACCAGTCACCCGCCCGACTGACCGCCATCCCGGTGGCCAGCCCCACCCGCAGCCGCGGAAAGTCCTCGTCGGCCTCGGTGGCGTCCAGCAGGTCCAGAACGGCGTCGAGCATCGCGACGGGATCGCTGCTGACGAGCATCACCTCGTCGCCGATGCTCTTGACGTAGCGAACCGGCGGCTCCGCGACCTCGCGCGCCACGTCGGCCAACCGGTGAGCGAGCTTCTCCAAATCCTCGGGTGGAACGGCCTCCCCCAGCTGGGTGAAGCCGACGAGGTCGGCGAACGCGATCGTGACCAGCCGGGCGCCCGGAAGCGGAACTCCTTCCGCCCGTTCGGTATTGGTGACTGCTTCGGTCTCCATGATGTGCAGCAGCTGCAGCCGCAGAGCGTCCTCGACCATCGGCCCAAGCAGCGGCGCCACCTGCGCCACCAGGGCCTCGGTGGCCTTCGCGGTGTCGAGCTCGGTGGCGCCGGGTTTCAGCACGGCGGCCAAAGCGGCGTACCGCATCACCTCCGCCGCCCGAGTCAATCCCTCGGCGAGCACCTGCAAGATCAGCACCACCTGATCGGCGGTGATTCCGACGTCGAGGAACTTCCGTGCATTGGCGAAGGCGTCGCCGTCGAATCTCGGAAACACGACGGCGTCGGGGTCCTCCACCCGTGGTAGGCCGACGGCCCGCATCATCCGTTCCAGCAAGTCAAGATCGAGGCCGGCGTCCTCGCTGATCTGCCGGGCCGACACCAGCGTCCCGTCGTCTCCCATGGCACCGCGGGTGGCCAGCAGCATCGGTGCGAACGACTCGCGGATCCGTTCGGCGGTGTAGCCCTTCGAGATGAGCCACTCGACGAGCTCGGCCCGTTCGCCTCGCGCCGTGCCCTCCAACCCGTCCAGCAGGCCGGCCGCTTCCAGGTCCCCTAGGTCCTCCACGGGGTCAACGTATCCGACGGCATCCCGGCCGCGATGAGTTCCGGCTCGCAGGCTCGTCCATACCGTTGACCGCTGCTCGAGGAGGACACGATGACCACACCCACCGGCCACCCACCCGTCGTCGACCCGGCCACCTGGCAGACCGCCCGCGACGAGCTGCTGGTCCGCGAAAAGGCCCACACCCGGGAAGGCGACGCCATCGCCGCCGCCCGCCGACGGCTGCCGATGGTCGAGTTCGACGGCACCGTCACGGTCGTCGGATCCGCGGGCCCCGTTCCGTTCCTCGAATTGTTCGACGGCCGAGACGAACTCGTCGTGTACAAGCACATGTGGCATGACGGCGCACCGCACCAGGGGCAGTGCGGGGGCTGCACCACCACGGCCTGGCACGTGAAGGACGCCGTCTACCTCAACGCTCGCGGCGTCTCGTACGCCGTCCTGACCGAAGGCGCGTGGGACGAGGTTGCGCCCTACGTGCAGTTCATGGGCTACACCGAGCCGTGGTATTCGGTGCGCGGCGTGGACGGCCCGGCCGGCGGCCCGATGGGGTTCCTCACCTCCTACCTGCGCCTCGGCGACCGCACGTTCCTCACCTATTCCACGACCGCACGGGGCAACGAACGGGTCAACGGCTCGATGGGCCTGCTCGACATGACCCCCTACGGCCGCGGCGAAGACTGGGAGGACAACCCCGACGGCTGGCCCGAGGGACGGCCCTCCTGCTGGTCGTGGTGCGCGGACGCCGACGGGAACCCCACCTGGGGGCCGACCAGCCGACCGGTGCCACAGTGGACCCGACCCGGCGCCGCGCCGGTGACGACACTCGGACGGCGCGACGGCGACTGACCACCGTTCTCTGGGAGGATCGCAGGAATGACCGAACCGCTGCGAGAATGCCTTCCACCCGTCGTCGGCGACGACGCCAGGGTGCTCATCCTCGGCTCGTTCCCCAGCGAACGGTCGCTCGTCGCCGGCGAGTATTACGCCAACCGGCGCAATCAGTTCTGGCAACTGATGGCCGGCATCTTCGACGTCGGCGTCGACCTGCCGTACCAGCAGCGGATCGACGCGCTGACGGGTCACGGCGTCGCGCTGTGGGACGTCGTCCACCGATGCCGCCGGGTCGGCAGCATGGACGCCAAGATCGACAAGGCGACGCTGGAAGTCAACGACTTCGGACCGCTGTTCGGCCGGCACCCGGGCATCCAACGGATCTTCGTCAACGGGTTGACTGCCTTCGAACTGTTCGAGGCTCACGTCGAGTCCGAACTACCCGCCGTGCGGTTGCCGTCGAGCAGCGGAGCGTTGCCGATGTCGTTTGCCGACAAGCTGGAGAGGTGGCGCGAGGCCGCCTGACGGCCGGCGCGCGTGGCAACCGCGCCGCTAACCTCGACGGCGGTATAGTCGGGCGTCTACGCTTGAGTTCGTTGGCTTCAGTTAACTCGCAGCCAATGTGACGTCACCGGGTAGAGGAATCGGGCCCATGCCGATTGCAGTGCAGTTCGACCAGCCAGTTGGCGGCCGAATTCCGCGCGCCCTGGTGTACGGCGGCACCGTCAACGTCACCTCCCCGTCGCCCACGTCGGTGGCGTTCGCCATGTTCGCCAGGGAGTTGATCGGCGACGCCTTCGGCGGCCGCAATCCCGAGTTGGCCCGGTTCGACCTTCTTCCCGCCGACCACGCCGCGATCCTCCGCTCGCTCACCTCACGGTTCACCCAACACCCCGAGTCCAGACGTTTCGTCCAGGCGCTAGTGACGGAGCGCGGCGGCGACCCCGAGACCACCTACGTCGGCGTTCCCCGGCTTCGCGCGTGCACCGGCGATGAGCACCTCGTCGCGGGGCTCGACGCCTGGCGACCGCGCCGCGACACGTGGTGCGCCGCTCCCCTGGCACAGCTCAACCACTGGATGCCGGTCTACGAAATCGCCGACGGCGACGGCATCGCCCTTCACCTGGAGTACTTCAGCCAGGCGATCGCCAACGACTCCGCCTGCTACGACCACGCCGTGGGTAGGCCGGCACCCCTTCCCGGCCCGACCGAACCCGTGAACCCGTTCTCGGCCAGTGCCTTCGTGACTCCCGTCGGGGGCATGCTGCAGTTCTCCGGTCAGCATCTGTACTGCAGTGTCCCGAACGACAGTGACCGGACCCGCTTCTCGGTCGACTTCGCGACCGTCGACGTCGACGACATCAGGGCAGGCCTCGGCGCCCGCAACGTCGACTGCCGCTGCACCGGGTCGACGATCCGCGACTTCGTCCGCGCTGCCGACCTTTCACCCATGCCCCGGGACGTGGTCGCCATGCTCGACGACCGCCCCGAGACCGGTGGCGAGCCGGTCTACGCGCCTCCGACCGAGCCCGTCTTCACTCCCACGTTCACGAAGGCCTGACGCGCGCAACCAACCGTTCACTGGCTTCCCAGAGCTCGAGCGCCTTCGATTCGTCATACGACTCGACAGAGGAGCGGATGGCCTTCTCGCCCTCGAAATAGGCGCCGGATACACCGTCGAAGCGAGGGTCGGCTACGAGTGCCGCGAGACGCCGGCCCGATTCTCGGGTGCCGTTCACGTTGGGCAGCACGCGAAGTGCCGCAAAGAGATAGCGGGACACCAACCTCATCGCCGGGGGATAGTTCCGGGCCAGACCGGAGCCCGGCATCAGACCGGGGTCGAAGGACGTCACCGTGATGCCGTCGCCCCCACGTCCAAGCCTGCGATCCAACTCGTAGGCGAACAGCAGGTTGCACAACTTCGACGTGGTGTATCGCCTACGCCCATTTGGCGTCCCCTCGGGGTCCGCCGGTGGATGCGCGAGCGCCTCGGCCGACGAGTAGTCGGGGTGCGGCATCCCGGTGAATTTCTTGGGATCGTGCGTGCCGCTGCTCACCACGACCACGCGGGCGGGGCGCGTCAGCTGCGGGACCAGACCCTGCATCAAGGCGAAGTGGCCGAGATGGTTGACACCGAATGTCATTTCGAACCCGTCCTCGGTCAACCTGGTTCCACTCGGGACCTGCAGGCCCGCGTTGCACACGACGGCGTGCAGCGGGGGCAGCCCGGCATCACCCAGCAGCTCGCCGAACGCGCGGACCGAAGCCAGCGACGCGAGGTCCAGCGGCAGCACGGTACAGCGTTGCGCCACACCGAGATTCGTGACGGCATCCGCCCCCCGCGCGGCGTCACGGACGGCGAGCACCACGTGATACGTCTCGTCGCCGGCCAATAGTGCTCGCGCGCATTCCAAACCGAGTCCGGAATTGGCTCCCGTGATCACGGCCGTTCTCGTTGTCATTCTTCCTCCAACAGAATTGGCAGCAGGGCGGTGACGGCTTGAAACAGCCGCCGGTACATCCGTTCGACGTCGGTCGAGTCGGGTTCGAGGTGGTCGGCGATGAAGATGCCGTCGGAGAGCGCTACGGCCAGCGCGGTGAGTTCGTCGAGCACGCCGTCGGCAGTCGAGACGGGCACGTCGGCGGGAAGGAGTCCGGCGATCGCGGTGCGGAAACCGGCGATCGCGGTGTCGCGGACCCGCCGAACGAGAGTGGTGACGCCTGGATCGTCACTGCGCTCGAGCGAGAGGAGGTAGAACAGCCGAAGAAAGTCCGGGTGCTGGGACAGCAGCCGGGCAGTTTCGGCGAATTGATGCGCAACGCCGTCCTTTGCGGCCTCGTCGCGCTGTGGGATCGCAGCGAAGAAGCGCTCGGCGCCGCGTTCCATGACCGCGGCCAGGACCCCCTCCTTGGACCCGAAGTGCCAGTAGACAGAACTGGCCGGCAGGCCGCTGGCCTTGCAGATCTCGCTGATCGACGTGGCGGCGTACCCGTTGGAGCCCATCAGTCGTTCGGTGGTGTCGAGGATGAGCCCGCGAGAGGTGTCACCCTGGGCTTGCCTTTGCGTTCGCGCCATCGCTCTCCCTGTAAGGATCGTTACAGACAGAGAGTATCACCGGATTCACGACAGGGTCTCACCAGCCCGGTGGGCCAGGCAGTCGCCGGAGCCCGGCCGCTACGGTGGCCTCATGCCCTGCGTGTTCTGTGCCATCGTCGCCGGTGACGCACCGGCCATCCGCGTCTACGAGGACGACGAGTGCCTCGCCATCCTCGACATCCGACCCATCGTCCGCGGGCACGTGCTCGTCATCCCCAAGGCGCACACCGTGGACCTGACCGACACCCCGCCGGACACGGTCGCCGCCATGATGCGGATCGGTCAGCGCGTCGCCAAGGCGGCGCGCGCCTCGGAGCTACACGCCGACGGCAACAACGTCGTCGTCAACGACGGGAAGGCGGCGTTCCAGAGCGTCTTCCACATCCACCTGCACGTCACGCCACGCAAGACCGGCGACAAGCTGTCCTTCGCCAAGGGATTGGTGATCCGGCGCGATCCCGATCGGGAGGAGACGGCCCGCATCCTGCGCGACGCGCTGGATTCCCTAAAGCCCTAAGAACTTCCGCGCGTTGCGTTCGAGGGTGGCATCGTCGACGCCTGCGGCGTGCGGCAGCTCGAGAGGCTTCGGCAGACCCATGTCGAACGGATAGTCGCTGCCGCACATCAGGTGCGTGGGATCGGACTGCGCGCGCAGCAGCTCGAGGGCCGCCGCATCGTGGGTCAGGGTGTCGAACCACAAGCCGGCAAAACCCTCACGCGGAGAACGGGTTTCTGCGGTGCGGACGTCGGCCCGCTGCTTCCAGCCGTGCTCCCAACGCCCCACCAGCGCCGGCGCGCACCCACCGCCGTGCAGCATGCAGATGCGCAGGTCGGGCAGCGCCTCGAGCACCCCGCCGAGCACCAGAGCCGCTGCGGCCGTGGCGGTTTCGACGGGATTACCGATCAGGTTGACGAGGTAGTACGACGACCACTCCGGCCGCGGCAACTGCATCGGGTGCACCAGCACGGCAAGGTCGAGTTCGGAGGCGACGGTCAACAGGTCGCGCATCGGTGCCACGTCGAACGACGTCGAACCGAGCAGTGGTGGTACCGCGATCCCGCGAATCACACCGCTGGCCGCGATCTGATTCATCTGCGCGAGCGCCGAATCGACGTCGTGCAGCGACACCAACCCCAGCCCAAGAAGCCGATCGCCGCTGTCGCGGCAGGCACCGGCCAGCGCATCGTTGAACCGGCCGACGTAGTCGTCGACTCCTGGGTCGTCGGCGACCGGAAAGGCGAACGGCGGCGCCGAGATCACCCGGGTGCCGAGCCCGGCGGCATCGGTGTCGGCGATCACCCGACGCGGATCGGTCATGGCGTCGGTCTCGATGTACAGCGGCAACTCGCCGAGGAACATCTGACCGTCGCGGCCGTGAAGCGGCGGCAGCGGTGAACCGGGCGGGAGCCCGAACAGCTCCTCGGGTAGCCAGTGCGCGTGAACGTCGATCGGACCGGTCGTCATGGCTCCACGATGCGCGACACGACGGCGCACCGACAATGTCAGCCGCTACACAACTCCCCGGGAAGCTATGGCCACAGCTCCACCCGGTTCTCGGATGACAGACTGGGGCCCATGAGCACCATTCCCGTCTGGGAGCGCTACCTCGGCATTCCGCTTCTCAAGGTCCACGATGCGATCTATCGCAAGACCAACGGCTGGGTCGGGCACAAGATCCCAGGGCAGGCACCAATCCTGCTGCTGCACACCGTCGGCGCCAAGACGGGCATTGCGCGCACCAACGCGCTGAGCTACGCCCTCGACGGCGGGTCCTACCACGTCGTCGCCTCCAAGGGCGGTGACCCGAAGGCGCCCGGGTGGTACTTCAACCTGAAGGCGAATCCGAAGGTCGAGATCAACGTCGGCCCCAAACGGATGCCCGCCACGGCACGCATCATCGGTGCCGACGACCCGGACTACGCCCGGCTGTGGAAGCTGGTCAACGACAACAACTCCCAGCGCTACGACGGGTATCAGAAGCGCACGAAGCGACCGATCCCCATCATCGCGCTGACGCCAAGCTAGAAGAGCTCCTTGGCGAGCAGTTCCAGCGTCTGGTCGCGGGCCGGTGCGAGCCGGGGGTCGACGCCGCGGAACGCGGAGCCGACGGGGTTGACCATCACCTCGTCGACGCCGAAGTGGGCGGCGAGCTCGCGAATCTGAGCGGCGGCCTCAGTCGGAGAGCCGACGACAGCACGCTCCAGACCGGCGTCGACGACGGCCTCCTGTTGGAAGCTGAGCTCGACTTGCCGGGCGTCCTCGACGAGGTCGAGCGCGCGCAGCGGTTGGCCCGTGCGCAGGAAGGCCATCATGTGCAGATTCGGCAGCATCAAGTCCATCGCCTCCTCGCGAGTGGGCGCGACCGACGCGTTGACCGTCATGAACGTGATGGGCTCCGCGGCGAGGTCACTGGGCCGGAACTCGGAGCGGTAGGTGGCGAGCGCCTCCTCGGTGCCCTGCCCGGAGAAGTGGTGGGCGAACACGTACGGCAGTCCCTTCGCGGCGGCCAGGTGCGCCGAGTAGAGAGACGATCCGAGCAGCCACAGCCGCGGTTCGCTGGCGGCCGCGGGCGTCGCCTTGAGGACGTAGTTCTGGTCGAGCAGGCCCCTGCTGCGCACCGCCACCTTGACGCCGGTGGTGCTCATCAGCGCGGCGACGTCGTCGAGGTATTGGGGAAAGTTCTCGATGTCGCTGTCATCACGGCCCGCGGCGCCGCGGAGCGCCATCGAGGTCACTGGATCCGAACCGGGAGCCCGCCCGATGCCCAGATCGATGCGGCCGGGCGCGGCGGCCTCCAGCAGCGCGAACTGCTCGGCGACGGCGAGCGGCGCGTGATTGGGCAGCATCACCCCGCCTGAGCCGAGCCGCAGCTGCGCGGTCTGGGCCGCGAGGTAGGCCAGCACGACGGGCGGGCTGGTCGCCGCGACCGCGGGCATGTTGTGGTGTTCGGCCACCCAGTAGCGCGTGTAGCCCAGCTCGTCGGCGGTCTTGGCGAGGTGAACCGTCGCCGCCAGCGCATCGGAGGTGGTCTGGTCGCTGCGGACCGGGACGAGGTCTAGTACCGAAAGTCGCACGCTTCATTCAACCGCCGGGTCGCCGGGATCGTTCCCCGTCGGGCGATTTCGGCGCGTTCAACCGCGGTGAGCGCGGATCAGCGCGCCGAAACCACGGTCTTGGCGGTGGTGAACACGTCGTCGACCATGGCCGGGGTGAGCCGACCGGTGAAGGTGTTCTGCTGGCTAGGGTGAAAGCAGCCGATCAGCGCCACGTCGCCCAACGTCGCGACCGCCAGGTGGCCGAACTTGGGTAGCGGCCGGGGCACCGTGCCACCGCCGGCGCGCACCATGTCCAACGCCACCTTCCACGCGAACCCGCCGAGTGCGACGACCGCGCGCACGCCGGGCCGCACCAGCCGCCACTCGGCGTCCAGCCAGGGGGCGCACGTCGCGCGTTCCTCCGGCGTCGGAGCGTTGTCCGGTGGTGCGCATCGGACGGGCGCGACCATCCGGGTGTCGATCAGCGTCAAACCGTCCGCGGCGTCGACGCTCAGCGGCGAGCTCGCCAGGCCTGCGCGGTAGAGCGCGGCGAACAGGAAGTCGCCGCTGCGGTCGCCGGTGAACACCCGGCCCGTCCGGTTGGCGCCGTTGGCGGCGGGCGCGAGCCCCACGATCAGGATCGACGGCGTAGTCGAGCCGAAACCGGGCACCGGCCGGCCCCAGTACGGCTCGCCGGCGAAGGACCGACGCTTCTCGACGGCCACCTTCTCCCGCCAGGCGACCAGCCGTGGGCAGGCCCGGCACACGCTGACCTCCGCGTCGAGGTCGTCGACCGTCCGAGCCCCCTTGGCCAACGTGCGCACCCGCGCCGGCGTCGTCGCCACGGCGGTGTCGGGCCTGGCGGGATCACCCGGCCAGCCGGTCCCGGCCGGCACCGGCGAGTCGAACAGCTCGCCGGTCCGCGGATGCGCCAGTCTCACCCCCTCACTGTGCACGTGCGGAAAATGTGTTCGCGGATCGGGCTGACTCGCTGTTAGATTCAGCCGCGAGAACTCATGATCAACACCACCCGGCGCCCCCTCTTCCTGATCTTCTTCGCGGCACTCACAGCCGGGGCGGGCAACGGAATCTCCCTCGTCGCATTTCCATGGTTGGTATTGCAGCGCAACGGATCTGCGGTCGACGCCTCGATCGTGGCCATGGCGGGAACGCTGCCGCTGCTGGTCGCCACCCTGATGGCGGGGGCGGCGGTCGACTACCTGGGACGCCGGCGGGTGTCGATGATCTCCGACGCGCTGTCCGCCGTGTCGGTCGCCGCGGTCCCGGTGATCGCGCTGACGTTCGGCGCCGACGCGATCAACGTGACGGTGCTGGCCGCCTTGGCCGCACTCGGCGCGTTCTTCGACCCGGCAGGCATGACGGCCCGCGAGACCATGCTCCCCGAGGCAGCCCACCGGGCGGGTTGGACGCTTGACCACGCCAACGGCGTCTACGAGGCGGTGTTCAACCTGGCCTACATCGTCGGACCCGGCGTCGGTGGCCTCTTGATCGCCACCCTGGGTGGCGTCGACACCATGTGGGTGACGGCCGGTGCCTTCGTGCTGTCCATCTCGGCGGTCGCGGTGCTGCGCCTCGAGGGTGCCGGCGTCCCCAATCGCGAGCACATGCCCCAAGTGTGGGCGGGCGTCGTCGAGGGTCTCAAGTTCGTCTGGAACACCCCGGTGTTGCGCACGCTCGCATTCGTCGACCTCACCGCCACCGGGCTGTACATGCCGATGGAGAGCGTGCTGTTCCCCAAGTACTTCACCGACCGCAGCGAGCCCGCGCACCTGGGGTGGGTGCTGGTGGCGCTGAGCGTGGGCGGGTTGATCGGCGCGCTCGGCTATGCCGCGATGTCGAAGTACTCCAACCGGCGGACGATCATGCTCGTCGCACTGCTGGTGCTCGGGGTGGCGATGACCGTCATCGCCTTCCTGCCGCCGCTGCCGGTGATCCTGGTGCTCTGCGCCGTCGTGGGGTTCGTCTACGGGCCGATTGCCCCGATCTACAACTACGTGATGCAGACCCAGGCACCCGCGCACCTGCGCGGCCGGGTGGTCGGAGTGATGGGCTCGCTGGCCTACGCGGCGGGCCCGCTCGGGCTGATCGTCGCCGGTCCGCTCGCCGACACCGCGGGCCTGCACGCGACGTTCCTCGCCTTGTCCCTGCCGATGCTGCTGCTCGGATTGGCGGCGATCTTCCTGCCCGCTCTGCGCCACCTGGATCAAGATCGGTGATCCCGCGGTTTCCAGCTGACCGGTTTGGGTAACCCCAACCTCGCATGTGACGCACACCACAATCGAGGTCAGCCGTGTACCAGCAAGTTCTCGATCCGGTCGCCAACTCAATCGCGTGGAGCGCGGTGGTGGCAGTCATCCCGCTGCTCCTGCTGTTCGTTCTGCTCGGTGCGCTGAAGATGACGGCCTGGGTGGCGTCGCTGATCTCGCTGGCGGTGTCGCTGGCAATCGCGATCGTCGTCTACGGCATGCCCGTCGGTCAGGCGTTGCTCGCCGGCACCGAGGGCGCGGCGTTCGGCTTCTTTCCCATTCTGTGGATCGTCATCAACGCCATCTGGGTGTACCAGATGACGGTCGAGACAGGTCATTTCGACGTCCTGCGACGTTCGTTCGCCAGCGTCAGCGACGACCAACGCGTTCAGGCGATCATCATCGCCTTCTCCTTCGGCGCGCTGATGGAGGCGCTCGCCGGCTTCGGCACTCCCGTCGCGGTGACCTCGGTGATGTTGATGGCGTTGGGCTTTCAGCCGATGAAGGCCGCGGTGCTCGCCCTGGTGGCGAACACCGCGCCGGTCGCCTTCGGTGCGATGGCCACCCCCATCATCACCCTCGGCAGGGTCACCGAACTTCCCGTCGACACGCTCGGCGCCATGATCGGCCGCCAGACGCCGCTGCTGGCCCTGTTCGTTCCGCTGGCCCTGGTGGCGATCGTGGACGGTCGGCGCGGCCTCCGGCAGACCTGGCCCGTCGCGCTGGTCTGCGGCGTCGTGTTCGCCGCCGCGCAGTACGCCACCTCCAACTTCGTGTCCGTGCCGCTGGCCGACGTGGTGGCGGCCCTTGCATCGGCGGCCGCGGTGGTCGCCATGGTTCGGGTCCGGCGTCCGTCCCGCACCGCCGACGTCACCGCGCGGGTCGGCGCCTCGGGGACGGCAGACGGGCCTGACGACCTGCCTGACGATGCCGACGTCACCGATTCCAGGGCCGACGTCGTCAAGGCGTACGCGCCCTACGGCATCATCATCGCCGTCTTCGTCGTCTGCCAGATCAGCGCGGTGAAGAAGCTGCTGGACCGCGCCACGATCACCTTCAACTGGCCCGGCCTCGACGTGGTTGACGCCGACGGCGACCCACTGAGCCTCGCCAAGTTCTCCCTCAACTTGCTCACCACGCCCGGCACCCAGATGCTGGTTGCCGGCGTGCTGACCATGGTCGCGCTGAGACTCTCGGTGCCAAGGGCCGTCAAGGCCTATGGGGCGACGCTGCACCAGTTGCGGTGGGCGATTCTCACGGTCATGATGGTGCTGGCGCTGGCCTTCGTGATGAACTTGTCCGGCCAGACCATCACCCTCGGCACCTGGATGGCTGGGGCGGGCTCGGCGTTCGCGCTGCTGTCCCCGATCCTCGGCTGGCTGGGCGTCGCGGTGACCGGCTCCGACACGTCCGCGAACTCGTTGTTCGGCGCCCTGCAGGTCACCGCCGCGAACCAAGCCGGGCTCTCCGACGTTCTGATGGCCGCCTCGAACAGTTCCGGCGGCGTGCTCGGCAAGATGATCTCCCCGCAAAACCTGGCCATCGCCGCGGCGGCGGTGGGGCTCAACGGCAAGGAAGGCGAGATCTTCCGCA
This sequence comes from Mycobacterium sp. AT1, assembly GCF_002043095.1. Taxonomy (GTDB): domain Bacteria; phylum Actinomycetota; class Actinomycetes; order Mycobacteriales; family Mycobacteriaceae; genus Mycobacterium. Next base: position 51,608 of record NZ_MVOC01000076.1, on the reverse strand, counting down.
GGGTGGTCCTCTGGAGCCTCGGCTTCCTCCTCGTCCTCTGTGCGTTGTCCGCGCTGCAGGCCTCGCCCGTCTTGTCGTGGATGGTGCCGTGAGACTCGTAGCATCGAACCCGTGAGCGCTGACATGCTGGCTGACCTGATCGCCGAACTGCCCGAAGGCACCGTCGTCGTCGACCCCGACATCGTGGCGTCCTACCGGCAAGACCGTGCCGCCGACCCGAACGCGGGCACCGCAATGGCGGTCGTCCGGCCGCGCCGCACCGAAGAGGTGCAAGCCGTAATGCGTTGGGCTACCGCTCATCGCGTACCGGTGGTCCCCCGCGGCGCAGGCACCGGCCTTTCCGGAGGCGCGACGGCCCTCGACGGCGGCATCGTGCTGTCCACCGAACGCATGCGCGACATCACCGTCGACCCCGTGACGCGAACCGCCGTCACGCAGCCGGGGCTGTTCAACGCCGAGGTGAAGAAGGTCGTCGCCGAGTACGGACTGTGGTATCCGCCAGACCCGTCGTCGTACGAGATCTGCAGTATCGGCGGCAACATCGCCACCAACGCCGGCGGACTCTGCTGCGTAAAGTACGGCGTCACAACCGATTACGTCCTCGGCCTGCAGGTGGTACTGGCCGACGGCACCGCCGTCCGGCTGGGCGGACCGCGCCTCAAGGACGTCGCAGGCCTGAGCCTGACCAAGTTGTTCGTGGGCAGCGAGGGCACGCTCGGCATCGTCACCGAGGTGACGCTCAAGCTGCTACCCACCCAGCATCGCGGCTGCACCGTCGTCGCGTCGTTCGACGACGTCGCCGCCGCCGCCGACGCCGTCGTCACCATCACCGGCAAGATTCGGCCGTCGATGCTGGAGTTCATGGACAAGGTCGCCATCAACGCGGTCGAGGACAAGCTCAAGATGGGGCTGAACCGCGGCGCCGCGGCGATGATGGTCGCGGCATCCGACGACCGCGGTCCCGCCGGTTCGGAGGACGCCGAGTACATGGCGCGGGTGTTCACCGAAGCCGGTGCGACAGAGGTGTATTCGACGTCCGACCCCGACGAGGGCGACGCCTTCGTCGCGGCGCGCCGCTTCGCGATCCCGGCGGTCGAGGCGAAGGGGTCGCTGCTGCTGGAGGACGTCGGCGTGCCGCTACCTGCGCTTGCCGACCTGGTGGCGGGTGTCGAGAAGCTCGCCGAGCGGCACCAGCTGATGATCTCGGTGATCGCGCACGCCGGTGACGGCAACACCCATCCGCTGATCGTGTTCGACCCGTCCAACGCCGACGAGGCGGCCCGCGCACAGACGGCCTTCGGCGAGATCATGGATCTCGCCGTCGGCCTGGGCGGCACCATCACCGGCGAGCACGGCGTCGGCAGGTTGAAGCGCCCGTGGCTGGCCGGTTACCTCGGGCCAGAGGCGATGGAGCTCAACCGTCGCATCAAGAAGGCCCTCGACCCCGACGACATCCTCAACCCTGGCGCCGCCCTCTAGCCCGCCGGAGCCTCCACCGGATCACGGCGAGGCCACGGCTGTGGCAACGGACGCTTGCGCACGTGCAGCGGCCACCAGAACCACTTGCCAAGCAGCGCGGCGAGCGACGGCGTCATCAGCGAGCGCACCACCAGGGTGTCGAAGAGCAACCCAAGGCCGATGGTGGTGCCGACCTGACCGATGACCCTTAGCTCGCTCACCGACATCGCGATCATGGTGAATGCGAACACCAGACCCGCCGAGGTGACCACCGATCCCGTGCCTGCCATGGACCGGATGATGCCGGTATTCAGCCCGGCGTGGAGCTCCTCCTTCATCCGGGAGACCAGCAGCAGGTTGTAGTCGGCACCAACGGCCAGCAGGACGATCACCGACATCGGCAGCACCATCCAGTGCAGCGGGAGGCCGATCACGTGCTGCCACAACAGGACCGAAAGCCCAAAGGACGCACCGAGACTCAGCAGCACGGTTCCGACGATCACGGCTGCGGCCACCACTGCCCTGGTGAGCAGCACCATGATGAGGAAGATCAGGATCAGTGCCGCGACCGCCGCGATGAGAAGGTCGTAGTCCGCGCCTTGTTGCATGTCCACGTAGGTGGCCGCGCTACCGCCGACGTACACGGTCGAACCCTCCAGCGGAGTGCCCTTGATGGCGTCCACCGCGGCGACCCGCAGCGGCTCGATGTGCGAGGTCCCCTCCTCCGTCAACGGGTCACCCTGGTGAAAGACGGTGAAGCGCACCGCATGTCCGTCGGGTGAGAGAAACAGCTTGATACCCCGCTGGAAGTCGGCGGTCTGGAACGCCTCCGGCGGCAGGTAGAAGGTGTCGTCGTTGCGCGCGGCGTCGAAGGCCTGACCCATCGCGGTTGAGTTCTGCTGCAGGGCGATGTTCTGGTCCTGTTGGGCCTTCTGCGCCTGGTACTGGTTGAGCAGATACTGCTTCTGGTTCTTCAAGGTTTGGATCATCGCAGGCATCGCCGCCGCCATCTGCGGGGTCAGTTCGGCCATCCGGTTCAAATCCGGCACGATGTCTTGGAAGTCATCGGACATCTTGCCGATGCCGTCCAGGCTGTCGAATATCGAGCGCAGCGACCAGCACAACGGGATGTCGAAGCAGTGCGGCTCCCAGTAGAAGTAGTTGCGCATCGGCCGGAAGGTGTCGTCGAAGTCGGCGAGGTGGTCGCGGACGTCCTTGATGTCGTCCGACGTGTTGGCCATCTTGGCCGCCATCTTTTGCGTGACGTCGGCCAGCTGCAGCGTGATGTCGTAGAGCTTCTGCTGCGAGTCGATGGACGTCTGCATCTCTTCGGCCTGCTTGAGCGTGTTGGCCAGCACGGTCTGCTGATAGTCGTTGTTCATCAGCTGACCGTTGCCACTCTGGCTGACGTTGTAGGCGAGCGACGCGTGTTCGATCGGCTTGCCGTCGGGCCGGGTGATCGTCTGAACCTGCGCGATCCCGTGCACGTGCACCATGGCCTTGGCGATCTTGTCGATGATCAGGAAGTCCGCCGGGTTGCGCAGGTCGTGATCGGCCTGCACCATCACCAGCTCGGGATTCATCTTGGCTTCGGAGAAGTGCCGATTGGCGGCGGCGTAGCCGACGTTGGCCGGGATGTCCGCGGGCAGGAAGTTTCGGTCGTTGTAGGTGGTGTGATAGCCGGGCAGCGTCAGCAGGCCGACGAGGGCCAGGACGACGGCGATGATCAGCACACCGCCGGGCCAGCGGACGGTGGCCGCTCCGACACGGCGCCAGCCCCGGGACTTGGCCTTGCCCTTGGGTTCCAGTACCTTTCCGAACCGCGTCACCAGGGAGATGACCGCCGGTCCGAGGGTCAGCGCCGCGGCCACCACGATCGTCATGCCGACCGACAGCGGGAAGCCCATGGTCTGGAAGTACGGCAACCGGGTGAAGTGCAGGCATAGCGTGGCCCCGGCGATGGTCATTCCGGATGCCAGCACGACGTGGGCCGTGCCGTGGAACATGGTGTAGTAGGCGGACTCTCGGTCCTCGCCGGCCCTCCTGGCCTCCTGGTAGCGACCGATCAGGAAGATCGCGTAGTCGGTCGCCGCGGCAATGGCCAGCGTCACCACCATGTTCGTCGCGAAGGTCGTCAGCTTGAACACGTCGTAGAAGCCGAGGAAGGCGACGATGCCGCGCGCCGAGAGAAGGCCGACGACCACCATCGACATGGTGATCAGCACCGTGACGACGGAGCGGTAGACGAGCAGCAGCATGACGATGATGACGGCGAACGTCAGGCCCTCGATCATCTTCATGCTGGCATCGCCGACGGCATTCTGATCCGTCGTCGTCGCGGCCGCCCCCGTCACGTACGCCTTGACACCCTGTGGTGCGGGTTCGGTGCTCACGATGTGCCGCACCGCTTCCACGGACTCGTTGGCCAGCGCCTCGCCCTGGTCGCCGGAGACGTACACCTGCACGTAGGCCGCCTTGCCGTCGACGCTCTGGGCGCCGGCGGCGGTCAGGGTGTCACCCCAAAAGTCCTGGACGTGCTGCACGTGCGTGGTGTCCGCGCGCAGCTTGCGGACCATCGAGTCGTAGAACGTGTGCGCGTCGGCGCCTAGGGGATCCTCGCCCTCGAGCACCACCATCAACGAGCTGTTGGTCTTGTATTCGTCGAACACCTCACCGACGCGTTTGGTCGCGATCAGCGCGGGCGCATCCTGGGGGCTCATCGACACCGCCCGCAGCTTGCCAACGTCTTCGAGCTGGGGGACGACGGTGTTCAGCAGCGCGACGATGGCGATCCACCCCAGCACGATCGGAATCGCAAAGGCCCGCAGGAACCGCGGAAGCCAGGGCCGGGACCGAGCGGCGTGGCGCGCAATCGGGATCGCGTCCGTGGGCGCTTCGTCGACGGAGTCCTGGCCGCCCGACCTCTTGAAGAGGCTCATGCGGCCTTCACCAGGCAGTACGTCGCGGAGTTCACGCCCTCGGCCGTCCTTTCGTCCTTCACCACGTGGTCCACGGTGACTCTGCAGCTGATGGTTTGGCCGTTGCTCTGAGCGAGGAGGTTGGGCATGACGGACGGCACCGTGGTCGTGAGCGTCAGGGTCCATGGCAGGGGCACTTCACCGGTGCGCTGTGGCACTCCGCTGAGGTCGGCGTAGTTGATGGTGGCGGTTGAGCCGGACCCGAACACCTCGTAGGTCACGACCTTCGGGTTGAACGACTCGGCGGTGTCGGAGCCCACGGGCGTCACCACCGCCCCGTTGGAACCGAATACTGACCGGAAGTACGAGACGCTCACCGCGCCAACGGCTATCGCAACGACGACCAGCAGCGGCAACCACGTCCGTCTCAGCACCGCGATCAAGAGTCGAGCCTTTCCAGGGGAACCCCGACCAGTCGAAGCCGGCCATGTAGCTAGCCAACCTAAACGGATAAGTGGATAAGGTCAATCCGCTTATGGCGGCCGTCACATAGACTCGCGACCGTGACCGAGGGCATGCAACCCCGCCGACCGCTTCGCAAGGACGCGGAGCGCAATCGGCGCCGGGTACTCGACGGCGCGCGCGCCCTCTTCGCCGCGCGAGGCCTGGAGGCGACCCTCAACGACGTGGCCCACCATGCCAACGTCGGGGTTGGCACCGTCTACCGACGCTTCGCCACCAAGGAGGAACTGCTGGAGGCCATCTTCGAAGACGGCATCGAACAGATCGCCGGCATCGCGGAAACCGCATCACGGCAAGAACATTCGTGGGACGGCCTCGTCTACTTCGTCGAGCACACCTGCGAACTGACCGCCACCGACCGCGGCTTGCGGGAGATGCTCTACAGCAAGGCATACGGCGGCTATCGCGTGGAACGGGCCCGCATACGGCTCGACCCGCTCATCTCCGCCCTGGTGGAACGAGCCAGGCGCGACGGCTACCTGCGGCCCGGGGTCGGACCGAGCGACATGCCGATCGTGAGCCTGCTGGCCGGCGCGGTGGTCGAGTGGGCCGGGCACGTCGAGCCGCAACTCTGGCGTCGGTACGTGGCACTGCTCCTCGACGGCATGCGTGCACACCCGGGTCAACGGCCGGTTACCGTCGCCGCCTTGGACGACGAGCAGATGGACGACGCCATGAGGGGCTGGCACCCGGCAGGCTGACGATGCGCCCTCGGGTTGACATGAATATCAAATTGTCGTATCCATGAGACATGTCGACCGTCATGTCTCATCCCCAGGTGCGGTTCGAACTCGCCACGGCGGCCACCTGGCCCAACCCCTGGCCCATGTACCGGTCGTTGCGGGACCGCGACCCGGTGCACCACGTGATCCCCGAGGACGCGCCGAATCACGACTACTACGTGCTGTCCCGGCACGCCGACGTCTTCGCTGCCGCCCGCGACCACCAGACGTTCTCCTCGGCCAAGGGCTTGACGGTCAACTACGGCGAGCTGGAACTGCTTGGCCTGGCGGACAACCCGCCTATGGTAATGCAGGATCCACCCGCGCACACCGAGTTCCGCAAGCTGGTCTCCCGCGGGTTCACGCCGCGGCAGGTGGAATCCGTCGAACCGACGGTGCGCCGGTACGTGCGGGAGCGGGTAAAGCGCATCCGAGCCAACGGCGGCGGCGACGTCGTGGCCGAACTGTTCAAGCCGCTGCCGTCAATGGTGGTCGCCCACTACCTCGGGGTGCCCGGGGCCGACCGCGACAGATTCGACGGGTGGACCGAGGCGATCGTCGCAGCCAACACCGCAGACGGTGGCATCGGCGGAGCGCTTGACACGCTCGGGGACATGATGGAGTACTTCACCGCGCTGATCGAACGCCGACGCGTCGATCCCGTCGACGACTCCGACGACACCATTTCCCACCTGGTGGCGGCCGGAATCGGGGCCGACGGTGACGTCGCGGGCGTGCTGTCGATTCTGGCGTTCGCCTTCACGATGGTCACCGGCGGCAACGACACCACCACCGGCATGCTCGGCGGTTCGGTGCAACTGCTGTGTCAACGGCCCGACCAGCGCCGGCTTCTCGTCGAGAACCCGTCGCTGATAAGCGATTCCGTTGACGAATTCTTGCGACTGACCTCGCCCGTCCAACTGCTAGGCCGCACCGTGACCCGCGACGTGACCATCGGCGACACCACCATTCCGGAGGGTCGGCGCGCGATGCTGCTCTACGGTTCCGGCAACCGCGACGACCGCCAGTACGGTCCCGACGCCGAAGACCTCGACGTGACCCGCAAGCCCAGAAACATCCTCACCTTCAGCCACGGTGCGCACCACTGCCTCGGTGCCGCCGCCGCCCGCATGGAGTCGCGCGTCGCCATGGAGGAGCTCCTGGCGCACATCCCCGACTTCGAGGTCGACGAGGACCACATCGTCTGGGCTGGAGGCAGTTACGTGCGCCGACCGCTGTCGATGCCATTTCGGGTCAGCTAGCATGGCCGACTGGCTTGGCGAGCGACGCGTCGAGGCCGCCGCCGACCGGATTCTCGACGCGGCCGAGACACTGTTCACCCGTCACGGCGCCGCGAACGTCGCCATGAACGACGTCGCCACGGCGGCAGGGTGTTCACGCGCAACGCTGTACCGCTACTTCGAGAACCGCGACGCCCTCTACACCGCCTACGTGCACCGTGAAGCCCGCCGCGTGTTCCGCGAACTGGGTGGCCGCATCGCGGGGATCGCCGATCCTCGTGAACGGTTGCTCGAGGCCGTCTTGGCGGCGCTGAGCAGCGTTCGCGAAAGCCCTTCTCTGTCAGCATGGTTCGTCAACACCGAGCGACCAATCGGCGGCGAGATGGCCGACCGGTCCGAGGTGATCGAGGCCATGGCCACGTCGTTCCTCGGGCCGCTGGGCGTCGACGACGTCGAGGCGCGCGCCCGCTGGCTGGTGCGAGTGATGATCTCCCTGTTGACGTTTCCCGGTCGTGACCCTGCCGACGAACGACGGATGCTCGAAGAGTTCGTGCTTCCCGTCGTCGCCGGTGACGACAGCCGGGTCCACTGACCTACTGCCTGGCCATCGCCACCCGAAAGCGCTCGTCGGGGTCGATGTAGTGATCGGCATCCTTCGCGTCCTCGCCCAGATCGATGCGCACCCAGTCGACCTTTCCGCTGAACGTGCTGGTGTGGGCGGTGTAGTCCGGGCTGACGGTGGTGCCCGTCTCGCGGCCGACGTCGGTGGTCTCGTCGGCCGAGAAGATGAAGCCCTGTGTCCGAGCGACTCGCCCGCTACCAACTTCCCTACCGTCGTAGTAGAGAACCACGTTGCCGCCCTTGCCCATTCCACCACCGTCGTAGTCGAACTCCATCCGCACCTGGGTGGTGCCAACGGGAACGGGCTCCGTCGCCTCGATCTCGTAGGACTCGATGCCAAGTACGTTGTAGTAGAACTTGGCCCGACCACCCGTGGCGTACAGACTCCACCCTCCGAACCGACCACCCTGGGCGATGATCACGCCGTCGGCACCGCCCGCGGGCACGTCGACTTCGGAGGTGACGGCGAACGATTTGTTCTTGACGTCGACGACGCTGTTCTCCGATAGCCGGCCCATGTTCCCGAACAACAATTGACTGTTGCCCTTGATCAGCGACGGTCGGCCCGCCAAGGTGGGGTTGATCCGCTCGATCTGGCGGTCGTCGAGCGGCAGCACGTTGTACTTGACCGCTTCGATCAACCACAGCCGTTGCAGCTCGTGCAACTTTTCCGGGCGCTCCTTCGACAGGTCGTTGGCTTGCGTCCAGTCCACGTTGCCGTCGTAGAGCTCCCACACGTCGTCGTCGAAGGCGGGCATCACCGCGCCGCCCATCGCCCACGGGGTGCGGTGCTTGGTCACCGCGCTCCAGCCCTTGTGGTAAATGCCTCGATTGCAGAACATCTCGAAGTACTGCGTCTGGTGCCGCTCCTGGGCGTCGCCGTCGTCGAAGCTGTAGAGCATGCTCGTACCCTCGTACGGACTCTGCATCACACCGTTGACCATCGTCGGCGCGGGAATGCCAGCCGCCTCCAGAATCGTTGGTGCCAGGTCGATCACGTGACTGAACTGGTTGCGGTGCCCGCCCTTGTCTTGAATTCCCTTGGGCCAGTGCACGATCGTGCCATTGCGGGTGCCGCCCCAGTGCGACGCCACCTGCTTGGTCCACTGATAGGGCGAATCCATCGCCCACGCCCACCCGACGGCGTAGTGGCCGTATGAGCCCTCGCCGCCGAACTCGTCGATCTTCGACGCCAAGAACTCGGGGGTCTCGATCTCGGCCATCCCGTTGAAGTTCGCCATCTCGTTGAAGGCGCCCTGTAGCGTGCCCTCGGCCGACGCCCCGTTGTCCCCGATGATGAGGTAGACCAGCGTGTCGTCGAGCACGGGGCCGAGTGAATCGAGCAGCCGACCGACGTGATGATCGGTGTGCTCCATGAAGGCGGCATACACCTCCATCTGGCGTTCCAACGCCGGCTTGAGCGCGGGGTCCATGTCGTCCCACGCCGGGATCTCCGCGTCCCGCGGGGTCAGCACGGCATCGGGTCCGATGACCCCGAGTTCCTGCTGCCGCTCGAAGGTGATCTCGCGCTGACGATCCCAGCCATGGGCGAACTTGCCCCGATACTTCTCGATCCACTCCGGTGGCACGTGATGCGGGGCGTGCGTGGCGCCCGGCGCGAAGTACATGAAGAACGGCTTGTCGGGCAGGAGCGCCTTCTGCTGACGTGCCCAGTTGATCGCCTTGTCGGTCAGGTCCTCGGTCAAGTGGTAGCCCTCAGCAGGAGTCTTGGGCGGCTCGATCGGGGTCGTGCCCTCATACAGCGCCGGGTCCCATTGATTGTTCTCGCCGCCGATGAAGCCGTAGAAGTACTCGAAACCGCCGCCGCCCGTCGGCCACGCGGTGAACGGACCTGCCGGACTGGTCTGCCAGACCGGCACTTCGTGGCACTTGCCAAACTGCGCCGTCGCATACCCGTTCAACTTGAGCGTCAACGCCAGTGGAGCCTTGGTGTTCGGCAGCACCGAGGTGTATCCCGGTGCCGCCGTGGCTGTTTCGGTGATGTTGCCCATGCCCACCGAGTGATGGTTGCGACCGGTGAGCAGCGCCTGCCGAGTCGGCGAACACAGCGCCGTGGTGTGGAAACGGTTGTATTTCAAGCCATTCGACGCCAATTTCTCGAAATTCGGTGTTTGACAGGGTCCACCGAAGGCGCTGCTGGCCCCGAATCCGACGTCGTCGACGAGGATGACGAGCACGTTGGGGGCGCCGTCAGGGGGACGCACGTCGCGGATCGGCGGGTAGCTGGTGTCCGGATCCTTGGCGTCGTATGTCGTCAGCCCGACGTGGGGAACGTCGGGGATGGGAAGGATGTCGCGCCGAACCTGCGCCCGTTCCGTACCACTCATTGGGCCATCCGCTCACCGAAGGAACCGCCGCGCTTCGGCGATGGGCCAAAGCGTATGCGCCAGCCGCCCGCCCCGCGGCACATTTCTCACCGGAGTTGATCTTGACTGAGTCGGCGTCAGCCCGCCCAGTAGGCCTGCGCCTTGACGGCCCTGCGCGGTATCCCGTAGTCCTCCCGGAGGACCTTGGCGATCGCGCGGGTGGTGCGGTTGTCGCAGGCCACCCAGCCGAAGTGGTCCAGCGCCGTGAAAGCCGACGACCGGACGGCCTCGACCAACGCCTCACCGCCGTTCTTGCGGTCGATCCACGTGACGTCGCCCCCGGCGACGGGCAGTTCGCGGTCGTCGGCGTGGGATGACTCGAGGAACACCTTGGCCTGCACGTTGCCGATGGCGTCGAGCAGCGAGTTGATCGCCGGCAACGACGCCGTGTCACCGACGACGACGTAACCGGCGGGCGCGGGTTCCGGCAGCGTGAAGTCAGTGCCGAGCACCGTGACCTCGAGGGTGTCGCCGGGTTTGGCGGTCCGGGCCCAGGCCGTCGCCAGTCCGTCGTGCATGGCGAAGTCGACGTCCAGCGTCCCGGCCTCGGGGTCGGGGTTGACCAGCGTGTAGCCCCGCTGATGGGACTTGTTGCCGTCGGGGAACCAGCCACGGACCCACATCGTCGGATGGATCGGGCGCTCGGCGAGCAGCTCCTTGGCAAGAAAGTGCAGGCGAAGGTAGTTCGGGGTCACCTCGGTACGGCCGGTGACCGTCAGGGCGTAATCGCCTCCGCGCCAGAGTTTTACGAGCGCACCGGCGAATCCGCGGGATGGTTTGCTTTCGGCCATGACGCCTCCAATCGACTTAGGTAACCCTAACTCGACCGTGGCGGTGGGCGGTGGGCTACGTCCGCACCCGGGTCACGCGGTGCAGCAGCCATGCCAGCGGCACGGTGACGATCATCGTGACCACGAACAACCACCACATGGAGCCGGTGTAGATCGGGAAGCGCAGGATCTCGACCATCACCAGTTCCATGGTGACGAGGTGAATCAGGAAGATCTCGTAGGAGATCTCGCCAAGGAAGACCATCGGCCGGCTCGCCATGAACTGCTGGTACCACCCCCGCGCGCCGTCATGCCCGTGCAGCGCCAGCGGGGCCACCACCAGCGTCGAGATGACCGCGTAGAACACCGTCTTGACCAAGCCCTCCCGAAGCTCGGCGGGCGACGTCGTCGGCGCCCCGGCGATCGGCGTCGACGCGATGAGATAGCAGGCAAGCGCCAGCGGTATGCAGATCACCGCGTACGCGCGCACGCCGAGGGGCAGAAGCGCCGCGAGCAGCATGCCGCCGAGGAACCACGTCAGATACGTCGGCAGCCACAGCGGCGCCCCGTCGGGTAGGACATCGGTGGTGTGCACCAGCGTCAACCAGGCCGGGCTGACGAACGCCAACGCCACCAGACCGAGGATCAGGCGCACCGGGTGCCACTGTCTGCGGCACACCACCACCAGCAGCAGATAGGCCAGGAACGGCAGGGCGACGTAGAACGCCGCCTCAACCGCGAGGCTCCACATCTGCGTAAGCCCTTGGTGCAAGTACGAATACAGGTAGTCGTCGGTGTAGATCTGCGTCAGAGTCAGGTTGCGAAACAACCCCATCCACGTGTGGCCGGGATTCGGCCCCGCGGTGCGAAAGTGATACACCAGGTACGCCGCGAGCACCGTGACGACGTAGGCGGGCATGATGCGCCGGACCCGATGCCACGCGTAGCGGCTGACCGACGGCGACGGGCGACCGTCGGCGGCCGCCCGCACCCACGGCGCGAACAGCAGGAAGCCGGACAACACGAAGAAGATCGGTACGCCAATCTCCATGCGGGAGTAGATCAAACCCACGTAACCGTGGGTGTACTTGCCCGTCGTGTAGGCGGCATGGGTCAACATCACGAGTATCGCGGCGACCGCGCGAACGCCGGTTAAGGAGGCGACTCTGCCCCGGCTTGCCGACTCGAGGCCGCCAACGTCAGTGTCGCGCCCCGTCACTTCGGCTTGTGGTGGTGACTCGGTCCCTCTCGACCTGGACGATCTTGTTTGAGATCGATGAGCACACCCGAGATCCGGGTGTTCTCGAGCTTCTTCAGGGTTTCCCTGGACAGCTTCGCGGGCAACTCGACCGTCGAATGATCCATCTTGATGGTGATGTGGCCGAAGTCGCTGCGGTGCAAGCCGCCCTCGTTGGCGATCGCCCCGACGATGGAACCCGGCCCGACCTTGTGCCGCTTGCCGACCGCGATGCGGTAGGTCGCGAGGTCACCTCGGACGTTGTCGCGCCGCTTGCGCGGGCCGCCCTCTCCGCCCGCGTCGCGGTCCGGGCGCTCGCGGCGCTTCTCCGGCGGCGGCTCCGTCATCAGGAACTCACCACCACCGCGACTCTGCACGGCCAGTGCCGCGGCGATCTCCGCCGTCGGCACGTCGTGGTCGCGCTCGTAGTCCTCGATCAGCTTGCGGAACAACTCGATCCCTGGTGCGTTCAGGGCCTCGGTGATCGCTTCGCGGAACTTCTCCACGCGTTTGTCGTTGACGTCGTCGACCGACGGGAGCTGAGACTCGACGAGCTTCTGCCGGGACACCCTCTCGATGGAGTTGAGCAGATGCTTCTCGCGGGGTGTGACGAACAGCACCGCCGCGCCCGAGCGTCCGGCCCGGCCCGTGCGTCCGATGCGGTGCACGTAGGACTCGGGATCGTGCGGGATGTCGTAGTTCAGGACGTGGGAGATGCGCTCCACGTCCAGACCACGCGCCGCCACGTCGGTGGCGATCAGGATGTCGATCGTCCCGTCCTTGAGCTGAGAAATGGTGCGCTCACGGACGGCCTGGGCGATGTCACCGTTGATGGCCGCGGCGGAGAAGCCCCTGGCGCGAAGTTTCTCGGCGACCTCTTCGGTGGCCTGCTTGGTGCGGACGAACACGATCATCGCCTCGAACGGCTCGACCTCGAGCAGTCGGGTGAGGGCATCCATCTTCCGCGGTCCGGCCACCTGGATGTAGCGCTGCGAGATGTTCTCCGCGGTCGCCGTCTTCGACTTCACGGTGACCTGTACGGGATCGTGCAGGTACTTGGAGGTGATCTTGCGGATCGCGGGCGGCATGGTGGCCGAGAACAGCGCCACCTGCTTGTACTCGGGGGTGTCGGCGAGGATCCGCTCGACGTCCTCGGCGAAGCCCATCTGCAGCATCTCGTCGGCCTCGTCGAGCACCATGTAGTCGAGGTGCGAAACGTCCAGGCTGCCCTTCTCCAGGTGGTCGATCACCCGGCCGGGAGTGCCGACGACGACCTGCGCGCCGCGCTTGAGGCCGGCCAGCTGCGGCCCGTAGGACGAGCCGCCGTAGACCGGAAGCACGTTGACCGGCAGGTGCGCACCGTAGCGACTGAAAGCCTCCGCGACCTGCAGTGCAAGCTCGCGGGTCGGGGCGAGCACCAAGGCCTGCGTGGTGCGGCTGGTGGTGTCGATCCGCGACAGGATGGGGATCGCGAACGCGGCGGTCTTGCCGGTGCCGGTCTGCGCCAGTCCGACCACGTCGGAGCCGGCCATCATCGCCGGTATCGTCGCGGCCTGAATCGCCGACGGCGACTCGTAGCCGACGTCGGCGAGGGCCCGCAGCACCGCCGGGTGAATCTGCAGGTCAGCAAAGGTTATGTCGGCGCTCGTCGCGTCGGAGTCTTCAGAGCTCATCGAGGTGGCAGTCTACGGGTAAATGCCGCTCCCTCCCTCATGTCGTCGCGGCTTCGACACTCCGAGCCGGTACGGTGGCGCAGCGTGAAGGGACCAGTGAGGGTGCATCGGTGGTTCGCGGTCCTTGCCGCGGTGGCGACACTGGCCGGCTGCGGGGCGAGCGATTCGACCGTCTCCAAGACCCCGGAGGCCACCGTCGCCCCGGCTCAGACGGCCCCTCCCGCTCCCGCCCCTACGGTCGCCTCCGGTCCTTCTCCGGCGCCGGGGCCCGCCGATCCCTGTGCGGTCGACCTCGCCGCGCCGGAGATCGCCAAGGCCGTGTCCGAACTGCCAAGGGACCCTCGGAGTGGACAACCGTGGAGCCCCGAGCCGTTGGCGGGCAACTACAACGAATGCGCGCCGCTGTCGGCGATCGTCATCAAGGCGAACACCAACGCCGCCAACCCGAACACCCGCGCCGTGTTGTTCCACCTCGGCAAGGTCATCCCCACCGGCGTTCCGGACACCTACGGCTTCAACGGCATCGACGACACCGCCACGACGGGCGACACCATCGCGTTGATGTATCTCAACGAGACCAGCAAGCTCAAGAGCGTGGTGCGGTTCCGATGGAACGGCAACGGCGTCGAATTGATCGGCAACACGGGCTAGTTCGTCACGGGGCGACGTCGGACCGCTCACCTACAGTCGAGTTCGTGTTCGTCCTAGCCGATGGAGACGACCGCGTCGTCTACAGCGCATCCGATCTCGCCGCCGCCGCGCGCTGCGAGTACGCCTTGCTGCGCGCCTTCGACGCGAAGCTAGGACGCAGCCCGAAGATCGTCGTCACCGACGAGCTGCTCGAGCGCACGTCGTCCCTCGGCGACGACCACGAACGCCGTCAGCTCGACGACCTTCGCGCCGAGTTCGGCGACGTCACCGTCATCGGCCGCCCGTCCTACACCTCCTCGGGGCTGCGCTCCGCGGCCGAGCAGACGATGCGCGCCGTCGAGAGCCGCGCGCCGGTCGTCTACCAGGCGGCGATGTTCGACGGCCGCTTCGTGGGTTTCGCCGACTTCCTGGTGCTAGATGGCGACCGGTACCTGCTGCGCGACACCAAGCTCGCCCGCTCGGTGAAGGTCGAGGCCCTGCTGCAGCTCGCGGCGTACGCCGACACCCTCGCGCGCCGAGGCGTCCCGGTGGCCGACGAGGTCGAGCTGGTGCTCGGCGACGGCGCCGTGTCGCCCTACCGGGTCGACGAACTGCTTCCCGTCTACCTCCCGCGGCGCGCGGCCCTTCAGCGGCTGCTCGACGAGCACCTCGCGCGCGACAGGCCGGTCAGTTGGAACGACGACGACGTCCGCGCCTGCTTCCGGTGTCCGGAGTGCAGCGTCGAGGTCCGCGCCCGCGACGACCTGCTGCTGGTCGCCGGCATGCGGGTGAGTCAACGCTCCCGCCTGATCGACGCGGGCGTCACCACCGTGCACGACCTCGCCGAGCTGGACGCAGCGGTGCCCGAGCTGTCCGCCCGCACGGTGAAGGCGCTCACCGCACAGGCGCGGCTGCAGGTCGCCGATCGGGTGGACGGCAAGCCGCCCTACGAGGTGGTCGACGCCCAGCCCCTCATGGTGCTTCCCGACGCCAACAAGGGCGACCTGTTCTTCGACTTCGAGGGCGACCCGCTGTGGACGCTCAACGGCAGGGACTGGGGTCTGGAGTACCTGTGGGGCGTGCTGACGGCGCAGGAGGAGTTCACCCCGTATTGGGCCCACGACCGCCCCAGCGAGTGCCAAGCCCTCGTCGACTTCCTCGCCATGGTCCGCAAGCGACTCAAGAAGTACCCGGGCATGCACGTCTACCACTACGCCGCGTACGAGAAGAGCACCCTGCTGCGGCTGGCCGGCCGGTACGGGGTCGGCGAGAACGACGTCGACGAACTACTGCGCAACGGCGTGCTCGTCGACCTGTATCCGTTGGTGCGCAAGAGCATTCGCGTCGGCACCGAGAGCTACTCCATCAAGTACCTCGAGCCGCTCTACATGGGCAACGAACTGCGCGACGGCGAGGTCACCACCGCGACGGACTCGATCACCCAGTACGCCCGCTACTGCTCGCTGCGTGACGAGGGCAAGCTCGACGACGCGCAGATCGTGCTCAAGGACATCGAGGACTACAACCGCTACGACTGCCGGTCGACGCGCCGACTCCGCGACTGGTTGGTCGCCCGCGCCATCGAATCCGAGGTCCCCCCGCGCGGGCCGCAACGCGTACGTGGCGCGGCGGCCGACGAAGCCGTCGAGGTCGCCGACGCCCTCGAGCGCCGACTGACGACGTTCGCCGGCGACGGGTCCGAGGCGCGCACCCCAGAGCAGACCGCCGTCGCGATGGTGGCGGCGGCCAGGGGCTATCACAAGCGGGAGGACAAGCCGTTCTGGTGGGCGCACTTCGACCGCGTCAACAATCCGGTCGACGAGTGGTCCGACAACGGCGACGTGTTCGTCGCGGACCGCCACGAGATCGTCGCCGACTGGCACCAGCCGCCGCGAGCCCGCAAGCCGCAACGGCACATCCGACTCTTCGGTGAGATCGCCACCGGAGAACTGGGCAGAAGCATGTACGCCCTCTACGAGCCGCCCGCTCCCGCGGGGTTCGCCGACGACCCCGACCGCCGCGGATTCGCCAGCGTCGAGGTCATCGGGTGCGACGACCCGGAGGCGCCGACGGAGGCGCTCATCGTGGAGAAGCAGCCCAAGGACGGCGAGATCTTCGCCCAGGTGCCGTTCGCGCTCACCCCGGGGCCACCGATCAACACCAGGCCGCTGCAGGAATCCATCGAGGCAACCGCGGCCCTCGTCGGGGCGGGCTTGCCGAACCTGCCCGCCGACGCGGTCACCGACATCCTGCTTCGCCGGCCACCGCGCACCGTGACCGGTGGTGCACTCCCCCGCCGCGGTGACGTCGCCGCCGACGTCACCGCGGCCCTGCTGGACCTCGACTCGTCCTACCTGGCCGTGCACGGGCCGCCGGGCACCGGCAAGACGTTCACCTCCGCCAAGGTGATCAGCAGGCTGGTCACCGAGCACAACTGGCGCATCGGCGTGGTGGCGCAGTCACACGCCGTGGTGGAGAACCTGCTCGGATGCGTCGTCGACGCGGGGGTGGATCCGGACCGGGTCGGCAAGAAGAAGAGCCCGAACGCGCCGTGGCGCGACGTCGCAGAGAAGGACTACGCGGCGTTCATCGACGACCCCGTCGGAGGCGTAATCGGCGGCACGGCTTGGGATTTCGCCAACGCCGGCCGGGTGCCGCGTGGCTCGCTCGACCTGCTGGTGGTCGAGGAGGCAGGCCAATACAGCTTGGCCAACACCATCGCGGTGGCCAGCGCGGCCAGAAACCTGCTGCTGCTCGGTGACCCGCAGCAACTGCCGCAGGTCAGCCAAGGCACCCACCCCGAGCCCGTCGACCACTCGGCGTTGGGCTGGTTGGTCGACGGCCACCACACGCTGCCCCCTGAGCGCGGCTACTTCCTCGAATTCTCCTACCGCATGCATCCCGACGTATGCGGACCGGTCTCCCGACTGTCCTACGACGGGCGCCTGCGCGCGAAGGACGACGTCAGCGGGGCGCGGCGACTCGACGGCGTGACCCCCGGCGTCCGGCTTCTCGAGGTCGACCACGACGGCAACTCGACCGACAGCCCCGAGGAGGCCGACGCGATCGTCGCCGAGATCCAGGGTCTGCTCGGCACCCCGTGGACCGACGGCGACGGGACCGTCCCCCTCGACCAGGGGCACGTGCTGGTCGTCACCCCGTACAACGCCCAGGTGGTCACCCTGCGGCGCAGGCTCGACGCCGCGAACCTGACCGAGGTCCAGGTCGGCACGGTCGACAAGTTCCAGGGTCGGCAGGCGCCGGTGGTGTTCGTGTCGATGACCGCGTCGTCGGCCGACGACGTGCCGCGTGGAATCTCGTTCCTGCTCAACCGCAATCGGCTCAACGTGGCCGTGAGCCGGGCCAAGTACGCGGCGGTCGTCGTGCGGTCCCGGCTGTTGACGGACTACCTGCCGTCCACTCCCGACGGTCTGATCGAACTCGGGGCGTTCCTGTCCTTGACCTCCTGTGATACACCGACGGGGTGAGTGACAGCCTGACCGACCAGCTCGCGGCGATCGTCGGCGCCAAGTACGTCAGCACCGATCCGGACGTGCTGGCCGGCCGCTGCGTCGACTACACCGGGCGCTATCGCGGCAGGGCGGCCGCCCTCGTCAGGCCCGGTTCCGACGACGAGGTCGCCGCGGTGCTGCTGGCGTGTCGGGACGCGGGCGCGTACGTCACCGTGCAGGGCGGCCGGACGTCCCTGGTCGCGGGCACAGTGCCCGAGCACGACGACGTGCTGCTGTCCACCGAAAGGCTCTCGGCCGTCGGCGAGGTCGACGTCGTCGAACGCCGCGTCCGCGCGGGCGCAGGCGCCACCCTCGGTGCCGTCCAACGCGCCGCGACCGAGGCGGGCCTGGTGTTCGGCGTCGACCTCGCCGCCCGCGACTCGGCGACGGTCGGCGGCATGGCGTCGACGAACGCGGGCGGTCTGCGCACCGTGCGCTACGGCAACATGGGTGAACAGGTGCTCGGACTCGAGGTGGCGCTCGTCGACGGGTCGGTGGTGCGCCGCCACAGCGAGGTGCGCAGCGACAACACCGGGTACGACCTGGCGTCGCTCTTCATCGGCGCCGAGGGCACCCTCGGGGTGATCACCAGCCTCGATCTGCGGCTGTATCCCACCCCCGCACAACGGGTTACGGCCATCGCCGGATTCGACGACCTGGACGCACTGGTCGCCGTCGGCCGCGAGTTCCGCGACGTCGACGGGATCGCCGCACTGGAGCTGGTCGACGCCAGGGCCAGCGCGTTGACCGCCGAGCACGCCGGTGTGGGTCCCGCGGTCGACGGGGCGTGGCAGCTGCTGATCGAGCTCGCGGGCGACGTCGACCTCACCGAGCGGTTGGCCGACCTCCTCTCCGACGCCGAGCTGGCCGGTGAGCCCGCCGTCGGAGTCGACGCCGCGACGCAGTTCCGCCTCTGGCAGGTCCGCGAGGCCGTCGCCGACGTGCTGGGCGTCTACGGTCCCCCACTGAAGTTCGACGTCTCGCTACCCCTCTCGATGATCAGTGAGTTCGCCACGGCGGCAACGGCATTGGTCTCAGAGCACGCCCCGGAAGCGATCCCGGTGCTGTTCGGTCACGTCGGCGAGGGCAACCTGCACCTGAACCTGGTGCGCTGCGTTCTCGACGCCGACCGCGAGCGGGACCTGTACTCGGCGATGATGACGCTGATCGCCGACAGCCGGGGCAACGTCAGCAGCGAACACGGAGTCGGCACCAAGAAGCGGGACTACCTGACGATGTCGCGAACCGACGCGGACGTGGCCGCGATGCGCGCGCTCAAGACGGCCTTCGACCCGGACGGTCGCCTGAATCCCGCGGTGCTCTTCGGTGCGAGTCAGTCGCGGAACCGCATCGAGTGCTTGCCGTAGGTTCCCGCGTCGTCGTCCGGCGGCACCTCCCGACGGGAGTGTCTGCCGGCTGACCGAACCTGCACGGCCGCTTCACTGGGTACGTGAAACCCGTTGTGGGCGAGACCAATCGGGTCCGGCCCGGGATCAGCGCCGACGGATCCGTCGAGCTGGTCGTCGAGCAGGTTGCGCCACGGGGCATGTCCGTTGCGGGCGGGAATGGGCTGCGGGGTTCGGTACGGCTCGTCGACGGTGATCAGTTCGGGCACGGTGTCGGGGTCGGGGTCTTGGACGGGGTGGACGGCAAGCGGCGAGGTGACGCTCTCGTCGGCACGCCACTGCTCGGCGCGGTGCGGATCGTCCCACTCCTCGTACTCTTCGTCGTCTGCCGAAAAGTCGTCTGCAGGGGACCAGTCGACCGTGTACTCGAAGTAGTCGTCGTCGTCGGGAAAGTAGTCGGGTTCGACCGGGAGGGCGGGGGTGACCGGTCGGTCCTCAAGGGCCGAGCCGTCCCCGAAGCCCCGGAGGAACAGCGCCGCGATGACGCCGAACAGCGCGACGAACGCGGGCAGCAGCAGCGACCGCGACAGCGCCTCGGCGAACGGCTCGTGCAGGAAGCTCGGCAACTCGGTCACGGCGGTCTCCCCGACCGCCGGATCGGACTGCGCGGGCATCGCCGCGCTGATCTGCGACGTCATCAGCGCGGCGATGCCCGCACTGCCCAGCACGCTGCCCACCTGCCGAGTGGTGTTGTAGACACCGGAACCGGCGCCCGCCAGCCGGGGCGGCAGGTTGCGGGTCGCGGTGGCCGCCAGCGGGGACCAGATGAACGCCATCCCGACGCCCATGAGGACCAGCGGCAACACCAGACGCCAGATCGGTGTCGTCGGCGTCATCTCGAACGACAGCCAGGTCAGCGCGATGGCCACGGCGGAGAAGCCGAAACCGATGAGGGGGCGCGGATGGGACCGGTCGACGAGTTTGCCGACGAAGGGCGCCAGCACACCCGACATGACCGCCATCGGCGCCGTGAGCAACGCCGACCGGGTTGGTGAGAGCCCACAGACGGCCTGGGCGTAGAACATGACCGGCACGATCATCGCCGTGACCGCGAAGCCGATGACGGCGATGCCGAGGTTGGACAGGCTGAAGTCGTTGTCCCGGAAGATCCTCAGCGGTATCAGCGGCTCTCCGGTCTGGACCGCCTGCCAGTAGACGAACGCCCCCATCGCGACGATGCCAGCCACCAGCGTGCCCCAGATCCACGGCGCCCAATCGTGCGACTGGCCCTCCTGCAGCGCGAACACGATGAGGAACAGGCCTACGCCGGAGAACAGGACGCCGATCACGTCGTACCCGTGCTTCTCAGTCGGCAGGACCGGGACGAAGATCAGCGCGAGGACCAGACCGACGACACCGATCGGCACGTTCACGATGAAGATCCACTGCCAGCCGAGGCCGTCGACCAGCACGCCTCCGGCCAGCGGCCCCACCAGCGTCGCCACGCCCGCGGTGGCGCCCCACACGCTGAGCGCGACACCCCGACGCTCCGGCGGGAAGACCCTGGTGATCGTCGAGAGTGTCTGCGGTGTCAGCAGCGCCGCACCGACGCCCTGCACGACGCGCGCGGCGACCAGCACCTCGATGCTGCCTGCCAACCCACACCACAGCGACGCGGCGGTGAACACCGCCAACCCGGCCAGATAGAGGTTGCGCGGCCCGAACCGGTCGCCGAGCCGGCCCGCGAGCAGAAGCGGCACCGCGTAGGCAAGCAGGTAGGCGCTGGTCACCCAGATCACCGCGTCGTAGTCGGCGTGCAGCGCATCCATGATCGACGGATTGGCAACGGAGACGATGGTGGCGTCGAGCAGGATCATGAAGAACCCGACGAGCAGCGCCCACAGCGCGTTCCACGGGTTGTCGGTGCGGGGCCGAAGCAACTGCAGCGCCGCCGTCATCGCCGTCCCTCGATCGCCGTGACGGCGTGGGGCGTCAGCGTGAATGTCAGTGTCTGCGGCATCTACTCGACCAAGCGTTGCGAAGCTGGAGAGCCGACGCTACGGATCAGCAGGACCGGCGACAAGTCGGGGTCACGCCGCGTCGGGCACGGCGCCCGCGGGCAGCGCGTCGCCCTGGATAGGGGCCGTCGACCCCACGGCGAGCAGCGCCAGCAGCGCGATGACCGAGCCGACCGTCATGACCGCGGCAAGGGCGAGTTCGTCGTTGCCGAGCACGCCGACCAACGGCGCGACGGCCGCACCGAGGCCGAACTGACCGGCGCCCAACAGCGCCGCCGCGGTGCCTGCCGCATCGGGATGCCGCGAAAGGGCCACCGCAGGTGCGTTGGGGATGACGAAGCCCATCGCGGCCAGGATCGCCCACACGGGCAGCACGAAGGCGTAGATTCCGCCGACGCCCGTTGCGGCCAGCGCGACGAACACCACCCCCGCGACCACCGAGGCCGCAAGGGCCCAGACGGTGATGGTCTGCGGCGTGAAGCGGCGCAACAGCACGACGTTGAACTGCGTCGCTCCGATCAACGCGACGGCGCCTGCACCGAACACCAACGCGAACGCCTGCTGGTCGAGGCCGTGGCGGCCCTGCAGCACGAACGACGCGCCGGCGATGTAGGCGAACAGGCCCGACATCCCGAGCGCCGCCACCAGCACCAGGATGACGAAACGCCGGTCTCGCAGCAGTTCGCCGTAGGTGCCGAGGATTCCGCGGATGCGCAGCGGTCTGCGATGTGACACCTGCAACGTCTCGGGGAGCGCGAGGGCGGCGAGCAGCAGCAGCAAACCGGCGAGCACCACGAGCACCGCAAAGACCCAGTGCCAGGAGAAGCGCAGCAGAACGGCCGCGCCAAGCGACGGCGCGATCACCGGGGCGACGCCGAGCACCAGCATCAGCCGCGACATCACGGTTGCCGCCGTGGAGTCGGTGAAGAGGTCGCCGACGATGGCGAGTGCGACCACCATGGTCGCCGCCGCTCCGACGCCCTGCAGACTCCGCGCAATGCCGAGGACGACGATGTTCGGCGCGACGAGGCACAGCAGCGACGCCAGCATGTGAAGCACGATTCCGGCCATCAGCGGACGGCGGCGGCCCAACGAATCGGACAGCGGACCGATGATCAGCTGGCCGATGGCCAGACCGGCCAGGGTGCCGGTCAGCGTCAGCTGTACCACCGACGACGACACCGCATAGTCGTCGGCGATCTGCGGCAACGCCGGCAGGTACATGTCGATCGTCAGGGGGCCGAGGGCGACCAGAAGACCGAGCACGACGATCATCCGGGCGTTGCTCGGCACCTTCGTCCCACCAGCCACCCCAGCCTGGTTGGGTGCAGCGTTCTCGAGGTCCACGTATCCAGATGCTGCCATGAAACTGTTTAGCAAGGGTTACGAGCGTTTTCTTCCCTGAGCGAACGGTGACCGCCGTCACCGCCGGGCACTTCGGCGCCCCGCAGTACGTTGGAGTGGCAGAACGACGGACTAGCCTTGACGAGCCAGTCCGCAAACGGGGAGGCCCAAACCATGAGCGCTCGCTCCGGTGCCAAGAGTCAGGTGCCCGCCAAGCTCGACGACGATCCAAGCGTCGCGGCGCGGGCACTGTCCCAGATCATCGAACGCGGCGCCCGAGTCCAGGCCCCGGCCGTGAAGGCCTACGTCGACCGGCTGCGCGAGCACAATCCCGGTGCCTCCCCCGCCGAGATCATCGGCAAGCTGGAGAACCACTATCTCGCTGCGGTGATGGCGAGCGGCGCGGCCGTCGGCTCGGCGGCGGCGTTCCCAGGGATCGGCACGCTGGTGGCCATGTCCGCGGTCGCCGGTGAGACCGTGGTGTTCCTCGAGGCGACGGCGGTGTTCGTGCTCGCCGTCGCGGAGGTCCACGGCATTCCTGCCGCCCATCGCGAGCGTCGGCGCGCGCTGGTGCTCGCGGTGCTGGTCGGCGAGGACGGCAAGCGCGCCGTTGCCGACCTCATCGGAACGGGTCGCACCGGCGGTGGCTGGCTGGCCGACGGGGCAGCGTCGTTGCCGTTGCCCGCGGTCTCGCAGCTCAACGGCCGGTTGCTCAAGTTCTTCGTCAAGAAGTACGCGTTGAAGCGTGGCGCGATCGCGTTCGGCAAGCTGCTACCGGTCGGCATCGGCGCCGTGGTCGGCGGCGTCGGAAACCGTGCCATGGGAAAGAAGATCGTCTCCAATGCGCGGAGCGCGTTCGGCAATCCACCGCCGCGGTGGCCTGCGACGCTGCACGTTCTGCGCGGTTTGGAACAGTAAGGCGCGCGTCCCACTGGGACGTGCGCACGCCGCCATCGACGTCGGCTCCAGGTAACTAAGGGCGTTGGCCGTTACTGGTCGCTGCTGAAGCGCTAGCCTTTATGCGGCGAGAGAGCGAGCGGCAGACGGCGCGCCCGCGGAGTTAGAAGGAATCGAGGCGAGTAGCTGCCGTGAGCAGTTCACCTTCACCATTTGGACAGAACGAATGGCTTGTCGAGGAGATGTATCGCAAGTTTCGCGAGGATCCCTCGTCGGTCGATTCGAGTTGGCACGAGTTTCTGGTCGACTACTCCCCGGAGCCGTCGACCGAGGCGAGCGCGCCGCCGTCGACCGCTAACGGCAAGGCCGAGGCGCCGTTGAAGGCAGAGCCCGCCGCCGCGAAGGCCGCGCCTGCGAAGGCCGAAACCACGCCAGAGTCGAAGCCCAAGGCCGAGACCAAGACCGAGCCGAAGCCGAAGGCCGAACCCGTGAAGACCGAGTCCAAGACAGACTCCAAGACCGAGCCCGCAAAATCCTCCGACGAGGACGAAGTGTCGATTCTCCGCGGCGCGTCCGCTGCCGTCGTGAAGAACATGAACGCCTCGTTGGGCGTGCCGACCGCCACCAGCGTGCGGGCCATCCCGGCGAAGGTGATGATCGACAACCGAGTCGTCATCAACAACCACCTCAAGCGCACCCGCGGCGGCAAGATCAGCTTCACCCATCTGCTGGGTTACGCGATCGTCCAAGCCCTCAAGAGCTTCCCGAACATGAACCGGCACTTCGCCGAGGTGGACGGCAAGCCGAACGTGGTCACGCCCGCGCACACCAATCTGGGCCTCGCCATCGATCTGCAGACCAAGAACGGTCGCCAGCTCGTCGTCGCCGCCATCAAGCGTTGCGAGACAATGCGTTTCGGGCAGTTCATCGCCGCCTACGAGGACATCGTGCGCCGGGCGCGCGACGGCAAGCTCACCGCGGAGGACTTCTCGGGCGTCACCATCTCGTTGACCAACCCCGGCACCATCGGCACCGTGCACTCCGTGCCGCGGCTGATGAGCGGGCAGGGCACGATCGTCGGCGCCGGCGCGATGGAGTACCCGGCCGAGTTCCAGGGCGCCAGCGAGGAGCGGATCGCCGAGATGGGTCTCGGCAAGCTGATCACCCTCACCTCGACCTACGACCACCGCATCATTCAGGGCGCCGAGTCAGGCGACTTCCTGCGCACCATCCACAACCTGCTGCTCTCCGACGACTTCTACGACGAGATCTTCCGCGAGTTGGGCATCCCGTACGAGCCCGTCCGGTGGCGCACCGACAACCCGGACTCGATCTTCGACAAGAACGCGCGGATCATCGAACTGATTGCGGCATACCGCAATCGCGGCCATCTGATGGCCGACATCGACCCCCTGCGACTCGACAAGACGCGCTTCCGCAGCCATCCCGATCTCGACGTCCTCACCCATGGGCTGACGCTGTGGGACCTGGACCGGGTGTTCAAGGTCGACGGCTTCGCCGGCAAGGAATACAAGAAGCTGCGTGACGTCCTGTCGGTGCTGCGTGACGCGTACTGCCGCCACGTCGGCGTGGAGTACACCCACATCCTGGAACCCGAGCAGCAGAAGTGGATTCAGGAACGCGTCGAGGTCAAGCACGACAAGTTCACCGTCGCCGAGCAGAAGTACATCCTGAGCAAGCTCAACGCCGCCGAGGCGTTCGAGACGTTCCTGCAGACGAAGTACGTTGGGCAGAAGCGCTTCTCACTGGAGGGCGCCGAGACCGTCATCCCGATGATGGACGCCGTTCTCGACCAGGCGGCCGAACACAACCTCGACGAGGTCGTCATCGGCATGCCGCACCGTGGCCGGCTCAACGTGCTGGCCAACATCGTCGGCAAGCCTGCGTCGCAGATCTTCTCGGAGTTCGAGGGCAACCTGAACCCCAGCCAGGCGCACGGCTCGGGCGACGTGAAGTACCACCTCGGCGCGACAGGCAACTACCTGCAGATGTTCGGCGACAACGACATCGACGTCTCGCTGGTGGCCAACCCGTCGCACCTCGAGGCCGTCGACCCGGTGCTCGAGGGACTGGTCCGGGCCAAGCAGGACCTGGTTGACGCCGAGAAGGGAACCGAGAGCTTCTCGGTCGTACCGCTGATGCTGCACGGCGACGCGGCCTTCGCCGGGCAGGGCGTCGTCGCCGAGACGCTGAACCTCGCGCTGCTGCGTGGGTACCGCACCGGCGGCACCATCCACATCATCGTGAACAACCAGATCGGCTTCACCACCTCGCCGTTGGACTCCCGTTCCTCGGAGTACTGCACCGACGTCGCAAAGATGGTGGGAGCGCCGATCTTCCACGTCAACGGCGACGACCCCGAGGCCGCGTCCTGGGTGGCGCGGCTCGCGGTGGACTTCCGGCAGAAGTTCAACAAGGACGTCATCATCGACATGCTGTGCTACCGCCGCCGCGGGCACAACGAGGGTGACGACCCGTCGATGACGCAGCCGGGCATGTACGACGTCATCGACACCAAGCGTGGCGTCCGCAAGACCTACACCGAAGCGCTCATCGGCCGCGGCGACATCTCCATCAAGGAGGCCGAGGACGCGCTGCGGGACTACCAGGGTCAACTCGAGCGCGTCTTCAACGAGGTCCGCGACCTCGAGAAGCACGACATCGAGCCCAGCGAGTCGGTCGAAGCCGACCAGCAGCTGCCCGCGAAACTCAGTACCGCCGTTGACAAGTCGCTGCTCGCCAGGATCGGCGACGCGCATCTGGCGGTGCCGGAGGGCTTCACGGTGCACCCGCGCGTCAAGCCCGTTCTGGACAAGCGCCGCGAGATGGCATACGAGGGCAAGATCGACTGGGCCTTCGGCGAGCTGCTGGCGCTGGGATCCCTGCTGTCGGAGGGCAAGCTGATCCGGCTCACCGGTCAGGACACCCGTCGCGGCACGTTCACCCAGCGGCACGCGGTGATCATCGACCGCAAGACCGGTGCCGAGTTCACCCCCATCGACCTGCTGACGCTCGACGAGGAGGGCGCGCCAACCGGCGGCCGGTTCATGGTCTACGACTCGGCACTGTCGGAGTACGCCGCCGTGGGCTTCGAGTACGGCTACTCCGTCGGCAACCCCGACGCAATGGTGTTGTGGGAGGCGCAGTTCGGCGACTTCGTCAACGGCGCCCAGTCCATCATCGACGAGTTCATCAGCTCCGGTGAGGCCAAGTGGGGCCAGCTGTCCGACGTCGTACTGCTGCTGCCGCACGGCCACGAAGGCCAGGGCCCTGACCACACGTCGGGTCGCATCGAGCGATTCCTGCAGGTGTGCGCCGAGGGGTCGATGACCGTCGCGATGCCGTCGACGCCTGCCAACTACTTCCACCTGTTGCGCAGGCATGCCCTTGACGGAATTCACCGGCCGCTGATCGTCTTCACCCCGAAGTCGATGCTGCGCAAGAAGGAAGCCGTCAGCGACATCCGCGACTTCACCGAGCAGAAGTTCCGCTCGGTGATGGAGGAGCCGACGTACACCGACGGTGACGGTGACCGTTCGAAGGTGAAGCGGATCCTGCTGACCAGCGGCAAGATCTACTACGACCTGGCCGCCCGCAAGGCGAAGGACGGCCGCGAGGACATCGGCATCGTCCGCATCGAGCAGCTCTACCCACTGGCCAAGCGACGGCTGCGGGCCACGCTCGACGAGTACCCGAACGCCGAGCAGTTCTTCTGGGTGCAGGAAGAGCCGGCCAATCAGGGTGCGTGGCCGACGTTCGGCCTCGCACTCCCCGAGCAGCTGCCCGACAAGTTGACCGGCATCAAGCGCATTTCGCGGCGCGCGATGTCAGCTCCGTCGTCGGGCTCGTCGAAGGTGCACGCCGTCGAGCAGCAGGAGATCATCGACGAGGCGTTCGGCTGACCCGACTTTCATCTGACCGATGTAGGCGGGACCAGCGGTACCGGTTAGGCTTCACGCCGAAAGTACGCATGTTGGCACCCGCTCTCGGGCGATGTGTGCAACAAGCGTGCGCTCGCCGTCGAGAGAAGGAGTGTTCATGCAGGGCTTCGCCGGTAAGGTCGCCGTCGTCACGGGAGCCGGGTCGGGTATCGGCCAGGCGCTGGCCCTCGAGCTGGGCCGCTCGGGGGCAAAGCTCGCGATCAGCGACGTCGACCTCGAGGGCCTGGCCGTCACCGAGGCCCGCCTGAAGGCCATTGGGGCACCCGTCAAGGCCGACCGCCTCGACGTCACCGAGCGGGAGGCGTTCGAGCTGTACGCCGACGCCGTGAAGGCGCACTTCGGCAAGGTCAACCAGATCTACAACAACGCAGGCATCGCGTACACCGGCGACGTCGAGGTCAGCTCCTACAAGGACATCGAGCGCGTGATGGACGTCGACTTCTGGGGCGTCGTCAACGGCACCAAGGCGTTCCTGCCGCACCTCATCGAGTCGGGCGACGGGCACGTCGTCAACGTCTCCAGCCTGTTCGGCATCTTCTCGGTGCCCGGCCAGGCCGCCTACAACGCGGCCAAGTTCGCGGTGCGCGGGTTCACCGAGGCGCTGCGCCAGGAGATGGTCGCCGGCAAGCGCCCGGTCAAGGTGACGACGGTGCATCCCGGCGGCATCAAGACCGCTATCGCACGCAACGCGGCGGCGGCCGAGGGCATCGACGCCGAGAAGCTTGCGAACACCTTCGACAAGAAGCTGGCCAAGACCACCCCGGAGCGGGCCGCGGTGATCATCCTCGACGCCGTCCGCAAGAACAAGGCGCGCGTGCTCGTCGGGGCCGACGCCAAGGTGCTCGACGTCATCGTGCGCGTCACCGGATCGGGCTACCAGCGGCTGTTTTCCTCGGTCATCGCCAGGGCGATGCCGGGAGTCCGCTGACGGGCTTAGTGGCCGAGCGGATGCGCGGCGAGCCAGTCGTCGGCGACCGCGCCGGGATCGGCGCCCGCGGCCACCTTGCCAAGCATGTCGGCCAATGATCCGGTGTCCAACTCGCCCGCAATCTCGTTGAGCGCCAACACCTGTCGCTCATTCAACTCGTTGCGCCGGTAGAGCGGGACGACGTTCTCCGCCCGGATCGCCGAGGTCTTGTCACTGAGGACGACGGCGTCGTCGGGAGTCTCGGGCACGGCGGTCGACGTCCACGCGGCGGCGACCCGGCCCGACCGAAGGGCGCCCACCAGAGCCGCGGCGGTGGGGAACTCGGTGGCCGCGGGCAGCCGGCACGTGGCAACGGCCGAAGGCGATCGGTCGCCGACGACCTTGCCGACCGTCAGGCCGTTGCAGTGGCTGATCACCGCCGCGACGTCACGTCTCCCCCACTTCGTGGCCGTCGCCTCGGTGACGGCCATGGCGGGTTTGTCCTCGGCGGATTGCGCGTAGTCGCCCGCACCGACGCCCTCCGGCAGCGCCGAGATCATCGAGCGGTACACCTGTTCGGGAGCGCGAGCCGTCGCGTCGGGATCGAAGCGGACCAGCAGTCGCCCGGTGAATCCCGGCACCACCTCGACGTCGCCGGAGTCCAGCCCGGCCAGCGGATCCTGACTCGGCTCGACGTGCGCCGCGTTGCCGTACGACCGCAGCGCGGCCGCGTACAGGTGGGCCAGCAGGGTGGTGGCGGGGTCGGGTCCCGCGCCGACGGCGAGGGATGTCGCCGGCGGTGATCCGCCGCATCCGGCCACCACCAGAACGACGAGCAGCGCCGCCAACCGTCGCAGGACCATCGAGCCGTTCAGAGCGTCGACGCTGCCGCCACCGCAGCGGCAACCGCCGGAGCCACCCGCGGATCCAGCGCGCTCGGCACGATGTGGTCGACGGCCAGATCGTCGCCGACGACGGAGAAGATCGCCTCCGCGGCGGCCACCTTCATTGCCTCGGTGATTCGGCGGGCGCCGGCGTCGAGCGCCCCGCGGAAGACACCGGGGAACGCCAGCACGTTGTTGATCTGATTGGGGAAGTCGCTGCGGCCGGTGGCCACCACGGCGGCGTACTTGCGCGCCGCGTCCGGGTGAATCTCGGGATCGGGGTTCGACAGCGCGAACACGATGCCGTTCGGCGCCATCGTCGCGACGATCTCCTCGGGAACCAAACCCGCCGACAGACCGAGGAACACGTCCGCGCCGTCCATCGCCTCGGCGGTGCCGCCGGTGCGCCCGGCCGGATTCGACTTCGCGGCCAGCTCTGACTTGAACGGGTTGAGGTCCTCGCGGCCGGTGTGCAGAATGCCCTTGCTGTCCAGCACCGTGACGTCGCGAATGCCGGCAGCCAACAGGATGTTGGCGCAGGCGACGCCGGCGGCTCCTGCCCCGGATATCACGACCCGAAGCGTGTGCATGTCGCGATCGAGGGCCTTGGTGGCTCCCATCAGGGCGGCGAGCACGACGATCGCCGTCCCGTGTTGGTCGTCGTGCATGACCGGGCAGTCGAGCGCCTCGACGAGACGGCGCTCGATGTCGAAGCAGCGTGGCGCCGAGATGTCCTCTAGGTTCACCGCGCCGAACGTCGGGCGTAGCCGGATGACTGTCTCGACGATCTCGTCGGGATCGTTGGTGGCGAGCACGATCGGAATCGAGTCAAGGCCGCCGAAGGTCTTGAACAGCGCGCTCTTGCCCTCCATCACCGGCAGTGACGCCGCGGGGCCGATGTCGCCGAGGCCGAGGACGGCGCTGCCGTCGCTGATCACCGCGACGAGCCGGTTGGCCCAGGTGTACTTCGCCGCCAGCGTGTGATCGGCGGCGATTGCGCGGCTCACCTGCGCGACACCAGGCGTGTAGGCGATCGACAGCGCACGCTGGGTGTCCAGCGGCGTCTTCAACGCGACCGAGAGCTTGCCCCCCTCGTGCGCGTCGAAGATGGCGGCGTCATCGATGACGACTTGGGGCGTGCGGACCGCTTCAGTCATCGCGTCAGGCTACTTCACCGTGGGATCTCACTTGGGCGGGTTGCCAGGTTGTGAGGCCAGCGCACACAGGCTTTGGGCGTACCATCTGCAACGGTCAATTCGGGGCTCAACGTAGCTGCTCCGCCCGTTCAGGGGAGGACGTTCGTGCCGTCATTTCGCGCCTTGCAGCCGTCGATGCTGCGTCCGACGAACCGCAGGCTGCCCGAGCCAGACGCAAGTTCCATCCACGTGCCGGTTTCCCGGGCGATGGTCGACTGCGGCGTCTACGCCGACGGCAAGCGCCTGCCAGGCAAGTACACCCACGCCGCGGCGCTGGCCAAGGTCAGGGAACTCCAGCTCGCCGACGTAAGGGCCTTTGTCTGGATCGGTCTGCACGAGCCCGACGAGCGCCAGATGCAGGCCGTCGCCGACGTGTTCGGGTTGCACGAACTCGCCGTCGAAGACGCCGTGCACGCCCATCAGCGACCCAAGCTGGAGCGTTACGACAACACGCTGTTCCTGGTGCTCAAGACCATCATGTACGTCGAGCACGAGTCGGTGGCCAAGGCCCGCGAGATCGTCGAGACCGGCGAGATCATGATCTTCGTCGGGCCGGACTTCGTCGTGACGGTCCGGCACGGCGACCACGGCGGCCTCGCCAAGGTGCGCAAGCGGATGGACTCCAACCCGACGAACTGCGCGCTGGGACCGTATGCCGTGCTTCATGCGATCGCCGACCACGTCGTCGACCACTACCTCGAGGTCACCGACCTCGTCGAGTTCGACATCGACGCGATGGAGGAGAACGTCTTCTCCCCCACCAGCGAGACCGACATCGAGCACATCTACCTGCTCAAGCGGGAGGTCGTCGAGATGCGCAGGGCGGTGGGCCCGCTCAACCTCGCACTGCAGCGCCTCGGCTCCGACCACAACGACCTCATCTCCAAGGAGGTTCGGCGCTACATCCGCGACGTGGTCGACCACAACACCCAGGCGTCCGACCGGATCGCCAGCTACGACGAGGTGCTCAGCTCGCTGGTGCAGGCCGCCGTCGGCAAGGTGTCGATGCAGCAGAACATGGACATGCGCAAGATCTCGGCGTGGGTGGCGATCGCGGCCGTCCCGACGGCGCTGGCCGGCATCTACGGGATGAACTTCGAACACATGCCGGAGTTGGCGTGGACCTACGGCTACCCCATGGTGCTGCTGGTGATGGCGACGGTGTGTTCGGGGTTGTACTTCACGTTCCGCCGCAACCACTGGCTGTAGCCTCCTCCCCGCTATAGTCCCCTCCCCGCCGAACGTGGACTTTTGCCACGTTCCCGGCCGGGTAGGCGTGGCAAAAGTCCACGTTCGGCGCTCAGGTTGAGGGGTCGTCAGCTCGGCGAGCTGGCCCGCCGCTCAGGCCGGTCGGGCGGCCCGCCGCCGGGGATCCCGAACGTCGACCCCGTCGGTCCGCCACGCCTCCCGCATCGCCTCGGCACCCTTGAGTCGCACCCAGGCCGCCTCGGTCGGGGTGATCGGCGTCGCCGACAGGATGTTCACCGGCTCGTACGGCGCGGGCAGCGCGACGGCGGCGACGTCGCTGGGCCCCAACAACACCGCGGTGAACGGTGCGCCCTCCCACAGTGGCGTCTCCAGGTCGACGAGGGCGTCGGGTACCAGCACCAGACCCTCGACGGCGGGTGACGCCGCCACGATCGCGATCGAGCGGGCCAGCCCCATCGGCGTCGAACCACGCAGTGCGACCACGACTTCCGCGCGCGGACCGCTCGACGAGTCGACGACCATTGCCATCGGGTCGAGCATCGCGTGCCGCGAACAGCCAAGCGACACATGATGAAGCATGCCGTCGGCGTCCGGTCCGAAGCGCAGCACGTCGATCGACTCCGCACCGAGGAAGGTGATGCTGGCGACGGCCGGCTCCGGGCCGGCGCCGAGTCGGTCGTAATGCTCGCCAAGTCGCGTGCGAACCTCGGCCAGGACGTCGGTCACTCGGCGGGCGGGATGGACAGGTTCGCGCCGGTGTCCGCGTCGAACAACGTCAGCTTGGAGGTGTCGAAGGCCAGCTCGGCCTGCTGTCCGGCGACCGCCTTCGACTCGGCGGGAACCCTTGCCACGTAATGGTTCTCACCGATCCCGGACTCCGTGGTCAGCTCTTCGAGCTGAGCTGCCCGAGCGCCATCGCCCTCGGTGTGGAAGTGGACGTACTTGTCGGATCCGAGCGACTCGACCAGGTCGACCGTCACCTCGAAGGTCAGCGCCTTGATCCGCGCGTAGGAGTCGATCAGCGCGGCGTCCTCGAGATGTTCGGGCCGGACGCCGACGATCACGTTCCGCGGCTTGGGGTGGCGCGCCAACATGTCGTGCACGTCGGACACGAGGGTGACTTCGCCGAACGGCAGCCGCACTCCGACGTCGGTCAGCGTCGCTGGAAAGAAGTTCATCGACGGCGACCCGATGAAGCCGGCGACGAACAGGTTGGCCGGGCGGTGGTAGAGCTCGTCGGGGGTGCCGATCTGCTGGGCTACCCCCGCGAGCATCACGACGACGCGGTCGCCGAGGGTCATGGCCTCGGTTTGGTCGTGGGTCACGTACACGGTGGTGGTGCCAAGCCGGTTCTGCAGGCGGGCGATCTCGGACCTCATCTGCACCCGCAGCTTGGCGTCGAGGTTGGACAACGGCTCGTCCATCAGGAATGCCTTGGGGCTGCGGATGATTGCGCGGCCCATCGCGACCCGCTGACGCTGGCCACCGGAGAGTTGACCGGGCTTGCGGTCCAACAGTTCGGTCAGGTCCAAGATCTTGGCCGTCTCGTCGACCTTGGTGGCGATGTCGGCCTTGCTCATCTTCGCCAGCGTGAGCGGAAAGGCGATGTTCTGGCGCACCGTCATGTGGGGGTAGAGCGCATAGGACTGAAACACCATGGCGATGTCGCGGTCCTTGGCGGCCTTCTCGTTGACGCGGTCGCCGCCGATGCGCAGCTCGCCGGAGGTGATGTCCTCCAGGCCGGCAATCATGTTCAGCGTCGTGGACTTGCCGCAGCCCGACGGGCCGACCAGGATGACGAACTCGCCGTCGGCGATGGTGATGGACAGGTCCTTCACCGCCGCCGCGCCTCCGGCGTAACTCTTCGCCACGCGGTCCAACACGATCTCGGCCATGACCTACCCCTTCACCGCACCGGACGTCAGACCGGCGACGATCCGTCGTTGGAAGATTAGAACGAAGATGACGATCGGCACGGTGATGACCATCGCGCCCGCGGCGATGGATCCGGTCGGCTCTTCGAATTGTGAACTGCCCGTGAAGTTCGCGATCGCGACGGGTGCCGTGATGGCCCGTTGGGTCGCCGTCAGCGACAGCGCCAGCAGCAGGTCGTTCCACGCGAAGATGAACACCAGGATGGCTGCGGTCACGATGCCGGGGGCGGCGAGTGGCGCGATCACCTTGCGGAACGCCTGCCAGGGCGTCGCCCCGTCCATCTTCGCCGCCTTCTCCAGATCCCACGGGATCTCCTTGAAGAACGCCGACATCGTGTAGATCGCCAGCGGCAGCGCGAAGGTGATGTACGGAATGACGAGCCCGGGCCAGGTGTCGAACAGCCCAATCTTGCGCTCGATGTTGAAAAGCGGTGTGACCAAGGAGATCTGCGGGAACATCGCGATCAGCAGCGCGACACCCACCAGCACCCGCTTGCCGGGAAAGACCAACCTGGCGATCGCGTAGGCTGCCATGCCCCCGACGACGACGGCGATCACGGTGGTGATCAGCCCGATGCCGATGGAGTTGACCAGCGCCGAGCTGAACATGTTGCCGCCGAAGATCGCCTTGTAGTTGTCGAACGTCACCTGGGTCGGAATCAGGTTGCCGTCCTTGACCGTTGAGCTCGGTTTGAGCGACAACGACAGAATCCACAGCACCGGGAACAGTGCGTAGAGCACGACGACGACGTTGACGACCGTCCACCCGGTGGCGCGGCCTGGGCTCACCCGTTCGTTCATCGGGACTCCTGGTCCGCACCTGGGGCCGACGCACCGAACAGCTTGATGTAGACGAACGCGATCACCGCGACGGTCAGGAAGATCAAGACGCTGATCGCCGAACCGAGTCCGAGGTTGAAGGCCTTGAACAGGTTGTCGTAGCCCAGAATCGACACCGATCCGGTGTCGTTGGCGCCACCGGTCAGCACGTAGATGTTGTCGAAGATGCGGAACGCGTCCAGTGTGCGGAACAGCAGCGCCACCAGGATCGCCGGCTTGATGAGGGGCAGGATGATCTTCGTCAGCCGCTTCCACGCTCCGGCGCCGTCGATCTGGGCGGCGTTGAGCAGATCCTGGGGCACCAGCGCCAGGCCGGCGAGCAACAGCAGCGCCATGAACGGCGTCGTCTTCCACACCTCGGCAAGCACCACGATCGCCAGCGACGGGATCTGCTCCGTCAGTGGCGCAACGCCTTCTGGCAACAGGTTGGCGAGATAGCCCGTGCCGGGTGTCCACGCGTAGTACCAGCTGTAGGACGCCGCCACGGTGACGATGCCGTACGGGATCAGGATGGCGGTGCGCACGACGCCCTTGCCGAAGATCGTCCGGTGCATGACCAACGCCAACGCCATGCCAAGCACGAACTCGATGGCCACCGAGACGACGGTGATCGCCAGCGTGACGAAGAAGGCCGTCCACCAGTACCGGTCGCCGAGGATGGTCACGTAGTTGTCGAACCAGACGAACGTGGTGTCGTTCGGTGCGGCCAGGTTGTAGCGCTGCAGGCTGAGCCACACGGCGTAGACGATCGGGTACGCCGTCACCGCCAGCATCAGCACGACGGCGGGGCTGATCAACCAGAAGGCGAGCCGGCGCTCGTCCTTTCTGTCGTCGGTGGTGGGCGCGGTCATGGGATCAGGCCCTTGCCGTCGACGGCCTTTTGCACCTGTTCGGCGAGCTCGTCCGCGGTGCGCTCCGGGTCGATGTCGGTGATCGGGGCCAGCGTCGCCGAGATCCTGGTCGACACCGACTGGTAGACCGGCGTCGCCGGCCGCACGGCGGCGTTGGTGAGCTGCTCGCGGATGATCGCGTACTGCGGATACTTCTTCTGGAACTCCGGGTCGTCGTACAGCGACGTACGAACGGCGGGCAGGCCACCCTCGACGGAGGTGTAGCGCTGGTTCTCGACGCTGCGCAGGCAGCGGATGGCCTCGAACGCCTCGGCCCGATGTTGGGTGTTCTTGCCCACCGCGAGGTTGAGCCCACCGAGTGTCACCCTGGCCGGCTGGCCGGGCACCACCCCGGGGTAGTTCGCGAAGCCGAACACTTCCTTGCTGGCGTCGTACGCCGCGTCGAACTGCTCGTCGCTGGGCTTGAACGTCCCAAGGTCGTCGATGCTGCCCTTGAGGTCGTCGCGCTCGTTCAGCGGCAGGTAGGGCACGCCACCCTTGACGGCGTTCTCCAGCATCGACGGAAGGACGAACGGCCAGTTGACCTCCAGCGCGGCGTTGCCCTGTTCGAGAGCCAACCTCGCGGTGGCCTCGTCGGTCTGGGTGATCGACGGATCGGCGCCGGGGGCGGTGGCGACGGCCTTGATGATTTCAAGGGCCTTCACCGTGGCCGCCCGGTGTTCGGGGGTGTCGGTCAGCGTGACGGTCTTGCCGTCGTCGGAGAGCACCTGCCCTCCCGCACTGGTCAGCAAGGTGTTGAACCAGACGACCAGGCCCTCGTACTGCTTGGCCTGCAACGCGATCCAGCTCGGCTTGCCCTCGTCGTGCAAGCGGGTTGCCTCGCTGACCATGTCGTCCCAGGTCTGCGGTGGGCTTTGCATCAAATCGGCTCGGTACCAAAGCAATTGGGTGTTGGTGGTGATCGGCGATGCAAAGAGCCGGTCGTGCCACGTGGCCGTTTCGAGTGGGCCGGGAAGCGTGTTCGCCCGGGCGTCGGCCTCGGCTTGGCCTGCCGGATCGTCGGAGAGCGGCAGAGCCCAACCCGCCTCGGCGAATTCGGCGGTCCACACCACGTCGAGTGCCATCACGTCGAGCGACTTGTCGTTGCCGGTGAGCCGGCGAGCCAGTTGCAGGCGTTGATCGTCGGCGCCCTTGGGCAGGCTGATCTGCTTGATCGTGAAGCGACCGCCGAGTTCTTCGTTGCACCGCTTGGCAACCGCGGTGAAGGTGGCCATCTCGTTGGCCGGTGTGTAGTAGTTGACGACGATCCCGTCGTCGTGAACACCGCAGGCCGACGCGAGTGACGCCGTCGTCAGCCCAGCCAACGCCGCAGCGCATAGCCGCCTAACGCGCACCAGCGTCTCCCGTCCGCATCCCCGATCTCACCGCCGGGGCGGGTTCGGGCGGGAACGTCCCGCGCGCAAACCGTAGAGCGAGTTACGCGCGATGTGCAACACATCCGCACCAATGGGTCGAAATCGTGATGCGGCAGCAACCTTCGCGCGTTCCAATCTGCACGCGAGCGTCGGGCGAAAGGCCGGGCTTAAATGGTCAAGCGCGCCAACAAGTCCCGGCCCTGCTCGGCGCTCTGCGGATCACACAGCACGTCGTAGCGTCCGGCAACCAATTGCATCGTCGAGCTGAAATCTCTTGTGCCCCGCGCCATCGCGTACTGAAGGCCCGAGGTGATCAAGCCGAAGAACACACCTGCGAGCAGCCCGGCGATGAGCGAACTCCACACGTTCGGGCCGAAGAAGCCGAGCACCAGTCCGATGAACAGGCCCAGCCACGCGCCCGTCAGCGCACCTCCGCCGAGCACCTTCGGCCACGTGAGCCTGCCGGTGACGCGCTCGACCTGCATTAGGTCGACGCCGACGATCGTCACCTGTTGCACGGGGAACTCTTGGTCCGACAGGTGGTCGACGGCGCGCTGCGCCTCGGCGTAGGTCGGGTAGGAGGCGATGGGCCAGCCCTTCGGTGGGGTCGGAAGCGAAGCGAATCCCCCACGGCCCTGATTCTGTCCAGCCCGCCCCGGATTGTGAATTGGGTTCGTCATCGTCGGTGTCCCTGTCCTGTCGTGTTCAGTCGCGTTCGCGTGGAGCTGCTCCATACATTCTCAACGTTCGAGGGCCGAGATACGTGCCGTCCGGCCGACGAACCCTGGCTAATTCCCTGTCCGGTAGGTTCACGTCCCGACCCGACCCTCGGGAACGCTAGGTTGGAGACCATGACATCGCCCAGCAGGACGGCGAGACGTACGAACCGTACGGCCGTCGTGTCATTGGCGTCGTCGGTGGTGACGTTGTTGGGGATCGGTTCGATCATCGGCATCGCCCTGGGGGTCTACGCCCTCAACCAGATCGCGGTGACCGGCGAGGGCGGTCGCGGCCTGGCGACGGCGGGGATCCTCGTCGGCGCCGTCACCCTGCTGTTGAGCATGACCGCAATCGTGATGGGACTGAGCACGCTATGAGCACTGGATCCGACGAACCGGCCCGTGGCCGGGAGTACCCGCCGCTGGAGAACTCGGCCCCGCAGGGCGATCCGTATGCGCCGGTGGACTATCCGACGGACTCCGTCAACCCGCCGCCGAATTACGGCCCTCCCACCGACTTCCAGCAGCCCGACTTTCAACAGCCCGGCTACCCGCCGCCGCCGGGCTACCCGCAGCCGGGCTACCAGCAGGCGGGCTACCCGCCGCCCGGAATGCCGCCGCCCGGGTACCCACCGCAGTATCAAGGCGGATACGGCGGATACGGCG
This sequence comes from Mycobacterium sp. AT1, assembly GCF_002043095.1. Lineage (GTDB taxonomy): Bacteria > Actinomycetota > Actinomycetes > Mycobacteriales > Mycobacteriaceae > Mycobacterium. Next base: position 13,729 of record NZ_MVOC01000076.1, on the reverse strand, counting down.
CGCCGTATGACCCCTACGCGCCGGCCCGGCCGGTCGGCACCAACGGCAAGGCCATCGCGGCCCTGGTGACGTCCCTGTCCGGACTCTTCTTCTGCGGGGTGCCGTCGATCGTCGGGCTCATCCTCGGGATCATCGCGATGCGCGAGACCAAGCGCACCGGGCAGGAGGGCCACGGCATGGCCCTTGCGGGCGTCATCGTTGGCGCACTGTCCGTCGTCGGCTGGTTGGTCTACGTCGTCGTCATCTTCATGGTGATCGCCGCGTCCTCGACCTCGACCTACGGCTACTGAGCCGGCGGTTCGAACGGGGCCGTCGTCCGCGTCATGCCCGCGGCGCGGCCCTTGCCCGCGACCACCAACGCCATCTTGCGGCTCGCCTCGTCGATCATCTCGTCTCCAAGCATCACCGCCCCCCTGGCTCCGCCGACCCGCGACGTGTGCCACTCGTAGGCCTCGAGGATCAGCTCGGCATGGTCGTAGTCGGCCTGGCGGGGACTGAAGATCTCGTTGCCCGCCGCGATCTGGTCCGGGTGCAGCACCCATTTGCCGTCGTAGCCGAGTGCTGCGGCCCGGCCCGCCACTCGCCGGAACGCGTCCACGTCGCGCACCTTCAGGAACGGACCGTCGATCGCGTTGATCCCCCGTGCGCGGGCCGCGACGAGGATCCGCATGAACACGTGGTGATACGCGTCGCCGACGTCGTACCCCTCGGGTTGCTCACCGACGACCAGGGTGCGCATGTTGAGACTCGCCATCATGTCCGCGGGTCCGAGCACCAGGGCCTGTACCCGCGGCCCCGCCGCGATCGCGTCGGCGTTGGTCAGTCCCTCGGCGTTCTCGATCTGCGCCTCGACGCCGATCCGCCCCACCGGCAGTCCGTGGGTGACCTCGAGTTGGGTCAACAACAGATCGAGCGCCTGCACGTGGGAGACGTCGGTCACCTTCGGCAGGATCACGACGTCGACGTCACGGCCCGCCGTCGCGACGACCTCGATGACGTCGGCGTGCGTCCACGGCGTCGTCCAGTCGTTGACGCGCACGCCGCGTAGCTGCCCGGCCCAACCGCCTTCTGCCAAGCTGGCGGCAACTTGAGTACGGGCGTGCGCCTTGGCATCTGAGGCCACCGAGTCCTCGAGATCGAGGAACACCTGATCTGCGGGCAGTTGCTTGGCCTTCTGGATCATCTTCGCGCTGCTGCCGGGGACCGAAAGGCACGTTCTGCGGGGGCGATAGAGGTTCTCCACGAGTTCAGTCTCTACTCTTTGATTCATGGTGGCGGTGAACAGGGTCTATGCGGCCCGACTTGCGGGGATGCTGGTACTCGGCCCCGACGGTGAGTCGATCGGCCGCGTCCGCGACGTGGTGATCAGCATCGGCATTGGCCGCCAACAACCGCGCGTCCTCGGCCTTGTCGTCGAATTGCTTACGCGCAGAAGGATTTTCGTCGGACTTCTCCGGGTTACCGCGATCGAACCCAATGCGGTCACGCTGACGACCGCCAACGTCTCACTGCGCCGCTTCGCACAGCGGCCCGGTGAGGTCCTGGTCTTCGGTCAGGTACTCGACACCCGCGTTCGCGTGCAGGATCCAGAACTCGAAGAACTCGCCGGAGTCGACCTCGTCGTCGTCGACCTCGCCATCGAACAGATCCGCACCAGGGACTGGGTGGTGACGCGGGTCGCGGTCCGCAGTCACCGCAGGCTCGGCCGCCGCACCTCCGTGCACATCGTGGACTGGCAGAACGTCACCGGGCTGACGCACTCGGCGATGTCGCTGCCCGGTCAGGGTGTCGCCTATCTGCTGGCGCAGTTCGCCGGACAGCGCCCCATCGTCGTCGCCGACGCGATCCGCGACCTTCCGGCGAAGCGTCGCTACGAGGTGGTCAACGCACTCGACGACGAACGCCTCGCCGACATCCTGCAGGAGCTGCCCGAGAGCGAGCAGGCCGATCTGATGGAGCGCCTCGAGCCCGAACGCGCCGCCGACGTGCTCGAGGCAATGGACCCCGACGACGCCGCCGACCTCCTCGGCGAGTTGGGTGCGTCGGCCGCCGAGGCGCTGCTGGCCAGGATGGATCCCGAGGATTCGGAGTCGGTGCGACGGCTGCTGCAGCACTCTCCCGACACCGCCGGTGGTCTGATGACCTCCGAGCCCGTGGTGCTCGGTCCCGGCACCACGGTGGCCGAGGCGCTGGCCCGGGTCCGCGATCCCGAGCTGACCCCGGCCCTGTCGTCGCTGGTCTTCGTCGTGCGCCCGCCGACGGCCACCCCGACCGGCCGCTACCTGGGCTGCGTGCACCTGCAGCGGCTGCTTCGGGAACCGCCGGCCTCGCTGGTCAGCGGCATCATGGACTCCGATCTGCCCAGCCTCGACCCCGAGACGACCCTGGCCGCGGTGACGCGCTACTTCGCGGCCTACAACTTGGTCTGCGGGCCCGTGGTCGACGACGAGAAGCACCTCCTCGGAGCCGTCACCGTCGACGACCTCCTCGACCATCTGCTGCCCCACGACTGGCGGGTACGTCAAGAAGACCCTGAGCTGCCCGGCCAGGATGACCTGACCGACGCCGCCGTCCCGACGCCGGGAGGACCGTCGTGAGCGATCTGTCGGCACGCCAACGCCTCGACACCCCGCGCACTCGGCGCCGTCGCTTCACCCCGCGGGTGGACATCGAGGCCGTTGGCCGGATCAGCGAGTCCATCGCACGTTTCCTCGGCACGGGCCGCTACCTCGCCATGCAGACGGTGCTGGTGATCGTGTGGATCGCGTTCAACCTGGTGGCGGTGTCGCTTCGATTCGACCCCTACCCGTTCATCCTGCTGAACCTGGCGTTCTCCACCCAGGCCGCCTATGCCGCACCGCTGATCCTGCTGGCTCAGAACCGACAGGAGAACCGCGACCGGGTGTCGCTGGAGGAGGACCGGCGCCGCGCCGAGCAGACCAAGGCCGACACCGAGTACCTCGCCCGTGAGCTCGCCGCGCTCCGCATCGCGGTCGGCGAGGTCGTCACACGCGATTACCTTCGCCGCGAACTCGAGGAAGTGCGCGAGCTATTGGACGAGCTGAAGGCAGCCAAGAAACCGAAGAAGAATGCGCCCGCGAAGACCGTCCGTGACATTGACGAGTCCGTCTAGTCAATGCCGTAACACGGGCAACACCTGATCGGTATGGTGGCGTCGTTCACAACGTTTGCCGGGCTTTGCCAGGCGTGACGTTTGGTCACCGGGGATCAAGGACGGTCCAGTGCAGCTTCGAGGCGGGTCCGCATATGCAGCGGTACGACGCCGCGCGCGCCGAGTCGCGAGCACTCCCGCCCTCGGCGTCGCCGTCATCGCCCCGCTGATCCTGCTGCTGGCCGTCGGCGCGTCGGCGCCGACACCCAAGCACGCCGTCGCCGACTCCGCCATCACGCCCCTCGCGGCGGTGGCCCGCACCGGTGACGATTCCGGCGTCGTACTGGTCATGGCCCCGCGACCACCGACCCCGTTCCGCTTCGCCATGGCGAACCTGTCGGCTCCCCCGCCCCCAATCGTGGTGAAATCGGCTGGCAGTCTTGGCATTCCGGCCATCGCACTGAGCGCCTACCGCAACGCCGAACGCATGATGGCCTCGGCATACCCGGGCTGCGGGGTCAGCTGGAATCTGCTCGCGGGGATCGGGCGCATCGAGTCGGTGCACGCCAACGGTGGCGCCACCGACGCCCAGGGCAACCCGGTCCAGGGCATCTTCGGTCCTTCGCTCGACGGCACCCTTGCGGGCAACGAGGTCATCGTGCAGAGCGTGCAGGCCGGCCGGGTGACCTATGCCAGGGCGATGGGTCCGATGCAGTTCCTGCCGCGGACGTGGGCCCGGTACGCGTCCGACGCCAACGGCGACGGCAAGGCCGACATCCAGAATCTGTACGATGCGTCGCTGGGGGCCGCCAGGTACCTCTGCAGCGGCAACCTGAACCTGCGCGACCGCTCGCAGGTGCTCTCGGCGATCCTGCGCTACAACAACTCGATGGCGTACGCCCAGAACGTGCTCGGCTGGGCGGCGGCCTACGCGACCGGTGTGGTGCCCGTCGACCTGCCGCCCATCGGGGTGGCCCCGCCGATCGGTGACGCCCATCTGGCGGCCAGCCCCGAGGGCATCGGCCCCGGAATCGGGCTGCCCGCCAACGATCCGCTCGCCACCATCTCCCTCGTCGACGCCGGCGGTCAGAACCAGCTCGGCATCCCGCCGGGGCCCGGTGCAGGCGTTCCCGCAGCGCCGCAACAAAATTGCCAGGTGTTCTGCCTGACGCCGCAGGCTCCGGCGGCACCGCCACAGAACTGTCAGGTGTTCTGCCTGACGCCGCAGGCGCAGCCCGCAGCGGCTCCCCTGCCCGCGGCACCACCGCCGCCCCCGCCCGCGTTCGTTCCGTTCGGCGGACCCCCACCGCCTGCGCCCCAGCCGCCTGCGCCCGCGCCGCCGCCACCGGGGCCGATGCCCGGTCCGGCCAACTGACGGCTGCGCATACACTCGCGGGTGATGTCCCAGCAATCGCCCCATGACTCCGACGCTCTGGAATCCGCCGTTCGTTCGGCGCTGTCCAAGGTCGTCGACCCCGAACTTCGCAAGCCGATCACCGAGGTCGGCATGGTCAAGGCCGTCTCGGTCGACGGCACCGACGCCAGCGTTCACGTCGAGATCTACCTGACGACGTCGGCCTGTCCGAAGAAGACCGAGATCACCGAGCGCGTCAAACAGGCCGTCGTCGACGTGCCAGGCACCGGTGCGGTCAAGGTGACGCTCGACGTGATGAACGACGAGCAGCGCGCCGAATTGCGCAAGCTGCTGCGGGGCGACTCCAGGGAACCGGTGATCCCCTTCGCCCAGCCTGGCTCCCTGACCCGGGTGTACGCGGTGGCCTCCGGCAAGGGCGGCGTCGGCAAGTCGAGCGTGACGGTGAACCTCGCGGCGGCACTTGCGGCCCGCGGGCTGTCGGTTGGCGTCCTCGACGCCGACATCTACGGCCATTCGGTGCCACGCATGATGGGCACCGAAGAGCGGCCAACGCAGGTCGACTCGATGATCCTGCCGCCGATCGCCCACGACGTGAAGGTCATCTCAATCGCCATGTTCACCCAGGGCAACACGCCCGTGGTGTGGCGCGGACCGATGTTGCACCGTGCCCTTCAGCAGTTCCTGGCCGACGTCTACTGGGGCGATCTCGACGTCCTGCTGCTCGACCTTCCGCCCGGCACCGGTGACATCGCCATCTCGGTGTCCCAGCTGATCCCCGGCGCGGAGATCCTGGTGGTGACGACGCCTCAGCTGGCGGCCGCCGAGGTCGCCGAGCGGGCTGGCGCCATCGCGCTGCAGACCCGCCAGCGCATCGTCGGCGTGGTGGAGAACATGTCCGGTCTGACGCTGCCCGACGGCACGGTAATGAACCTCTTTGGCGAGGGCGGCGGCCAGAAGGTGGCTGAAAGCCTCACCCGGTCGGTCGGGGCCGACGTCCCGCTCCTCGGCCAGGTGCCCCTGGACCAGGCGTTGATGGAGGCGGGCGACGCAGGCGTGCCGCTGGTGCTCAGCGCGCCCGACTCCGCGGCGGCCAAGGCGTTGCGCTCCATCGCCGACGCACTGACCACGCGCAAGCGCAGCCTGGCGGGTGTGTCGCTCGGGTTGAACCCGGTTGGCCGCTAGGTCGCGTCGCTGTCGAACGGCGTGACGCCGGGGGTCCGCGGTTCAGGTGCCGGTGGTTGAGGCTGCGGCTGATTGTCCGACACCGGCTTGACCGGCTTGTCGAAGTTTCCGGTCAGGAACGAGTCGTCGCCGTCGAGCAGATGCTTGGTCAGCGCCGCGCGTGGCGTCATCCCCCGTAGCTTCTGCAGCTCGCTCAGCGGCTGGCGCAGGTCCTCGAACTCGGGTCCAAGATCCTCCCGCAGCTGACTGGTCGCTCCGCTGAGGTACTCCCGCGCCTGACGGACGGCGCCGGTGGTCCAGCGGATGGCGCCTGGGAGCCGTTCCGGCCCGAGGATTACCAGCCCGGCCACGACGAGCACCAGCATCTCGCCCCAGCCGATGTTCCCGAACACGCTTACGCCGCGGGGTTGTCTGAGCCGGGGGTCACCGTCAACGTGACGGGCCGCCCGTCCCGAAGGACCTCGATGGGCGCGTCCTGACCGATCTTGAGCTGGCGCACCGCGACGACCATCTCGTCGGCGTCGGCGACCGCACGGGTGCCCACCTTGACGACGACGTCGTTCTCCTTGATGCCGGCGCGGTCCGCGGGACCGCCTCCGACGACGTTCTTGACCAGCGCGCCGGATCCGACGTCGTTGCTCACCGACACGGCGTTGAGGCCGAGGGTCGGGTGCGACATCTTGCCGTCCTTGATCAGGCCTTCGACGACTTCCTTGACTTCGTTGACGGGGATGGCGAAGCCGAGACCACTCGCGCTGTCCGACAGCGACTTTCCGGCCGTGTTGATGCCGATGATCTCGGAGTTCATGTTGATCAGCGGGCCACCGGAGTTGCCGTGGTTGATCGACGCGTCGGTCTGCACGCCGTCGATGACGGTGTCAGTGTCCGAGCCGTCCCCCGACAGCGGGACGGGGCGGTGCAGTGCGCTGATGATGCCGTGCGTGACGGTGCTCCGCAGTCCCAGCGGGGCGCCTGCCGCGATGACCTCTTCGCCGACCCGCAGCTTCTCGGAGTCACCGAAGCGGGCGACGACGAGGTTGTCGACGTTGTCGACCTTCAAGACGGCGAGATCGGTCTTCTGGTCGCGGCCGACCAGGTTGGCGGGCACTTCGTGGCCGTCGTTGAACACCACCGAAATCTTGTACTCGGCCGGATTCTTGGCCGCATCGGAGATGACGTGGTTGTTGGTGACGATGTATCCGCGGCCGTCGACGACGACGCCGGAACCCTGCGATCCCTCGCCCTTGCTGGTGGCCTCGATCGTGACGACCGAATCGGCGACGTTCGCCGCGACCTGGGCGAACCTGCTGGTCGGCTCCTGCTCGTCGGTCGCGCCGGTCTGCAGTGTCACCTTCGACGTGGTGAAGGCGGGGACGATCTCGGCGGTCTTGTTGCCGATCCCCCCGCCGATGCCTCCGATGACGAGTGCAACGATCACGATGGCACCCAACGCCACCCAGGACACGCGCCCGCCGAAGAAGACGTCACGGACGCCCAGCTTGCCCATCGGGACCGCGTCGACCGCGGCCGGAGCGGGCGCCGGTTGCGCGGGCACCCCGAGTGACGGGGTGGCCGACGGGTCACGCCACGGATCCGGCGGGACGTCGGGAGCGTCTCGGTCATGCTCGGCCTGAAGCGCACCCGCGTCGGCGGGGTGGCGCTGAAGGGGGTCCGTCACGCCGTCGGGACGGCCGAAGGCGTCTGCGAGCACGGGATCGGGCGCTTGATCCCGCGGCGTGTAGTCACCCTGGTCGCGGTGCTTGTCCGCGGCAAGGAACGAACCGTTGAAGCCGTCGGGTCGGCCGAATGCGCGGCTTTGCGCCGGGTCGACCGGCGGGCGCGACACCGGTTTCGGTTCCATACGGGGACGATTTCCAAACTGGTCCTGGTTGGTCACCCGTGTTCACTCTCCGTTGGAGCGTCCGCCTTCATCGGCGCACGCCTCTACCCTTGGCCAACATTTACCCTACCGGCGCTTGCGGCGGGACCGCGTCTCGCCAGCGGCGAATTGCGCCGCGACGTCGTCGACTGGCGGCTGCAGCGGCGCGTGGTGGGGAATCTCCGACAGCGCGCCAAGCAACGACGACGGAATCCTGATCGGGCAGGAGTCGCGCAGCGCCGTCCTGGCTTGGCCCTGAGCGTCGACTTCGGCCGAGCACTGCGGGCACATCGACATGTGATGCGCGGCCCGGAGGTGGGCGCTCATCCGGAGTTCACCGTCGACGAACGCGGCAATGGCCTCGGTCGAGAGGTGCTCGGTTGACCCGAACCTCCTGGGCCCTACGGGCTGATCACTCTGCGAGGCGAACTGAGTGGGCAGCCACGAAAATGCACGACGGAACACGTGTCCCGGGTCCACCATTGACTGCTCCTCTCTGAACCACGTCAACCCAACACAATCGAATGTAGCGCGGTGCGGCGGATTGATCACGCACGAGACGGCACCGACGGTCAGGCGGAGCGCGCGGCGTCCTCTGCGTAGGCGTCGGGGTGGCTCGCCAGATAGTCGCGTAGCGCCTGCCTGCCTCGGTGAATGCGGCTCCGCACGGTGCCGAGCTTCACGCCGAGGGTGGCGCCGATCTCCTCGTAGGACAGACCTTCGATGTCACACAGGACGACTGCGGCACGGAATTCCGGCGCAAGCGAGTCCAGCGCCGCCTGCAGATCGGGCCCCAACCGGGAGTCGTGGTAGATCTCCTCGGGATTCGGCTCGTCGGCGGGCACGCGGTCATAGTCCTCGGGCAGCGCCTCCATGCGGATGCGGCTGCGCCGACGGACCATGTCGAGGAAGAGGTTCGTGGTGATGCGGTGCAACCAACCCTCGAACGTCCCCGGCTGGTAGTTCTGCACCGAGCGGAAGACGCGGATGAACGTCTCCTGGGTCAGGTCCTCGGCGTCGTGCTGGCTGCCCGACAACCGATATGCCAGGCGGTAGACCCGGTCGGCGTGCTGCCGGACCAGTTCGTCCCACGACGGCATGGTGGTCTTGTCGCCGGTGGCGTCGAACACCGCGGTGCCCGACATCTCCTCGGCGGGCTGCACCCAGTCGCCGTTGCCGGCCTGCTCGAAGTGGGCCATGAATACGGGGGACGTGCTCGTGGTGGTCGTCGGATCCTCCAGATCATCTGTGCGGATGCCGGATGTGGTTCCCGGACCTGCACCCGCGGAAACCGCCTTTCGGCCATCAGTATTCCCGGGGCCCCAGCTTCCGCCGTTTTCCATGCGCTTACCGTCCCCGACCCCGTTGAGCTCCGCATATGAGCAAACTGAGCTTTCCCTGAGAATGTCAATCATCCACCCTGCGAACTGCGGAAACAACGGATTTATCGGGCAATCCCTTGTTCGCGTGCGGGCGTGTCGGGGTGTCGCCCGCTCCGCCTTCGCTCTACGCTGCGGGCATGACCAGCAGCGACGGTTCGACGGGTCAGCCCGAAGGCGGCGAACAGCGGCCGAGCCGGGCCGACGCCATCGTCGCCCATGCCGAGAACTCCATCTCCGAGGACGCGTTGACGGCTGCGGCCAGGGAACGCGCCGACGACAGCGGGGCGGGTGCCGTGACACCCGCCGTCGGTGCGTTGCTGAGCGTGTTGGCCAAGGTCGCCAAGGCCAAGGCCGTCGTCGAGGTCGGGACCGGCGTCGGCGTCAGCGGCCTGTGGCTGCTGTCCGGGATGCGTGACGACGGCGTGCTGACCACGATCGACGTCGAGCCGGAACACCAGCGGCTCGCCAAGCAGGCGTTCGTCGAGGCCGGCATCGGCCCCTCTCGGACCAGGCTGATCAGCGGCCGTGCGCAAGAGGTCCTGACCAAGCTGGCCGACGAGTCCTACGACCTGGTATTCATCGACGCCGATCCTGCAGACCAGCCTCAATTCGTGGTCGAGGGGGTGCGACTGCTGCGCTCCGGCGGCGTGATCGTCATTCATCGCGCCGCCCTCGGTGGCCGGGCCGGCGACGCCAGCGCCAGCGACCGGGACGTCACCGCAGTTCGCGAGGCAGCCCGGCTGATCGCCGAGGACGAGCGGCTGACGCCCGTTCTCGTGCCACTCGGGGACGGCCTGCTCGCCGCCGCGCGCGACTAGCCCTTCCTTTTTTCGCCCCCTCTCCGCTACCCCCTTGACACTCGACTGAACGCACGTTTAGCGTACTAAACATGCGTTCAGTCGACGATCTGACGGCCACCGCCCGCATCCGCGATGCGGCGATCGAGCAGTTCGGGGAGCACGGCTTCAACGTGGGCCTGCGGGTCATCGCCAAGGCCGCCGGGGTCAGCGCGGCCCTGGTGATCCACCACTTCGGCTCCAAGGACGGCCTGCGCAAGGCGTGCGACGACTTCGTCGCCGAGTCGGTCCGCGCCTCCAAGAGCGAGACCATTCAGTCGACCGACCCCGCGTCGTGGCTGGCCCAGTTGGCGGACATCGAATCCTTCGCCCCCCTGATGGCCTACCTGGTCCGCAGCATGCAGTCCGGCGGAGAACTGGCAAAGATGCTGTGGCGCAACATGATCGACAACGTCGAGCAATACATGGACGAAGGCGTGCGCGCCGGCACCGTCAAGGCGAGTCGTGACCCCAAGGCGCGGGCCAAGTTCCTCGCCATGGCCGGCGGCGGCAGCTTCCTCCTCTACCTGCAGATGCACGACAACCCCGGCGACATGCGCGCCGTGCTGCACGACTACGCCCAGGACATGGTGCTGCCCGCCATGGAGGTCTACACCCACGGCCTGATGACCGATTCCACGATGTACGACGCCTTCGTCGCGTCGACGGAGAAGGAGTAATCGATGACAACCGGAAATGACATCGCCATCCAGGTCCGTGGCCTGACCAAGAACTTCGGCGCGGTGCGCGCACTCGACGGGCTCGACCTCGAGGTCTCCGAAGGCGAGGTGCACGGGTTCCTCGGCCCCAACGGCGCAGGCAAGTCGACGACCATTCGGGTCCTACTCGGGCTGGCACGCGCCGACTCCGGCACCGCGCGTCTGCTCGGCGGGGATCCGTGGACGGACGCGGTCGCGCTCCATCGTCAGATCGCCTACGTACCAGGCGACGTGACCCTGTGGCCCTCGCTGACCGGTGGTGAGACGATCGATCTGCTGGCCCGGATGCGTGGCGGCATCGACGAGCGCAGGCGAACCGAATTGGTCGAACGCTTTGGCCTCGACCCGTCGAAGAAGGCTCGCACGTACTCGAAGGGCAACCGGCAGAAGGTGTCACTCGTCTCCGCGTTCGCGTCGAACGCCAGACTGCTCCTACTCGACGAGCCAAGCAGCGGTCTGGACCCGTTGATGGAGAACGTCTTTCAGCAGTGTGTTGCCGAGGCCCGCGAGCGCGGCGCCACGGTGTTGCTGTCCAGTCACATCCTTGCCGAGACCGAAGCACTCTGCCAGCGAGTCACCATCATTCGCGCCGGCCGAACCGTCGAGAGCGGCACGCTGGAGTCGATGCGACACCTGTCCCGGACGTCGATCAAGGCCGAGATGATCGGCGACCCAGGCGACATCGGCCGCATCCCCGGCGTCGAGGACGTCGCGATGGACGGCCACACCATCAGCGCTCAGGTGGACGGCGCCAGCCTCGGTGAGGTCATCAAGATGCTCGGCAATGCCGGAGTGCGCAGTTTGGTCAGCCAACCACCGACGTTGGAGGACCTGTTCCTGCGCCACTACGACGTCGGCGAACCCGAGCGGGTGACGGCATGACGGTCCTGGAGCGCCCCCGCCACCCTGCCCATCAGGCGCCGTCACGTGGCTCCAACTTCTCGGGAACCGTTGGGCTGCTTCGCCTCTACCTTCGGCGCGACCGCATCGCCCTGCCCGCGTGGGTTCTGCTGCTGTCGATTCCGCTCGGCACGGTGTACGTCGGCGGCGTCGAGGCCGTCTATCCGACGGCGGCAGATCGTGCGTCACTGGCCGCGTCCATCATGGCCAGCCCGGCTCAGCGCGCGCTGTACGGAAACGTCTACGGCGACAGCCTTGGCGCCACCGGCATCTGGAAGGCCGGGATGTTCCACGTGCTGATCGCCGTGGCGGTGATCCTGACCGTCGTCCGGCACACCCGCGCCGAGGAGGAGTCCGGCCGAACCGAACTCGTCGACTCGACGGCCGTCGGACGCTACGCCGGCCTGACCGCCGCGCTACTGGTGGCGGGGGGCGGCTCGATCGTCACCGGGATCGTCGGCACCGCCGGCCTCCTCCCGGTGAACGTGCCCGCGGCGGGGTCGGTGGCCTTCGGCCTGGCGCTCGCGGCGACGGGCCTGGTGTTCACCGCCGTGGCAGCCGTCACGGCACAGCTGTCGCCAAGCGCACGGTTCGCCCGGGGTGCGGCCTTTGGCGTTCTGGCGACGGCGTTCACCCTGCGAGCCGTCGGCGACGCGGGGTCGCGAGCCGAATTCCTTTCGTGGCTATCACCTTTGGGATGGTCACTGCAGGTGCGCCCGTACGCAGGGGACAGGGTGTGGATACTGCCGCTGCACGTCGCCGTCACCGCCGTGCTGATCGTGGTCGCCTATCGACTGCTGGCGAGACGCGACGTCGGAGCGGGCCTCATCGCCGAGCGCCCCGGCGCGCCAAGGGCCGGATGGGACCTCCGCGGGGTCACGTCGTTGGCATGGCGGCTCAACCGGGCGTCGACGACGCTGTGGACCGTCGGACTGTGCCTCTACGGCCTGCTGATTGGAAGCGTGGTCGACGGCGTCGGAGACGAGATCGGTGGCAGCCAGTCGGCCCGCGACGTCGTGGCGCGTCTCGGCGGCAGCGATCAGATCGAGCAGGCCTTCATCGCCGTCGGATTCGGGATGCTGGGCATGGTCACGTCGGCGTTCGCGATCTCGTTGACGTTGCGGTTGCATCAGGAGGAGTCCAGCCAGCGCGCCGAGACGCTGCTGGCGGGATCGGTGAGCCGGACTCGTTGGTTGGCAAGTCATCTGGTGTTCGCGATCGCGGGAACCGGGGTGGCGATGATGCTCGCTGCACTGGTGGCCGGGCTGACCTACGGCGCCTCCGCAGGTGACGTGGCCGGCAAGCTTCCCACCGTTCTCGGTACCGCGGCCGTGCAGCTGCCCGCAGTCTGGCTCCTGGTGGCGATCACGGTCGCATTGTTCGGCCTGCTCCCCCGGTTCACGCCGGCCGCCTGGGGGGTCTTGACGGCGTTCATCGCGGTGTATTTGCTTGGCTCGCTGTCGAATTCACCGCAGTGGATGCTCGACCTCGAGCCGTTCGCCCACGTTCCGCACGTCGGCGCAGGCACCTTCAGCGCGACGCCACTGTGCTGGCTCATGGGCATCGATGCCGCCTTGATCACTTTGGGGGCCATCGCCTTTCGACGCAGGGACCTGACGGCATGAAGATCGTCTCGCAGTTCGTCGCGATGTTCGTCCTCAGCGCGGCGTTCTTCGGCCTTGCCCTGTTCCTGCCTGCGGGGACACTGCACTACCGGCAGGCCTGGGTGTACCTCGCGGTGTTCGTCGCAACTACGTTGCTGCCCAGTCTTTATCTCGCGGTGAAGCATCCGGCCGCGCTGCGTCGCCGCATGAGGGGCGGACCCACCGCCGAAACCCGTCCGATCCAACGCGTCGTCATGGTCGCCACCATCGGCGCGGTGGTGGCGCAGTTGGTCGTCAGCGCGCTGGATCACCGCTTCGGCTGGTCGTCGGTGCCGCCGACCATGGTGGTGCTCGGCGTGGTCCTCGTCGGCGTCGGCCTGCTCGTCGCCCAGTTCGTCGTCATCCAGAACGGCTATGCCGCGGCCACCATCACCGTCGAGGCCGACCAGCCACTGGTCTCCACCGGCCTCTACGGGCTGGTGCGTCACCCGATGTACTTCGGCGCCCTCGTCATGATGGTCGGCACTCCGCTGGCGCTGGATTCATATTGGGGCCTCGCGCTGCTGGTTCCCGCGTTCTTCGTACTGGGCGTCAGGATCACCGACGAGGAGAAGATGTTGACCGACGAACTGTCCGGATACGAGAACTACGTCAGGCGGGTGCGCTTCCGGTTGGTGCCGGGATTGTGGTGACGCCTCGTGTCGGTAGGGCGGGGCACTATCGAACACGTGTTCGACACG
>NZ_MVOC01000075.1 GCF_002043095.1 Mycobacterium sp. AT1 | reverse complement strand
GCGGCGACTTCCAGGGTGACGGCGTCGGTGGCGTCGACCACCCACAGCTCGGTGGCATTGACGTCCTGGGCCAACCTAAGTGAGACCAGTTCTCCGATGGCGACGAGTCGTTCGGCGGCGGCGCAGGCTTCGGCTCGCGCGGCGGAGCACATCCGCTGCAGCAACGCCGCCACCGCACTCTGCTCGCTCATGTGTTCGATTGTAGGCGGGGGGTCCGACGTGGCGTGGCGGAGATAAAAGCTTGAGCCAGGTGCGTTCTACAGCGTGCCGATCCCCGCTGACCCGTCCTGAGCGAAGCCCCAGTCGAGCAGGCCGGAGGCCTGATCCCAGTAGGTCGGCCCACCCTCGACGACGAGGCCGTACATCATGGCGACCACCAGCCGCCGGCCGTCGCGCGCGGCCGCCCCGACGAACGTCTTGCGGGCTGGATCGGTGAAACCGGTCTTGCCGCCGAGCATGCCCGGGTAGCGGCCCAGCAACTCGTCCTGGTTGACCAGCGTGACGGGCCCGTTGGCGCCGGGGAACGTCGCGGTGGGCGACGACGTGACCGCGGTGAACACCGGGTTCTCCAGCGCCGCACGGAACAGGACGGCCAAGTCGTGCGGTGTCGTATAGCCGTCGATGCCAGGCCCGTCCAGGCCGGACGGAGAACCGGCCCGGGTCCCGGTGGCGCCGAGTTGCAGCGCCTTGGCGTTCATCTTGGCCACGGCCACGTCGGTGCCGCCGAGCATGTGAGCCAGGGTGTTGGCGGCGTCGTTGCCCGAGACCAGCAGCAGCCCGTCGAGCAGTTCCTTGGTGGTGTAGACGCGGCCTGCCGTCACTCCGGCGCAGTTGCACTCCGCCCTGGCGTCGGCGGCGTCGGCGACGATCGTGGCGTCCAGCGGCAGCTCGTCCAGCACGACCAGCGCCAACAGCACCTTGATCGTGCTGGCGGGCGGATGGGTGACGTATTCGTCGTGACCGGCGAGGATCCGGCCGGAGTCGAGGTCGGCGACGATCCAGGCCGGCGCGGGTCCGGTCGGAATCTGGGCTGCCCCGGCCGGGGTGACGTCCGAGTCGGCTACTGCGTGGGGAGAAGCGAGCACCGTAGATATGGGGAGAAGCGTCGCGACGAAGATCGCGAGAGCGCCAAAGAGCCGAGCCATGGAGGGTCAGCCTACTGGCCGCCGCAGGGGTGACCCGGGCCACGGGGGTGTTTGACGGCGCCGCAATTGGGCTAAACAGGCCCCGCTCGCATACCCCCAATTCACTCGCTAAAACCACCGAGGAGTCGATCACCATTTGTGGCATTGCCGGCGAAATAGCCAGAGGCCGCTCGGCCGATCTTGCTGCCATCGGCGCAATGACGGACTGCATGGTGCCCCGCGGTCCCGACGGCGGCGGAGCCTGGTCCAGCGGCGGAGTGGCCTTCGGTCATCGCCGGCTGGCGATCATCGACCTGTCCACCAGCGGCCACCAGCCCATGCACGACCCGGAACTCGGCCTCACCGTCGCGTTCAACGGATGCATCTACAACTACCCCGAGCTCAGGCGCGAGCTCCTCGGCAAGGGGCACCGCTTCTTCTCCCACAGCGACACCGAGGTCATCCTCAAGGGCTACCGCGAGTGGGGTGAACGCGTCGTCGACCACCTCAAGGGGATGTTCGCCTTCGCGGTCGCCGAAACGACCACCGGGCGAGTCGTGCTGGCCCGTGACCGCCTCGGCGTCAAGCCCCTCTACTGGAGTGAGGTCGACGAAGGGGGCGGAACGGGCGCCATCCGATTCGCGTCGTCATTGCCCGCCCTGGTGGCTGCCGGCGGGGTGGACACCGACTTGGATCCAGTCGCGCTGAACCACTATCTGAGCTTCCACTCCGTCGTGCCCGCGCCGCGGACGATCCTCAAGGGCGTCCGCAAGCTCGAACCGGGCACCATCATGCGCATCGAACCCGACGGCTCGAGGACCACGCACACGTACTGGGAGCCGGTGTTCGAGCGCTCCGCCGAACGCGCCAACTGGTCGGAGGCCGACTGGCAGGACGCGATCCTCGGCTCACTGCGGACCGCGGTCGAACGCCGCCTCGTCGCCGACGTGCCCGTCGGGTGCCTGCTGTCCGGTGGTCTGGACTCCAGCCTGATCGTCGGGCTGCTCGCAGAGGCGGGCCAGCATGGGCTGGCGACCTTCTCCATCGGCTTCGAGGCCGCCGGTGGTGAGGAGGGCGACGAGTTCAAGTACTCCGACGTCATCGCCAGGCACTACGGCACCGACCACCATCAGATCCGCATCGACACCGCCCGCATGCTGCCCGCGCTGACCGACACCATCGGCGCGATGAGCGAGCCGATGGTGAGCCACGACTGCGTCGCGTTCTACCTGCTGTCCCAAGAGGTCAGCAAGCACGTCAAGGTGGTGCAGTCCGGGCAGGGCGCCGACGAGATCTTCGCCGGCTATCACTGGTATCCGCCGATGGCGCACGCCGCGAACGACGACGTCGACGCCGCGCTCGGGCGCTACCGCACGGCGTTCTTCGACCGTGACCACGCCGGTCTCGACGAACTGCTGGCTCCCGCGTGGCATCTCGACGCCGACGTCGCCGGTGAGTTCGTCCGCGACCACTTCGCCCACCCGGGCGCCGCCACCGCGACCGACCGGGCCCTGCGGCTGGACACCACCGTGATGCTCGTCGACGACCCGGTCAAGCGCGTCGACAACATGACGATGGCGTGGGGACTGGAGGGCCGCGTGCCGTTCCTCGACCACGAGCTCGTCGAGCTGGCCGCGACGTGCCCGCCGGAGCTCAAGACGGCCTACGACGGCAAGGGCGTCCTGAAGGAGGCCGCCCGCAAGGTGATTCCGCACGAGGTCATCGACCGACCGAAGGGGTACTTCCCGGTGCCCGCGCTCAAGCACCTCCAGGGTCCGTACCTCGACCTGGTGAAGGACGCCCTGCAGAGTTCCGCCGCCCGCGACCGTGGCCTCTTCGCGCCCGCCGCGGTCGACCGGATGCTTGCCGACCCCAACGGGAACCTGACGCCGCTGCGCGGAAACCCGTTGTGGCAGATCGGTTTGTTGGAACTCTGGCTGGCCCGCCACGTCGACGGGGTCAAGTGACCATGACGGTCATCCAGGACCTCGGCTGGGGACGCCTGGTCTTCGGGCAGACGTGTGAGGATCCCGAGCAGTTCGGCACCGCACTCCGCGCCGAAGCGAGCGGGCGTCGCGACATCGGGATGTACCTCGACGCGCCGCACGTCTTCGTCGCCATGCACCCGCAGGAGTTCTTCATCGACCCGAGCTTCACCTACCGGGTCGATCTGACGAAGCCGTTGGACTACGAGCCCGCCCCGGTTCCCGGTCTGTCGGTGCGCCCGGTGGCGACGGTCGAGGACTGCGCGGCGATCAACCAGATCTACCTGCAGTGCCGCATGGTCCCCGCCGACGTCGACCTGATGTGGAACAACAGCCAGAACGAACCGCACATGGTGTACCTGGTGGTCACCGACGACGACACGGGCGCCGTCGTCGGCACCGTCACCGGAATCGACCACGCCCAACTGTTCGGCGACGAGGAGAACGGTTCCAGCCTCTGGTGTCTCGCGGTGGACCCGACGCTGTCGCGGCCGGGGGCCGGGGGACTGCTCGTCAGGTCGCTCATCGAGGAGTTCATCCGGCGCGGACGCCATCAAATGGACCTGTCGGTGCTGCACGACAACGAAGGCGCCATCGCGCTGTACGAGCGAATGGGCTTCATCCGGGTGCCGGTCCTCGGCGTCAAGCGCAAGAACGCGATCAACGAAAAGCTCTTCGCGCCAGCCAAATCCGAAGAGGAACTGTCGCAGCTCAACCCGTACGCCCGCATCATCGCCGACGAAGCGATCTTGCGGGGCATCGCCGTTCAGGTGCTCGACGCCAAGGGCGGCTACCTCAAACTCACCCACGGCGGCACCAGCGTCGTGACGCGGGAGTCGCTGTCCGAACTCACCAACGCCGTCGCGATGAGTCGGTGCGACGACAAGCGAGTTGCCCGCCGCGTCGTCGCCGAAGCGGGAATCAGAGTGCCCAAGGGGCATTCGGTCACCTTCTCCGACGAGGACCACGAGTTCCTCAGGGAGGTGGGCTCGGTGGTGGTGAAGCCGGTCCGCGGCGAACAGGGAGCGGGCATCACCGTCGGCGTGACGCGGCCCGAGGATCTGGACCGCGCCGTCGAGTTTGCCGCCGAGCAGTGCCCCGACGTCCTGCTAGAAGAGCGTTGTCCCGGTGAGGATTTGCGCATCGTCGTCATCAACGGCAAGGTGATCGCGGCGGCGCTGCGACGTCCGCCCGAGGTCGTCGGCAGCGGTGACCACTCCATCCGCCAACTCGTCGAGGCGCAGAGCCGTCGCCGGGCTGCCGCCACCCATGGCGAGTCGGTGATCCCCGTCGACGACCTCACCGTCGAGACCGTCCGCGAGGCGGGCTTCGAGCTCGACGACGTGCTGCCGCTCAACGAGCGGTTGACGGTGCGGCGCACGGCCAATCTGCACACCGGCGGCACCATCCGCGACGTGACGGACGACCTGAATCCGGTTCTCGCCAAGGTCGCGGTCGACGCGGCCGACGCGATCGGCATCCCGGTCACGGGAATCGACCTGATCGTGCCCTCCGTCGATGGTGACGAGTACGTCTTCATCGAGGCGAACGAGCGCCCAGGGCTGGCCAATCACGAACCCCGGCCGACGGCGCAGGCGTTCGTGGACCTGCTCTTTCCCCGTACCGCCGCGACGCCGTGGGCCTGGCAACCCACCCCCGTCCCCGGACATGACGCGCAGGACTGACGTCGCTAAGCTCCCGGCCCGACGATGCACGAGACCCACGAACTTGGAAGGCAACCTTGACTGACCTCGCGCCAACGACCGCCGCACGGATGAGCGCCGACGACCGCAGCTGGATGGTCGACACGCTGCTCGCCCTGCTGCAGACCCCCAGCCCGTCGGGGCGGACGGACGCGGTGATGCAGTTGATCGGTGGCATCTTCGACGAGCTCGGCGTGCCGTTCACGCTGACCCGCCGCGGTGCGCTGACCGCCGAACTGCCGGGGGAGTCGGCCACCACGGACCGGGCGATCGTCGTGCACGCCGACACCATCGGCTGCATGGTCCGCGACCTCAAGGACAACGGACGTCTCGAGCTGATTCCGGTCGGCACCTTCTCGGCGCGCTTCGCCGCAGGCGCCCGGGTGCGCATCTTCACCGACGACAGCGACGACTTCATCACCGGTACGGTCATGCCGCTCAAGGCGTCCGGGCACGCCTACGGCGACGAGATCGACACCCAGATCACCGACTGGGAGCACGTGGAGGTCCGCGTCGACCGCAACGTGTCGACCCGTGATGACCTGGTGAAGATCGGGCTCAACGTCGGCGACTTCGTCGCGTTCATCACCAGCCCGGAACTCACCGAGGACGGCTTCATCGTCTCGCGCCACCTCGACGGAAAGGCGGGTGTCGCCGTCGCCCTTGCGCTGGCGAAGAAGGTGATGGCCGACGAGGTGGTGCTGCCCCACCGCACCACGATCATGGTGACCATCACCGAAGAGGTCGGGCACGGCGCCAGCAGCGGACTGCCGCCGGACGTCGCCGAGCTGGTGTCGGTCGACAACGCGGTCTGCGCACCCGGTCAGCACTCGCTCGAGCATGGCGTCACCATCCCGATGGCCGACCTGCACGGTCCCTTCGACTACCACCTGACGCGAAACCTGCTCCGCCTGGCCAAGGAGAAGGGAATCGCCCACGCGCGGGACATCTTTCGGTTCTACCGGTCGGATGCGGCGGCGGCGATCGAAGCGGGTGCCAACACCAGGGCGGCGCTGGTCGCGTTCGGGTTGGACGGCAGCCACGGCTGGGAGCGCAGCCACCTCGATTCGTTGGAGGCGTGCTACCTGCTGCTGGAGAGCTGGCTCGAGACGCCGCTGACGTTCGAGGCGTGGGACGCCAAGCCCTCCGGCAAGCTCCGCGACTTCCCGTCGTCGATGCAGCCCGCTCCCAGCGAGCAGTGGGTGCCGCTGTCCCGCGGTGACCACACCGAGCCGGGCGACGTGTCGCCTGGGGAGCACTGGCCACCCTCGGAGGGTCCGCAGGCCTGACACCGGGGCGAGGTGTTCAATCGAACACATGCTGAGTCTGGAAGAGATCTCCGACCGCCTCGAAATCCAACAGCTCCTCGTCGACTACTCCACCGCGATCGACACGCGGCGGTTCGACGACCTGGACCGGGTGTTCACCCCCGAGGCCTACATCGACTACCGCGCAATGGGCGGAATCGACGGCACCTTTGCGGACGTGAAGAAGTGGCTTTCGGAGGTGCTGCCGAACTTCCCGGCGTACTCGCATCTGATCGGCAACTTCGACGTCCGGGTCTCGGGCGACTCCGCGAAGTCCCGGATCCTGTGCTTCAACCCGATGAAGCTCGGCGACGACGGCCAGATCCTGTTCTGCGGGCTCTGGTACGACGACGAGTTCATCCGCACGGGCGACGGGTGGCGCATGACGCGGCGCGTCGAGACGAAGTGCTTCGACCGCATCGTCTGACGCGATTTCCGCCGATGGGCCGTGGTCTGGCAGAATGGGCCGCTGTCTGACGGGCGACCCCGGTTCGACGCGAGATCGGTGCTTCTGCCGCTCGCTCGATGCGCTGCCCGTCGGTCACACACGCAAGGCAAAACCGGACCGGGCAATCCGCCCGCGTCGCTGAATTGCCAGCGTGGCAATCACAGGAGAAGTCGTTTCACATGGCTGTCAAGATCAAGCTCGCCCGCTTCGGCAAGATTCGCAACCCCCAGTACCGCATCTCGGTCGCCGACGCGCGTAACCGCCGTGACGGTCGCGCCATCGAGGTCATCGGCAAGTACCACCCGAAGGAAGATCCCAGCTTCATCGAGATCGACTCCGAGCGTGCGCAGTACTGGCTGAGCGTGGGCGCGCAGCCCACCGAGCCCGTCCTCGCGCTGCTGAAGATCACGGGTGACTGGCAGAAGTTCAAGGGCCTGCCGGGCGCCGAGGGCACCCTGCGCGTCAAGGAGCCCAAGGTCAGCAAGCTGGACCTGTTCAACGCCGCTCTCGCCGCCGCCGACGACGCCCCCACGGGTGACGCGACCACGGCCAAGAAGAAGAAGGCGCCTGCCAAGAAGGCCGACGACGCCGCGCCGGCTGCTGAGGCCGCGGAGGCACCCGCCGACGCCGCAGTCGCCGACGCCGCCACCGAATGAGCACTGTCGTCGTCGACGCCGTCGAGCACCTGGTGCGTGGCATCGTCGACAACCCCGATGACGTCAGGGTCGACCTGGTGACCAATCGTCGTGGGCGCACCGTCGAGGTGCACGTGCACCCCGACGACCTCGGAAAGGTCATCGGCCGCGGTGGCCGCACCGCGACGGCGCTACGGACGTTGGTCGCCGGCATCGGCGGCCGCGGCATCCGCGTCGACGTGGTGGACACGGATCAATAGAAGCCCAGTAGGCAACTCGATCATGGACCTCGTCGTCGGACGTGTCGTCAAGGCGCACGGAATCGGCGGCGAGGTCGTCGTCGACGTCCGGACCGACGACCCCTACGAGCGCTTCGCGCCCGGTAGCACCCTTCGGGCCAGGGCGCGCGACAAGACGGAGAGACGACTCGTCGTCGACTCGATGCGCGAACACAGTGGGCGGCTGCTGGTGCGCCTGGAGGGCGTCGCGAGCCGTGACGCCGCAGATGCGTTGCGCGGCAGCCTCTTCGTCGTCGACGTGGCGGATCTGCCCCCGATCGAGGATCCCGACGAGTTCTACGACCATCAACTCGAAGGCCTCCGGGTGCGCACCACGGCCGGGTTGGACGTGGGCACCGTCGCCGAGGTGCTGCACACCGCGGCGGGGGAGATCCTGGCGGTGCGTCCAGGCGAAGGCGACGGTCCGGAGATTCTGGTCCCCTTCGTCGGCGCCATCGTGACCGCGGTGTCTCTGGAGGACGGTGTCGTCGAGATCGACCCGCCCGAGGGCCTGCTGGACTTGGACTCGATCTAGTGCGACGCCATGCGTGTTGACGTCCTCACCATCTTTCCCGACTATCTCGATCCGCTGCGGCAGTCGTTGCCCGGCAAGGCAATCGACAACGGCATCATCGAGATAGCCGTCCACGACCTTCGGCGCTGGACCTACGACGTGCACCACTCGGTGGACGACTCTCCGTACGGTGGCGGCCCCGGCATGGTCATGAAGGCACCCGTGTGGGGTGAGGCTCTCGACGAAGTCTGCACGCCCGACACGCTTCTCGTCGTTCCGACCCCGGCGGGTCGACCCTTCCGCCAGGCCGACGCTCAGCGGTGGAGCGCCGAAGCGCATCTGGTCTTCGCGTGCGGCCGCTACGAGGGCATCGACCAGCGGGTGGTCGACGACGCGGCGCGCAGGATGCGCGTCGAGGAGGTGTCCATCGGCGACTACGTCCTGGCCGGCGGGGAATCCGCAACCCTGGTCATGATCGAGGCCGTCGTCCGACTTCTTCCCGACGTACTCGGCAATCCCGTGTCACACCAAGATGATTCGCACTCTGACGGGCTGCTCGAGGGCCCCAGCTACACCAGGCCGCCCAGCTGGCGCGGGCTCGACGTGCCGCCCGTGCTGCTGTCCGGCAATCACGGCAAGGTGGCCGCGTGGCGTCGCGAGCAGTCGTTGCAGCGCACCCGCGAGCGCCGACCAGATTTGTTGGCCGAGAACTAGACGGGCCTAGATGCGGCCGCCGGGAAACATCGTCTTGACCGCCTGCGTGATGGTCTCGCGGGCGGTGGCGGAATCGGCGGCCTGCATCGACGCGATCACCATGACGTAGCGGCGGTCCGGCCCGATCACGCCGGTCGACAGGTGCATCCAGTCGGATCCGATGCAACACATCCAGCCTTGCTTGACTGCAACGGGTTCGGCGAACAATCCGTCGGGAATGCCGAACCGCTGCGGATACACGCCTCCAGGTTGGGTGCCGTCCAGCGCCAGCGGGGCCGACTGCGCCAGGTTGGAGAGGATGACATTGGCCTGCTCGGGCGGGAGGCCGCCCGTGCCGGACATCATCATGTCGTAGTAGCGCACCAGGTCGGCCGCGGTGCTGATGGTGTTCCACCACCGACCGTTGCTCGGCGGCCGCGTCGACGCCAACCCGTACCGGGCCGCGACGCGCGTGACGATGGCGTTGCCTCCGCTGCGATTCCAGAAGACCTCGGCCGCGCTGTCGTCGGACTGGCGCAGCATCCGGTCGAAGTTGACGTGATCCTCGGGGGAGAGCTGGGTCTGTCCCTTGGATACCTGAAGCAGCAGATCGTCGGCGATGAAGAGCTTGACCACCGAGGCGATCGCGATGGTCGTCGAATTTCCGTTGGACACCATCTGCCCGGTGTTGCGGTCCAGGACCAAGGCCGTGATGTCGGCCCCGTCGTCGGCGGCGGCGGTGGTGGCTTGCCGTTCGCGCATCTCGAGCCCGCTGAACGCGGCGGCCGGCTCGTCGGGCGGGGCCTCCGGCAGGGGTGCCATGCTGCCCAACGGGGCGACGACGGTGAGTGCAGGCGTCGCGGGGTCTGGCGGGGTGCCGTACACCTTGGCCTCGCAGCCAGAGGCGACCGTGACGACCGTCGCCGTGAGCGCAGTGACCATCAGCAGCTTGGACGGCTGCCGGAACATGGCCCTCCCTGGACGATTGCTGCGGATGATTGCGGTGAAACCGTGTCCCTAGCCTAACCGTTCCGGATGCGCGCCGCGTCCGCAGCGGAGACGGCAGGGTGTGGAAGAGTCGGTGCTCAACGGCTCAGGATTTCGCCGTTACTCGCCCCATCTGGCACAATCGAGCAGTTGCCTACGCACGGCGGGGATGAGTCGTCCCCACCTGGTGCGAGAAGCGCGAAGACCACGGTCCGGTGACACGTCGCACGTCGACGTGACGCCCACGGCCGCAACCGAGATCACGATTACATGATCCGAACAACGAGGAAGTGTCACCGATGAACACCCTGGACTTCATCGACCAGCCGTCGCTGCGCGACGACATCCCAGCCTTTGGTCCTGGCGACACCGTGAACGTTCACGTGAAGGTCATCGAGGGTTCCAAGGAGCGCGTCCAGGTCTTCAAGGGCGTCGTGCTCCGTAGGCAGGGCGGCGGAGTCCGGGAGACCTTCACCGTGCGCAAGGAGAGCTACGGCGTCGGCGTCGAGCGCACCTTCCCGCTGCACTCCCCGAACATCGACCACATCGACGTCGTCACCCGCGGTGACGTCCGTCGCGCGAAGCTGTACTACCTGCGCGAACTGCGTGGCAAGAAGGCCAAGATCAAGGAAAAGCGCTGATCGTCGCCGGCGGTACGCCCGGACGGGTGTGACGGTTGGACCCCGAGCAGCGCGGCGCCGAGCGCCGCGCTGACTACTCTGATGGCGTGACCGGATCCCCCGAGGCCCCCGACGCCGCCGATCGAGACATCGTCGACCAAGACACTGTCGACCAAGACGAGGATCCGCCGAAGAAGCGCGGCGCCGTCCGCGAAGCCGCGATCCTTCTGAGCATTGCGCTGGTTCTGTACTACGTGATGCTCACGTTCATCGCCCGGCCGTACCTGATTCCGTCCGAGTCGATGGAGCCGACGTTGCACGGCTGCGCAGGCTGCGTCGGCGATCGGATCATGGTCGACAAGGTCACCTACGACTTCTCGACGCCGGAACCGGGTGACGTCATCGTCTTCAAGGGGCCGCCTGCCTGGAACATCGGCTACAAGTCGATCCGCTCCGACAGCACCCCGATCCGCTACCTGCAGAACGCGTTGTCGTTCATCGGCTTCGTTCCTCCTGACGAGAACGACCTCGTCAAGCGTGTCATCGCGACCGGCGGCCAAACGGTCGAGTGCCGGGCCGCCACCGGGCTGACCGTCGACGGCAAGAAGCTCAACGAGCCGTACCTCGACGTGAACACGATGATGGCGGATCCGTCGATCTACCCGTGCCTCGGCAACGAGTTCGGTCCGGTGAAGGTGCCGGAGAACCGGTTGTGGGTGATGGGGGACAACCGCACGCACTCCGCCGACTCGCGCGCCCACTGCACCAACTTGCCTGCGGACGCTCAGAAGGGTCTGCTGTGCACCGGCGACCCGATGGCAGGCACGGTTCCCGTCGACAACGTGATCGGCAAGGCGCGCTTCATCGCCTGGCCGCCCGGTCGCTGGGGCAGTGTCTCGGCAGTCAACCCGCAGACCACGCAGTAGGAGCCCTCTTGCCGGCGACCTGGCCGCCTCGAGCCGTCATCCGCAAGTCCGCGGGGTTGCGCACGATCGAATCCGCGCTCTACCGGGGTGGGTTGGGTCCGGTGGCCGGCGTCGACGAGGTGGGGCGCGGCGCATGCGCTGGGCCGCTCGTCGTCGCGGCCTGCGTGCTGGGACCCAATCGCTTGGAGAGCCTGGCGGCACTCGACGACTCCAAGAAGCTCAACGAGCGCGAACGTGAACGCCTCTTCCCGTTGATCCGGCGTTACGCGTTGGCGTACCACGTGGTCTTCATCCCCTCGACGGAAGTCGACCGGCGAGGGGTTCACGTCGCCAACATCGAGGGCATGCGCCGCGCCGTGGCCGGGCTGTCGCTTCGGCCGGGATACGTTCTGAGCGACGGCTTTCGGGTGCCGGGGTTGCCCATGCCGTCGCTGCCGGTGGTCGGTGGTGACGCCGCGGCGGCCTGCATTGCGGCGGCGAGCGTGCTCGCCAAGGTGAGCAGGGACCGGCTGATGGTGCAGATGGAGTCGAGCCATCCCGGGTACGGCTTCGCCGTCCACAAGGGGTACAGCACGCCGTTTCACACCGCGGCGCTGGCCGAGCGGGGCCCCTGCAGCGAGCATCGGTTCTCGTTCGTCAATGTCCGACGGGTGTCGGTTGGGGAGGCCGGGCAGCATGCCGAAATCGGCTGAGGAAAGATGTACGTCACACCGAACGAAGGACCACTGAACCGATGAGTGCCGAAGATCTCGAGAAGTACGAAACCGAGATGGAGCTCTCGCTGTACCGCGAATACAAGGACATCGTGGGGCAGTTCAGTTACGTCGTGGAGACGGAGCGCCGGTTCTACCTCGCGAACAGCGTCGAGCTGGTGCCGCGCAACGCCGACGGCGAGGTCTACTTCGAGCTTCGCCTGGCCGACGCGTGGGTGTGGGACATGTACCGACCGGCCCGCTTCGTCAAGCAGGTCCGGGTGATCACGTTCAAGGACGTGAACATCGAAGAGGTCGAGAAGCCCGAGCTGCGACTCCCCGACTGACCATGAGCGCCGAGGAGCGACCCCCCGTCGCGGTCGTCACCGGGGCCAGCCGTGGTGCCGGCCGGGGCATCGCCACCGCGCTGCTGACGGCGGGGTGGCGGGTCTACCTGACCGGGCGGACCGTGACGGACCTCGGCGACGGCAGTGTCGCGGTCACCGTCGACCACCGCGACGACGCGCAGGTCGCCGCCCTGTTCGAGCGGGTGGCCGACGAATGCGGCGCGCTCGACCTGCTGGTCAACAACGCCGCGGCGATCAGCGATCGGCTGACCTCGTCGAAACCGTTCTGGGAGAAGCCACTCGAGCTGGGCGACGTGCTCGACGTCGGGCTGCGCTCGGCCTACGTCGCGTCGTGGCACGCCGCGCGGCTGATGGTGCCGCACCGCCGCGGGTTGATCGTGTTCACCTCGTCGCCGGGTTCGGTGGTGTACATGCACGGTCCTGCATACGGCGCGCAGAAGGCGGGCGTCGACAAGATGGCCGCCGACATGGCGGTCGACTTCGAGGGCACCGGCGTGACGACCCTGTCGATCTGGATGGGCATCCTGCTGACCGAGAAGTTCCGCAGCGCCTTCGCCGGGCATCCCGACGCGCTCGCCGAGACGGCCAAGCACGCCGAGACACCTGAATTCACCGGGTACCTCGTCGACGCCCTGTGGCGCGATCCGCGGCTTGGCGAACTCACCGGTCAGACCGTGATCGGCGCCGAGCTGGCGATGCGCTACGGCATCACCGACGTCGACGGCCGCCAGCCGCCGTCGCACCGGGCGACCTTCGGGGCGCCTCGGGAACGGAGCGGCGTCGTCGTACGCTGAGGCGATGCGATCTACACCGGAGTCCTGGCTGACCGACATGGACGGCGTCCTCGTCCACGAGGAACGTGCCCTACCGGGGGCCGCCGAGTTCCTTCAGCGACTCGCGGAGAAGAAGCGGCCCTTCCTGGTGCTGACCAACAACTCGATCTTCACCCCGCGCGACCTCGCGGCCAGACTGCTGCGCTCCGGCCTCGAAGTGCCGGAGGAGGCGATCTGGACCTCGGCCCTGGCGACCGCCGCGTTCCTGCACGACCAGTTGCCCGGCGGGTCCGCCTACGTCATCGGCGAGGCCGGCCTGACGACGGCGTTGCACGAGGTGGGCTACACGCTCACCGACACCGGGCCGGACTTCGTCGTCCTCGGCGAAACGCGGACGTACTCGTTCGAGGCGATCACCAAGGCCATCCGCCTCATCGGTGGCGGCGCCCGCTTCATCGCCACCAACCCCGACGTCACCGGTCCGTCGGCAGAGGGGCCGACGCCCGCCACCGGCTCGGTCGCGGCGCTCATCACCAAGGCCACCGGCCGGGAGCCGTACTTCGTCGGCAAGCCCAACCCGATGATGTTCCGCAGCGCGCTCAACCGCATCGAGGCGCACTCGGAGACCACCTTCATGGTCGGGGACCGGATGGACACCGACGTCGTCGCAGGCATCGAGGCCGGGCTGGAGACCATCCTGGTGCTCACCGGGTCGACGACCGTGGCCGACATCCAGAAGTACCCGTTCCGGCCGAGCCGGGTTCTCGACTCCATCGCCGACGCCGTCGAGCTCATCTGACCGTGACCGTCCGGGATGCCGCCAGGCCGTTGGCCGGAGTGCGGATCGTCGAGATCTCCAGTTTCGTCGCGGTGCCGCTGGGCGGCATGACGCTGGCCCAACTGGGCGCCGAGGTGATCCGCGTCGACCCCGTCGGCGGCGCCGCCGACTATCACCGATGGCCCGTCACCGACGACGGGGAGAGCATCTACTGGGCCGGGCTGAACAAGGGGAAGCTGTCCGCGGCGGTGGACGTCCGGTCTGCCGCCGGGCAGGAGCTGATCACCCGGCTCGTCGTCGACTGCGGCATTCTGATCACCAATGTCGCGGGGCGGCAATGGCATTCGTACGAGGAGCTGGTCAAGCTCCGGCCCGACCTCATTCACGTCGAGGTGTCGGGGCGGGCCGACGGCGGTACGGGGGTCGACTACACCGTCAACGCCGGGGTCGGCTTTCCGTTGGTGACGGGGTCACCGGAATCCGGCGGCCCCGTGAACCACGTGCTGCCCGCCTGGGACGTCGCCTGCGGGCTGTACGTCGCGCTGGCGGTGACGGCCGCGCTGCGCCACCGCGACGCCACCGGGGAGGGACAGCGCGTCGGCATCCCCCTGGAGAACGTCGCCCTGGCCACGGCGGGCAATCTGAGTTTCTTGACCGAGGTGATGGTCAACGGGGTGGCGCGCGAGCGCATCGGCAACTCGATCTACGGGCAGTATGGCCAGACGTTCGTCAGCGGCGACGGGGTGTCGTTCATGGTCGTCGCGCTCACCGGGCGGCACTTCCGGGATTTGGCCGAGCTGACGGGTACGACCAAAGCCGTTGCCGCGCTTGGTGATGCGCTCGGTGCCGACTTCAGCGACGAGGGGCAGCGGTATCGCCACCGCGACGCGCTGACGGGATTGTTCACGGTGTGGTTCACCGATCACACCGCCGAGGAGATCGGCGCCGCACTGTCGACGACGTCGGTGCTGTGGGAGCGCTACCGCACGTTCGCCGAGACCGCCAGCGACCCCAAGGTGACCGACAACCCGTTGTTCAGCGCACTCGACCAGCCGCGCATCGGGACCCATCTGGCGCCAGGGCTGCCACTGCAGGTGGACGGCGCCTACCGGCCCGCGGTGCCGGCGCCCGCGCTCGGCGACCACACCGCGGAGGTGCTTCGGGACCGGCTTGGCCTGTCGGAGGACGAGATTCGCCAGCTGACCGAGGCGGGCACCGTCTCGTGAGCGCGCTGCTGCGACTGCTCGACGTCCGGTCGGGCGATTCCGACGATTCGTGGATCGGCGCCGCCAGCGGTCCCGAGGGCAAGCGTGCGTTCGGCGGTCAGTTCATGGGACAGTCGCTGGCGGCCGCCGCCCGCACGGTCGAGCCCGCCAAGCGGCCCGTCAACATGCATCTGCAATTCCTGCGCGGCGGCGAGGCCGGCGACGACGTCGACTACTCCGTGGAGCGCGTCTTCGACGGCCGGACCGCCTCGGCCCGGCGGGTGGTGTCGCGGCAGGCGGGCCGCGTGATCACGGCGGCCACCGTCTCGTTCTCGCTTCCGATGGCCGGCCCCGAGCATGGTCGCGTGGCTGCGCTTCCGGAGGATCCCGAGACCTTGCCGCGAACCGGACCACCGGGGCCCGCGCCGTCGATGCCGTTGGACGAGATCGACATTCGCGTCGTCGACGACCGGTCGACGGGGGAGTTCGTCCGACGACTGTGGTGGCGGGTCCTGGTGCCGGTTCCCGAGGATCCTCTGCTGCACGACGTGATCGCGGCATACGTGTGCGACGTCTACATGATCGACCCGGCTCTGCAGGTGCACGGCCACTCCATGGCGGCCCGGACCCACCGCAGCGGCACGACGGACTCGTCGATCTGGTTTCACCGCCCGGTGCGGGCCGACCGGTGGAACCTGTTGGAGACCAGGTCGCCCGCGGCGGCGCGGGGTAGGGGCGTCATCACCGGCAGCTTGCTAGGCGAGGACGGCGGCATCGCGGCGACCGTGGTGCAGGAGGGCCTCATCGCCGAGCGGGAGAAGTAACCCTCGAGCCGACCGGCCGAGCGCCGACGAGGCGAATCCGTCTGCGCGCCATGGTCAGCAGCATCGTCAACAGCACCCCCACACCGAGGGATGCGACGACGCCAAGCAGCCGGTGCTCCCCGAACAGCGGATACACCTGGTAGTGCACCAGGTAGATCAGGAGCGACGCCTCGGCAAGGACGCCCGCCGCCACCGTGAACGCCGACGGGCAGCGGATGGCGGGCAGCCAGATCAGCAACGCCAAGCCGGTGAACACCAGCAGTTCCCGGTTCGGGTTGCCGAAGTAGCCGACGATCCCGACGGCGAGCATCGCGGTGACGGCGGCGCGCTGCCAGACGGTCGTGGCCTTCGACGCCGCCCAGCCGATGGCGAAGAACCAGAAGGCGAGCACGGTGAACCACGCCTCGCGACCCATGCCGAAACCGTCGAACCGGACCGCCAAGCCCACTGCCACGAACGCACACGCCCACGCGAACGGCCGACGCCGTTCGAGCCGGTCGGCGATCGGGGTCGCGCACACCACCGCCAACCCCACCAGAACCCAGACCACGACTTCGGCGAACCACAGCCTGCCTGCCGTCATGCTGTCGTCCGGGCCGAGGAACTTGTTGGCCAGCAACAGATTCGACGCGGTGTAGTCGTCGGTGATCACCAAGGCGATGGCCACCCACGCGACCGAGGGCACGGCGATCCACGCGATGGTGCTCACCAGGTGCCTGGCGCGTTGGGCGCGGGGCAGCGGGGTCAGGCAGAACCGCCCGAAGTTGTAGCCGGCGATGCCTAGCAGTACGTGGGCACCGCCCCACAGCGTGTACAGCCCGGCGTGTGAGCCGACGACGAGGACGATGGCGACGGCCCGCAGCGCGACGCTGGTCTCCAGCGTGGTGCCCCACCACCGGCGGCTTCTCCTGGTGGCCTCCAGGTCGCGCAGCGGCAGCCGCGGCCAGTCGGCGGGCAAATGACCGAGCGCGCGTTCGAGCCGCACCGACATCGCCACGTAGGACAGCGAGTTCCCGCCGAGGTCGACGAAACTGGCCTGCGGGTCGACCGACGCGGCGTCGAGGTGAAGGACGTCTGCGAACAGGACGCGAAGGTCCGCGGCGTCCCGCTCCGTCGCCGCGGTGCGATCGGCCAGCGCGCGGACGCCGAGAAGGTCGGGTTTGCCCGACGGCAGCCTCGGGATCTCGTCGACGTCGAGAATGCGAACGGCCGAGCGGGGAAGCCCGGAGGCATGGGCGGCGACGAGTGCGACGTCGCACCCCGCGGGACGGTCGGTGGCCGCCACCAGCAGGGCACCGTCACCCTCGGCGCAGATCGCCGTCACTCCGGCGTCTTGCAGGGCGGTCTCGACGCGTTGCAGGTCGATGCGGAGGCCGTAGAGCTTCACGAACCGGCTGATGCGGCCGACCACCTCGTAGAGGCCGTCGGGGCGCCGACGCGCAAGGTCGCCGGTGCGAAGAGCCTCGACGGTGTGGCCCGTCGTGAGGTCGTCGGGGGTGTGCGCGTAACCCATCATCACGCCAGGGCCGCGGTAGACGAGCTCCCCGGTTTGGTCCTCCATCCCGTCCGCGGGAATGAGATCGAACGCGCCACCGGGGATGGGCACCCCGATCGCGGTCGGGTTCTCGTAGGCGAGTTCCGGTGGCAGATAAGCCATTCGGGCGGTCGCCTCGGTGGCGCCGTACATCACGAACAGTTGCCAGCCGCGGCGTCGACCGAGCTCGGCGTACCGGCGGACCGTGTCGGGGGCGAGTCGGCCGCCGGCCTGGGTGACGTAGCGCAGGTGCGGCAGCGACATGTCGTCGAACCCGATGCGGTCCAACAGGTCGAACGTGTGTGGGACGCCCGCGAACGTCGTCCCGCGGTGTGCGCGCATCAGGTCCCAGAACCCGTCCTCGACCACCGAGTCGTCGGTGAGGATGAGGCCGGCGCCACGCAACAGATGACTGTGGACCACCGAGAGGCCGTAGCAGTAGGACATGGGCAACGTCGTCGCGGCCCGGTCGGTGTGGCGGATGTCGAGGTAGGTCGCAATGGCCTCGGCGTTGGAGGCCAGGTTGGTCCTCGACAGTCGCACCAGCTTCGGTGACCCCGTGCTGCCGGAGGTGGACAGCAGCAGGGCGAGATCGGGATGGATTTCGTGGGCGGGGTGGTGGCGGTGCAGCACCGAGCCGTCGCGGATGACTACGTCGGGGTCGTACGCGTCGACCATCGCGGTGTGGTCGGCGTCGGCGGTCACGGGCAGTACGACGTGGCCACCCGCGAGCGCGCCGAGGTAGTTCACCAGGGTGTCGACGTCGTTGTGGGTCTCCAGCAGGACCAGTCTGCGTCGCGAGCCGAGGTCCGACGCGCTGGCCGCGACGTCGTCGGCGAGCTGGCGGTAGGACAGTCGTCGGTCGACGGTCAGCAGCGCGGAATCGTCGCCGCGCGAGGCCAGGTGGTCGACGAGGCGGCCGAACATCACGGCCGCTCGTCGAGTGTCGCCGCGGTCCCGACGACGTCGACGCGGACCTTGGCGTCGACGGTCGGCGGATCGAGCCCGTGCTGGCGGACGGTGATCGGTTCGCCCCCGCCGACGTCGACGACGAGTAGGACGTCGTGGCCGCGGAACTCCGACGACAGCACCGTGCCGACGCCTGCGCCGCGGTCGCCGTCGGACACGGTGGTCGCGACGAGTTGTTCGGGCCGCAGCACCAGGGTCGCGGGCCCGTCGTCGGCACCGTCGCGCACGGGCACCCGGCCCAGCGAGCAGTCGGCGACCCGGGAGGTGATCGTGCCGGGCAACAGCACGCAGTCCCCGAGGAACCGGGCGGTGAACTCGTCACCCGGCGTGAAGTAGACCTGGTGCGGGGTGCCGACCTTGGTGAACCGCCCGTCGCGCATCACGGCGACCTGGTCGGCGATCGACAGGGCTTCCTCCTGATCGTGGGTGACCAGGAGCGTCGTCACTCCTGCCTCGGCGAGAAGCTGCGCGACGGCCTTGCGGGTGGACGAGCGCAGACCGGTGTCCAACGCGCTGAACGGTTCGTCGAGCAACATCAGCGCGGGTTCGCGGGCGAGCGCCCGTGCCAGCGCCACCCGCTGCTGCTGGCCACCCGAGAGCTGGTGTGGCCGGCGGCGCGCCATGTCGGCGTCGAGGGACACCGTGGCGAGCAGTTCGGTGACCCTGGCGCGGGTGCTGCGGGCACTGCCACTCAAGCCGTAGGCGATGTTCTGTCCGACGGTCAGGTGCGGGAACAGGGCACCGTCCTGCGCGACGTAGCCGACGTCCCTGCGGTGCGCGGGGACGCAGTCGTCGGCGTCGGCGACGGTGCGGTCGGCGATGGAGATGGTGCCGGCGTCGGGTGTCTCGAACCCCGCGACCAGACGCAGCAGTGTCGTCTTGCCGCAGCCCGACGCGCCGACGACCGCCGTGACCGAACCCGCAGGCACGCTCAGGTCGACACCGTGCAGAACCCGATCGCTGCCGAAATACTTTGCCAAACCGGCGATCTCGAGTGCGCTTCCGGTCATAGTGCGGCCGCCTTCGTCGACTGTCGGAACAGCACGAGCGTCACCGGCACCGACAGGGCCACCAGCAGCAGCGCGTACGGCGCGGCGGCCGCGTAGTCGAGCTCGCTGCTCAGCGACCAGAACCGCATCGCCAGCGTGCTGGTGCCGGTCGGGGCCAGCAGCAGGGTGGCGGTCAGTTCGGTGGCAACTGCGACGAACACCAGCGACGCCCCCGCCGCGGCGGCGGGGGCGGTGAGCCGCAGCGTGATTCGTAGGAGTGTTCGGGTGGGGGACACGCCAAGCGATCGCGACGCCTCCTCGATTCCCTGGGGAATCTGGGCAAGGCCGGATCGCAGGTTGACCATCGCGCGGGGCATGAACAGCAGCACGTAGGCCGCCAGCACCAGCGTGACGGTTTGGTAGAGCGGTGGCGCGACGCGGATGGCCACGGTGACCAAGGCCAGCGCGGTGACGATTCCCGGCATGGAGCTGGTGACGAAGTTGGAGCCCTCCACGAACCGGGCGAACACTCCGCGGTACCGCACCGCAACCCAGGCGAACGGGAACGCGAGCACGGTCGTCGCCACCGCGGCCACCGCCGCCAGACCCGCGGTCTGCACGGTCGCGGAGGCGATCTCGCCGTCGGTCCAGACGCTCGAGCCGCCGATCCACAGCCAGCGGGCGATGGTCCAGGCGGGCACTCCGAGTGCCAGCACGGCGAGGACCAGGAGTGCCGAGAAGGCGGGAATCGCCATGCCTGCCAACCGATGCGGCGAGAGGCGACGGGCGGCGCCGGAGCCCACTCTGGCGTACCTGGCGGTGCCGCGGGCGGCTGCCTCGCCGACCAGCAGCACCAGGCAGAGCAGAACGAGGACGCCCGCGAGGGTGCTGCCCGCCGCACCGTCGAACGTGGCCTGGAACTGTTCGAAGATGGCCGTCGTCAGGGTGGGAAATCGCAGCATCGCGAACGCACCGTACTCGGCAAGCAGGTGCACCCCGATCAACAGTCCGCCGCCGAGGATCGCGAGCCGCAACTGGGGGAGGACCACCCGCCAGAAGGCGCCGGCCGGGCTGGACCCCAACGCTCTGGCCGATTCCTCCATGGCGGGGTCGAGCCTGCGCAGCGTCGCCGACGCGGGCACGTAGACGAACGGAAAGTACGACGTCGTCGCGACCAGAATCCCGGCCAAGAAGCCGTGCAACGACGGCACCACGCTGACCCACGCATAGCTGTTGACGAACGCGGGCACGGCAAGGGGCGCGACGAGCAGCGGCCGCCACAGCGAGCGCCCCGGCACGTCGGTGCGCTCCACCAACCAGGCCGCACCGACGCCGAGCACCACGCACAGCGGCACCGTCACCACGACGAGTCCGACTGTG
This sequence comes from Mycobacterium sp. AT1, assembly GCF_002043095.1. Classification (GTDB taxonomy): domain Bacteria; phylum Actinomycetota; class Actinomycetes; order Mycobacteriales; family Mycobacteriaceae; genus Mycobacterium. Next base: position 40,281 of record NZ_MVOC01000075.1, on the reverse strand, counting down.
TTGACCAGCAATTCGACCACTCGCGGGCGGACGACGAGAGCGTAGACCTCTGACGGTCCGGTGGCGACCACCGACCAGACGACGTAGCCCAGCGGCACGAAGGTCGCCGCGACGACGACCGCGACGGCACCGACGAGCACCGGCCCCGGCCGCTCGACGGATGCCGGGCGCCGCGCCGCCGGGACCGTGTCGGTGATCACCTACCGCGCCATCTAGAGCAGGCCGGCCGTCGTCATCAGGTCGGTGACCTTCTTGGAGTCGAGGTCCGACGGGTTGACCGCGGGGGCCTGCAGGTCGGCCAGCGGTACCAGCGCCGGGTTGGCTGGCACGCCGCTGGCGACCGGGTATTCGAACGAGGTGCCCTTCTCGAGCACCTCCTGGCCGGCCTTGCTCGTCACGAAGGCGAGGAACTTCTGGGCGTCGTCCTTCTTCTTGCTCGAATTCAGCACGCCGCCACCGGAAATGGAGACGAACGCGCCTGGGTCCTGGTTGCGGAAGTAATGCAGAGCGGTGTTGCCGCTGATCTCCTTGGTCTTGGCCTGATCGCGGAACCAGTAGTAGTGGTAGATGACGCCGCCGTCGACCTCGCCTGCGTTGACCGCCCGTAGCGTCGCGATGTTGTCCTGGAAGATCTCCGCGCCCGACTTCATCCCGGCCAGCCAGGCCGCCGTCGCGGGCTCCCCGGTGAGGTCGAGGATGGCCGCCACGATGGCCTGGAAGTCCGGCTTGACGGGCGGCGCACCCCAGCGGCCCTTCCACTCCGGCTTCTCCAAATCCATGATCGACTTGGGCAGCTGAGCCTCGGTGAGCTTGGACGTGTTGTACGCGAAGACGGTGGTGCGCGCGGCGACGCCGGTCCACTTGTTGGTGGCGGGCCGGTACTGCGCGGGGACCTGCGCGACGGTGGCGGGGTCGACGTCGGCGAACAGGCCCGCCTTCTCGACGGCGGCCATGGCGGGTGAGTTCTCGGTGAGGATGACGTCGGCGGGCGACGAGGCACCCTCGGCGATCAGCTGGTTGCCCAGTTCGGTGTCGCCACCCTGGCGGTAGGTGACCTTGATGCCGGTCGCCTTGGTGAAGGCGTCGATCCACTCCTTGGTCAACGACTCGTGCTGGGCGTTGTAGATCAACAGCCCGTCGGACTCGTCGGATGCCGACGAGCACGCCGTCGCGCTCGCGACGAGGACGACGGCGGTCAGCAGGACGCCGATCCGCCTCCAAGGTGATCGCATCGAGTACATCCCTTCCGCGCGGGTCGTGGCCCGGCAGTCGTCGAGTGAGGCTTGCCTAAGCAACATACCTGGGCGGATTGGGGAGTAGTTCGGTTGCCAGGACGACGGGTTGGCAATTCTGTACGTTGGCTGAGACACGGCAGGCCCGGCTCGACATCCAAAGGACTCACCGCCATGAATCTGTTTGCCTCCACCTTGCGCCGCACTGCCACCGGGATCGCCGGCGCGTGTGCGATCGGGGCCGTCGCGGTAGGTGTCGGCAACCTGCCCGCCGCCGGTGCGGCGCCGTGCAAGGCCAGCGGTTTCGCCGCGACGGCCAGCGGCGTGTTGAGTTCGGCGGGTGCCTACCTGGACGCACACCCGCCTGCCGACGACGTGCTGACCGCCGCGGCCAGCCAACCGCCGGAGGTGGCGCGGTCATCGGTGCGCGGATACTTCCTGGCCCATCCCGGCGAGTTCCTGGACCTGCAGCGAATCGTCCAGCCGCTCAAGGACGTCAAGGCTCAGTGTGGCGTCGACCTGTCGCCGAGTCAGTTGGCCTCGTTGTTCGAGGCGCTGGCGGAGTAGCTCGCGGAACTCACGGGCCGAAGACGCCGGCGTGCACCCCTGCCATGGTCAGGGCCACCGAGCGTCGAACGTCGGCGGCCGAGATCGGGGCCGTGTCGGTCAGGAAGCGGTAGTACAACGGCGCCGACAGGTGGCGGATGACTTCTCGTGCGTCGACGCCGTCCGGAGCCTCGCCGCGCGCGACCGCGTCGGTGACGACGTGTGACACCTCGTCGACGCGCTTGCGGTAGAAGGCCGCCAGGGCGTTGGCAGTGGTCGGGTCGCAGGTGGCGGTGGCGATGATGGCCTTGAACAGCGGTCCCTGGCGTGGGTCGGTCAACGTGCGCCGGATCAGTTTCGCCGCGGCCAGCAGGTCGGTCGACAGCGAGCCGGTGGCGGGGCGCCGCGACGAGGTGTCCGCCATGTCGACCAGCAGATCGGCGACGAGTGCCGCAACCGTTCCCCACCGCCGGTAGAGGGTCGACTTGCCGACCCCGGCCCGCTCGGCGACCGCGGCCAATTCGACGCCCTCGAGGCCGTATTCGACGAGTAGGTCGGCGGCGGCGCGCAGGACCGCGTCCCTGACGGCGGCGGTGCGGCCGCCAGGTCTGGTCGCGGCGGTCATGCGGCCATCATAACGGGACTGCGGTGTCGTTAAGGCCAGACCGGTGTTAACCTCACTAACGGGAATATCGTCTCATTAGGGAGTTTGGCGTGGAATATCGACAGGTGGGCGATTCAGGACTGGTCGTCTCTGAATTGAGTTTTGGTGCAGCGACATTCGGGGGCCGGGGCGACTTCTTCGAAGCGTGGGGGTCCGTCGACGTCGACGAGGCGCGCCGCATGGTCGACGCATGTCTGGACGCCGGGATCACGCTGTTCGACACGGCCGACGTCTACTCCGACGGCGCGTCGGAGGAGGTGCTCGGAGCCGCGTTGAAGGGCAGGCGCGACCAGGTGCTGATCTCGACGAAGGCCGGATTGCCGCTCGGTGCCGGACCCGGCCAGGCGGGAACCTCGCGCTCGCGGCTCATCGAGGGGGTGGAGAACGCCCTGCGTCGCCTCGGCACCGACCACGTCGACCTCTTCCAACTGCACGCCTACGACGCGCACACACCGGTCGACGAAGTGCTCGACACCCTCGACGGCCTCATCGGCCAGGGCAAGATTCGGTACGCCGGGGTGTCCAACTTCTCGGGATGGCAGCTGATGAAGTCGCTGTCGGCCGCGGACGCGGCGCACCGGTCGCGATACGTCGCGCATCAGGTGTACTACTCGCTGATCGGGCGGGACTACGAGTGGGAACTGATGCCCCTGGCCGTCGACCAGGGCGTCGGTGCTCTGGTGTGGAGTCCGCTGGGCTGGGGACGGCTGACCGGTCGCATCCGGCGCGGTGCCGCGGTGCCCGAACGCAGCAGGCTGCACGCGACGGCGGATGCGGGGCCGCCCGTTGACGAGGCCCTGCTGTTCGACGTCGTCGACGAACTCGACGCGATTGCCGAGGAGACCGGGCGGTCGGTTCCCCAGGTGGCGCTGAACTGGCTGCTGCGGCGGCCGACCGTGTCGTCGGTCATCGTCGGCGCGCGGGACGGCGCCCAGCTGGCCGAGAACCTCGGAGCCGTGGGGTGGGCGCTGAGCGACGAGCAGGTCGCTCGGCTCGACGCGGTGAGCGCCAGGGAAGCGCCGTACCCGTACTTCCCCTATCACCGTCAGGCCGGGTTCGCCCGGCTCAACCCGCCGATGTTCGCTCCGACCCGTTGACCGGGTCGACTCCGAATAGACATCGTCGGTGTCAGTTCGTAGCCTTGCCCGGGACGTAGACGGCCGGGCCAGGAGTGGTCCCCGAACGAAGGATCGTGACAATCCGCGTGACCGGGGTCCGCCAATGTCTGCGGCGAACGACGTGCGGTCTCTTGGCCGGACTCCTCGTCGCGATTGCGGTGACGGGTGAGGTCAACGCCGATCCGGCCGCCGACGCGTTGGCCAAGCTCGACGAGCTGTCCCAGCAGGCAGTGCAGACTCGCGAGGCCGTCACCGCGGCGCAGCGCGACGTCGACGCCAGGCTGGCCGAGCAGGCGACGGCCGCCGACCGCCACCGTGCCGACCTGACAGCCCTCGAGGCCGCCAACACCGCGCTGGCGCCCCATCAGGCCGCGCTCGACCGGGTGGCGGCGATGAACTACACCAGCGGGAGCACCGGTCAGTTCGCGGCGGTGCTTACCGCGACGTCCCCGCAACAGCTGATCGACCAGTTGTCCCTGCAGCGGACGGTGGCCGCCGGGATCGCCGATCAGTTGGCCGACTTCCGATCGGCACGTGAGCGCGCGTCCGCCGCGGCCAAGGCGTCGGAGGAATCGGCTGCCGGTGCCAGTGCCGCGGCCGAATCGGCCGCCGCCGTGCGCGCAGAGCTGCAGGGCAAGTGGAAGGAACTGCTGCGTCAGATCGCAGCAGCGGAAGCGCAGTATTCGGTGTTGACACCGCAGCAACAGGCCGTGATCGACAACGCGATTCCGGCGATCGCCGCGATGCCGGGACTGCCTCCCGGCGACGTCGCCCCGCCGCCCGAGGGTGCCGTCGTAGACATTCCCGAGGCGTTACCCGTCGGTGTGGCATCGGAGGTGGGCTTGCAGCCCAACACGATTCTGGCTGCCAGGGCCGTCAGCGCGCGCTTTCCCCAGATCTCTGCCATCGACGGGGTCCGTCCGGACTCCAAGCCGTGGCACCCCAGCGGACTGGCGATCGACATCATGATTCCCAACCCCGAAAGCGCCGAGGGCATCGCGCTCGGAAACGAGATACTCGCCTTCGCGATGAGCAACACGGGCCGGTTCGGAATCCAGGACGTGATCTGGCGCGGCACGTACTACACGCCGGCCGGTCCGCAGGCCTCGGGTTACGGCCATTTCGACCACGTGCACATCACCACCACGCCACGCGGCTGAGGGCAAGCGCGGTCCCTACGCGGGCAGATCGGTGTATTGAAGCGTGAATCCGTCAGCGCTGAAGGTGAATCCGTTGCCGGTCACCTCGCTGGCGCAGGAGATTCCGGTGGCCTCCTGCACGTTGCAGCGGAAACCGGACACGATCAGGACCTTGCCGAACGGAAGGATCGCGGCCGGACCGGGAACGAGCGAATACCCGGGAGCGTCGAGCGCGGCGAAGCTCGGATCGCCCAGCCTGCCCACCTGGATGGCGTTCGGCGCGGAGTCGGTGCCGTCTGAGCCCGGCACGGTGTCGGGCGCCCCCTTGATCGGGATCGTCGACCCGGTCGAGGACTGACACCCCGCCGCGACGCGCGGCACGATCGCGCACACCCACCGCTTGCTGGGGCTGCTGAAGTAGTAGGCCGTTTGGCCGTCCGCCTGCGGTGCGGCGTAGTCGAAGGCGTTGACGAGGGCGTCGTTGGTGGGGCGGTTCGCCAGCGGGGGCGGCGGCGTGGTGCTGGTTTCGACGGTGGGCCGGGGCTCGTCGGTGTTCACCACGGTCCCGGAGTCGCAGGCCACACCCGTCAGCGCGGCCACGACGAGCGGCAGTGCGGACAAGAGGGTCCGGTGGTGAGGTCGGCTTGCCATGGCGCACATCATGGCACGTTGGCGACCAAGACGATCGCGAAGGTTTCTCAGACGGCACGGCGTTGTCCGACGCCGCTGTGCCCGTTAGCTTTTCGTTCATGACAACAGTGCTGATCACGGGATGTTCATCCGGCTACGGCCTCGCCACCGCGCAGAGGTTCCTCGACGAGGGCTGGGACGTCGTCGCCACCATGCGGACCCCGCGCCCCGACGTCTTGCCTACTTCGGACCGGCTGACGGTGTTGCCGCTGGACGTGACCGACCCCGAGAGCATTGCCGACGCCGTCCTGGCAAGTGGGCCCGTCGACGTCTTGGTCAACAACGCGGGTATCGGCGCCGTCGGAGCGTTCGAAGCCACTCCGATGGACACCACGCGAGAGTTGTTCGACACCAACACCTTCGGTGTGATGGCGATGACTCAGGCCGTCGTCCCGCAGATGCGGTCGCGGGGCTCCGGCGTCATCGTCAACGTCACCTCGAGCACCACCCTGGCGGCCATGCCGCTGGCCGCGGTCTACACCGCGAGCAAGTCCGCCATCGAGGGCTTCTCCGGGTCGCTGGCGTTGGAGCTGGGCTTCTTCGGGGTGCGCGTCAAGCTCGTCGAGCCGGGATACGGGCCGTCGACCGCCTTCACCAGCAACGGTACCGCTCGGATGGCGGGGCTGATCCCCGAGGAGTACCTGCCGTTCGCGGCGCCCATCCTGGACTCGTTCGGTCGGCCCGGGGCAGTGACAACCCCCGGCGACGTCGCCGACGTGGTGTTCGAGGCCGCCAACGACACGTCGGACCGGCTGAGGTTTGCCGCCGGTGCCGATGCCATGGCCTTGGCCCAGTTGACCTGAGGCGGTTCGGCGCGGCGGCACGCTAGCGTTTGCGGTATGCGCGCCGCGGAACCGATGGAGGAACTGATGGCGCTGTTGCGTCCCGAGGCGGTGCTGGCCAAGGTCATCACCGGCGCCGGACAGTGGAGCGTCAGGAAGCCGCGCTACGGCGACCCAGCGTTCTGCCTGATGCTCGACGGGTCATGCCTGCTGGAGCCCGACGGGCTCGACGCCGTCGAACTCCGACACGGCGACTTCCTGCTGTTCCCGCGGACGCCGGAGTTCACCATGAGTGGAAGCCCAGGCGTGACACCGACTTTCGCGCCGCTCGACCATTCGCACGACACTCACCACGGCCCCGAGTCGGAGCCGGTCACCATGCGGATGCTCGGTGGGTACTTTCGGTTCGACCCGGCCAGTGCGGCTCTGTTGGTGGCGCTCCTGCCGCCGGTCGTCCTGGTCCGGGGTGGACGACCGGGTGCGGCCAGGCTGACCCGGCTCGTCGAACTCATCGCCGAGGAGGCCGACACCGACGGGCCGAGCCGGGACGTGATCCTCAAGCGCCTCGTCGAGGTGCTGTTGATCGAGGCCACCCGGCTTCCCGCCGCGCCGGACCTGGGCAGCGGCGGCAGGGGACTGATTGCGGGGCTGGCGGATCCGGTGCTCGCGCCGGCCCTGCGCGAGATGCACGCCGACGTTGCGCGCGGCTGGACCGTCGAACGGCTCGCCGCGGTAGCCTCGGTGTCCCGTGCGGTGTTCGCCCAAAGATTCACCCGCACAGTGGGATTGACGCCCATGCAGTACCTCTTGGAATGGCGCGTGGCGGTGGCCAAGGACCTGTTGAGAACCGAGGTGCCGTCGGTGGCGAAGCTGGCCCAGCGGGTGGGCTACCAGTCCGCGACCGCGTTCACGACGGCGTTCACCCGGGTGGCCGGCTGCTCTCCGAGCGAGTACTCCCGGGGTGCCTGTGGATGAATCGACGTCTGTGGATGACGCCGTGATTTCTCGGGTTGGCTGTCGGTGCACACCCGCACGGTGGGGTCATGACGGAAACGTGGACTCGGGCCCAGATCGGCGCTCTCGGTGAGCAACTTGCGGTCGACTATCTGACGTCGCAGGGGCTGACGGTGTTGGCCCGCAACTGGCGATGCCGGTACGGCGAATTGGACGTGATCGCCGTGGACGCCGCGGCGGCTGCGGTGGTGTTCGTCGAGGTGAAGACGCGCACCAGCGACCGCTTCGGTGGCGTGGAGCAGGCGGTGACGCCGCAGAAGGTCCGGCGGTTGCGCCGGTTGGCGGGCCTGTGGTTGGCCGCCCAGGACCGCGGCTGGTCGAAGGTGCGCATCGACGTCGTCGGCGTGCGGATCGGGCGGAGCCCGACGCCGGAGATCACCCACCTTCGGGCGGTGGGCTGATGACGCTGGGCCGGGCATACTCGGTCGCGGTTCGCGGGGTGGACGGCACGATCGTGGAGATCGAGGCGGACATCACCAACGGGCTGCCTGGGGTGCACCTGGTCGGGCTGCCCGACGCGGCGCTGCAGGAATCCCGCGACCGGGTGCGGGCGGCAATCACCAACTGCGGCAACGAATGGCCGCAGACCCGACTGACGTTGGCGCTGTCGCCGGCCACTCTGCCGAAGATGGGTTCGGTGTATGACATCGCCTTGGCGATGGCCGTGATCTCGGCGGAGAAGAAGACGTCCTGGGCGCGTTTGGACAAGACCGTGTTGCTCGGCGAGTTGGCCCTCGACGGGCGCGTTCGGCCGGTCAAGGGCGTACTGCCCGCCGTGCTGGCCGCCAAGCGGGAGGGCTGGCCGTCGGTCGTGGTGCCGATCGACAACCTGGCCGAGGCCAGTCTGGTGGACGGCATCGAGGTGTGGGGAGCCAGGACGCTACGACAGGTGCAGGCGTGGTTGGCGGGCAAGGGTGCCCTCGACGACCGCGTGGCCGAGGTGGCGGCCGAGGACCAACCGGTCGCCGATCTCGCCGACGTCGTCGGCCAGACACACGCCAGGTTCGCCGTCGAGGTCGCCGCAGCCGGTGCCCACCACCTGCTGCTGACCGGTCCGCCGGGAGTGGGCAAGACCATGCTGGCGCAACGGCTTCCCGGCCTGCTGCCTCCGCTCACCCACGACGAGTCACTCGAGGTCACGGCCATCCACTCGGTGGCAGGTCTCCTGTCGGGGCGCACGCCGCTGATCACCAGGCCGGTGTTGGTCGCACCGCACCACACGTCGACCGTCGCCGCGATGGTGGGCGGCGGCTCTGGTCTTGCGCGTCCCGGGGCGGTGAGCCGTGCGCACCGCGGAGTGCTCTTCCTCGACGAGTGTGCCGAGATTGGCTCCAGTGTGCTCGAAGCCCTGCGAACGCCGTTGGAGGACGGCGAGATTCGGCTGGCCCGCCGAGACGGGGTCTCGCAGTACCCCGCCCGGTTTCAGCTGGTGATGGCGGCCAACCCGTGTCCGTGCGCGCCGGCGAGGTCCAGTGACTGCGTCTGTCCCGCGGTCGTCAAGCGGCGATATCTCGGCAAGTTGTCCGGTCCGCTGATGGATCGCGTGGATCTGCGGGTGGAAGTGCATCCGGTGCCCTCGGGGTCGATCGGCTCCGAGGAGGGGGAGTCCACGGCCGTGGTGCGCGATCGGGTGGCCGCGGCCCGCGACGCGGCGGCGGCGAGGTGGGCGCCCCACGGGGTGCGCACCAACGCCGAGGTCAGCGGACCACTGCTGAGGCGCCGGTTCCGTCTGGACCGGACGGTGATGGCGCCGCTGCGATCCGCCCTCGACAAGGGCGATCTGAGCGTCCGTGGCGTGGATCGAACTCTGCGTGTCGCGTGGACTCTCGCCGACCTGAAGGGCCGCACGATGCCGGTGTTGGACGACGTCAACACCGCGCTGAGCTTCCGGCAGGCCGGAGGTGCGCGATGACCGACGAGGACAGGTCTTGGGCCTACCTGTCGCGTGTCGTCGAACCGCCGTCCAGGGAATTGTCGGCCTTCGTGGCGGACGTCGGACCCGTCGAGGCGGCGACGCGGATCAAGACTGGTCGGCTGAAGGACGAGAAGCTGCAGCGGATCACCGAGGCGCGTCGTGACGTCGACCGTGCGGCAGCAGATTTGGAGGCACTGGCTCGGCTTGGTGGTCGGCTGGTGACCCCAGACGATCCCGATTGGCCGTTGCTGGCCTTCGCCTCGTTCAGGGGGAGACCGGTGTGTGACCGCCCGACCGGTGTCGCGCCGATGGTGCTGTGGGTGATCGGGGAGGACTCGCTGGCCGACGTCGCCGAGCGTTCCTGCGCCATCGTGGGAACGCGGGCGGCGACGTCGTACGGCGAGCACCAGGCCGCGGACTTGGCCGCCGGGCTCGCGGAGCGCGACGTGGCCGTCGTCTCGGGCGGCGCGTTCGGGATCGACGGGGTCGCCCACCGGGCGACACTCGGCGCCGAAGGCCTCACCGTCGCCGTGTTGGCCGGTGGGATCGACGTGCCCTACCCGTCCGCGCACACCGCGATGCTGCGCCGGGTCGCCGAACAGGGACTGCTGGTCAGCGAATATCCGCCGGGCGTGCGGCCGGCGCGACACCGGTTCCTCACCCGCAACCGCCTGGTCGCCGCTCTCTCCGGTGCGACGGTGGTGATCGAGGCGGGGCTGCGCAGCGGCGCTGCCAACACCGCCAGTTGGGCGGAGGCCCTCGGTCGCCCGGTCTGCGCCTATCCCGGCCCGGTGACGTCGTCGGCCTCGGCGGGGTGCCACGTGCTGATCAGAAACGGGGCACTCCTCGTGACGCGGGTCGAGGAGGTCGTCGAAGTTGTCGGGGCAGCTGGCGAGCTGGCCCCCGAACCGGGCCGGCCGGTCTCGCCTCTGGACGGCCTCACCGACGTCGAGCTTCGCACCTACGACGCCCTGCCAGCCCGTGGTGCCCGCACCGTCGACCAGCTTGCGGTGGCCGCCGGTCTGCCGCCAACCGAATTGCTGGGCCCGCTGGCGACTTTGGAGCTCGCCGGTCTGGTGCGGCGGCAGGAGGGCCGGTGGCGGATCGCCGCGCGGTGAATGCCGTGGTCGCGGGTTGGTCGGCTACTGAGACCAAGTCGTCGTAAGCGGCTCCACGTGACGAGTGACACAGGGATTCTGGTCATCCAAAGGTTAGCCGTCCTACTATTGTCGGCATATGGGTCGGGAAGCCTTGCAGGACAACGTTGATCAATCCGAGAGTGCCCTCGGCGACTTTCTTGACCCCGAGGGTAATGTCGCGATCCCCGATGGGGTCACGCTGATTTCGCACTTGGACCGCAACACTCGTCAGCTCGGCGGGGCGCCGGCGTACCGGTTTCTGGACTATTCCCGTGAGGACGCCGGGTCGGCGATCGAGCTGACCTGGACCGAACTTGGGGAACGGGTGCGAGCCGTCGCAGGTCGGCTCCAACAGGTGACCACGCCTGGGGAGCGCGTGGCGATCTTGGCACCTCAGGGTCTCGACTACGTGGTGGGCTTCTTCGCCGCGATCCAGGCGGGGTGCATCGCCGTGCCGCTGTTCGCACCCGAATTCGCCGGCCAGGCCGAACGGCTCGAATCGGTGATCGCCGACGCGACACCCTCGGTAATCCTGACGACGAGCCCAGCTGCAGAATCGATTACGACGTTTCTCCGCAAGCGTCCTCGGAGCCTCCGCCCACGAATGATCGCGGTCGACGCGGTGCCCGACACGGTCGGCGACCTGTTCAACCCCGTGCACCTGGCCACCGACGACATCGCCTATCTGCAGTACACCTCGGGGTCGACTCGCGTCCCGGCTGGCGTCGAGATCAGCCACCGGGCGGTGTGTACCAACGTCGCCCAGATGATTCTCGCCGGCGGGCTCGACACCGACATCCGCAGTGTGAGTTGGCTGCCACTGCACCACGACATGGGTCTGGTGATGATCATGTTCCCGGCGCTGTGCGGGGGACACATCACGCTGATGTCACCGCAAGCCTTCGTGCGGCGACCGCACCGGTGGATCAAGGCGCTTGCGGACGAGGGCGCCCACGGCCGAACCTTCGCCGCCGCACCCAATTTCGCATTCGAACTGGCCGCCCAGCGAGGGCGACCCGCCGCGGGCGAGGCCCTCGACCTCAGCAACGTGGCCGGGTTGCTCAACGGATCGGAGCCGGTCACGCCGACGGCCGTCGACCAGTTCGTGGCGGCTTTCGCCCCCTACGGCCTGGCGCGCAGCGCCATCAAACCGTCCTACGGCATGGCCGAAGCTACGTTGTCGGTGGCCAGCATCGCCCCCGACGCCGAGCCGACCGCGATCTTCCTCGACCGCGAGGCGCTGTCCGCAGGCCGTGCCGTTCCGGTGGAACCCGGCGCGAACGGCGTCGCCCACGTCTCCTGCGGGCAGATGGTGCGTAGCCAGTGGGGCGCAATCGTCGACTCCGAGCACGGTGCGGAGCTGGCCGACGGATACATCGGCGAAATCTGGTTGCACGGCAACAATATCGGCGGAGGCTACTGGGGCCGGGAACTCGAGACGGAGCAGACGTTTCGCAACAAGTTGCTGGTGCGGTTGGCGAGCGGCAGCCACGCCGAGGGCGCCCCGCACGACGGCCTCTGGTTGCGAACCGGTGACCTCGGTGTCTTCCTCGACGGCGAGCTGTACCTCACCGGCCGCATGAAGGACCTCATCATCGTCGACGGACGCAACCACTATCCGCAGGACATCGAGGCGACCGTCTCGGAAAGCTCGCGGGTCGTCCGGTCCGGCTACGTCGCCGCCTTCACCGTGCCCGTCGACGTGCTTCCGCAGCATCGGCGCACGAACGACTCCGGCGAACGAGTCGTGATCGTCGCCGAACGCGCCGCAGGGGCGGGGCGCGTGGAACATGCCGCCGTGGTTGCCGACATCACCGCAGCGGTGGCGCGCCGTCACGCCGTCGCCGTCGCGGACGTGCGGATCGTGGCCGCGGGCTCGATCGACCGCACCACCAGCGGCAAACTGGCGCGCCAAGCGTGCCGCGCCTCGTATCTCGCCGAGCTGTCGTCGACCTCTGGTTGAGCGCGGCTCCGGTAAGTTGACCCCATGCGCGGCGTCGGAACATGGAGCCGCTGCCTTGCCCTGATGTTGTTGCTCGTCACGGCGACCGTCGCCGGTTGTCGCATCGCCGAGGCCGAGCCAGTGGTGCCGGCCGACGGCTACGGATTCAGTGTTGGCGCCTCACAAATTTGGATGAGCGCCGAGGACGCGGACCGCGAACTGGACGCGGCCGCACTCACCAACGCGCGCTGGTTGAGGGTGCACGTCGACTGGCACGCCGTCGAGAAGGTGAAGGGCGAATACGACTGGGGCTACGTGGATCACTGGATCGACGGCGCCCGGGCCAGGGGAATGCGGGTGCTCGGTCTGATCACCAACACCCCGGACTGGGCCAAGGCCCCCGGCACTGCGCTGTACGCACCACCGACCGACGCGGCCGACTACGCGACCTTCGCGGCCGCCGTCGCCAAGCGCTACCGCGACCGCGTGACCGATTGGGAACTGTGGAACGAACCGAACCTGCCGCGGTTCCTCGGGTTCGCCGATAGTCGCGCCGCCGTCTACGTCGGCCTGCTGAAGGCTGCCTACCCGGCGATCAAGGCGGTGCAGCCGAACAGCACCGTCATCTCGGCGGGGCTCAGCCCCGCCGTCGGCGTCGACGGACCCGCGAACTTCCTCAACGACATGTACGTCAACGGCGCGAAGGGTTACTTCGACGCAGTTGCCATGCACCCCTACGTCTTTCCCGCCGGCCTGGCCGCCGACCCGGACAACGCGTGGTCCGACCTCGCACGCGCCCACGACGTCATGACGCTCAACGGCGACGGCGACAAGAAGGTGTGGATGACCGAGTTCGGGGCGCCAACCTCCGATCCCGCCGCGGAGGGCGTCAGCCAGCAGGAGCAGGCCAAGCAGATCCTCGACGTGCTCGCCGGACTGGCCGCCGCGGGGTGGGCCGGGCCGGCGTTCGTCTACAGCATTCGCGACGTCGACACCGCCAACCGAGGCAATCGCGAGGACAACTTCGGCGCCCTGCTGACGACGGACTTCCAGCCCAAGTTCACCGCAGGCGTGCTCGCACGGTAGGCAGCCACTCGACCCCACCCGCTCGTATAGTCGAAGGCGCCAACCGACGAATGCAAAGAGGTGACCGTGGCAGGCCGTCCGATCCACACCTTCGACGTGGTGCGCAGCGAACAGCTGACGCCCCACATGATCCGAGTGGTTCTCGGCGGGGGCTTCACCACGTTCACTCCCACCGACTTCACCGACTCCTACGTCAAGATCGTGCTGCCCCGTTCGGGAACCGACGTCTCGACGCTCCCGACGCCGTTGACCCTCGACAGCTTCAAGGAGCTGCCCGACGAGTACCAGCCCGTCGTCAGGACCTACACCGTCCGCAAGGTCGACCGCGAGCGCGGCGAGATCAGCGTCGACTTCGTCGTCCACGGCGACCACGGCGTGGCGGGCCCGTGGGCGGCGTCGGTCAAGCCGGGCGACCCCGCCTACCTGATGGGTCCCAGCGGCGCCTATGCACCCGACCCCGCCGCCGACTGGCACCTGTTGGCCGGCGACGAGTCGGGGCTGCCCGCGATCAGCGCCGCCCTCGAGGCGATGGCGCCGGATGCCATCGGGTTCGTCTTCGTCGAGGTCAGTGGCCCCGACGACGAGATCGAGTTGATCGCCCCCGAGGGCGTCCAGATTCGCTGGATCTACCGCGGCGGTCGCGCCGACCTGGTCCCCGAGGAACGCGCCGGTGACCACGCGCCCCTGGTCGAGGCGGTCAAGGAGGTCCTGTGGCGGCCCGGCCAGGTGCAGGTCTTCATCCACGGCGAGGCCCAAGCCGTCATGCACAACCTGCGGTCCTACATCCGCAAGGAACGCGGCGTCGACGCGAAGTGGGCGTCGATCTCCGGTTACTGGCGGCGCGGTCGCACCGAGGAGACCTTCCGGCAATGGAAGGCCGAGCTGGCGAAAGCGGAGTCTCCGTCCGCCGGCTGACCCGGGCTGGCAGGCTTAGACCCATGGCATTCGGTGACTATCAGCTCGAGATCTATCTCCAGGGCCTTTCCGGAGTCCTGCCGTCCTACCCGATGGCATTCGCCGAACTGGAGGCCAAGGCCAAGGCCGCGATGTCCCCGTCACTGTGGTCCTACGTGGCAGGCGGCGCGGGCGACGAGCGCACGCAGCGGGTCAACGTCACGGCGTTCGAACGCTGGGGCCTGGTGCCGCGAATGTTCGTCGGCGCCAAGGAGCGCGACGTCTCGATCGAGCTGTTCGGGATGACGCTGCCCTCGCCGTTGTTCATGGCGCCCGTCGGGGTCATCGGCTTGTGCGCGCAGGACGGTCACGGTGACCTGGCAGCGGCGAGGGCGGCCGCCCGCACCGGGGTTCCGATGATCACCTCGACGTTGACGGCCGACCCCTTGGAGGAGGTCGCCGCCGAGTTCGGTGACACCCCCGGCTTCTTCCAGCTCTACACGCCAACCGATCGTGACCTGGCGGCCAGCCTGGTCTCTCGGGCCGAGGCCGCGGGCTACAAGGGAATCGTCGTCACGTTGGACACCTGGATTCCCGGCTGGCGCCCCCGCGACCTTTCGACGTCGAACTTCCCACAGCTGCGCGGGCACTGCCTGTCGAACTACACCAGCGACCCGGTCTTCCGCGCCTCACTCGCGCAGACCCCCGAGGAGAACCCACAGGCCGCGATCCTAAAGTGGATCTCGGTCTTCGGAAACTCGTTGTCCTGGAACGACTTACCGTGGTTGAGATCGCTGACCACGCTCCCGCTTCTCGTCAAGGGCATTCAGCATCCCGACGACGTCCGCAGGGCGGTCGACGGCGGCGTCGACGGCATCTACTGCAGCAATCACGGCGGGCGACAGGCCAACGGGGGACTGCCGGCGATCGACTGCCTGCCGGGCGTCGTCGACGCAGCCAACGGGGTACCGGTGCTGTTCGACTCAGGCATCCGCAGCGGTGCCGACGTCGTGAAGGCGTTGGCGTTGGGCGCCACCGCGGTCGGTGTCGGACGGCCGTACGCTTACGGCATGGCCCTCGGCGGCGCCGACGGCGTGGTGCACGTCTTGCGATCCCTGCTCGCCGAGGCGGACCTCATCATGGCCGTCGACGGATATCCCTCGCTCGATGACCTGGTGCCGGATGCGCTACGGCGCCTCGAGTCGGCGGGAGTGTCCCGATGAGGGCGGTGCGTTGCCTCGACGGCATTCTGGACGTCGTCGACGCCGACGAGCCACGGCCGCAGAAGGGGCAACTCGTCCTCGACGTGAAGCGTTGCGGCATATGCGGTTCCGACCTGCACGCCCGCCACCACGCCGGCGAGCTGGAAGACGTCATGAAGGCGGTGGGCTACGAGGACTTCATGCGAGCCGACACCCCGGTGGTGATGGGCCACGAGTTCTCCGGCGAGGTGGCCGAGCGGGGACGCGGGGTCGCCAAGGAATTCAAGGTGGGGACGCTGGTCGTCTCGTTTCCTTTGATACGGGCCGCCGGCGGGGTGCACCTGACCGGGCTGTCACCGCTGGCGCCCGGCGGTTACGCCGAGCGTGTGCTCGCCGAAGCCGCGATGAGCTTCGTCGTGCCCAACGGGCTGTCGGTCGACGTCGCCGCCCTCACCGAGCCGATGGCGGTGGCGTTGCACGCGGTGCGCCGCAGCGAGATCGGCAAGGGTGACGTCGCGATCGTGGTCGGCTGCGGCCCGGTTGGGCTGGCCGTGATCAGTCACCTCAAGGCATCCGGGGTGAAGACCGTCGTCGCCAGCGACTTCTCTTCCGGTAGAAGGGCTCTCGCGACGAAGTGCGGTGCGGACGTGGTGGTCGACCCGGCCGTCGACTCACCGTACGAACGCGCGGGAAGCAAGGGCATGATCACCAAGGCGCCCGCCCTCTACGAACTGGGGATGGGCTCGATGGAGAAGCTGCGCAAGCTTCCCGGGTGGTCACACGTCTACCGCGCCGCCGACGCGCTTGGCGCGGCAGGCCCGAAGCGGCCGGTGATCTTCGAGTGCGTCGGCGTTCCGGGGATGATCGACGGCATCGTTGGCGCCGCTCCGCTGAGCTCGCGTGTCGTCGTGGTCGGCGTCTGCATGGGTGAGGACAAACTGCGTCCCGCCATGGCGATCAGCAAGGAAGTCGACTTGCGCTTCGTATTCGGTTACACGCCACTGGAATTCCGCGACACCCTGCACATGCTGGCCGACGGCAAGGTCGACGGTTCGCCACTGCTCACCGGCACAGTGGGGTTGGACGGCGTCGAGGCGGCGTTCGACGCCCTTGGTGATCCGGAGGCCCACGCCAAGATCATGATCGATCCGGCGAGTGCCGCGGTAGTGCCGTAGCCGGGTCACCGTCGGGTCTCGAATTGCCGACACGGAGTGGACGCGAATGCGCCGCCGGCACCCGTCTGCCACGGTAGGGGAGTGGCGGCGGCAGTCGAGGTGGTGTTCGAGGAGTTCGACGAATACCTCGCGCTGCAACGCGGCCGTTCGGAGCACACCCGCCGCGCCTACCTCGGAGATCTGCGTTCGCTGTTCGCCTTCCTCGGCAAGCAGGCCGGCGAGCAGCCGTCGCTGGACCGTCTCACGCTCCCGGTGCTGAGGTCGTGGCTGTCGTCCCAAGCCGCGGCCGGTGCCGCGCGGACGACGCTGGCGCGGAGGACCTCGGCGGTGAAGACGTTCACTGCCTGGGCCCTGCGACGCGGTCTGATCGAGAGCGATCCCGCGGCCCGCCTGCAGGTGCCACGGTCCCGTCGTTCCCTGCCCGCCGTGCTGCGTCAGGACCAGGCGCTCGACGCCATGAACGCCGCCACGTCTGGCGCTCAGCAGGGCGATCCGATGGCGCTGCGGGACCGGCTGATCGTCGAGACGTTGTACGCCACGGGAATTCGCGTCAGCGAGCTGTGCGGTCTCGACGTCGACGACGTGGACACCGGGCAACGGGTCCTGCGCGTGCTCGGCAAGGGCGACAAGCAACGCACGGTTCCGTTCGGCGAACCCGTGCTTCGGGCGTTCAGCGCGTGGCTCACCGACGGCAGGCCGGCATTGGCCACACCGACCTCGGGTGCCGCACTCCTGCTCGGCGCCAGGGGTGGGCGCATCGACCCGCGCCAAGCCCGCACCGTGGTGCACCAGACCATGGCCGCCGTCGACGGCGCCCCCGACATCGGTCCCCACGGCTTGCGGCACAGCGCGGCGACGCACCTGCTCGAGGGCGGGGCCGATCTGCGCGTCGTCCAAGAGCTCCTCGGTCACTCGTCGCTGGCGACCACGCAGCTCTACACCCACGTCACGGTGGCGCGCCTACGAGCGGTGCACGACCAGGCGCACCCAAGGGCTTGAGTCGAACGGGAGTGGTGACGACGAGACCGAGCGGGTCGACGTAGTCGGCACGCGATGCCGGACCCCACATCGCACCCCAGTGCAGGCACGCCTCGGCACCACAGCCGGGATGACCGGCGACCACCGTGCCGACCGCACTTCCCGCGTCGACCAGCTGTCCCGCGCGCACCACCGCGTCCACCGGTTCGTAGGTGGTGCGCAGACCGCCGGGGTGGGCGATCGAGACGAGCGGTCGCCCCGCCAGCTCACCAGCGAAGACGACCGTGCCCGACGCGGCGGCGTACACCGTCTGACCGGTCGCCGCGGCGAGGTCGACACCGCGGTGCCCGCGATTCCAGTTCGGCGCGGGAGCGTCGAACGCCCGGACCACGGCCGGTCTCGGTCGCAGCGGCCAGTCCAGTCGGTCGGGGACGGCGCCCGCGGGTACGGCGGTGAGCAAGCCGACCGCCGTCACCGTCGCAAGCAATCTCATCGCACCAGTTCAGCGTGCGAATCGGCGTCGGGGAAAGGCGTCAACCGGCATCTGTGGATGAAACGACGACTGTGTAGCGCCGCGTGGCAAGAGCACGCATGTCAACGGTGTAAACTCAGTCCCGCAATCCGTGTGAGCGGGTTGACTTCGCGCGCCCGTGCCGCAGCCCCGTACTTCCAGGGTTGCACGCGCATGCCGGTTGGTCCCATGTTGGGGAATTCCTCGACACGGGTCCGGTATGCAACGGCCGCCAGGGTTCGGCATCACCCGGTGCCGGACGACAACCGACTGAAGAAGGACAAAGCCACTCATGGCTGTCGTAACAATGAAGCAGCTGCTTGACAGCGGCGCGCACTTCGGGCACCAGACCCGCCGTTGGAATCCCAAGATGAAGCGATTCATCTTCACGGACCGCAACGGCATCTACATCATCGACTTGCAGCAGACGCTGACGTACATCGACACGGCGTACGAGTTCGTCAAGGAAACCGTCGCCCACGGCGGCAGCATCATGTTCGTCGGTACCAAGAAGCAGGCGCAGGAGTCCATCGCCGACGAGGCAACCCGAGTCGGGATGCCCTTCGTCAACCAGCGCTGGCTCGGTGGCATGCTCACCAACTTCCAGACCGTGCACAAGCGCCTTCAGCGGATGAAGGAACTGGAGGCCATGGAGCAGACCGGTGGCTTCGAGGGTCGCACCAAGAAGGAAATCTTGATGCTGACGCGCGAGAAGAACAAGCTCGAGCGCAGCCTCGGTGGTATCCGCGACATGCAGAAGGTGCCCTCGGCGATCTGGGTCGTCGACACCAACAAGGAGCACCTCGCGGTCGCGGAAGCTCGCAAGTTGAACATCCCGATCCTCGCGATCCTGGACACCAACTGCGATCCCGACCTGGTCGACTACCCGATCCCGGGTAACGACGACGCGATCCGCTCGGCTGCGCTGCTCACCAAGGTGATCGCCTCCGCGGTCGCCGAGGGGCTCAAGGCCCGCTCGGGTGCCGGCGCCGACAAGGGTGCCGCCGAGGGTGCTGCCGAGCCGTTGGCCGAGTGGGAGCAGGAACTGCTCGCCACCGCCACCGCACCGGCGGCTGCTGCTCCCGTCGAGGCGGCGCCGGTCGCCACCGAGACGACCACTGAATCTTCGTAGGAGAGAGAAATTGGCGAACTACACCGCTGCCGACGTCAAGCGACTTCGGGAGCTGACCGGCTCGGGCATGCTCGACTGCAAGAACGCCCTGGTCGAAGCCGACGGTGACTTCGAGCGGGCCGTCGAGGTCCTGCGCATCAAGGGTGCCAAGGACGTCGGCAAGCGCGCCGAGCGTGCGACGGCCGAAGGTCTGGTCGCCGCCAAGGGTGGCGCACTGATCGAGCTGAACTCGGAAACGGACTTCGTCGCGAAGAACGAGGAATTCCAGTCCGTGGCGGCGCAGATCGTCAACGCCGCTGCCGAGTCCAAGGCAGCCGACGTCGACGCACTGAAGGCCGCGAAGATCGGCGACAAGACCGTCGAGCAGGTCATCGCCGACCTCTCGGCCAAGATCGGCGAGAAGCTCGAACTTCGCCGCGTCGCCTACTTCGACGGCACGGTCGAGGCGTACCTGCACAAGCGGTCGTCCGACCTCCCGCCCGCGGTCGGCGTGCTCGTCGAGTACACCGGTGGCAATGCCGAGGTTGCGCACGCCGTTGCGCTGCAGGTGGCGTCGATGAAGGCCAAGTACCTCACGCGTGAGGACGTCCCCGCCGAAGCCGTCGCCAACGAGCGTCGCATCGCCGAGGAGACCGCTCGCGAAGAGGGCAAGCCCGAGCAGGCCATGCAGAAGATCATCGAAGGTCGTCTGACCGGTTACTTCAAGGACGTCGTCCTTCTGGAGCAGTCGGCGATCTCCGATGACAAGAAGAGCGTCAAGGCTCTGATCGAGGACGCCGGATTGACCGTCACGCGGTTCGTCCGCTTCGAGGTCGGTCGCTCCTAGGCGCCACGACTTGAGCGACGCACCAATCGCTCAGCTAGGGAGACCCCGCGTCTCCGCCGGTGATCCCGGCGGGCGCGGGGTTTCTCTTTTCGGCGGGCAGGCCGTTGCTAGCGTCGGGGGATGACCCTCGTTTCGGCATTCGACGACGACGCACTCGGACGACTGGACGCGGTCGGTGTCGCCGAGGCCATCCGATCGGGTGCGGTGTCGCGGGTTGAGGTCGTCGAGGCGGCGATCGCCCGCACCGAGAAGGTCAACCCGCAGCTGAACGGTCTGGCCTACGAGGCCTTCGCCGCGGCCCGCGTACGCGCCGCCGCGAAAACCCCCTACGGCGGGTTCTTCGACGGGGTGCCCACCTATGTCAAGGACAACGTCGCCGTCGAGGGCATGCCGACGATGGAGGGTGCCGACGCGTGGCACCCGCGGCCAGAGCTCGCCAACGGCGACTTCGCCCGCACCTACCTGTCGACGGGCCTGGTCGCGCTCGGCAAGACCCAGATGTCGGAGTTCGGCTTCAGTGCCGTCGCCGAACATGCCCGGCTCGGCGCGGTCCGCAATCCCTGGAACACCGACCACACCGCAGGGGCGTCCTCGTCGGGCTCGGGGGCCTTCGTGGCCGCGGGTGTGGTGCCGATCGCGCACGCCAACGACGGCGGAGGGTCGATCCGCATCCCCGCGTCGTGCAACGGGCTGGTGGGTCTCAAGCCGTCGCGCGGCCGACTGCCCCTGGACGCCGACATGCGCCAGATGCCGATCCGGATCGTCGCCAACGGGGTCGTCACCCGGTCGGTCCGTGACACCGCTGCGTTCTATCGCGAGGCCGAGAACGTCTGGCGCAGCCCAAGGCTGGAGCCAATCGGCGACGTGACTCGGCCGGGACGGGCCCGGCTGCGCGTCGCGGTGTTCACCAAGTCCGTCAAACGCGAGTGCAGCCCAGAGGTTCGTGATCACACGCTCGGGACCGCCGCGCTGCTGGAGAGCCTGGGACACCACGTCGAATATCTCGACGCACCGCCGGTGCCGGAGTCCTTCATCGACGACTTCCTGCTGTACTGGGCGCTGCTGTCGTTCGCCTTGGTCCGTGGCGGCAAGAGTCGGTTCGGTGCCACGTTCGACCGCGCCAAGCTCGACAACCTCACCCTCGGATTGGAGGGCTTCGCGGCGGCCAATCTGCACCGGCTTCCGGTGGCGGTCGCCCGGCTGGCGACGCTGCGTCGCCGGATGCTCAGCCGGGTGCGGGACTACGACGTGCTGTTGACGCCGACCCTGGCCGACGTGCCCCCGCGCGTCGGGCACCTCGACCCGTCCGCGGACTACGACCAGATCATCGAGCGGTTGGTGGACTGGGTGGCGTTCACGCCGTTGCAGAACGTCACGGGTGACCCGGCTATCTCGTTGCCCCTGAGCCACTCCGCCGACGGACTGCCCGTCGGCATGATGTTCAGCGCACGCCTTGGTCGGGAGGCAACGCTGCTGGGGCTCGCCTACGAGCTGGAGGAGGCCGTGCCGTTCCGCCTCGTCGCGGACACCGCCGGTGCGGAATCCGACACCCAATCACCCTGATAGGCAGGGTGTCCCGGTATCCGTCACCCGAACGTCGACGAAATCCGTTGCGGGGCGCGACACAACACCGTAATCGGACTTAGGTCGAGTTAACCTTTCGGACATCATCGGTGGCAACCGAAGAAACACGGCGAGCTGAACATCGCCTGTGTGGACCCCACTGCATCGACGACCGTCCGAGCACCGGCGATCGCCACTGCGTCCGGGAATACCTTCGGGTACCTGGTCCGGTTCGCGCTGGCGAACATTCGTCGTCGACCCGAGCGGTTCGTGCTCTCCGTGCTTGGCATCGCACTGGCGATCGCATGCGTCACCATCGTCCGCACCATCTCCTCGAGCTTCGCCATCACCGGCGCCGACTCGGTGACCGACGTGCTGGGCGGTGCCCAACTGTGGGCGGTGCCCGCCGCCGGTGTGCACTTCGATCCTGACGCGCAAGCACTGGTGGCCGACGGGCCCGCGCCCGAATTGGCGTTGCCCGCGGGATGGACCGGCGTTCACACGCTGTCCGGCGTGACGACCGTGGCAGGGAACGCGGTGTCGCTGCGTAGCGGCGATGAAATGCCATCGGGCCAAACCATTCTGGGGTCGGCGCTGGCCGACCGCCTCGGTGTCGCCCCCGGTGACCGGGTGGAGATCGCCGGCCAGAGCCTGGTCGTGGGGGTCGAGGGCGACGGCCAATCCGCCATCGTCTCGACCGACCTCGCGAGGTCGGTCGTCGGTGAGAGGGGGTGGTGGACGGTGTTCGCCCCCGACGGCCGGGAGAAGGACCGCACCCTCGCGCAGACATTCGGGGCGGCGACGGGACTTCCGTTCACCGCCGACCCCGCGACGATGCCGGACGCCAGCGGCAGCGGCCTGATCTACGACACCGTCGGCGGCAGTGGGCCGCTGACCTTCGAGCAGAAGTTCTCGGCGTTGTTCTCCGGCAAGGTGACCAGCTCCACGCTCGGGTTGATTTCGACCATCGGTCTCGGGCTCGGCTTCGTCATCGCGGTGTCGTCGTTCCTGGCGGCAGTGCAGGAACGCAAGCGCGAATTCGGCATCATGTCGAGCATCGGGCTCGCCGACGAGGTGCTGTACTTCTTCCTCGTCGAGTCGGCCGTCGTGTTCGTGGTCGCCTATCTGGTCGGCATCGCGGGAGCGGGAGCCGCAGTGGCACTGGTGATTCCGGGCATTGCGACACCGACGGCGTGGCTACAGGCCTCGGCCATGGTCGCCGCGTTCCTGCCCGCGATGGCGATCGTCGGGGCACTGGTGCCGGTGCACAGGCTGTTGCAGCAGCGACCCGTCGACCTGTTGGGGGATCGGTAGATGTTGACCAAAGGCTTGGCCTACGGCTGGCTGGCCGCGCGCCGCCGAATCGGTGAGATGATCCTGCCGGTCGTCACCACGGCAACGGGTGCCTTCCTGGTGGTCCTCGTGTTCGGCATGCAGGACGGCATTCGGGCGCAGTCCGCGTCGCTCGGGCATGCCGACGAGATCGGCCGAGCCGTCATCCTCATCTCGGTGACCGTTCTGCTGGTCGGCGTCGTCGAGGTGGCCGTGGCCACCACCAGGACGGTCGCCCACCGCACCAGGGAACTCGGCGTGCTCGGCGCCAACGGAGTGCCGCGTACCCCCGTCGTCGCAGCACTGCTCGTCGAACCGTTGGTGGCAGCCGTGCTCGGCGCGGTGGTCGGTGCGGCACTGGCCGGCGCCGTCGCCATGGCGCTCGGGGCAACGGGTTTCGTGCCCACCGGCGTCGCCGTCGGGGGATTGCTTCTCGGCGGGGGCATCGCCGTGGTCGTCAGCATCGTCGCCGCGCTGGTCACCAGCGTCGTGCCCACCTGGACCGCAGCGTCGCGGCCACCCATTCGCTCGCTCTCCGGTGGAGGTTAGTTCATGACGGTCGTCGACGACGAGAACACGACGGAGCAGGCCGCGGCGGTGGCCGCGCCCAGCCAGGAGGCGGCACCGGTAATCGAGGTGTCGGACGTGTGGAAGCTGCACAAGCTGGGCGACGAGGTGGTCAAGGCCCTCGTCGCCGCCGACCTGCGGGTGTTGCCCGGTGAGTTCGTCTGCCTGATGGGGCCCAGCGGAAGCGGAAAGTCCACGCTGCTCAACATCATCGGTGGACTGGACCGCCCCACCAAGGGCTCGGTCTCGGTCGCGGGCAAGGACACCGGGCAGCTCACCGAGAGCCAGTTCGCCGCGCTGCGACACGACACCATCGGCTTCATCTTTCAGAGCTACAACCTGATCCCGTTCCTCTCCGCGGTCGAGAACGTCGAACTTCCACTGATGTTCGAGCCGTATGACCGAAAGGCGTTGCGCAAGAGGGCAATGGAACTGCTCGAGCTGGTCGGCCTTAGCCATCGGGTACACCACCAGCCGACGAAGATGTCCGGGGGTGAACAGCAGCGCACGGCCATCGCGCGCTCGCTGATCAGCAACCCGACGCTGGTCCTCGCGGACGAGCCGACGGCCAACCTGGACCACAAGACGGGCGAGACGGTCGTGCGCATGCTGCGCGACCTGTGCTCGACCATGGGCGTCACCGTTGTCGCCAGCACCCACGATCCGATCGTGGCCGAGGAGGCCAGTCGAGTCGTGCGGATGAGAGACGGACAGATAGTCACCTGACCCGACAGCCCGAGATCGAAGGAATCGCAGTGACTCAAGAGATGGAAGCCGCGCGGCCCGCCAGCACCGCCGATCGCGACGCGCTGATGACGACGGAACTCGTCCCCGAACAAATCCTGCCCAAGGTGATGAGCACGTTCGGCCTCACCGCGGCATACGTATTCATCATCTGCTGGGTGACGGGATCGTCGGTGATGGCCGCAGGCGGCTGGACCGCGATCCCCATGTGGGTGCTCGGCATCGTCAGCTTCCTGGTGCCCGCAGGCATGGCCGTCGTCGAACTCGGAAACCTGTGGCCCGGTCAGGGCGGGGTGTACATCTGGGCGCACCGAACCATGGGCGAGACATGGGGATTCGTCGGCGGATACCTGTCCTGGGTGCCGGTGATCCTGAACGCGGCGTCCTCGCCCGCAGTGGTGCTGCAGTTCCTGCTGCTGGCGTTCCACACCGAACTGGGGCTGACGACCAGCATCATCCTGCAGCTGGTGATCCTCTGGACGGTCGTCGGGCTGGCGCTGGCGAAACTCGCCGCCAATCAGAAGATCATGAACGTCGTCTTCGTCGTATACGGCGTACTGACGCTGACGATCTTCGTCTGCGGCCTGCTGTTCGCCGTCAAGAACGGCTCGGCCACTCCCTTCGACTGGCACGAGGCGACGGTGCCGAACTTCGCCGTCGCGGGCTTCCTCTACGGCACCGTGCTGCTGTACCTGCTCGGCGTCGAGACGCCGTACAACATGGGCGCGGAATTCTTGTCGGTCCGCAAGAGTGGGCCCAAGATGATCCTGTGGGGTTCGACCGCCCTGGTGGCCATCTACCTGCTGACGACGCTTGGCACCATGATGGCGCTGCCCGGTGACCAGATCGATCCCGTCACCGGAGTCATCGGCGCGCTGGGCATGTCTGGCTTCCCGGGTCTCATGGAGGTCTGTGCCGTCGTGCTCGCCGGCATCATCATCGTGGCTCTCATGACCTATCAGGTCGCCTACTCGCGGCTGATCTTCGTCTCGGGTCTGGAGCGGCACCTGCCGCGCATCTTCACCCACCTCAATCCGCGCACCCGCAACCCGGTGACCGCCATTCTGATTCAGGGTGTGCTGTCGTCGCTGATCCTGGTAGGGCTGTACTCGCAGAGCAGCATGGCGAACGTGACCATCTACCTGCAGGGCGGCCTGAGCACCGTCTGGTTGCTGTCGGGCTTCTTCTTCCTGATCCCGGTGGTCATCGCGCGGAAGAAGTACGCGGACCGCTACGAGAACGAGAAGTTCTGGCGCATCCCCGGTGGCATGGTGGGAGTGTGGATCGTCGTGGTGGTCGGCACGATCGCCACCATCGGCGGCGTCTACTACTCGTTCGTGACGCCGTGGATCGACGTGCCGCAGTCGACCTGGATGACCTGGGTCGGCGGGATCAGCCTCGGCATGTTCGCCCTTGGCCTGATCGTGTTCGTCTTCGGCAAGCGCTCGGCCCGCAAGGTGAGCAAGGAGGACTCGCTGGCGCATCTGGCGGTCTTCGACCTCACGAAGTCCGACCCAACCACCGACGGAGTCTGAACCGATGACACTGGACAGCACCACGCGCAGCGCCGCCGCCACCGAGGGCGCCACCGGCTACCCTCTGGACCCACTCTCGGGCGAGGAAATTCAAGCCGCGGCGGCGATCGTCATGGCATCCGAATATGCCTCGCCGACACTGAAGTTCGTGATGATCCAGCTGGCCGAGCCGGCGAAGACCGCCGAACTGACGTTCAGCGGTCTCGACGTGCCGCGCTGCGCCTTCGCCACGATGTACGACGCCGCGGCGAAGCTGATCTACGAGGCGGTCGTCGACCTCGGCGCCAGCATGATCGAGTCGTGGAAGGCCATTCCCGGCCGCTTTCCGTCCTACCTGGTCGAGCACATGACCGGAGTCGAGGAGAAGGTCCGCGAGGACCCGCGGTGGCAGGAGGCGATGCGCAAGCGCGGCATCACCGACTTCAGCCTGGCGATGATCGACCCGTGGCCGGCCGGCTACTACGGCCAGGGCGATCACTACGACAACTCGCCACTGATCTGCCGACCACTGACGTTCATGCGCGCGGCGCCGTCCGAGCACGGCTACGCGCGGCCCGTCGAGGGCCTCATCGTCACGTTCGACCTCGACGACATGGTGGTCCTCGACATCGAGGACCACGGGGTGGTGCCGATGCCGCCGACGGCGGGCAACTACGACCCGAAGTTCATGTTCGACCCCAACAACCGGCCCGCGTTCACCGAATTCCGTTCCGACGTCAAGCCGATCGAGATCACCCAGCCAGAGGGCCCCAGCTTCACCGTCGACGGGTGGCAGGTCACGTGGCAGAAGTGGTCACTGCGCATCGGCTTCAACCCGCGCGAGGGCATCACGCTGCACGAGGTGACCTACACCGACCGCGGTGAGACCAGGCCGATCATGTACCGCGGGTCGCTGTCGGAGATGGTGGTTCCCTACGGCGACACCTCGCCGACGCACTGGAACAAGAACGTCTTCGACATGGGCGAGGTCGGAATGGGCTTCTCGGCCAACCCGCTGACGTTGGGCTGCGACTGTCTCGGCGAGATCCACTACTTCGACGGCACGGTCAACGACTCCGACGGCAACCCCGTCACCATCCCGAACGCGATCTGCATGCACGAGGAGGACTACGGAATCTCCTGGAAGCACACCGACTTTCGCACCGGCGAGGTGGAGGTGCGGCGCTCTCGTCGGTTGGTCGTCTCGATGATCTGCACCGTCGGCAACTACGAGTACGGCTTCTTCTGGTACTTCTACAACGACGCGTCCATCGAGGTCGAGGTCAAGCTGTCCGGCGTGCTCACCACCGGCTCGATCGCCGAGGGCGAGGTGCCCCGCTGGGGCAAGCTCGTCGCCCCAGGCGTCTACGGACCGAACCACCAGCACTTCTTCAACTTCCGGCTCGACATGAGCGTCGACGGACCGGGAAACAGTGTCTACGAGGTGGATTCGATCCCCGAGCCCGATCCGGCACTCAACCCGCACCACAACGCGTGGATCACCAAGGACACTCTGGTGGCGTCAGAGGCCGAAGGTGCCCGCGACTGGGACTGGAAGACCGGCCGGTACTGGAAGATCACCAACCCTTCGAAGAAGAACGAACTCGGCAGCCCGACGGCCTACAAGCTGGTGCCCAAGGACATAGTGCCCGTCATGGTGCAGGAGGGCTCCTACATCTACGACCGGGCGCGGTTCATCCAGCACAACTTGTGGGTGACGAAGTACGACGAGGCGGAGAAGTTCGCCGCGGGTGACTACATGTACCAGTCCGCCGACGCCCAGGGCCTGCCTGACTTCGTCGCCGACGACGCACCGCTCGAGGACACCGACGTCGTGCTCTGGTACACCCTGGGCGCCCACCACGTGGTCCGGCCGGAGGACTGGCCCGTAATGCCTTGTGCGTACACGGGATTCCACCTCAAGCCGATCGGCTTCTTCGACGGCAACCCGGCGCTGGACATCCCGCCGACACCGCCGAAGGCATGCCATGGTGCGCACCACGCGGGATTGCCGGTAGCGGAACGGGCGCTGGAGTCCTGACACAGGAGTAGCCTTCGGTGCCGTGGCCTCGAGACCACGGGGCCCGGCACCGGAGGCACACTCGTGAGCACACTGTCCGACGACCCCCGCACACTCGGCTACGAGGCGTTCGTCTACCTCTATCCGCTGGTGATGATGGACGTCACGCGGCTGCAGGCACTGAACATGCCGGCAGGCAGCGGACCGGGTTCGGGTCCGCCGAACCGGTTCTCGCACATCCGGGCGTTCCCCACCGCCGACTTCCGCGCCGTGGTCCGACCGAACTTCGACACGCTTTATTCGTCGGCGTGGCTCGACCTGACCGCGGGCCCGGTGAAACTGTCCGCTCCGGACACGGACGACCGTTACTACATGCTGCCGTGCATTGACATGTGGACCGACGTGTTCGCCAACCCTGGCAAGCGGACGACGGGGACCGACGCCGCGGAGTGGGTCGTCGTCGGGCCCGGTCATACCGGCGAACTGCCCGACGGGCTGCCGGTCATCACCGCCCCTACGCCGTACGTGTGGATCATCGGCCGCACTCAGACGAACGGCGTGGCGGACTATCCGGCCGTGCATGCGGTGCAGGACGGCTACGTCATCACCCCCTTGGGCGGTGCATCCGACTTCGTGATCGACCCCGACCACGACGTCACGACCGAGCCCTTGAAGACGGTCAACGGGATGTCGGCGTTCGACTTCTTCTCCTACGCAGCCGATCTGCTGGCGGTCAACCCGCCGCACGCCTCTGACTTCTCTCAACTCGCCAGGATCGCGCGGCTGGGCATAACCCCGGGAGCACCCTTCGACGCGAGCCGCTTCAGCGCCGACGAGCGGTCCGAGATCGAGGCCGGCAGGGCCGATGCGCTGGCCGACATGCTGGCGTCGCTGCCCACGCTGGGCAACAGCGTCAACGGCTGGACGGTGATGACCTCCAACATCGGTGTCTACGGCAACGCCTACTTCCAACGTGCGGTGGTCACGCTCATCGGCCTGGGGGCCAACCCGCCGGAGGACGCCGTCTATCCGCTGCTCAACGTCGACGCCGACGGTGATCCGATTACCGGGGACCAGGACTACGTCATCCACTTCGATGCCGACGCGTTGCCACCGGTGTCGGCGTTCTGGTCGGTGACGATGTACGACGCCGAGGGTTTCCAGGTCGCCAACGAGCTCGACAGGTTTGCCATCGGCGATCGCGATGCGCTGACCTACGGCGCCGACGGGTCTCTGACCCTCTATGTGCAGCATGCCCATCCGGGGCCGGAGCGGGAATCCAATTGGCTTCCGGCTCCGTTGGGCCCACTGGGGGTGACGATGCGTCTGTACGCGCCGAAGGCCGAGGTGCTCGACGGCCGTTGGGTGCCGCCGGTGGTCACCCGGGTGTGATCGTTTAACTCAACGCGCCGAGCAGCTCCTTGAAGTCGGTTCGCTGCGCGGGTGTCAGAGGTTCGAGCACTCGGCGCTCCGCCTCGCGGACGTGTTCGTCGATCTGCCGGAGAAGGGCCCGGCCGTCGCGGGTCAGCTCGGCGGGCAGTGAGCGGCCGGCCGCCACGGTGGCGGGGCGGGCAACCAGCTGCCGATCCTGCAGGCCGCGCACCACGATGTTCATCGCCTGCGGGGAGACCATCACCTCACGCGCGAGTTCGGCGTTGGATCGGCCGGGGTACTGCGACAGGATGCGCATGCAAATGTACTGGGGGAAGGACACTCCCACCGGTTCGAGCGCGATCGAGGTGACCTCCGCGCGCAGTGCCGTCGTCAGCCTGTGCAGGAGGTAGCCAAGCGGTTCGTCGGCGTCGTCGTGACTCATGTCAATCATCTTGACATATATCAACTAGATTGATAAGCATGACGGTATGAGCAATCCACTCGAAGTCATGTTCGACGCCGCCTACCGAGGCGAGGCGGAGCAGTTGGGTCTCGGTACCAAGCCGCCGTGGAGCATCGGTGAGCCGCAACCCGAGATCGCCGCGCTGATCGAGGCAGGCAAGTTCCACGGCGACGTCCTGGACGCCGGCTGCGGCGAGGCCGCGACCGCCATCGCGCTCGCCGAACGTGGCTTCACCACCGTCGGACTGGACCAGTCCGCGACCGCGATCGAGCTGGCAAGCGCCGAGGCCGCCCGTCGCGGCCTGAGCTCGGCCACCTTCGACGTCGCCGACATCAGCGCGTTCACCGGATACGACGGACGCTTCGGCACCATCGTCGACTGCACCCTGTTCCACTCCATGCCGGTCGAACTGCGCGATGGATACCAGCAGTCGATCGTCCGCGCCGCCGCGCCTGGCGCGTCGTACTACGTCCTGGTGTTCGACCGTGCCGGGATGCCCGACGACGTCCCGATGAACCCCGTCACCGAGCAGGAACTGCGCGACGCGGTGTCGAAGTACTGGGTCGTCGACGACGTCCGGCCTGCCCGCATCCACGCCACGGCCGCGCAAAATCCCACCGCGTCGGCCGAATTCGCCGGCTCGGGCGTCCGTGACGAGGGCAATGGCCGCATGTCGATGCCCGCGTGGTTGCTGTCGGCTCGTCTGGGTTAGCGCTTACCCCTTCGCTCCTCCCGTCGAGCCGTTTGGCAGGATTGGGGACACTCGCGTGCGGACCGAAGGAGTGTCATGGCGGAAACGGTCCTGGCGGACCCACCTGAGCGACCGGGCTATTCGCGTGTCCTGCTCAAACTGGGAGGCGAGATGTTCGGCGGGGGACAGGTCGGCCTCGATCCCGACGTGGTCGCCTTGGTCGCCCGGCAGATCGCCGAAGTGGTGCGTGGCGGCGTTCACGTCGCCGTGGTCATCGGCGGAGGCAACTTCTTCCGCGGCGCGCAGCTGCAGCAGCGCGGTATGGAGCGCAGTCGCTCCGACTACATGGGCATGCTCGGCACCGTGATGAACAGCCTTGCGCTGCAAGACTTCCTGGAGAAGGAAGGCATCGACACCCGGGTGCAGACCGCCATCACCATGGGCCAGGTCGCCGAGCCGTACATCCCCGGTCGCGCCCGTCGGCATCTGGAGAAGGGGCGCGTCGTCATCTTCGGCGCCGGCATGGGCCTGCCCTACTTCTCGACCGACACCACCGCCGCGCAACGCGCACTCGAGATTGGCGCCGACGTCGTCTTGATGGCCAAGGCGGTCGACGGCGTCTACACCGACGACCCACGGACGAACCCCGACGCCGAGCTGCTCAAGTCCATCACCCACCGGGAAGTCATCGACCGCGGCCTGCAGGTGGCCGACGCGACGGCGTTCAGCCTTTGCATGGACAACCGCATGCCGATCCTGGTGTTCAACCTGCTCGTCGACGGGAATATCGCCCGGGCGGTGGCGGGTGAGAAGATTGGGACGCTGGTCACCACCTGACGGGTGGGGCGAGCGACAGCGACGGGAGAATATGAAGTGATCGACGAAACCCTCTTCGAAGCCGAGGAGAAGATGGAGAAGGCGGTCTCGGTCGCCCGGGACGACCTGTCGTCCATCCGCACCGGTCGCGCCAATCCCGGCATGTTCAACCGGATCAAGATCGAGTACTACGGTTCGCCGACGCCGATCACCCAGCTCTCCAGCATCAACGTGCCGGAAGCCCGGCTCGTCGTCATCAAGCCCTACGAGGCGAACCAGTTGCGTCCCATCGAGGATGCGATCCGCAACTCCGATCTCGGCGTCAACCCTGGCAACGACGGCAACGTCATCAGGATCTCGATCCCACAGCTGACCGAGGAACGCCGCCGCGAACTGGTCAAGCAGGCCAAGGGCAAGGGCGAGGACGCCAAGGTCACCGTGCGCAACATCCGCCGCAAGGCCATGGAGGAGCTCGCGCGCATCAAGAAGGACGGCGAGGCCGGCGAGGACGAGGTCGGGCGCGCGGAGAAGGACCTGGACAAGAGCACCCAGACCTACACCGCCCAGATCGACGACCTGGTGAAGCACAAAGAAGGCGAGCTGCTGGAGGTCTAGGTCGCAGCAGACCTGACCTTCAGCAACAGCACGGTGGCAGACACCGACACGGCCTCCACCGACGGAGCCGGGACACCCGAGCCCACGAAGAAGGCGGGCCGGGCGGGACGCAACCTTCCCGCCGCCATCGGGGTCGGAGCGTTCCTCGGCTTCGGCGTCATCGCAATCCTGGTGTTCGCGCCGTTGGGCTGGGTTCCGGTCGTGGCGGTCGCGATGGCCGTCGCCACCCACGAGGTCGTCAAGCGTCTGCGCACGGCGGGGTATTCGATCCCGATCGTCCCGCTGCTGGTCGGCGGTCAGGCCATGGTGTGGCTGACCTGGCCCTTCGGCCCCGCGGGCGCCCTTGGCGCGTTCGGCGCCACGGTCGTGGTCTGCATGATCTGGCGGTTGCTCTCCGGTGGCATGACGAACGCCCCGGTGAACTACCTGCGCGACGTCACCACGACGATCTTCCTGGCCGCCTGGATTCCGCTGTTCGGCGCGTTCGGCGTCCTGCTGGTGTATCCGGAGGACGGCCGCTGGCGCGTGCTCTGCCTGATGCTCGGCGTCGTCTTCTCCGACATCGGCGGCTACGCCGCGGGAGTGCTGTTCGGCAAGCACCCGATGGTGCCGGCGATCAGCCCGAAGAAGTCCTGGGAGGGCTTCGCCGGGTCGCTGATCTTCGGGACCGCCGCGTCGGTGCTCGCCGTGACGTTCCTGCTCGAGAAGCCGGCCTGGGTCGGCATTCCGCTGGGCCTGATGCTCGTCATCACCGGCACGCTCGGCGACCTCATCGAGTCTCAGGTCAAGCGCGACCTTGGCATCAAGGACATGGGCACGCTGCTACCCGGCCACGGCGGGCTGATGGACCGGCTCGACTCGGTCCTGCCGTCGGCCGTCGCGACGTGGGTCGTCCTGACGCTTCTTGCCTGACCGGGATCCCCGCGAGTTGAGCCAGCAGGCCACCGCTCCGAGCACCAGACCCACCCCGACCCCGACGTCCACCCGCTGGCCAAGCATCAGCCAGGACAGCACGCCCGCGACGGCGGGGATCACGCAGAACAGCATGGACACCGCCGCGGCGCCGTGCAGGTTGATCGCCCGCACGTACAGCGAGACGCCAAGGGTCGCGTTGAGCAGCACCACGCCGGCCACCGCGAACGCGGCCTTCGTCGGATCGTGCACCGCGAACGGCGTCGTGACGGTCAGGGCCACTGCCGGAATCAGCGCGACGGCGTTTTGCACGGCCGTCGAGGCGCGGAAGTCGACGTCGGCGCAGAACCGTTGCTGGTAGACCCCGCCGGCCGCCAAGCCGACCAGTGCGACCAAGAGCAGCAGGACCGCAGGGTCGACGCCGCGTTCGGAGATAAGCCGACTGGCGCAGGCCGCGAGCACCGCGAAGACGCCGAGCACCAGCGCGAGGACTCGAAGTGGCGTGAGGCGGTCCTTCAGGAACGCCGCGGCGAGCATCGCGGTGGCAACGGGATTCATCGCGACGACGACGGCGCACAAAACCGCGGGCGCCCCATGCTGGATGGCGAGATAGAGCGCACAGAACTGCACCGCTTGCATAAGCAGACCCGTGACGGCGACGTGGCCGAGCACACGCCCCCTCGGCCAGCGCACCTTGGCGAGCGCGGCCCACGACCCGAGGATCACCCCAGCAAGGCCGAAGCGGAAGGCCAGCACCGCCATCGGGGACATCGCGTTGACCGCCATGTTGCCGATCGGGTAGCCGAGCGCATAGAAGAACGTCACGGCCACCGTCGTCTGGATCGGCATGCGGGTGGGGGTCATGGACCCATCGTGCGGACGGCCGTCGGCGGCGTCCAACGAATATCGGTGATCGAATTCGATCGCCTGTGCTGATCGATTGCCCGGATGCGACGACGCCCTGCGGGCACAAAGGCGGCTCTTTGATCGTCGATGCTGATCGGAGTACCTTGTCAGCGTGAGTCAGGTCCTGGACATCGCGCCGCTGCGGAGCGTGGTCGCCGTCGCCGACTGTGGCGGATTTCACCGTGCCGCGACCGTTCTGCACCTCACCCAGTCCGCCGTCAGCCAGCACGTCCGGCGGATCGAGGCCGTCGTCGGAGGACCGGTCGTCGAGAAGTCCGGTCGCGGCGTCGCCTTCACCGAGTTGGGCCATCGACTGCTCGCCCACGCCCGAACCATCCTCGCCGCGCACGACGCGGCGCTCACCGATCTCGGTGCGGCCGAGGAGCGGGTGCTGGTGATCGGCGCCACCGAGCACGGCGCCGACGTCTTGCTGCCCGGCCTGACCGGCGCGCTCGGCAAGCGGTTGCCCGAATGGCGGCTGAGATTCCGGCTGGACCGCAACGTGACGCTCGCCGACGCGATCGACCACGGCTCCCTCGACCTGGCGGTGATGCTCGACGGCTCGGGGCTGGATCCGGCCAACGCCTCGGGCGTCGTTGCGCTGAAGTGGATTTCAAGCCGGACCTTTTCGATGCCGGCAAACGATCCGCTGCCAGTGGTGATGTTCTCCGAACCGTGCACGCTGCGCGAGCCGACGTTCGCCGCACTGGATCGCATCGGCGTCCCGTACCGGATCGCCGCCGAGAGTTCCGATCTGTCCGGCCTGTTCGCGGCCGTCCGTTCCGGCCTCGGCGTTGCGCTGCTGCCCATGATCGGACGACTCCCCGACGGCCTGTGCCTCGCCGAGGGGCTACCACCCACCAGCCGCGCAACGGTGTGCGTGCGGGGCCGGGCCGGCGTCGACGCCGACGCCCTGGCCGCCGTCGACCGGGCCGTCCGTGACGTTTTGAGTGAACAGGGCTGATAATGAGCGGGACCATGAAACTTCCATTGGTGTTCGACGCGCCCAAACGCGGGAAGCCCCCGCGCCACTTCGCCGACCTCGACGACGACGCTCGCGGCGTTGCCGTCGCCGAGCTCGGACTGCCCGCCTTCCGTGGCAAGCAGTTGGCGAATCAGTACTTCGGCAGGCTGATCGCCGACCCACACGCCATGACCGATCTGCCGGCCGCGACCCGCGACCAGGTCGCCGAGACGCTGTTTCCGCGTCTGCTCGACGTGGTGCGCTCCGTCGAGTGCGACGACGCAGAGACCAGGAAGACGTTGTGGCGCGCGAACGACGGCACCACCATCGAATCGGTGCTGATGCGGTATCCCAACCGCAGCACGCTGTGCCTGTCGTCTCAGGCCGGGTGTGGCATGGCCTGCCCGTTCTGCGCCACCGGGCAAGGCGGCCTGACCAGAAACCTCAGCACCGCAGAGATTCTCGAACAGGTCCGCGCCGCGGCGGCCGTGATGCGCGACGATCACGACGGGCGACTGTCGAACGTCGTCTTCATGGGGATGGGTGAGCCCCTGGCCAACTACAACCGTGTGCTCGCCGCGGTCAAACGCATCATCGCGCCCGCGCCGCACGGGTTCGGCATCTCGGCGCGCTCGGTCACGGTGTCGACCGTCGGGCTCGCACCGGCCATCCGCAAGCTGGCCGACGAACGGCTCGGGGTGACGTTGGCGCTGTCCCTGCACGCCCCCGACGACGAGCTTCGCGACACCCTGGTGCCGGTGAACAACAAGTGGAACGTCGGCGAAGTCCTCGAAGCCGCAAGGTATTACGCCGACGAGACCGGACGCCGCGTGTCCATCGAGTACGCGCTCATCCGCGACGTCAACGATCAGCCGTGGCGCGGTGACCTGCTCGGCAAGAAGCTGCACGGCGCGCTCGGGCCGCTGGTCCACGTCAACGTCATCCCGCTGAACCCGACCCCGGGCTCGAAGTGGGACGCCAGTCCCAAGCCGGCCGAGCGAGAGTTCGTCAGGCGGGTCCGCGAACGCGGTGTTTCCTGTACCGTGCGCGATACCCGGGGTCGTGAAATTGCCGCTGCCTGCGGTCAACTCGCCGCGGAGGGATAGAGAATCGAGGGCGCGATGAGACGGCTCAACGGCGTGGACGCCTTGCTGCTGTACACCGAGGCCCCCGAGATTCACATGCACACCTTGAAGATCGGCATCCTCGACGTCTCGCAACTCGACGGCGAATTCACCTACGAGCTGTTCCGTCGGGTGGCCGAGCCGAGGTTGCGTGCCCTGACCCCGCTGCGCTACCAACTCGTCGACGTCCCGATGAGGTTCCACCACCCCATGTGGACCGAGAACGCGGACGTCGACTTCGACTACCACGTCCGCCGGGTGTCGGTGCCCGCGCCGGGAGGGCGACGCGAACTCGACCAACTCATCGGCGAAATCGCGGGCACCCCACTGGATCGCAGCCGCCCGCTGTGGGAGATGTACGTCGCCGAGGGCCTCGTCGGCGACCGCGTCGCGATCATCCACAAGGTCCACCACGTGCTGGCCGAC
The DNA here is from genome assembly GCF_002043095.1 of Mycobacterium sp. AT1. Taxonomy (GTDB): domain Bacteria; phylum Actinomycetota; class Actinomycetes; order Mycobacteriales; family Mycobacteriaceae; genus Mycobacterium. The sequence goes on along the minus strand of NZ_MVOC01000075.1, from coordinate 4,265 downwards.
GGCGTCGCCTCGGCGAATCAGCTGGGCTGGGCCATCCAGGCCGAGCCGCCCGATTTCCCGGCGAAGGCAATCCACACCGAGGAGCGCGAGCGCACGACGAGCGGACTGATGCTGGCCGCCGGCCGCGACCACGCCCGCCAGATTCGGTGGCTGCCAATGCTTCTCGCCGAGACCGCCCGCGGTGTCTCGCGAGTGCGTCGTCGTGCCAAGGAACGTGGACGCCACCCCGAACTGGCGCCCAACTTCGCCCCGCCGCCGACGTTCCTCAACCACGTCGTGTCGCCGGCGCGCCGGTTCGCGACCGCGCCGTTGGCCTTGGCCGACGTCAAGGAGGCGGCGAAGACCCTCGGGGTGACGGTCAACGACGTCGTCCTCGCCACCGTCGCCGGGGCGCTGCGCGAGCTGCTCCTGAAGTACGACGGAGCCGCCGACGCGCCGCTGATCGCCGGGGTGCCGGTCAGCTACGGCGACCCGGATCGATTGGCGGGCAACGAGTTCACCTACATGACGCCGTCATTGGCCGTCCACGTCGCCGATCCGGTCGAACGGGTTCGGCTGACGGCCACGGCCACGGCGATCGCCAAGGAGAACAACCACCTGCTCGGCCCCAAGCTGATCCCGACGTGGTTGAACTTCCTGCCGCCGGCGATGGCGCCGCCGGCGTTCCGCTGGCAGTCCAGGCGGATGGAGTCCAGCATGATCTTCAACCTGACGGTCTCCAACGTGCCAGGACCGAGGGAGCGAGGATCGTTCGGGGGAGCGGTGATCAGCGAGATCTATTCCGTCGGCCCATTGGTCGCCGGGAGCGGCATGAACGTCACGGTGTGGAGTTACGTCGACCAACTCAACGTCTCGGTGCTCACCGACGATCTGACGACAGAGGACCCACACGAGGTGACGGACGCAATGTTCCGATCATTCGTCGCACTGCGCAGCGCTGCCGGATTGTCCGACGTGCTCACCGACGTGAGCGACGCGATGCCCCTCGCGGAGGCGACGGTGTCGGGCTAGCGGGTCCAGCCGCGACGGCGCATCCACCAGTCGCGGAACACGATTGCCCAAATCGCCAGCGCGAATCCGACGAGGAAGACGTCCTCGACGTGCCCGACGTGATTGCCACGAAGCATGGCGAGCATGAAGAAGCCGGCCAGGATGCCACCGATCTGATTCACTCGATGACTCTGCTTCGACCAACCCCAGTTCGCCGACGGCACGTCCTCGACGTCTACGCCGGTATGCCGTTCGACCTCGGTGTTCGCCACGCTAGCTCCTCAGGGGGTCCGGTCAACTGCGCCCATTCTGGCATACGACAACACGTCGTACTTAGCGGACGGCCTCGTATCGCCGTAGTGCCTCGATGCGTTCGGCGGCGTGGTCGACCATCGGCTCGGGGTAGTCGTCACCGCCAAACTCCGGTACCCACCGGCTGACGTATGCGCCGTCGGGGTCGAACTTGTTGCCCTGGGTGGTCGGGTTGAACACCCGGAAGTACGGCGCGGCGTCGGTGCCGCAGCCCGCAGCCCACTGCCAGCCGTGCTGATTGCTCGCCATGTCACCGTCGGTGAGTTGCTCGAGGAACCAGCGGGCGCCCCACTGCCACGGCAGATGTAGATCCTTCACCAGGAACGACGCGGTGATCATCCGCACCCGGTTGTGCATGAAACCGGTCTCGGCCAGCTGACGCATCCCGGCGTCCACGATCGGGAAACCCGTCTTGCCCGCCTTCCACGTCTCGAACCGCTTCTTGGCGTCCTGATCGTCGTCGACCTCGATGCGGTCGAAGTTCGTGTTCCAGTTCCACCACGTGCTCTCGGGCCACGAGTAGACGACGTTGGCGTAGAAGTCGCGGAACGCGAGCTCACGCAAATAGGCCTGCGCGCCGGTGCCGCCGCCCAGATCGGCGGCCATCGTCCGCGGGTGGATGGTGCCGAACTTGAGGTGCGCCGACATCCGGCTGGTGCCGTCGTGATCCGGCCGGTTGCGGTCGTCGGCGTAGTCCTCCAGTGTCGAGGAGACGAAAGCCTTCCACGCCTTTCGTGCCGCGGCCTCACCGGCCGGGTGATCCAGTTCGGCGTCACCGGCGGGGACGTCGACGCCACCACCCACGTCGGCCGGGTCGATCCACCGTGCCGTCTTCGCCCCCGTGCGAGCGGGCGCCCGCCAGCCGTGTGCCTTCCACGCCGAGTAGAACGGCGTGAAGACCTTGTACGGCGTGCCGTCGTCCTTCGTCACGCGCCCGGGGGAGACCAGGTAGGGCGACCCAGACGCCTCGAGCGGCACCTCGCCCAGTGCCTCGCGGACGGCCTCGTCCCTGCGCAGCCCGAACGGGAAGTAGTCACCAGACACGTGAACGGACGTGGCCTCGGTCTTCTTCACCAAGGCGGGGATGCAGTCCTCGGCCCGTCCCTCGACGACCAGCAATCTGCCGTCGAGCCCGTCGCGCAACTCTCGCAGCGCGTCGTACAGATATTTCAGTCGCCGTGAGCCCGACGACGCCTTCAAGCGCGGGTCGAGTACGTAGCAGGCGAGGACCTCCTGATCGTCCTTGGCAGCGTCGAGCAACGCGGGCAGATCGTGGAGGCGAAGGTCGCGCCGGAACCACAGCAACGTTGGCATGCCCCTGATCTTCCCCGTAGTGCGCCGCGGAAAAACGTCGAGGTGGACGCTCGTCAGGAATCCGTAGGGATTCGCTGCGACAATCCCACCATGACGCCGACCGCCGACGACTATCCCCGCGACATGGTCGGGTATGGGCAGAATCCACCGCATCCGCACTGGCCGGGCGGCGCCAACATCGCCCTGCAGTTCGTCCTCAACTACGAGGAGGGCGGCGAGAACAACGTCCTGCACGGGGACGAGTCATCTGAGACGTTCCTGTCCGAAATCGTTGGCGCACAGGCATTTCCGAATCGCCACATGAGCATGGAGTCACTTTACGAGTACGGCTCTAGGGCCGGTTTGTGGCGGGTGCTGCGAATGTTCGACGACCGTCGACTACCGCTGACCATCTTCGGTGTCGCGACGGCACTGGCGCGCAACCCCGAGGCGGTGGCGGCCTTCTTGGCACGCGGAGACGAGATCGCCTGCCACGGCCTGAAGTGGCGGAGCTACCAGCTCGTCGACGCGGACGTCGAACGCGCCGACATGGCCGAGGCGGTCCGCATCCTCACGGAGTTGACCGGCCAGGCGCCGCTGGGCTGGTACACCGGTCGGGATTCCCCTCGGACTCGCGGGCTCGTCGTCGACCACGGCGGCTTCCTGTACGACTCGGACTCCTACGCCGACGACCTCCCGTATTGGACGACGGTCGCGGGCAAGGACCACCTCGTCGTGCCGTACACGTTGGACACCAACGACATGAAGTACGTGTCCGCCAGCGGCTTTCCCTCCGGCGACGAGTTCTTCACCTACCTGCGTGACGCGTTCGACGTGCTGTACGCCGAGGGTGCGTCCGGGGCTCCGAAGATGCTGTCGGTGGGCCTGCACTGTCGGCTCGTCGGCCGGCCAGCCAGGACCGCCGCGCTGGGCCGGTTCCTCGACCACGTGCAGGCGCACGACGGGGTCTGGGTTGCGCGCAGAGTCGACGTCGCGCGGCACTGGATCGAGAACTTCCCACCCGGCGTTTGACCCTCCTGCTGGGGGAGACCTCACGGTGGTCACACGAGCATGAATCTGAACGGCCGACGTCACCACTCCCGACGGGGCGGCTGTGCGCAAATCCTGATCCACGTGGCGGGCGAATCATTTTCTCCCTCAGGTGGATTCGCGGCGTCTGAATCTGCTGGGTGCGGTACGGCTGGACCGTGCGTTGGCGCCGGCGGGGATCGCCGCCGGGTCGGGTGCGATCGTGCACGTGGGTCCATACAGGGCCCCTGTATGACGGCACGCTGGGATACGCCCCGGCCAAGGCGGCCCTGCGGACGCGCTCGTCGCAATGATCGCCAGAGCGGCGGGAACGGATGAGGAAGCCGCCTTGCAGACGCTGATGGATTCACTGGGCGGCATTCCCCTCGGGCGTCTCCGAAGCCGCGGCGTCGGTGGTCGGCGCCGACATCGAGGTGGGCGGGACCGTCAAGACTGTCTAGCAATTGGCATGCGGCACTGACTGTTTGGAGTTATCCACAGGCTGGTGGAATGATCTGTTGCCCGTCGGCGTGCGGCGGTAGAGTCGCTTGTATGTTCGAATCGTTGGTGGCCACCGCGGTCGGTACCTCGGGTGCCTCCGCGGTGGAGTCGTGGTCGCGGGTGGAGTCCGCCGCCTGCGC
>NZ_MVOC01000074.1 GCF_002043095.1 Mycobacterium sp. AT1 | reverse complement strand
CTACCCCGCGGTACCGCGGGTCGCGGCCGCTGACGGTCTCCATGCGCTTGAAGTAGGGCAGCACGGAGTCGTAGTCCCATCCCGTGCAGCCCGCGGCGGCCCAGCCGTCGAAGTCGTTGCGATGCCCGCGAAGGTAGATCATCGCGTTGATGCTGCTGCTGCCGCCCAGTGTGCGACCGCGCGGAAACGGGTGCGCGAGCCCCGCCGTGCCTCGTTGGGCCACCGTCTGGTAGGCGTGGTCGACGTCGGTACCCCACAGCGTGGGCCACGCAGGGGGGATGGCGATCTCGGGTCGCGTATCGGCAGGACCGGACTCCAACAGTAGAACGCGGACCGCCGGGTCTTGGGACAGTCGGGCGGCGAGGACGCAGCCCGCCGATCCGGCGCCCACCACCACGTAGTCGTAGCGATCGGGCACCTGAGCGGGGTCGTGAATGGGTTGGACGAGGTCCATGATGTGCACTCCTGGGAGGGTGGATGGGTGGTGAACGGCTTCGTCACCCAGCTTGGCGAAAACCGGCGCGCGCCCCTTGTTCGCTTGCGCCAATCTGTTGGCTTCACGCGCCGGACAATGCAGCGGGAGATGAGCAGCCCGATCCGCGTTCGCGTTGAGCTTTGACTACTCTCCCTATGCCGGAGCTGCCATCGCCGAGTACGTCGGGCGGCGGTGCGTCTGATTTTGATCACAGGACGAGAAATGGCCGACACGAACGTGATCGGCTGAGCTAGGCCGCCGGCGACGCACCGCGGGGACGTCTGGCCACGCTCAGAGCGTGATGGGGCCTTCGTCGGCGAAGAAGCCACCGTTGGGTGATTCGGCGGCGAGAGCGAGTGCGGAGATGATGCGGGCACCTTCCTGGGGGGTGCGGTAGCCCGTGAAGTCGTTGAACTCGGTGGCACAGTGTCCGGGTGCGGCTGAGTTGATTCGGACGCGGCTCCCCGTGGCCTCAAACTGGTAGGCGAAGTGCTGAGTGACGGCGTTGAGTGCGGCCTTCGAGGTGGAGTACGCCATGTTGGGTTGTGTCACGAAGGCGACGCGGTAAGCCATCGACCCCGGTTCGGCGGTGACCCTTGCCGCCGTGCGCATGCCGTCGGCAACCGCACCCTCACCCAGCGAGCCTCGCTCGGAGGAGACGTTGACGACGCGCCCGGCGTCGGAGCGTTCCAACAGTGGCAAAACGGCCTCGGTCAGCGCGACGACGGCGAAGACGTTGATTTCGAAGACCTGCCGCATGTCCGCGGCAGTGACGTCGAACGCAGGCCTGGGGAGCTTGCCGAGGGCGGCGTTGTTGACCAGAATGTCGAGGCGGTCGAATTCCTGCTGCACGAATGCCGAGATTCGCGAGATCGATTCTGGTTCAGCGAGATCTAGCGAGTGGAATAGGGCGCGACCGCCAGCTCCCCCCGCGCGAGAGAGTTCGTCGGCCGCGCGTCGACCTTCGTCCTCGCCTCGAGCAGCCAGCACCACCGTGACCCCGGATGCCACCAGGTTGCGGGCCGCTTCCTTGCCGATACCCCGCGTTCCACCCGTGACCAGTGCGACCCGGCCGGCGCCGGAGTGCGGAGGTAAGTGGGTCGTGATGAAGCCCGTCGATGTCGTCATGTCAACTGACTTGGGCTGGGGAGCACAGCGCGACGCTGGATGCAATCACGCCACACCTCCGTTCACGCGGACGACCTGACCGCTAATCCAGGCCGCGTCTTGACTCACCAAAAGTGCCACCGCGGCCGCCACGTCGTCAGCGTCACCCAGGCGGCCCGCAGGGTGCGAGCGGGTGAACTCGGCGATTTGTTGGTCAGTCTTGCCGCGGGCGAACATTGGCGACTCGATCGCACCGGGAGCGACTGCGTTGACCGTAATGCCACGGGTGGCAAGCTCTTTGGCTGCAGAGCGCGTCAGCGTCTCGACGGCCGCCTTCGCGGCCATGTACAGCCCCATTCCCGGAGTCGTGACGGCCACTGAGGTCGTGGACAGGTTGACGACCCGTCCGTTGTCGCGCATGCCAGCGGCGGCAAAGCGGATGCCGTGAAACGTGCCCAACGCGCTCACACCCAAGATCTCCTGAAAGTCCTCCTCGCCGGCGGCGGCTAGCAAGCCCGATGTGGCCACACCAGCACTGTTGACGAGGACGTCGATGCCACCGAAGACCTGGCGACCGTGTTCGAAAGCAGATGAGAACGAGTCAGAGTCGGTGACATCGGCCTGCACGCTGATCGCGGCGCCGCCGCCGCGAACAATGGCGTCGACGAGGGCCTCGGCGGACTGGCGATTGCTCGAATACTGGGCCACCACGGCGAATCCGTCGTGAGCGAGCCTTCGAGCAATCGCGCGTCCCAGATAACCGGAAGCGCCCGTAACCAGTGCCGTAGGCCGTTCTTCTTCAAGGGTTGTCATGACAACCACCGTAGCGTTTTGTTGGTCGTCATGACAACCAGGGGCGATATGAGCCGTGACCAATGCAACCCCCGGCCGAGCCTGGGTGCGCGATTAGATGCGACTGGCCGCTGCTGGGCACACCGGGGGTGTTTCTCAGTAGTCAAGGTGGGGGGTCCGCGGCATGGTCTACACGACTTTGGTGGACGACGCCCCACCTCGAAGTGACGGATCGTCGAATTTCGGCGTGTCTCACGTGATCGGGCGTTGGCGAGAAAGTCGCGCACGATTCTCGGGTTACGGTTGGCGCGGCGACCGGCATTACCTCTGCAGGTTGTCACTGACACTAAGCAGGAGGGCTGGGCGCCATGGACTGTTTGACCCCAGAAGAGCTTCGAGTGTGGCATGCATTCAAGATCGGATCCGATGTCGTCGTGCGTGCCCTCGAACGCGCAATCGCCGACGCTGCCGACATCACCGGTCCAGAATTCGGAGTACTCGACCGATTGGACCTGGCCGGTGGTGAGATGCGGCAATCAGATCTCGCTGAATCAATGCGCTGGCACAAAAGTCGTCTGTCACATCAGATCACCCGCATGACTGCGCGCAAGCTGCTGACACGCTCTGCTGTAGCCCCAACGACTTCACTGGTGACGATAACGAAATCAGGTCGGCACAAATTGGAGCTGGCGCGCCCCGCGCACGCAAAGGCCATCCGCGAGCACTTGCTTTCCCGGTTTCCCACGCCGCTGCGAGACGGTCTCATCGTCGCTTTCGCGGATGAGATGACGTAGCCACTATCAATCAACCAATCGCTATGAGCGAGATGACAACACCACCTGGGTGAACGGTGACTACCCAAACGACCGCCGCGGATCTCTACGCGAATTCTGAGTTCAGTAAGATATACCTAGTGTGGTCGCTCGGCCTACTGTTGGATGGCTAGCGGAAGCCTCCATGCTTGCCGCGCTGCATGATGTGAGGTTGCCCCCGGATGGTGGACACGGGGTCAGGCGGCTTGTGCCATCTGAGTGTGGCGGTTCTCGAAGTCGACCGGGGTGATCATGCCGATCTTGGAGTGCCGTCCTTGGCGGTTGTAGATCCGTTCGATCCGGTCGCCGACTGCGAGCCTAGCAGTCTTCTTGGTGGGCCAGGTGTATCGATGGTAGAACTCCGATTTCAGTGTGCTCCAGAAGGGTTCGGCCTGGGCGTTGTCCCGGCACACCCCGTGCGGCCGACTGATTGGGCCACGTCGTGGCGGCAGGCGAACCGGGCGAGCTGCCCGGAGGTGTATTGCGTGCCGCGGTCGGCGTGAAAGATGACCTGCCCCGGTAGGCGCCCGCGCATGGTGAGCGCCATCGACAACGCGGACTCCACCAGGTCGGTGCGCATGTGGTCCTCCACGGTCCACCCCGGGACCCGCCGCGAGCAGCCGTCGCGGACCGCACAGAGGTACAGCCACCCTTCACCGGTGCTCAAGTACGTGATGTCCGATGTCCAGACCTTGTCGAGGTCACCGCGGTCGAATCGACGGTCCACCAGGTCTTTGGGTTGGTGGGCGTCCAGGTCGACCACGGTGGTGACCGGGGTGAACCGGCGCGGGCTGATCCCGGCCAGGCGTTGCCGGCGCATCGAGGCCGCAACCGTCTTGCGTGAGATCACCTCTTCGTCCTCCCGCAAATCGGCCAGGATCCGCGGTGCACCGTACACCTGATAGGAACCCCTTGACCTTCGTGTCGATGGCTGCACGGCGCTGCTGGGCCGGCGTGGGCCCCGCTGCCTGGGCGGCACGCAACTTGTAGAACCCCGACCCCGACACCCCCAGCAGCCCGGCTATCCGCACGATCGCGAATGCGGCCTTCTGCTCCTCGATCACCCGATACATCTCTACCGGTTCTGTTCGGAGGCGAAGAAGGCCGCTGCCTATCTCAAAAACCCCTGTCCACGTAATTCGGCACTTTCCTTGCGCGCACGAAACCTTCGCCCACCGATTCCCGGCAGCCGAAACCTATTGATGAAAAACGCCGGAAACACCGTTAGCGAGATGGTCCCACGTAACGCTGAGACGCACGGAGCAGGTCGCGGAGTTGTTCTTTGAGCCGCCATGCCGAGCCGATGTCGTGGTTCTGGGTGGTGATCGTCGCGATCATTTCCTGGCGTGCGGGGTTAAGGCGTTCGACGCCAGTGCGCAGTGTGGTGCGTGCTTTGCGCCATCCAAACGGGATGGATTCTCACTCGATGCGATCGAGAAGGTTGCATGCGGCGGCGGTCACCAGGGCGCGGTCGTAGGTGATGACGAAGTCGAATCGGCGGTCGCCTTCGCGGGCGTGCTTGAGGTTGTCGTCGTGCTCGCGAGCGATCAAGGCCGCCGCGGTGTGCGGTCCGAGGGTGAGGACAATCCATTCCGCGACCAGCGCGTCGGCGGGGTCGAGCGCCACTCCGCGTATCCCGAGTCCGAGGTCGTTGGGCAGGTTTTGGCCGAAGACCGCGACCAGCGGCGAGCGTGCAGCGAGGACGCGGTAGTCCCGACGAGTGCGACCGGTGAAGTGCTGGGCGCGTTCCAAGGCGGTGAGCAGAATGGGCGGGTCGGGGGCGTGGCGGGCTTGGCTTTCGATGTGACGTGAGAACGCGGTCAAGGTGTGCTTGCGGCCCGTGCGCAGCAGTGCGTGATTTTGCACCAAGTCGAACGGCGACCCCGAAGAAAGGGTGGGGCGCTGGGCCCGGGCCGGTGGTGACCATCCAGTGGCTCGTGGGTGCTGATCGAGCGGACCTGGTCGCCCGAACTTGTACCCCTGGCCCAAGGTGGCGCCCACGGCCAATGCCTGCTCCAAGTGATCGTCGGTTTCGATTCCCTCGGCCAATATCACCGCCCCGGTCCGCTCGTGATGCGCCAGCACCGCCGACAACGTTCGGGCTTGCTCGTCGTCCGGTTGAGACTGCACCAACCCCAGATCGAGCTTGATCACGTCAGGGGAGATCACGTCGAGCAACGCCATCGAGTCTGGATGCGCGCCCACGTCGTCGAGGGCCACGGTGAAACCCTGCTCACGCATCGCGGCTACCGTGGCCAGCAGCACATGCGGATGACTCAGCAGACTGCGTTCGGTCAACTCAAACATCACCTGCAGTTCAGTACGCCCGCGCTGCAGTATCGCGTTCTCCTCAGCGGAAGCCGTCACGCTGGTCGGCTCAAGGTTAATGCACAACAACGGATCTCGGCCTACCTGACCGATTAGTGCGCCGGTGATGGCGGTGTCGATGCACAGCCGATCAAGCTCATCGACACGGCCGGTCGCCTTCGCGTTGTCGAAGACCACCTGTGGGCTCAAACCCGCCGCCGATGGCCACCGAGCCAAGGCTTCGAAACCCACCACTACCCCGTCGGGGATGGTGACAATCGGCTGAAATGCCGGGGCGAGACCGATCCCCCGTACAGCGGCCTCTAGGTCTGCTGGCCCAAATCGGTCGCCGTGCGCGGCACACCCAGAATGGAAACCGCGGTTAGGACAATCACCCGACATGCCCCTTGAATCCCTCCGTCGACGTCACGAAAACACCGCTGCACCGAGGGTCTGGGGGCACCGTAATCCATATACCCACCTGCGGTAATGACTACACCCGCAACGGGATCACGCAGTAACTTCGTGACGAACCAGAGGCGTTCGTCTCAGACGCGATGAGAGCCCGCGCGTCCAACGGCATGCGTCGTGCTGTGGTCGAGGGACGCCGAAACCGGTTGATCGTCGTTGGTAGTACCCGCAAGGGGGAGCTACCCGCTGTGCAGGGCAGGTGGTCGTGGCTTCTGACGAACGCGTTACGTCCTCCGCACACTCGCCAGCCACTGTGAGGTCACCCCAGCACTTTGGGTCAGCGCCGCAATGCAGCAGCTCGACGGCAACCAATTAGGCTGACCAGATGCGTCGCCTGCTGGGCGGCCGGTGGGGATCCGGCCGGGCCTTGATCCGAAGGGCGGGGCGAGGCTCGACGACGATGGGCGACTAGACGATGAATCTCATAGATCAACTGTGGAACCACATGCAGAATCCGATACTCTACGCTCTCCCCATGTTCGGCGTGGTCATCGCCATCGAAGCCGCGGCGCTGAGCCGCGAGAGCCGACCATCCGCTGGGTACGTCAAGAACGACACGCGCGCGAGCATTCACATCGGTGCTGTCTCGCTGGCGTTCCTGTTGTTCTTCAAAGTGGTCACACTCTTGCTGTTTTCCTTCGTGTGGGCTGAGTGGGCACCGTGGCACCTACCCACCGATTCCTGGCTGACCTGGCTGGTCCTGTTCGTCGCGGTGGACCTGGCTTGGTACTGCAATCACCGGTTCTCGCATCGAGTGCGGATCGGGTGGGCCGGGCACAAAGCGCATCATTCCAGTGAGACCTTCAACTTCAGCACCGCCGTGAGGCTGAAGTGGAACCCGTGGACGGAAGCCATCTTTTGGCTTCCGCTGCCGCTGTTGGGTTTTGCGCCGTGGACGATCTACGTTGCCTACGGCTTCAACATGATCTATCAATTCTTCTTGCACACCGAACTCGTGGGCACCCTCGCGCGGCCCGTTGAGTTCGTATTCAACACTCCAGCCCACCACCGCATCCATCACAGTCGCCGACCCGAGCACCTAGACAAGAACTACGGCGGCATTCTTATCGTCTGGGACCGCATATTCGGAACGCTCGTCGATGGGAACTGCTATCCCGAATATGGGCTCTACGAAAAGACCGCGTCCGAAGGCGGGATCCTCCAACTCCAGTATGGCGAGTATGGGCGCATCCTGACCGATGTGCGCCACGCCCACACCTGGCGCCACAGACTGGCTCACGTCTTCGCCCCACCAGGATGGCGACCCGAGGCGCCGCTCACCTCTCGGTGACTGCCTCCAATCGTCTGACAACGACGCCTGCGACGATACGGACAGAGGTACCGCCGGGGTTGAGGCCGTACCGCTAGGTTTGCCTACCTTGCTTGCACGCGCCGAGATGGCCGCATCCATGTAGATCGACGCGCTCGTCGAACAACGAACCCGTGAATCGCTCCGCCAAGTGTCCGATCTCCAACTTGAGCAAGCACCGCTGAGGCCTCCACGACGGTCCTGCACCTGGGCGGGATGGCGGCTCGGGCCGGCGTCATGGGAAGGGGCATCTGTACAACGTCGACGATGGCGGGGAGCGCGAGCACGGTCGCGGTCAGCACATGGGCGTGCTGTGGCCACCTCGCTGTTCTGCAAGTCAGTCCATCCCACCGCGGCGGCCACCGACAGCACGGCTGCGGCCGTGACCGAGCAGCTGGGGTGAGGTCAGCGCCGGGGATCAGTCCGACGAGGTGCGGCACGATCAGAACACTGTGCGGTCTTGTGCGCGCGGTGGGTTAGTCCTTGATACCGCTTAGCCCTGGGCGTCTTCTGCCGTCGGACGGAACGCCGGGGGCGGGTGGGGCGGATCCGCGCCTTGGCGTTAAGCGACCTGCGATAGCGACAACCGAAGTGAAATGGGTCTCCATCACCAACCGCGTCGGGGTTCAATGGTCAGGTTCCTGTTGGAGGCGCTGAACCTCAGCGCCTCCAACAATTCCCTGACAGCTCGCTTTCCGGAACATCATTGCGGTCCGGCGACCACACAGCTCGTCTACGCTCGTAGCTAGAGGGCGATTCCCCCAGTGGCCCTCCGATGTCGACTTGGCCCTGCCGCCCCACCCCCCCGGGATCGGCGGGGCCAAGTCTCATCCCGAAGTCTCGGTTCTGCTAGGCGACTAGCAGCAGCTGGATCCCGGTCCCGATCGGGCCCGCAATGCCCACCGCGACCTCGGTGCCCAACAGATGCGCCTCAGGCTCTCCGGTTGATCTCTTTCCGTTGCGCAGTGATCTCTATCATCCATCGTTGGTGCACCGTCGAACCCCACCGCCACACGCGGAACCTGTGCACCCTCGGTGACGACCGGCAGATCGACGCAAAGACCCACACTCGTTGCGAATCCTTGCCAAGCTGTCTCGTGTCAAGAAAGCGAAGACGCCTCAGTTCTGGCCTCACGTGCGACCGCGTGGCGCGTTCGATGAGCAAGTCGGTCAGAGTGCCTCGCCAACTTCGACGAGGCGGTGTTCGGGGACCCGATCGGTGTCGGCGACGCCTGAAAGATAACCCCTCCGTGTCGACGTCTGAATTTTGACCCCCTGCGACTGATCCTCGGCCTACCGCACCGAGGGAGATTGAAGGGGTGTTATCCGTGGAGGACTGGGCTGAGATCCGCAGGCTGCATCGTGCGGAGGGGCTGCCGATCAAGGCGATCGTGCGGGTGCTGGGCATTTCGAGAACACGGTTCGGGCGGCGATCGCCTCGGGCGCGCCGCCAAAGTACGAACGCACCCCGGCGGGGTCGATCGTCGACGAGGTCGAGCCACGCATTCGCGAACTGCTGCAGAGCTATCCGCGGATGCCGGCGACGGTGATCGCCGAGCGGATCGGCTGGGACCGCGGGTTGACGGTGTTCAAAGAACGGGTCGCCGAGTTGCGCCCGGTGTATCTGCCGCCGGATCCGGCAGGCCGAACGACGTATGTGGCCGGGAGATCGCCCAGTGCGATCTGTGGTTCCCGCCGATCGAGCTGCAGGTGGGGTTTGGGCAGGTACCTCGCCCGGCGCTGCTTGAATCACCGGAGGTTTCGTGCCGCTTCCATTGTGGGCTGTTCCTCGGGTTTGAGGGCAGCGTAGTGATATGGTCTCGAACTCTCTGGGTGGGAGCAGTCCGATACTGGAATGCAGCCTGCTGTTGTTGCACCAGTCGACCCAGGCCGCGGTCGCGAACTCGGCGTCAGCGACGGTCTTGTAGGGTCCGGCGTGGAAGATCGTGGTGCGGATGCACTCGGTCTTGTAGAGACCATTCGCTGACTCGATCAACGCGTCATCGTAGGCATCGCCGACCGATCCGATCGACGCCGCGACGTGTTCCAGTGAGAGCCGCTCAGTCAGCCGAATCGACGTGTATTGCGACCCTGCGTCCGAATGATGAATCAGCTCACCATATTTCACCGGGTAGCCGTCGTGGTCGCGTTGCCACAACGCCATCCGCAGCGGCGTGGTGACCAGGCTGACCTCCTTGCTCGTCGAGGCATGCCAGGCCACGATTCGCCGCGAGAACACGTCGACGATGAACACCACGTACACCCGCCCACGTTCGGACATAGGTGAAGTCAGTTACCCACACCCGGTTGGGTTCATCGGCGTGGAACTGCCGATTCAGCAAATCGCCGGCACGGATCCCGTCCGCAGACGGGATCGTTTTGCGGACTCCCGTCGAACGTCGAATACCGTTTAGCCTCAACGCCTTCACTGCACGACCCACCGCCCCGTAGGACACACCGGGCATCGTGGTGCGATCCAGATACGCCCGCACCTTCACCCGCCCGTAGAGCCCTACTGTGATCATCCGCCGCCGGCCGTGGTGATCGATGCGCCAGGCAACGTCCCTGACCGCGTCAACGGTCAGGGCGTCGGTGACGGTGCGGTTGGCGGGCGGCGACTGCGCCAGTGTCGGTTCTCCACGATGATGGCGGAAGCCGACACCTCCAGCTGCAGGTTTGCACGATTCTCATCGAAGTGGGGGATCCGGTTTTCTCAACTCGGTGGCGGATCCTAGAACAGCACAGTGGTGCTGATTTAAGACGCATGCCGGTCGCTCGGCGGTGAGGCGTCGACCACCGAGTCGCCCGCGACAGTGGCGACCGTACCTGGAGTGGAACAGTCGCGCGACGAAAGAAGCTGCAGAGCAACGTGTCTCACTTGCCGCAGTGATGAATAATAGCCCTTATCCATGAGTTTTGGGGCAGCCTCGGACAGTCACCGAGTGCAGATGACGGATGACGCCTAGTGTCACCTCAATGCCCGGTCGTCGCCCTAATCAGGTGGGCTCTTTGTGTTGCCCCGGCGTGTCGAATGGCTAACCGTTTCGTGCCCAACCCCTTGTACGACGTTGCTTCTGGAGGCGCGCTTTCACTGCCGCGATGCGGGGCGAGGTTTGCCGACGCACAGCGTGGCACCATGCTGCAGCGTGACGTCTCCGAGATCCAGGACCTCGTAGTCGACCGGTAGTTCATTGGCGTGACCGACGTGCGGCGAAATAGTTACCACGGCTGTCTCATCGGCAGGGTGCCCCCCTTAGCTCTCAGTAGCCTTATGCCGCACGCTGTTTAAGGCGATCGAACTATTCGGGTGTCATTCGGCCTATCCGGCGACGTGGCGGCCATGCGGGCGTAGTGACGCTTCGAGCGGGCAGTGGATCCGCGTGCCGCCATCTTCGGCGGTTGTGCGATGGCGGCACGCGGCGAATCCTCAGGCTGGGACGTGTAGCCGCCTTGGCTGTTGGCTGTCCAAGATGCGGCCGACGAGACTGGCGAAGACCAGTCCGATCGTCGTCCACATCACCACCTGCGTGCCCAGGCTCAGCAAGCGGAACTGGTAGAGATCATCTGCTGGGAATCCCTGGTAGAGGATGACACCCGCGTCGTCACGCAGCGGACCTGGTGTCTCATCAATGCTGGGCAGGATCAGCATCACAATCCCTGCAGCGACGATGTAAGCACCCGCGGCCGCGAGGGTAGCGTTCCAGCTGCCCAGCCGTGGTGCGAGTCGTCGTCCCAGGTAGACAGCAGCCACCATCAGCGTGCAGGACAGCACGACCATGAGCAGGTAGAGCATCGTCCGTTGCTGGATGGTCTCGGCCAGGCTGGTCGCCGGCGGGTTGGGCGGGTACTTCAAAGCCGGGACGACCCAGAGCGATACCAACATCGCCGCAGCGAGCAACACCGACGTCGTGCGGGCCGAAAGGCTACCTGCTCGGCCGTAGAGGACTCTGAAGCCCACGGCGAACAGGGCGCCCATCGCCAGTGCGTAGCCCAGTACGCCAAAGCTCATTCCCACGTTGGCCTGCACGGCACGGGTGAACAGTTCCACGCCGTGTTCGTGGCCGCCGTGAACCGCTTCGTGAACCTCGCCAAGGCCGTCCTCGTAACCGATGGCACGGGTGATCACCGGTTCGATGAAAACCCGCGCGAAGGCAATAGCCGCCGCCCCGCCCAGGGCGCCGGCGAGTAGCCCGCGCCCGATGATGTGTCGTTCCATGTGTCCGGTCTCCGTATCAGGTTCAGTGGCAGGGGAATCCGAGGAGATGACGTCCATCGTGGACGAACTCGTGGATGTGGGTGTCGTTGCCGAACAGTGACGTCGCACCCTGATCCAGGCCGATGAAGTAGAGCGCCATCAACGCCAAGAATGCTGTCAACGACAGCCACAGGACGGCGCTGAGCGCGGACAGGTTGACGGCGGGAACCGCTTTTGCGGACAGGTGGGGACTGGTCATCTTGGGTGTCCTTTCCGGACGTTTTGACGTGCCCTGATCACGGAGTTGATCAGGGGGTGGGGACGACGATGTCGATCGGGACGACGGTGTTGATCGGTGCAGTCATCACGAAGTTGGTGTATTCGACTGCGGTGGCGGGTAAATCAGCACCGGCCAAGGTGGCGGTGGTGATCCCGGTGTTCCATCCGACAGAGCCCGGCAGGGCTTTGCCCGTCATGCCTTCGAACTGGTCGGAGGGTTCGGAAAGCACGATCCCCAGTTCCAGCAGCCAGGAGCTGGCGGCGACCTTCTCGATGTCGGGGATGGCGTTGTAGAGATCGCGTGCCTCGGCGAACGCGGTCAGGTCTGCCTTGGCGACTCCGGGCACGATTATGTTGGTGTAGAGCGTCAGCTCGTCGAAGAACTCGCCCTTGGACGTGAACAGGAATCCGTCCTCGCCGGGGAGCAGGTACCGCGACAGCACCTCTTCAAGCTTTGCCTGTAGGGACGGGTTCCACTTGTTGCGGGCCGAGAAGGTATGCGCCTCCAGATATTCGGTCTTGAATCCTTCTCGAATGCCCATCCAACGCGGGATGTACTCCACCCAATCTTGAATGGTCCTGCGCCACTTGCTCATCGGCTCGCCAGGCAAAACTTCTACGCCGGGATGCATCAGTTTGGCGATGTTGAACACGGTGAAATTGTGCGCGCCGAAGCTGATCCGCTCATGGGGTGCACCGGTGAACCCTCCGGGCCGCAGGACGCGGAAGATCTCTCGTCCATAATCCGCGACGATGTAGCGGGCCAGCGAGTCGTCGACGAACTTGTTGGTGACGTGCATCGCCTGCTGATGGCGAACCTCGGGAAGGACCCCCTTCTTGATCGTGGTGTAGCGGTGCAGGCGTTGCCACGACTGCTCTTGAGGCACGGCCATGAACCCACCGGTGAACGGGTTCTTGTACATGTCCCCCCAAATGGAAGTGATGTGGTCGTTCTTCACCTCGTCGAGCATGCAGTCCAGCTCGTTGAGCGTGGTGTACACCGAGGCCCCGCGCTGATAGCCCGGATCCCCGCTGCACGGCAGGAAACCGATACCAACGACCGGCACCCGCCGTCCCAGCGCACCCGTGGACAAGTGCCGGGCCAGATCGACGACCATTCCACTGCCGGTGCCGCCGCCGATGCCGAAGGCGACGAAAACCAGGCAGGGCAGGCCAGTGTCGTCGATGCTGTCGGCGAAGTCCCGCAGTTCCTGGTAGAGCGGGCGGTCCCCGTCGTAGTAAGCGCGACCATAGATCGCTTTGGCCAGTGACCGGGAGACGTGTTCGTCTGCTGAGGGCACTTCCAGTTGCCCGACGTAGTTCTTCTTGCTGGTGGGCATTGTGTCGGTGCCCAACCAGGAGGTGAAGGCCGGCTGGTCGGCGTGCTGCCAGTCGAACCGCGGAAATTCCTTGCCGAGGAACTGCGGAAAGCGTCCCATGCTCTCGGCGAGTTCGTCGGCGGTGGGGATCTCCAGGCTGACCGTGCGGATTTGGGCGCGTTCAGTCGGGATGCCGCGATCGGTCAGACGCGAGTAGAAGGAGTCGGCGTACTGCTCCATCTGGCGCATGTCGCCGTCACCAATGTCGATGGCGAGTGCGGTGAAGCGGGCCCGGGGGTCTTCGAGCATGTCCTCGATCTCCCCGGTGCGCAGGAACGCATCGATGAGCTGCGCACCGGCCTTGCCGAGGCCGACGACGTTGATGCAGTGCGGCGCTTGCTTGCCCGAGGAGCTGTGGTATAGCGAGAGTTCAGCCATGGTAGTGCCCTTCTTTCTAAACGAGGTAACCGAGGTCCTTGAGGACTGTGGCAGCGACTGTGGGTCGCTCGTCGGCGATGACAGTGCGGTACTGGTCGATGAATTCGGTCGCCACTTTGGACATCGAGCCAGCGGCGACCATCCCGACGGCCTTCTCCAAGTTGACGCGCTGCAAGGAGGCACTCCACAGTCGGTGCTTGACGTAGATGCGTTCGTCGTCGGCTCCGCTCACGGTGATCTTGGCCCCGCCCGGCAACGTGTCGACGTCGGCGCCGTCGTGGTACTTGGCCACGGCCGCAGGCCAATCCAACGTCGTGGGGGTGCTCATCACACCGACACGATCTCGACGACGTCACCACGGATGGCGGCATGGGGGACGACCACCCAGCAGGCGCAACCCAGGAGGCATTCGCCACCGACACCCTCGAAGCGGGTGGACGGCTCACACAGCAGCACGCCCAGATCCAGCAGCCAGGAGTGGCGCATCAGCTTGGATTCCCAATCCATCGCGTCATAGCCTTCGCGGGCCGGGAGGAACAGGCTCAAGCCCAGCTTGCTCAGCCGTGGAATGAACGCCGTGACCGCGGGGACTCCGGAGGCGGGGAAGCTGAGCACATTGGGTCCCACCGTGGGCGACACCGTCGCGGCGAGGTCTCCGAAGGCGCCATCAGCGGTGGCCTGATCGGTGCCGAAGAGCCGAATCTCGGCGAACTCCGGTTCCGCAGTGGCACTGAGCTCCGTGGTGATCAGCGGTTCGCCAGGCTTGGCGCCGACGCAGAGCAGGTTGATCCACCTGTCGGTTTGATCTCCGCGGGTGGCCGGGTGCCAAGCGTTGGCGGGAACGTTCATCCAATTCAGCCCCTTGATCGACTCATAGAGGTGAGTGCCGCCGTCGCGCAGGAGGAAGTCGGCGATGCCGGTGTCGATCGCTGCGTGCGCCGCGTCGAGGCTGCCCTCGGCCTGGACGGCCGCATCCTGCGGCACGGCGAAAAAGCCTGCAGTGAACGGATTTTTGTACAAATCGCCCCAGACCGCCATCACGCCCTTGTTCTTGTCCGCATCGACCATGCAGTCCAATTCGTTGAGCGCGATGAAGGCCCGGCCGTCGTTGAGTTCGTCGGCATCGGAGGTCGAAGGCAGCACACCCAGGCCCAGCACCAGCGCCCGGCGTCCCAGCCGAATGTTGGACAGGTGCCGGGCCAGTTCGACGACGATGCCGCTGCCGGTGCCGCCGACGATGGAGAAGGCGATAATCACCAGCGGCGTCTCGGTGCTGGCCATCACTTTGTCGGCGAAACCATCCAAGGCGGTCGCGACGGGGCCTCCGGTGTAGTAGTCCACGCCGTAGAGGCCCTTGGACACGGAGCGTGGGAAGTGCTCGCCGGCGGCCGGAATCTCCAAGTCATTGGGCAGCCATGGCTCGTAGTTGGGGTTCCAGTAGTAGCGCGGGTACTCGGTCTTGAGGAACTCCCGGTAGCGGCGAAGTCCGGAGAACAACGTTGCGTTGTCCAGGGCGGGGATGTCGGCCGTGTCGACGGTGACCGCGTCCGGTGTGGCCTCGCCGGCCTTGCGGACAGGGGCCAGTTCGGCGTCGCCGATGTCGATCGCCAGAGCGTTGACGGGCACCGTCTCGCCGCTGCCCGGGTATGCCTCCAGGATCGCTTGGACGATGTTGGCGCCGGTTTTCCCGATTCCCAGGACGTGCAGGGAGAACGGCCCTTCGTGGTCACCGATGCGGTGCACCCCGTCGGAGATGAGCGCCTCGATGCGGGCGGTGTCGGTGGTCAATCCTGCGCTCTCGCTGTCGCAGGGAGCGTGACTGTGGTCGTGTCCGTGGTCGTGTCCATTGGCAGACATGGTGTTCCTCTCGGGTCTTCGTTGTCATGAGGTGATGCGGATCCCGCCGTCGACGGAATGCTCTGGTAGACGCGTGCTCAGGCGCACACGGAGTTTCGGGTCTTCGCCTCCTTTGCCGAGACTTCCTCGCTGCGACGGCACACGAGGGCGCCACCCGCCGTGAGATCCACGGCGATCGCCTGAGGCCGTGGTGCGTCAGAGGCCTTGCTGGTCGCCGAGGCCAGGGGGCCCAGGAGCTTGGTCCGTACCGTCCGGTGCAGTGCGCGTGCACCGAACTCGCGGTCGAAGCCGGTGTCGACCAGGGCATGACGCGCCTCGCCCGACACCGTCAGGTCGATGCCGCGACGGGCCAATGCCGCGGCGACGCGGCCGATCTCGATGTCGATGATCTCGGCCGCGACGGCTGGCGTCAGGGGGACGAATTCGATGACTTCGTCGATGCGGTTGAGGAACTCAGGCTCGAAGAAGCTTTTGACGGCCGCGGCCACCGGCGAACGCTGCGTACGCCACCGCGGCCGCCAACGTCGGTTGGCCTGCTCGAGCAGTGCACGGCTGCCCAAGTTCGACGTCATGAAGACGTGGCAGTTGCGGAAATCGATGCTGCCGGTTCCGGCACTGAGTCGCAGCATCCCGCTGTCGAGCAGGCCCAGCAATGCCCGCAACACCACCGGGTGAGCCTTCTCGACCTCGTCGAACAGCACGATCCCGGCTTGCATCGGATTGCCGTCGATCCGGTCGCGATCGAACAAGGAGTGCCCCTCCTTGCTGCCTGCATAGCCCGGCGGCGCACCGGAGAAGGACGCCGCGTAATGCTCTTGAGCTAGTGCACTCATGTCGATGCGACAGAAGTCATCGGGGCGGCCGCGCAGTGTGGACGCGACCGCCTGCACCATGGAGGTCTTGCCAACACCAGTGGGCCCGGTTAACAACAGCACCGACAGCGGCCGCTCCGGCGGGGTGAGGCCCGCCGATGCGATGGATAGCGTCCGCGCCACCGCGGCGACAGCGTGGGATTGACCCCGAACCCGTTGGCCCAGAGCATCTTCGATGCTCATGGCCGAGCAGAATGGACCGCAACACGTTGAGGGACCCTCACGCCTCGGTCACCATCTCATAGGGCAGCTGACCGACCGGGCACTCGGCGACTCCGATGGTGTCCCGCGTAAACGATTCGACGTTCTCCTGGGCCTTTTGGGCATCGTTGACCCACAGCTTGTAGAAGTCGAAGGGGCAGTCGGCAATCCCCTTGTCGCCGTCCCCGGCCGCCAGCACGCCGGTGTAGCCGCGGTGCAATAGCTTGAACAGGTGATTTTGCGATTGCCCGGTCTTGCGGGCGTCGCGGATCGCCGAGACCGACAGCTGGGCGTACTGGATTCCGTACTCCTCGGCGCCGGTCTCTCCGAGGGTGCGGCCGTCGAAGCCGATGATGGAGGAATGCCCGAAGTAGGTGTAGACGCCGTCGAATCCGGCAGCGTTGGCCACCGCGACGTAGCAGTTGTTGGACCATGCCATGGCCTTGGCCATGAGAACGGTCTGCTCGGCGGCGGGGTACATGTAGCCCTGGCCGCGGACGACGAGTTCGGCACCTTTCATGGCCACGTCACGCCAGATCTCGGGGTAGTTCCCGTCGTCGCAGACGATCAGAGAGACCTTCATCCCCTTGGGGCCGGTGCTGACATAGGTGTCCGAGCCGGGATACCAGGGTTCGATCGGGGTCCACGGCATCACCTTGCGGTACTTCTGCACGATCTCGCCCTGATCGTTCATCAGGATGAGGGTGTTGTACGGTGGCTTGTTCGGGTGGTCTTCGTGCTGTTCCCCAGTCAGGGAGAACACTCCCCACGTCTTGGCTTCGCGGCAAGCCTTGGCGAAGATCTGCGTTTCTTCGCCGGGCACCGCTGAGGCCGTCGCGTACATCTCGGCCTCGTCATACATGATTCCCTGCGTCGAGTACTCCGGGAACACAATCAGGTCCATCCCCGGTAGGCCCTGCTTGATCCCGACGACCATCTCGGCGATTCGTGTCGCGTTCTGCAGGACCTCCGCCTTGGTGTGTAGCCGCGGCATCTTGTAGTTCACCACGGCGACACCGACGGTGTCCGGACTGGAGGAAATGTCTCCATGCCACATGCCAATCAACCCACTCTCTTCAACTAGAAGGACTGCACGCGCTGGTTCTCTTGGGCTTGAACAGCTGTTATCGAACTCAATCCATTCAGCGTGAGCCGAAAACTTCCCATTTCATTTATTTCTATTTGGGAGTACAGGTAGATTTTCAGTATCAGGAGTCAGTACTGTGTCACTTGTGTTAAGTGTGCGTAACCCGCGTG
Organism: Mycobacterium sp. AT1; assembly: GCF_002043095.1. GTDB lineage: Bacteria > Actinomycetota > Actinomycetes > Mycobacteriales > Mycobacteriaceae > Mycobacterium. The sequence continues at coordinate 9,572 of NZ_MVOC01000074.1, read as the reverse complement.
GTGGACCGGCGCTCGCCTCAGCCGGGGACGGGATCGATACGGCTCCCCAGATGCCGCAGGCAGTACGCGGAGGGTGTCGGCGCGCTCGACCGGACGCGAAGCCAACCCATGTTAGATTGTGCTTCGTGCCTGCCGTGACTCGTCCCGACAAGGCGATTCCCTTTGTGCGGAGCAGAACTCGATGACCCAGTCTGAAGGCCTCCTGCTTCTGCTCGCGCGGTTCGAACACGAACTGGCCGCCGCGATTCGGCCGACGCTGGACAGTGTTGGCATCTCCTTAGAGCACTTCCGCCTGATTCAGACCCTGAGCCTCACCGAATACATGGCGATGAGCGCGTTGGCGGAACAGTCTGCGGTCACCGTCAGCTCCTCGACACGACATATCGATCATCTTGTCGGCTTGGGATTGGTTCTGCGGCAACCCGATCCCTTCGATCGTCGTAAGGTCGTGGTTGCACTGACCCGGCGAGGCCGCGCCATTGCCGAAAAGTGCGCGACGGCCGAACGACGCATCCAGACAACTGTCGTCGAATCTTCGGGGAGCGCTGCACAACTCGCACACCTCACTGCAGGGCTCGCGCAGACCGCCCCGCGGGATCGCCAGCGCTAATCATCAACCGGCACAGTTGAAGTGGGCAGAGCATGTGCGGTGGTCGTGCACACGCGAATATTCAGACGGACACCCGCCGTTAATTCGGCACAACGGTGACGATGTTGGCACGGCACTGCCCACGGCCGGTGTGCGAGTGCGGGGGGTATCCCGGTCGCCGCACCCCACGGTCGCCAGCATGTGCATATTCCTCTTGAATGAGAGCCTCCCATCTGGTAGTTATTTCCTAGCGGCCGCATAGGGGTGCGCGGCGGGAAGCGCGTTCCGTGCCGGTGTCCGCTGTCTCAACTCCTGTAGCGCTCAGCCCGGGGGGTATCGACTACGAAGGGGGTTGTGATTCACAGATGGTCACCGGGACGCAGAAGCAACTGGACGCTGACTACCAAGAATGGCTCCAGCGCCTGCAGGACACCTGCGACGCGGTCCGATACACCTATGGTTGCCGTGACGGTGGCGATCCAGATTTCGCCGAGATGCTTGGCGTCCATGTCATCCTGCAGATGCTCGGCAAACCCAACGTGTTTCGCTACCACGGTATGCCGTTCTCGGCGCGAATTGGCAACCTGGCCGGCCCTTTCCTCAACCGGGAATCCGATCGCAGCGAGTTGACGCTGGCGGTGTCGTGGACCGCCGTCAAGACCTACCTGGAAGCATGCCCCGAGCATCTTAAGGCTGCTGTTGTGTGCAGCTTCATTCACGGCGATTCGATAGAAGCGATGTCTGAGCGGCTGCGTTGGAGCGTGGACAAGTCGACACGTCTGCGCGCCGAGGCTGCTGCATACCTTGGTCGCGCCGGCATTCCCGCCGATGGGTCGGCGCTGCGGGCGTCACCCATCGCCGATTAACCTAGCGTCGGGGACGGCAAGCGACAGATGACGTCGAAGTCGTAGCCGCTGGCCGCGGCGAGGTACACGTCTTGCCGAATTTGATTGCTACTCAACGTGATATCACCCCGGGGCGATTCGTACGCGAGTTGGTGGTCGGACCTGGGTCGGCGTAAGACCTCCCTGAGGAGGAGCAGAGCTTCGTAGCACGATTCGCCGATGCTGTTGAGCCGCGGAACCGCAAAACCACTGCCGAAGCGTGCGTGATAGGAATCTGCGAAGTCCAGCGCCGCGGTCGTCATAAGACTGTCGAAGTAGCCTGCACTGACGAACATGCCCTCGTTACCGTCGGGTTCGGCAGCCAGCAAGACATTCTCATCCACAATGGGGCTGAATCGCGCCACCTCGCTGTGCAACCCTGACCGGCGAAAGGCACGGTTGAAGGCGACGGCATCCTGTCCGACCAACAACATCAGGACGCCATCTGGCGGTTCGGCCGCAACGAGTTCAACGATCGCCGAGTAGTCCTGCGTGCATAGCGGAGCGTAATGCTCGCTCTGGATCGTGAGTCCTTGCTCGCGAGCCAATGAACGGACGTAGCGTGCGGTAGTGGTGGGCCAGATGTAGTCGTTACCAACGATCATCCAGCGGTGCAGCCCCAACTCATTGCGGAGCCAGCCAAGCGCGGGTCCGATCTGCATCGCCGGGTCTTCCCCGGCATAGAGGATGTCCGGGTTGATCGCTCCCCCCTCGTGCAGCGCGGCATAGACGTAGGGAACGCGGCCCCGAACGGTTTCGGCGATCGCTGCTCGGACTGCCGAGATGTGCCATCCTGAGACGGCATCGATTGCATTGTGGCGGACGAGCCGGCCTACCTCGGCGGCTACCCGGTCGGGCTCACTATGGCCGCCGTCGATAGGAAACAGCTCCACTTCTCGACCACGAATCCCGCCCTCTCGGTTAATCTTCTCCACCGCGAGCTCAGCACACGTCTCGCACGACGGACCATAGATCCCCGCGGTGCCGCTGCGCGGATACACGTACCCCACCATGAAGGGCCCCACACCGCGTCCCTTGGGTCGGGGTGTGGAAAATGTGGGCTTTGCCATCGCCAGCCTGCTTCCGTGCGATAACATTTTTTGTCGGCTCGACGTTGAGCATCATATGGTGTGGTGCATGCATCCGCCTGCCTGCGCTTCAATATCATCCCATCTGGGAGTAACCTGACCATCCCAGCTCGCCTCAGCGCTCGACGAGCGCGTTACCCAGATATAACTGGACGAGCATCGATGGATCCACCCGCGGGCCTGGCACGCGCGCTGGTCCAGCACCACTTTGGCGACGCCACCGCCATGAGCTCTCAGGGCTACGCCGCTTACATCCAAGAGCGCCCCGACGCCAAGATCTACTTCAGACGCGACCAACTTGGCGCGCTGCTTGTCGAATACGTCTTCGACGGGAACCTGCCGGTGCGCTACGAGTACTCCCCTATCGACCCGCTCGCAGCCCTGAACTGGCCCAACTCTCTGAGCGGCGAGCGGGAGTCGAGGGCCGCTCCGGAAGGGTTTCTAACCGCGTGGAGCTGGCGGTGGGAGGACACTGGTGCGTTCCGCGAAGGTCGGCACTGTCGCTACCAATCTCACGTCTACTGAGTGCCACGAACACGCTGTCGCGTGCCTGTATCGCTTTCAGATCGCCGAGGCACAGCTCGGCGAGAATCGCAGAATTGGCGTTTGCGCAACGAGTGACCGTGTCTGATCCCGATGCTTGCACTCAATTCCTTCTCCACTCGCCAACAACCATCTCGGCGGCAGCAGCCAGGCGGGACGGGCGGCGTGAAGGCTTCGGCGTCGTTCATTGGTGCTAGCGACGGTGGCAGGACGGGTCTAAACGGCGGCGCCCGACGAAAAACTACGCTGGCTCAGCTAACGGCTTTCACAAGTTGACGGCACAAATGTCCAGCAGATGCCATTCCTGTGAGAAACATGTCATCTACTTTGAGAACTTTCAGCCGCCAGGCCCGGTAGGTGCGTGCGGCGATCTGGCAGCCCTGTTCGCGCAGAACTCGGCAGATCGACTCGACCGCAGCACCTGCCGACCGCATCTGATCGATGAATGCGATGATCATCGGTTGCGGGGGCCGAGTCCCCCGCGAAGAAAGTCGTCGCCGCCTTCAGGATCGCGACATCCCTACGCAGTTGCCGATTCTCGGCCCTGAGCTTCTTGATCTCCGCTGATTCCTCCGAGGTGACACCCGGAGGGGCGCCGCCGTCGATCTGCGCCTGCAGCGCCCACCGGCGGACGGTTTCGTTGCCCACCCCACCTGCTGGGCGATGGCCTCGGCCGCCGCGGTCAACGACGAATACTCCCCGCCATGGTTCTCCAGAAGTCGCAACGCCCGCTCACGGACCTCCGGCGCGATCTTCTTCGGCATGACGGTCATCGTTCCTAACTCAGAAGGAATCGGCACAAAACCCGGGGTGATTCAGGTGCCGTGGTCCATGTTCCGCGACGGTGGCCACTCCCTGGTCTCTGTACTGCAGTGCCCTATTGCGGGATTCTCACAGGGGGCGGTGAAGGCGTGGCCTCTGCCTTTATCTGGTTGATTGTTCCAGACCGATGTCGGAGAGTGGTTCATGCGGCTTTGTTCGACGGTGATCATCGACCTCGAGTTGCGGGTGCTGGTCGCCTACCGCGCCGCCGACGGCGTGTACGGAGAAGTTCCCCCGATGAGTGTCTTCGACGAGTTGCTCGATCAGCGGTTACACCTGATGGCCTTCGCTCGCGCTTCGATGCACGACGGGGCCGCGCAGCGACTACGTGTAGGAGATTCCGACGAACCCGTCGCCCCACCCTCACGAGTTACTCCCGGCGACTAAAGCCGGGATCTGGCTCGCTCTTGATTGTCTCTGTGCCAGGTAGTACGACCGCGCACCTGTGAGGAAGTTCCCAGCCCTCGGCTAGGTGTTGGCTCTGGTGGCGCGGGCGAGGCGGGTAGGACTGGGTGCCGGTTTCGATTGTGTTGTCGGCGAAGTCAATCGGTCGACGATCGCTGCGCAGAGCCGCGGATCGGTAAAGGTCTTCGTCCAGCCCGAGAACGACTCATTGCTGGCGATCGCCCCGCTGCCAGTTTCCTCCCGTTCGATGAGGTCCTGAAATCGCATCTCTGGGCCACGGCGGTCGAGTCGCCCGTAGCCCAGCTCGTCGGTACAGAGCAAATCCACCCCACCGGAGCGGACGATGGTGTTGGCCAGTTGGCGTTCGTCGGCCGCTTCGACGACTTCGTTGACCAGTTTGGTGGCCAATCTGTGACGGACCCGGAAGCCGTCTTGGGCGGCGACGGTACCCAATCCGATGAGTAGGTGGGTCTGCCCGGTACCTCTATCACCGATCAAACACAGCGGTTCACCATTCTTGATCCATTCGTTGCGAACCAGGTGATCGGCGCCGCACCGTCCGTCGCGTTGGGGCCGCAGGTTTTCCCGCGAACAGTCGTCGCACTCGGCGAGCAGAGAGTAGCTGGCCGACTTCGACTTCGACTTCGACTTCGACTTCGACGCCAACCCTGCGATCAACGCTGCCACCATTTCAGTCGGCCCAGGAAGCCGCGGTAGGTCAGCTGCTCGCGTTCGGCTGCGTTGGCGATCTCGGTGAAACGGGATCGGATGGTGGGAAGCCGCACGGAGCGGCACGCTTGATCGACTGTGGCGGCGGCCTGCTCGGTCATCGCCCGCCTGCGGCGGGTGGTCGGACCGGGCATACACCTCCGACCCCTCAGCACGTCGGCCGCCCGCGCAGGTAGCCCGCGGCCGCGGCGCCGCCCGCATGCTGCACGACGCCGGGACCCGCATCACAGCCGTCTCGGATCAGTACCCGCCCTGACGGGGATCCGCACCCGGTGTTTCGTCACGTGACGAGCAACGTCGTCGACAATTGCTTGTGGACCCAAAGTTGCTCAGGAGCAACGCATCTCTCAAATGGGGTGCGAGCCGCCGGCCGCCGATGTTGCCCTTGGCGCGCATTACGGGCCAGGTCAGCGGAGGACCAGCGCAGCCGCGCATTCACAGGGGGTTCGAGGCCTTCGTAGTTCAGGCCGTGCGAGTCGTCGCGCAACCCGTACCCCTGTAGGGGTAATGGTCTTCACGCAGGTGTTTCCAGTGTTCAGAAGATGACTGCAGCCTTCCCCACCGACGCAATCTACGTACGCGTTCGTCGCCCCACGCGGCGCCCTCAGCATCGGTGATTGGGTAGCCGACACATGCCGGGTCCTGAACTACACAATCCTTGGCGGGGGCCTGCCCGCGCTACTCTCGTCTCTAGGTGGGTGCGGCTCCGTCCCAGACCGCCGCGCGTCAACGAGCAAGGATGGCGGACTGATCAGTCGTCAACTGCGTTGGTCCGCTACGCCGGGGCGGAGCTGAGTTTCGCAAACCGTTCCATCCTCGTCGCCCCAGGCGCAGGAGCGTCTCCGCCGCGATTGCGCAGATGAGCACAACGCCTTGAACCATAAGCCGCACACCGGGACTGAGGTTCTGGATCGCAAGAGCTTGATCGAGCACCTGCAGAACGATGCATGCCGCCATCAGTGAGGACACGCTGACCGGCCCCCCGGAGAACAGCGCGCCTGCCATGGCTACGGCAGTCACCGTGGATAGCATGTAGGGCGTCCCCAGGTCTGCGTTGGGTACGCGGACGAATCCGGCGAGCAATGAGCCCGCTATGGCGTAAAGGAAACCGGCGGCCGCGAACGTCGACAGCGACAGCCGATGGATTCTCACCCCTAGGAATCGTGCAGCCTGACGATTGGCTCCGGTGGCCACCAGCCGTCGGCCGGCTCGAGTGCGCCCAATGAACCCCGCCAGGAACATCGAAAGAACCACCGCGATGACGAGAATCGCGCTTACGTTGTGAACGTAGGCGGTGCCAACGCTTCTAAGCCATGACGGAGCTTGTCCATCTGTTGAGAACGTCTGCCCCATCCACAGCAGCAGCGATGCCGACACGACCGTGTTGACCGCCAAGGTAACAATCAAAGAGTTGAGTCGACTGACGGTGATGAGCACACCATTCAACACGCTGATACCCATACACAGCACCACTGCGAGGATGAAGCCGGCCCCCGCCCCCAGCGAGGCGAGGTAGTGCACGTTTACAGCAGCGCTAAGCGTGATCAACGACGCTACCGAGAGGTCGATTGAACCCAGCATCACCAAGAGCAGCTGACCCAGACTCGCCAGCAGGAGCACACCCACGATGGCGGTGATCAATCTGATCGAAGGTCCAGCGAATGCAGCGGGCTGCAGCCATGCGACACCTGAGACCACCAAGGCCATCGCAATCCAGCTGACCATGAACCTACTGGGAAACCTATACTTCACATCGACCCACGGACGAGCCCGAGGCACCGCCGCAGCCATTGTCTCCAGAATCGTCATCGCTCGCCCCCCAAGACCGTGTGCAGTATTATGGTTGCCGTCCGCCATTTAGAACGTGGTGAGGAGCCTAACAGCTGGCCGCGGCACGTGTCTACGACGACGCCTGAGTCGAAATTCCCACGGCCCCAGCACAAGTGAGAGGTATGCGCCCCCAGAGGCATCTGGGCGTAGCCGCGCGCCGGGCTCCTTCGAGGCGTCAAGCAGATGCCATTCCATGCCCCGGAGCCAGCGTGGACGTGCCTGCCCGAGCGCCTCGGGTAGGTCATAATTCTGGATGGGCGCCTACTAAATTGGACGGCTAGGTGCGGCGCCAGAGTCCTGCGTCGGCCACGCGGGCACGGTATTCAAGAATGTTCGATCACAACAAAGGATCACAGAGATGCGCGAAGTCAACGCGTTGTTGTTGACCATGAAGAATCCGGACGGCATTAGAGACACGGAGTTCAGCGCTTGGTTGGCCAAAGAGCACTTTCCCGAGCGGTTGCGGATTCCCGGCTTTCGGTCGGCTCTTCGATTCGAGAGTAGGACGTCTCCACTGCCGGCGCTGTGCGTCTACGACGTCGACGACATCTCAGTGCTGCAAAGTGCGGCGTATCAGGCTATTTCGGGTCAAAACAACTCGCCATGGACCTGCCGGATCAATGCTGGCGCTAGCGCTCGCTGGCGTTTCGTAGGCGAACGCAGCGATGCGATACCCCACTGCTTACCCACAGGTGGGAATGGAACGGTCAGCGAGGTTTTGATAGCTCGCTGGCGGGGGGTACGGCAGCGAAACGACGAAACCGTTGCAAACGCTGCTCTTTCCGCGGCGGCGACGTTTCAACACGTGACCCAGGTCAGAATGTTCGTGGGCGAGAACGAGAGTGGTTTCGACTACGTTGCCGTCCTCGAAGCGAGTAGGCCCTTTCCACACGAAATCGCGGATCCTCGTCGTTTCGACGCCGATGCCGCCGAATGCGATTTCGCGCACACCTTTGCCCCGCTTCAGCCGTCGGCTTGACCGAATAGCGCCGCGCTGCAGCGGCGTTCGTACTTGACGACCAAGCCCGCCGGACCGCTCCTTTCGCGGCCGTGTCCCCACCATTCCTCGGTCGGACGTCGTCTCCGATGGCGCAGGGCCATCAACCGTCTCATGGATGCGATCAGCCTATGTGAAGGAATCCGCCATCGACTGCGAAAGACCGACGGATTTGAACTCGGTATAGGCCCCGAGTCCCTCGACGCCCTGCTCCCGGCCCAGACCGCTGCACTTGAATCCACCAATGGGAGCGCTGATTCCGACGGGGTGTCCATTGAGCTCCACGGCTCCGGTGCGAATACGGCGGGCGATCGACAATCCCCGATCGACGTCGGCAGTGAAGACGGAGCCGTTGAGCCCGTACTCGGAGTCATTGGCCAGCTCGACCGCACCGTCCTCGTCGTCGTAGGTAAGCACGCTCACTACGGGGCCGAAGATCTCTTCTCGCGCGATTTTCATGGTCGGCGCTACATTGGCGAATATCGTAGGCTCGACGTACCACCCCGTGTCGAAGCCGTGCGGCCGTCCACCCCCTGTGATGAGTTTGGCGCCTTCGATGCGTCCGCTTTCGATGTATCCCTCGACTCGGTCACGTTGACGCGCTGTCACTAGCGGTCCCATTTCGGTCGACGGATCCATCGGATCACCCACTGTGTAGGACTGCGCCATCGCGGTAAGCCGTTCGACCATCTCGCATTCTCGAGCCTTCGAGACGATCACACGCGTCTTGTTACTACAAATTTGACCCGAGTTCCGGAACGACACGATTCGCAACGACTCAATGGTCGCATCGAGATCGGCGTCATCGAGGACGATGGCAGCTGATTTACCACCCAATTCCAAGGTCACCCGACGGAGATCGTGACCGCACAGCGCCGCAATCCGCCGTCCTGCGACCGTCGAACCAGTGAACGTCACTTTGTCCACTCCGGGATGGGTGACGAGGTATTCGCTCACGTCTCTGTCCGCCGGCACGATGTTCACCGCTCCGTCCGGGAGCCCTGCCTCCTGCAACATCTCGCCCAACAAGTAGGAGTCCAAGGGTGTTTCCGGGGACGGCTTCAACACCACGGTGCAACCCGCCAGCAAGGCCGGAACGATCTTCTGCATCGCGACCAGTTGTGGAGCGTTCCACGGAATGATGGCCGCCACGACGCCGACCGGCTCTCGTAGGACGAGGGCGTTTCCGTTCTTCGACCGTTGCAGCCTGCTGAACGGGAAGTGGCGCGCGACGTCAACGTAGTTGTCGATGCTGAACCGCGGCGCCTGGGACTGCAGAGTCCTCGACAGACTGATCGGGCAGCCCATCTCGGCGGTGACCAGACCGGCAAGCAAGTCCTCATTCTGGCCGAACAGGGTGCTGAGCCGCTGCAACACCGAAATACGTTCCTCCAAGGACGCACGCGGCCAGGGCCCCGAGTCGAATGCTTGCCGTGCTGAAGCCACGGCAAGGTCCATGTCGGACGTGGATCCTGCGGGCACACGCGCGATTACCCGCTCTGTGGCTGGGGACACGACCTCGAGGGACTCGCTGGAGTCGGGATCAACCCAGTCACCGCCGACGAAGATCTTCGAATAGTTTCCTTGCCAAACCATGATCTTCTCCTGGGTGGGCTGGGGCTATGGGTGGCCGGCGCGGTCTAGTTCAGGACGATTCTGAGACGCCCGGGTGGATCGGCGGCTTG
>NZ_MVOC01000073.1 GCF_002043095.1 Mycobacterium sp. AT1 | reverse complement strand
ATCACCACCCCGGGCAGCCGCTTGCTGTTCCCCGAACTCAGCAAGCCAACCAAGACCGTTCAGGCGAGCCGGGTGCCTGCGGCGCACACCGCCGGACTGACCATGCCACGCCGCACGACCACCCGCGCCCAAGACCGCACCCGCCGCATCCAACGCGAACGTGAGCGCGAGTATCCCTAAATCCCCGGCAGTTCCAGCCAGTCGTCGACCTCGAACCGGTCGCCGCGGGCCACCAATGTCGCACCGCCGTGGCCCGGGTAGTGCGCGGGAATCACGGCGGCCCGCGACCGCGCAGCCTCGGTGAAGACCCGCTTCCGTGTCGCGGCTGCGGCAGCTGGATCAACGTCGAACGCGCAGGGGTCGTCGGGTCGGGGGATCTGGATGGGGCAGTGGGTCAGGTCGCCGACGAACACCGCGGGCGTACCCGCGTCGAGCCACAGCACCGACGATCCAGGGGTGTGGCCGGGGGCGGGGCGCAGTCGCAGTGACTCGCTGATCTGGAGGCCGTCGCTCCAGAGCTCCGTCTGGTCGGCCACCGGAAAGATGCTGTCCTGGAATACGATCCGTGAACCGTCGGACGCGCCGGGCCCGTCCGGGGCGAGGAATCGGTAATCAGCCTCTGGCATCAGGTAGCGCGCGTTGGGGAATGTCGGCACCCAGCCACCGTCGACGAGAGTGGTGTTCCAGCCGACGTGGTCGGTGTGCAGATGCGTGTTGACCACCACGTCGACCTCGTCAGCCGCCACCCCGGCGCGCTCCAAGGCGCCGAGGAAATCGGTGCTCAGGCCCGCCAGCGGAGGCATGTGCGGGCGGTCGCGGTCGTTGCCAACGCCCGTGTCGACGACGACGGTCAGCCCGTCGACGTCGACCACCCAGCTCTGCATGACGACCCGCCACCGTCGGGCGGCCGGGTCGAAGAACGTGGGGACGAGGAGGTCGGCGTCGTCCTCCCACGCGGACGGCGGCGTCTGGCCGAACAGCCCGGCGCCGATGTCGCACTCCCACTCCACGACGCGCGTCACGGTCGCGTTTCCCAGCTTCATGCGGTCGGTCATTCGTCGACACTACGATGCGAGGGTGCCCGACCTGCTCGCACTCTTCGACGGTGTGCCGTTGGTCGGCGAGCACGTGCGGCGCGGCCGGGAAGAGCTGCTCAGGCAGCTACGGGCGACGGTGTCTGCGGTGGGCTCTCAGGTGGTTGGCCTCGTCCTCGACGAGATCGACCTGACCGCCCTCGTACGCGAGCGGGTGGACGTCGACGCGATCGCCGCCGACGTCGACGTCGACGCGATCATCGCCCGCATCGACCTCATCGGGTTGGCGAACCTGATCATCGACGGGGTCGACCTGCCGCGCATCATCCGCGAGTCGACGAACTCGGTGACGGCCGAGGTCATGACCGACGTCCGCACCCAGGGGCAGCGTGCCGACGACGCGGTGTCCGGCTTCGTCGACCGCATGCTCGGGCGCAGTCGGGGGCCGCTGTGACAAGGCAGCGAGCCGCTTCCGCCGACGTCGAGGTCGCCGGAATCGTCAGCCGAGGCGTCGCCGCACTGATCGACCTGGTCGTGGCGGGCGCCATCGTGGGCATCCTCTACCTCGGGGTGGCCTTGACACGATTCGTGTTGCAGCCCTCGGCCTTTCACTTCCCGGCGCCCAACGCCTTCTTCTCGACGGCGGTGACCTTCACGGTGGCGGTGCTGTATCTCGCCGGGTGTTGGGTCACGTCGGGCTGTACGGCGGGCGCGGTGGTGATGGGGCTGCGCGTCGTGGGCCGACGGTCGAGCCGGGTGCCGGCATCGGTGGCCGTGCTGCGCGCCATCGCGTGCGTGGTGTTCCCGATCGGGCTGGCGCTCGTCGCCGTCGACAAGCAGCGCCGGTCGGTGCAGGACGTCGTACTGCGAACACGGGTGGTGTACGTGCGGCCCGTTTAGGGGTTTGATCTGGGACATGTCGAATCACTTCACTGGATTGAGCCTTGGGCCGCCCCTTGGTGATCAGCGCCTCGACCTTTGCGATCTGTATGCCTTTCAGTCCCCGGCGGATCCCGCTCGCACGGTGCTGATCCTCAACGCCAACCCGAACGCCGACGCCCTGCATCCCGATGCCATCTACCGCCTGGCGGTCGACAACGATGGCGATCTTCGCAACGACATCGCGTTCAGCTACGTGTTCTCCACCCCGCAGGACGGTCGTCAGACGGCCGACGTCTACCTGGCCTTCGGCGACGAGGCCGAGGAGCCGGAAGCGGTTGGGGAGAAGATCTTTGCGGGTGTCGACGTCTCGTTCGGGAAGACGCCCACCATCGCGACCTCCGATGACTTCACCTTCTTCGCGGGCACCCGAAGCGATGCGTTCTTCTTCGACTACGACGGCATCAAGAATCTGTTCGACATCAGGGGCGGACGAAACTTCACCGCCCTGCACGCCGCTGGCGACGCACCGTGGACCGGCGTCGACTCCAACGCGACGGCCAACGTGTTCTCCATCGCGATCGAGATGCCGACCGCCCTTCTGGGAGCCGACCCCGACATCAGGATCTGGGGCCGCTGCAGTCTGCGACGCAACGGTGAACTCGTGCACGTCGACCGGGCCGGGCACCCGTCGGTGAGCAGCTTCTTCAACACCGACGACACCAAGGAGGAGTACAACGCCAGCGAACCCGTTCACGACCGCGAACGGTGGATCGGTCAGTTCATCCACCTGATGGGTCACACCGGCGGCTACTCCGACGAGGAGGCCATTGCGGCGATCGACGAGGAGGGCACGCTGCCCGACATGCTGACCTTCGACCAGTCGAAGCCGGCGAAGTACCCGAACGGCCGGGTGTTCACCGACGACGTGATCGACTACCGACTACGTTTCCTGTCCAAGGGTGACATCCCGCCGACGGGGCTGAGTCCGCACACCGACACCCTCGCTGCATTCCCGTATCTTGGTACGCCGCACTGAGTTTCAGGACGAAGGCGCGACGAGCTCGTCGACGACCCACCGGGCGACGCCCGCGGGGTAGGGATCCGGCAGCCCGAGGATCAGATGCCCGAAGCCGGCGTCGACGGCCTGGCCGATCGCAGCACGGGTGACGTGGGGCTGGTCGTAGGAGACCGGCACGTGCATCGACCGCACGATCGCGGCGGGGTCGCGCCCAATCTCTTGGCAGTAGCGGTCCAGCCGGGCACTGCGTTCGACGGCGTCGTCGACGTCTCCGCCGGGGATGTTCCAGACGTCGGCGTGCTCGGCGACGACGCGCAGCAGCATGGCGGAGCGCCCACCGATGACGATCGGTGGATGCGGCCGCTGAAGTGGCTTCGGATTGCCGAACGCGCCCGTGACCGTGACGTGGTTGCCGGTGAAGTCGAAGGGCTGGGTCTCGGTCCACGACTTCTTGATCACCACCAGCGCTTCGGCGAGGCTGTCGACGGAGTCGGTGAAGTCGTCGTAGGGCAGCCCGTGCGCCTCGTACTCGCGTCGTGCCAGCGGATGGCTGGGTCGCGATCCGGCGCCGATGCCGAAGTCGAGGCGCCCTCCGGAGACGACGTCGACCGTGGTGGCGATCTTGGCCAGCAGTGCCGGCGGCCGAAAGCGGTTGCTGGTCACCAGCAATCCCACTCGGAGTCGGCGCGTCTGGCCGGCGAGTGCGGAGAGCAGCGTCCACCCCTCGAAGATCGGACCGTCGGGATCGCCGCCGATCGGCATGAGGTGGTCGAACAACCAGGCGTGCTCGAGCTCGGGGAGTGCGTCGGCCTCCTGCCACACGCGCAGCACGTCGGCGTACGTGACCTGCTGTGGCGCCGTCATGATGCCGAACCGCACCGGGGATGTCTCTGTCATGCGAACGCCTCCTCGAGGCCGATAGACTGCTGAAACGGAACAACGTTCCTGATGTCGGACTATACGGAACCGTGTTCCGTTTCGCTAGGAGTGGTTCATGACGGCGCCGCGAAAGCGCTCAGACGCCCGCCGCAACGAGGAAGCCCTGCTCGCCGCGGCCGCCGCCGCGTTCGTCGAGTCCGGGGTCGACGTACCCGTGCGTGACATCGCGGCCGCGGCAGGCGTCGGCGTCGGCACCATATACCGGCACTTCCCGACGCGGGCCGACCTCATCGTCGCCGTCTACCGCCATCAGGTCGAGGCCTGTGCAGAGGCGGGCCCAACCCTGTTGAGCACGAACGACTCTCCCTACGACGCCCTTGCGAAGTGGATCGACCTGTTCGTGGACTTCCTTGTCACCAAGCACGGCCTGGCGCACGCCTGGCAGTCGGACTCCGCGGGCTACGAGAGCCTGCACGCTTATTTCCTGAGTCGCCTCGTCCCGGTGTGTGACGAGCTACTCGCCGCCGCGGCCGCCGAGATCATCCCCGACGTCGACGCCCTGTGGCTGATGCGCGGCGTCGGCAACATCTGCATCGGCGCCGACGGCGATCCGGGCTACGACGCCCGCCGCATGGTGCGGGTCGTCGTGTCAGGCCTTAGGGCTTGATCCGGATCTTGCCCGGCGAATACAACCCGCTGTGGGTCGCGGAGCCCAGCTCGACCTGAGCCGGCTGTGCTTCCACGACGGTGTCGAACTTGCGCAGCGAGCCCCAGTCCCGACCCCAGTCGTGGTTCAGGTAGGTCGCCATCAGGTTCTGCCGCAACAGCAGGTCGGTGATTCCGAGCAGGCCGCCGTTGAGGCCGTCCTGCCAGGTGTCGGTGTCCTTGCGCTTGGCGTTGTAGTCCGGCGTGATGCGGAAGTTCGGGATCTCGGTGACCCCGTTGGCGTGCAGCATCGGCTGCTGGCACGGGAACGCCAGGCCGACGGCCCAGTCCAACAGCACCGGCTGAGTCGAACCAACGTACTGCTGCACGGTCTTCAGCTCGGGAACGCGCGGCGGGGTGACGGCGATCCAGTCGCCGGGCGTCAGGGACAGGTCCTCGGCCACGATCCGCACCGACGTGGCGTCGGCGGGGATCTGTGAGCGGTCGAAGCGTAGGTTGCGCCACGACGGGATGGGGCCGATGTCGTACGGCGTCACGCGACCCGCGGCTTGCGGGGTGCCGTCGGGACCCGTTGTGGCGTACTCCAATTCGACGCGCTGGCCCTCGGTGCGACCGTTGAAGATGCTGTTGCCGGTGATGCTGCCTGCGGCCGTGACCACGACCAGTGGGTGCGCGGCGTCTGCGGCGGGCAACTGGTACCACGCCGACGTCAGTCGACTCTGTTGTTGCGCAGGCCCGTTGACGTACGTGCCCGCGAGCGGGACGCGCCGGGGGTCCAGGCCGTACGGCAGCGGAACCGTCGACCCGTTCACCCCTGGGCTCGACAGCTTGACCGGTGCGTCCCAGTCGTAGTCGGTGCCAGGGGTCGGCAGGTCGTTGCGGATCGCCTCGGCGACGATGTGCTGGGGCACGCCATTCGGGGTGAACCCCACGGCGCCAACACCACCCAGCGGGCCGAGGGGGCCGTAACTGCCCGGCAGGGCCGCCAGGAAACCGGCGTTGGCGTCCGGCTCGACGAGCACGTCGTCGGCCAGGCCGCAGCCACCGGTCAGCGCCTTGAGGTTCGAGGACGCATTCGAATACGTCGGGTACTGCCGCACCACGCCGACGAGCATCGAGCCGACGAACACTACGACCATGAGGCCCGCGGTGACCGGAATCGGCGCCGCGGTCACCAACCGCACCAGCTTGCTCTCGGTGCGATCGCGCGCCAGGTGCAGCCAGAAGGCCCACAGCGCGGCGATCCCGAAGAGCGCGAAGAAGATCGAGCTGACCGTCACCTCGCCGATCTTCGGCAGCGCGTTGTTGAACGGCACGCCGTAACTGGAGACGTACCACCAGCCGTTGGTGCTGGAGAAGGTCAGTGCGATGACGAACAGCACCGCGGCGGTGAACGCCATCCGGTTGCGCGCCGAGCGCAGTACCGCGCGGGACACCAGCACCGTCGCGACGGCGGCCACGGCCGCACCGACCGCGGCGAACAGGCCGAAGTGGTGCACCCACTTGGTGGGCGTGAACATCAGGAAGAACATGGTGCCGAAGATGATGCCGACGAGGCGCCACACCGGACCGCGGGCGACGCCGGGGACCCGGCCGCGACGCAGCATGATGAACAGCGAGGCGAACAGGCTCAGCGCGGTGATGAAGAACCCGAACCGCCGCGACAGCGAGCCGTCGACCGTCGGCAGGAACAGGTAGTAGTAGCGCAGGTTCTCGGTGTACCACGCCTGGCTGGGGCCGATCGCCGTGCGAATCTTGGTGGCCTCCAACACGGTTGCCAACGTCTGGTCGGCGAACACGACCGCGAGGATGACGGTGCCCGCCGCCAGCAGCGGCAGCACCAGCGGCCACGTGCCGACGACGCGGTGACGTCGCACCAGGATGCGCAGCAGTGGGCGACCGCCGGCCAACAGCGCCGCGACGGCGATCAGGCCGGTCGGCTGGATGCCGAGGGTGAACGCGGCCGAGACGATGGCCAGCGCGGCCGGGGTGAGCCGACCGGAGATGATGGCCCGCTCGATCAGCACGTAGGTGATCAGCGCGCCGGTGGCGATCTGCCCCTCGGGCCGCAGCCCGTTGTTGAACGGCATCCACGCGGCCATCAGGACCAGTCCCGCGGCCCACGTCGCCGAACGGCTCGAGGCCACCGACGGGCCGAGCCGGGGCAGTACCTCGCGGGACAGCAGCAGCCAGCACAGCAGCGCACAGATCAAGTCGGGCAGGCGCATCCAGATGCTGGCGTCGCTGACGTGGGTCATCAACGCGAGCACGTTGTAGAACCACCCGAAGGGGTCCTCGGGGCTGCCGAACCACCGGAAGTAGTTGGACATGTAGCCGGCCCGGTCGGCGACGCGCGCCATCTGCAGGATGTAGCCGTCGTCAGAGGAGTTGGCGCCGATGACGTGCCACGTCAGGAATCCGAGCACCACGGCGACGTCGGTCGCCGAGAAGGTGCGCCACCGCGACGGGATGATGCGTTGCATGCGGCGGCCGTCGAGCTGATCGAGGCGCCACAGGGCGACGAGGGAGACGACGGTGGCCACGATGGCGAGCAGCATCGCCGCGAGCTTCACGGCGGTCGGCTTCGTGGTGAACCGGGTGTCGACCGTCGCCGACACCGAGAGTCCTTGCGGCGCAGGTCCGGTGAGGTCGGTGAAGACGCCGACGAAGTTGGGCCGCAGGTTGGGGTCGGCGAATCCGGAGCGGAAGTCCTTCTGCGGGTCGGTCGGATCGCTCATCCCCGGGAACGTGGCGAACGTGCCAGCCTCCGACGAGGTGATCTCCAGGCGCGTGCATTCGGGACCGAGGACCCGGTACATCGGCATCGTGGCCACGACGACGTTGCGGTCGGTGACGGTGACCCGCTGGTCGTTGAGCTTTCCGCTGACGTTGACGAACAGCGAGTTGAGCGCGGCGTCCTTGGTGTTGGGTGGGGCGGTGCCCAGCACCGTGCCACCGCCGCGATTGGCCATGTCGCGCAACACGTCACACGGCACGGTCGCCGTCATGGTCACGGGTGTGAGCGTGATGAGCGGCGCGGTGACGTTGCCGACCTGCCCGCCCTGCGGCCAGTTCACCGTCGCCGTGGTCTGCACCACCGGTAGCAGGGGGGTCAGCACTGACAGCACGAAGCCGATCAGCCCCGAGATCATCGCCACCCAGCGGGTAGTCCTCACTTGTCCGTCTCCAGTGGCAGGGCTCGGATGGGTCCGCGGCGGGTCCAACCGAGGACCGTTTCGGCGCCCTGGTCGACGGTCACGTCGGGAGCGGTCTCCGCGGGCACGATGCGGTCGTAGCGCTCGATCGTTCCCCAGTCGCGGTACCAGTCACCGCTGAGGTACGTCGGAACCGTCGACGTGCGCAGCAGCGCCTGGATGTAGAGGAAGGGTCCGCCGTCGTCGGCCGACTGCCACTGGTTCGACGACACCACGACCTGCTTGGCGTTGGGCAGGATCCGGTAGTCCGGCAGCTCGGCGATGCCGAGGTGCTGGGACGCCGGTCGCTGGCACGGGAAGTTCGCGGCGGTGGCGATGTCCATCAGCACCGGTGTCGTCGACCCCAGGAACTGTTGCGCGGACTCCAAAGTCGGGACGCGCGGGGGGGTGAACGCGAACCACTGGTCGGTGGACAGGTTCGGGTCGTCGGCGACGATGCGGGCGACGTTGGCCTCCGGTGGCGCCGACGCCAACGGGAAGCGCAGGTTGCGCCACGCCCGCTGCGGCACCAGCGGGTCGATCGGCTCGACCGCGGCGAGCGCGCGGAAGCTGCCGTCCGGATTGCGAACCCCCCATTGGAGTTTCAGCGACTGGCCGTAGTTGAAGTCGCCCTCTTCGTCGACCGACCAGATCGCGCCTGCGGCGGCGACGGTGACCAGCGGCCGGTCGGGCGTGCGGGGCGGAAGCTCGTACCAGGCCGACGTCGCCTTGGCGGCGGCGGTGTTCTCGTCGTAGCTGCCCATCACGGGGGTGCGCGCGGGGTCGAGCCCGAAGGGCAGGAACCCCCGCGAGCCGTTGACGCCCTCTGGGCCGTACCCGCCGCCGGTGCCCGCGGAGAATCCGATGCCGACGTTCGGCTTGTCGGGTGAGCCTGGGGAGTTGACGGTGCCGGGGTTGGCGGTGACGGGCTCGGGTGGCAGCAGGCTGTCGCTGACGCCGTTGGGCGTGAAGCCCTGAGGGTCGGTGCCGCCGAGTGGGCCGTCTGGGCCGAACTGCTGACCCGAAACAGGTTGCAGCAGACCGGCATTGGGGTCGGTCTCGACCAGGACGGCGTCGGCCATCGCGCAGCTGGTCGCGCTGAGGCCCGAGGCCAATGCGTCGACGTCGGCCTTGGCGGTCGTGTAGTTCGGGTAGCGGGCCGCGGCGCCCTTCACCATCGAGCCGACCTCGAGCAGCACCATCAGGGTCGCGACCACCAGCAGCGGGGTGGAGGCCAGTACCCGGTTGCGTCGGGTGTTCTCGACCTCGACGTGCCCGGTGTAGTCCATCCGGAAGTGCAGCCAGCCGGCCAGCAGGCCGGTGAGGATGGCCAACCCGAGGAACATCGATGTCACCGGCGAACCCGCGATCACCGGCTGCTTGTCGAACCAGGGGACGCCGTAGTTGCCGACGTAGAACCAGCCGTTGATGCCCGAGGTGGCCCAGGCCAGGACGAAGAGCAGGGCCGTGACGTAGAGCGCGAGGTTTCGGCGGCTGTGCAGCCCGACGCGGGAGAAGGTGAAGGCGGTGACGGCGCCCAACGCGCCTGCCAGCCCGGCGAACGCGCCGAACTGGACGGCCCACTTCGTCGGGGTGAACGTCAGCAGCAGCAGGCCTACCGCGGTGGTGCCAAGCAGCCGCCAGACCGGCGGGGTCGCCATGCCGGGCAGGCTGCCGCGGCGAAGGATGACCGCCAGCAGGCCGAAGAGGCACAGCAGCAGGATCAGCACCGAGAAGCGGCGGGTCAGCGAGCCGTCGACGCTGTCCTCGACGGTGAGGAAGTAATAGCGAAGGAACTCCTGGTACCAGGAGATGGTCGGGCCGACGGTGTACTTGATCCTGGCGGACTCCGCGACGGTCGCCAGCGTCTGGTCGCGGAAGACGATGACGAAGACCACCGAAAGGGACGCGGCGAAGGCGGCGATCGGGGCGAGCACTCCGGTGCGCCTGGCGCGGACGTTCCTGGCGATGGCGCGGGCGCCGACCAGCAGCGGGGCGATCGCGATAAGGCCCTGCGGGGCGAGCGTGACGCTGAACATCGCGACGACGATCGCGACTGCCGCGGGCCAGGACCGGCGGGCGCCGATTGCGTATTCGACGAGGACCCACGTCAACAGCGCGCCGAAGGCGATCAAAGGTTCGGGTCGCAGGCCGTTGTTGAACGGCAGCCACGCGGCGAGGAACACCGCGGCGCCGGTCCAGACGGCCACTCGGTTGTCGGCCAGTCGCTTGCCGAGCCGCGGCAGCACCCAGCGGCTCAACAGCATCCAGGTGGCGAGTGCGGCCAGGGTGGCCGGCAGTCGCATCCACACCCCCGCGGTACTGACGGAGGCCAGGTGCGCGAGCACGGATTGGTACCAGTCGAAGGGCGCTTCCGTCGCGCCGAAGTAGCGGTAGTAGTTGGCGACGTAGCCGGCGTCGCCGGACACCCGCGCCATGGTCAGGTTGTAGCCGTCGTCCGACGAGATCGCCCCGACGACGTGCCAGAGCAGCAGGGTGCCGACGACCGCAGCGTCGGCGAGCCAGGTGGCAACGCCTGCGCGCCAGAACCGGCGCCAGGCGCCCGTGGCGCGACGCCCACGTTCCAGCAGGGCCAGCGCCACGATCGACGCGATGGTGGCCAGCACGCCGAGGACCATCAGGGCGGTCTTCAGGGCGGTCGGCGAGGTGATGAAGCGGGTGTCGACGTCGACGCGGGCGGCGAGGCCTGGCTGGGGAGCGGCCTTCAGGTCGGTGAAGACGCCGGCCACCTGAGGCTTCTTCTCCGGTGCGAGGGTGCCGGTGGCGCCGGGGATGCCGACGAAGTCCGCGCCGACGCCGCCGACGTTCGCCCACACGTGCAGTGAACTGCAGGCGCCGGAGGCGACGGCCTGCCGTGGCGCGACGGCGGCCACCGAGTCACGGAACGCGACGATGACGCTGTCGATGGTGGCCCTGACGAACAGACCGTTGCGGCCGGCGTCGATGCCACCGTCGGGGATGGTCGACAGGACGACGCCGCCCGCGGCGGGCAACGTGGAAATCGCCTGGCAGGGGATGGTGGCGTCGAGCGCCAGCGGCGCGCCGGAGACCAGCGGAGCGGTGACGTCGGTGATCAGACCGTCGGCTCCGACGCCTTGCGGCCACAGGATCGCGGCCGTCGTCTGCTTGACGGGAAGGAGAGGAGTAAGCGCGCACAGCAGGAGTCCCAGGGCCCCCGCGATGATCGCGACGAGTCGTAGGGTCCTGGCGGGCACGAGGTTCGATGCTAGGCGACGCACTCGTGTGCGCTGCGTCGCCATGCGGGCCTCAGCTCAAACGAAGCGGCCCGGGGCTCCACAATCCGCTGCGTGTGGCGGTGCCGAGGTCCAGCCGCGCGGGCTGGGCGTTGGGGTACCACGGGGTCAACTTCTGCAGGGAGCCCCAGTCGCGGAACCAGTCGTCCTTCAGATACGTCGGAACGGGTGCGGCTCGGAGCAGGAGTTCGGTGATGCCCAGCGGGCCGCCGCCGAGGTAGTCCATGACGGGGGAGTTCGATTCGGCGCCGAAGCGGTCCGGCAGGATGCGCCACTTGGGCACCTCGGTGACGCCGTTCCGGTGTCCGAACGGCCGCTGGCACGGAAACGCCAGCCCGACCAGCCAGTCGAGGAGCACGGGGTCGGTGGACCCGACGACCTCCTGGAGCGTCTTCAGCAGCGGGATCCGCGGCGGGGTCACCGCGATCCAGTGCTGGGGTGCGAGGTCCTGGTCGGAGGCGACGAGCCGGACCTGGGTGGCCTGCGACGGGATCGCGCTCAGGGGGACGCGAAGGTTGCGCCACGCAGGGACCGCGCCGACGTCGCCGAAGCCGACGCTGCCGCCGGGCTGTCCGCTGGCCGCCTGCTCGTCGGTCGCCCATTGGATCGTCACCTCGCCCGGGTCGAACCGTCCGGCGGCCGCGACGACCAGTAGCGGGCCCGCCTGATCGCGCGGCGGCAAGCGGTACCAGGCCGACCGCAGCTGGGCCGGTTGCTGCGTGCCCGAGCGCCAGCTGCCCATCACCGGCGTGGTGGCGGGGTTGAGGTTGTAGGGGAGTCGCGCCCGCGAGCCGTTGACGCCCCCGGCGGTCGTCGTGCCGCCCTCGGTGCCCGGCTCGCTGCCGCTGGCACTCGATCCGTCGGAGTCGGCGAAGTTGTTGCTGCCCTCTGGTTCGGTGACGGGGTCGGCCGAGAGGTCCGCCGGAATTCCGTTGGGGCCGAAGCCTTGTGACGACGGGCCAAGGGCGACGCCCACCGGCGAGCTGACCGGCGTCAGCATGCCCGCGTTGGGGTCCTGCTCGACCAAGACGTCGGTGGCCAGCCCGCAGGTCTTGCCCGTCAGAGCCTCGAGGTTGGACCGGCCGACGGACCAGGCGGGGTACTGCTCGACCATCGCGACGGTCAGCGACATCACCTCGAAGACCACCAGCGCCCACACCACGATGGTCAGCGGCACCCCGGCCACCCCTGACCAGCGCCGTGGCTTGCTCGGTGGCGACGAGTCGCGGCCGGTGAAGTGCAGCCACGCCGCCACCAGCAGTGCGACGACGGAGAGGCCCAGCAGGATGGTGGTGAAGCCGAACTTGTACTGCGGGAACTGATTCGACCACGGCACGCCGAAGTTCGACACGTACCACCAGCCGTTGACGCTGGCGAACGAAAACGCCGTCATGAACAGGACTATGGCGGCGAAGATGGTGCGGTTGCGGCGGGACCTCATCGCCGTGGCGGCGACCGCGACGGCCGCCAGCGCCCCGAGTGACCCGGCAAGCCCGGCGAAGACGCCGAAGTGGTGGGTCCACTTCGTCGGCGTGAACATCATCATGAGGAACGAGATGATCGTGATGCCGATGATGCGTCTGGCCGGTCCCGCGGCGGTACCGGGAATTCGGCCCTTGCGCAACGACATTGCGACCGACACGGCCAGTGCGAGCAGCAGCGCGAGGACGGCGAATCGGCGGGCCACCGAACCGTCGGGGCTGGCCATGAACAGGCGTTCGTACCGGATGTGCTCGTCGAACCAGGCGAGGCTCGGGCCGACGTCGGACTTGAATGCGCTGGCCTGGAGTTCGGCGGCCATGGTCTGGTCGCGGAAGATCAGGAAGATGGTGACGGTGCCCGCCGCGGCGATCGGCGCCAGCAGCGCCCAGTAACCGAACCGCGAAACATGAGCGGCCACGATGGTCTTCAGGGGTCCGATTGCCACCAGTAGTGCGCCGACCGCTGCGATGCCGGTGGGCCCGGAGAACAGGGTGAGTGCACCGATGATGATGGCGATCGCGACCGGGAGGAGCCTGCTGGTGGCGACGCCACGTTCCACCGAACACCAGGTGAGAAGGATTCCCAGGGCGATGATCGGTTCCGGCCGCAGGCCGTTGTTGAGCGGCAACCAGAACGCCAGAAACATTCCGGCCGCGGTCCACGCAGCCGCGCGGCTGGTCTTGACGGCGTGACCGAGGCGCGGGATGACCTCGCGGCTGATCACCCACCAGCACGCCAGGGCCATCAGCAGCGTGGGCAGTCGCACCCACACGCTGGCTGTGCTGACGTGCGCCCACAATGCGAGCAGGTCGTAGTACCACCCGAACGGCGCTTCCGGCGTGCCGAACCAGCGGTAGTAGTTGGCCATGTAGCCGGCGTTCTCCGACACCCGCGCCATCGTCAGGATGTAGCCGTCGTCGGAGGTGTTCGCGCCGACGAAGTGCCACCAGAGCAGGACCGCGGTGACGAGGCCGTCCAGCGGGGTCAGGGACCACCAGCGGGGCGGGAGGAGCCTGCGGTGCCGCACACCGTCGGCGGTGTCGAGGACGTGCAGGGCACCGAGCGAGATCACCGTCATCGCGATGCCCACGATCATGGCCAGCATCTTGAGCAGCGTGGGGGAGGTGCTGTAACGGGAGTCGACGGTGGCCGAGAACTGCAGGCCGGGCGGGGCAGGCCCGGTGAGGTCGGTGAAGACGCCGACTATCTGCGGTCGGAAGTCGTAGCCGCTGCGTTCGCCTCGGAGAGGGTCACCGGGCTTGGCCTGGCCGTCGGCGTCCGGCCCCTCGACGAGTCCGACGAACTCGGCGGTGACCTTGTCGGCGTGCGCGGTGAACGTCAGCTGCTGGCAGGCGGGGCTGAGCACCTCGGTCAGCGGCGCGCTGACCACGGGGGTGTTGCGCACGATGACCAGCAGGTCACCCCCGACCCGCTCGACCAGCAGGCCGCGGTCGACGGCCTTCGGCGCCTGCTTCGGAACGGTGGACAGCAGCACGGTTCGGTTGGCGTTCTCGGCGCCCATCAGACCCGCGACGGCGCGACAGGGGATGGTCACGTTCATGTCGGTCGGCACGTAGCCGATCAGCGGAGCGTCGACGCTCTGCATGACGCCGTTTTGCGGCCAGTTGATGGTGGCGGTGGTCTGGGTGACCGGCAGGAACGGCGTCGCGATCGCCAGCAGTGACCCCAGCAAACCGGCGACGATGGCGACGAGGCGGGCGGTTCTGTGGTTGGCCCCGGCACCTGTCACGGGGCTAGATGATAGTTCCCCGCTCGTGGGGACCTCACCGGTCATGATCATTTACCGCCGGATCGCCAGGACGAACGGTCCGATGTCGGACACGACCCACCGCGGATCGTCGAACAGGGCGGCGTCGAGTGCCACCTGGTAGCGGCGCACGTTGGGCTGGTTCGGGTACACGTCGCTGGCCAGTCGCAGCGTGTAGGTGTCGTTGGCTCCGTGCCGCATCAGGAAGACGGTCGGCGCCTGCCAGGGCAGGGTGTCGAGGGCGGTCACGAACTGGTCGGGCGAGGTGATCGTCGACCAACTCTCGATGGCCGTCGACCGCTCCTTGAACTGCGCAAGGGGGTTGGCGTAGTGCGACGTCAGGCCCTGAAACCCGTAGTACGGGTAGTAGGCAAGGAAGCTGTAGTCGGCGGTCAGGACCACGGTTTCGTTCCGGGGTCGACCGGTGACCTCGGCGATCTTTGCGTCGACCGCGCGGTAGTACTGTTCGGCGCCGGGCGGACGACGGTCGGCGCGTTGACCGCTGCCGTCGGTGTCGGTGTAGGCCACGACGATGTCGGGTCGAAGCACGTCGGGGATGTCCTGGGTGAACGTGATGGCACCGATCGCGCCGACGGCCGCGCCTGCGGCGACGACCCGTTGCCGGGTTCGGGGGGTGTACCGGGACGCGATGGCAATCGTCGCCTCGACGAAGCCGAACGTGCCGGCCGCCGTCAGCAGCACCGTCAGGGTGGGTTGCAGCCGGAAGGACAGCAGCGTGGTGCCAAGCAGGGTGGTCACCATCGACAACAGCGACCACGCGTAGACGGCGAGGACGCCGGCGGCGAGTGCGCCCGCGCGGGTTGAGCTGCGCGCGTAGACCACCAGCCACAGCGTGCCGACCATGCACAGCGCACCAAGCAGGGTGAAGTCGAGCATCGGGAACGTCAGCTGGGCGCCGTCGGCGGGCAGGTAGTGCAGGGCGGTGCCGGCGTCGGCGGGCGCGCCCTTCGAGGCGGCCAGGAAGTACGGCCCCCAGTGGATCAGCGCGATCGCACCGGAGATGACCGCGATGACCGCGACCCGCAGGACGGGTGCCCAGCTGCGCCTGGTGACGGCGGCGAGCAGAGCCATGATCGTGACGGTGAACGCGGCGTACCCGAGGAGAAGCGTGTAGAACAGCGCCGCCAATCCGAGGAAGAGGCCGACGCCGACGACGGCCGCCCAGCCGTTGCCCCCGTCGCGGTCGGCCCGCAGCCCCGACCACGCCAGCACGAACACCGGCGGCAACAGCACCGTGATGATCGCGGCGTACGGCTCGGCGGGGGCGTAGGCGAGCGTGGCCGCGGCGGTCGCCGTCGACACCACCAGGGCGAGCTCGAAGCGGATCATCGCCGTCCACAGCACTAGCGCGACGACGATCGCTGCGGTGATCGACACGATCGACCACGGCTTGAACATCTCCCAGGCGGGTGTGCCGGTCAGGTCGGCGAGCCTGCCGCCCAGCCAGAACCAGCCGCTCGGGTAGTACGGCGGCAGACCGAGGTAGGTCATGTCGTGCGGCGCGGCGGTGTCGGCGAAGCGGGTCAGGTACTCGGTGCGGAACTGCTGGTCGACGGAGACGCCGAAGAGGTACAGCTTGGTGGCGCCCAACGGCATCGCCAGCGTGACGGCCGACAACGCGGAGAGGAACACCACCGAGACGGCCCTGGCGATCAGCCGCCGGTTGGTGCGCCACAGCCAGCCTGCAGCGAAAAGTCCCGCCAGGCAAGCGAATTGGCCGACGGTGGTGAGCGCGTGCAGCTGGTTCGACGAGTTGAACGCGGGCCATTCGACCCGCGCGATCGCCACCAGCGAGATGCCGGTGACGACGACCGCCACGACGACGGCGGCCGCCATGTGGGCGGCGGTCCGCAGCGCCTGAGACACGAGGATCAGATCGGCAGCTTGCGGAAGATCGGCCGCGGCACGTGCCGCAGCACCATCATCACGTACCGGAACGCGCCCGGCGCCCACACCAGGTCCTTGCCCTTCGCGGATGCGGTGACGGCCAGCTCGGCCACGTACTCCTTGTCCACCGTCATCGGGGCTTCCTTCGCGCCGGTCGCCGCCAGGTAGTCGACGGTGGTCTTGGTGCGAACCTGTCCCGGCCTGATGACTAGCACGCGAACACCGAACTCGCGCAGCGCTTCTCCCAGTCCGAGGTAGAAGCCGTCGAGCCCGGCCTTGGTGGAGCCGTAGACGAAGTTGGAGCGTCGCACCCGTTCGCCCGCCGCGCTGCTCATGGCGATGATCCGACCGGAACCCTGGGCGCGCATCTTCTCGCCGAGCAGGACGCCGACGGAAACGGCTGCGGTGTAGTTGATTCCGGCGATCTGAACGGCCTTGCGCTGGTTCTGCCACAGCTCCTCGGCGTCGCCGAGCAAGCCGAACGCCACGACGGCCACGTCGACGTCACCACCTGCCCAGGCCTGGTCGATCACGGCCGGATGTGTGTCGGTGTTGACTCCGTCGAAGTCGACCCACTCGACCGACTTGGCTCCCGCCGAGGTCATCGCGGCGATGGCGTCCGCCTTGCGGGGGTGGTCGGGCAGGTCGGCGAGGATCACGCGTGCCGAGGCGTCGCGGAGGAAGCGTTCGGCGATGGCCAGCCCGATTTCGGACGTGCCGCCGAGGACGAGGATGGCCTGTGGGTTGCCCACGGCGTCAAACACCATTTAGAGAAGCTCCAAACGTCGGGCCATGTCGGAGGCGAAGACTCCGGCGGGGTCGACCCTGCGGCGGACCTCGATCCATTCGTCGATTCGCGGATACATGGCGTGGAAGGTCTCCGCGGTGGTCCGCGAGTCCTTGGCGGTGTAGAGGCGGCCGCCGAATTCGAGCACCCGCCGGTCGAGCTCGGTGACGAATTCGTTGAGTCCGGCCTTGATGGGGAAGTCGACGCAGACGTTCCAGCCGGGAATCGGAAAGCTCAGCGGCGCTTGGTTTCCCGCTCCGAACAGCTTGAAGACGTTGAGGAACGAGTAGTGCCCCGACCGCTGCACGTCGACGATGATGCGCTTGAACTCCTCGACGGCCTCGGTCGGCACCACGAACTGGTACTGGAGGAAGCCGGACTTGCCGTACGCACGGTTCCACTCGCCGACCATGTCGAGTGGGTGGTAGAACTGCGTCAGATTCTGGGTCTTGCCGCGGTAGGTCTTGCCAAGCCGGTACCAGACCTCGGTCATCGGTCCGAACGTGAACTTGTTGGCCAGGCCGTTGGGGAAGACGTCGGGCGCCGTGAAGAATTGCGGCGCGTCGAACTTCAGCGGGTCCTTGGCCAGTTTGTCCGGCAGCTGGTCCAGGGTGGCCAGCGAGCCCCGCGAGATGACGGCGCGGCCGAGCTTCGGAGGCGCACTGATGGCGTCGAACCAACCGGACGAATAGGTGTAGTTGGACTCGCTGCCGTCGCTGTGAAAGGCGATGGTCTCGTCGAGGCCGGAGGTGACGTCGCCGTCGGCGATGAAGTAGGCGGTCTCCGTCGGCGTCATCGCGATGGTGGCCCGCAGGATGATGCCCGTCAGGCCGTTGCCACCGACCGTCGCCCAAAACAGGGCGGCGTCCTCGCCATCGGGGGTGAGGCGGCGCACCTGGCCGTCGGCGGTCAGCAGGTCCATCGAGCGGACGTGGTTGCCGAAGCTGCCCGCGCTGTGGTGGTTCTTGCCGTGGATGTCGCAGGCGATCGCACCGCCGACGGTGACCTGACGGGTGCCGGGCAGCACCGGTACCCACAGCCCCAGCGGGAGCGCCGCACGCATCAGCTGGTCGAGGTTCACCCCGCCGTCCACGTCGACGAGGTGGGTGTCGCGGTCCATCGAGTGGATCTGGTGCAACGCGGACACGTCGACGACGAGGCCGCCGCCGTTCTGGGCGTTGTCGCCGTAGGAGCGTCCCAGCCCGCGCGCGATGATGCCGCGGCCGTCGGCACTGGTGACGGCTTCGACGATGGCTTCGGGGTCTGGGGTCGACAGCACGCGGGCGACGGTCGGCGCGGTGCGCCCCCAGCCCATCAGCTGCTTGGTGGTCGTTTCGAACATCGTGACGAGGGTACCGCTCTCACTTCAGCTTGAAGATAACCGCGCGCTGCACCACGAAGTTGATCACCGTCGCGGTGCCCTGGGCGATGACGAACGCCACCGGTACTCGCCACGGCTTGTCGTCCCACAGTGTGTAGAAGGTGTAGTTGATCCCGACTTGGACGGCGTAGGTGACGGCGTACAGCAGCACCACCGCGACGAACCGGGACCGGCTGGGCGGCGCCTGGAACGTCCACCGGCGGTTGATCAGGTACGCGGTGGTGGTGCCCGCGATGAAACTGAGCGTCTTGGCCACGTTGACGTTGAGGCCCAGGTGCAGGAACAGCACGTACAAGCCGAAGTCGACGACGGCCGACAACCCGCCGGTGACGACGAAGCGCCAGGCCTGGGTCGTCAGGCTCAGATTCGGCGACATCGGGGGCTCGGCCACGGGGGCAGCTTAGTCAGTGACGGAGGCTGGCCAGTACCCCGCACAGGGCGTCGACTGCCGCGGCGAAGGCGCTCTCCGCCGGGGTGCCGAAGCTGATCACCACGCCGTCGGGGGCGGGAACGTCCGAGCCTGCCTCCGGGTGCCGCAGCAGGCTCAGCCCAGAGAGCGCGATGCCCGCCTCGCCCGCTCGTCTGATGACTTCGGGCTCCGTCCCGGTGGGCAGGGTCAGCAGCAGGTGCAGGCCCGCCGACAGTCCGCTGATGCCGACGTCGAACGGGCGCAGCGCCTCGACGAGGCGGTCGCGGCGGTGCCGGTAGTTCAGCCGCATCCGTCGAATGTGCTTGTCGTAGCTGCCCTTTGAGATGAAGTCCGCCATCGTCAGCTGGGTGATGGCGTTGACGTAGAACTGTTGACCGCCCGAGGCGGCCACCACCCTGTCGACCAGCCGGTCGGGCAGCACAATCCATCCCAGCCGCAACGCCGGAGACAGACTCTTGCTCGCCGATCCGAGGTAGACGACGCGATCCGGGTCGAGTCCCTGGACGGCCCCGACGGGTTGGCGGTCGTAGCGAAATTCGCCGTCGTAGTCGTCCTCCAACAGGTAGCCACCGGTCCGGTCGGCCCACTCGACGACTGCCTTGCGTCGGGCCGGATGCAGCGGGCCGCCGTGCGGAAAGTGGTGAGCGGGGGTCAACAGCACCGCGGACGCGGCGGTTGCGGCCAGGTCGTCGACCACCGCCCCGTGCTCGTCGACGCCGATCGGGGTCGATGCGACACCCAGGCCGGCGAGCGCCTCTCGAAACAGGTAGAGCCCGTATGCCTCGACCGCGATCGGTCCGCCGAGTGTTCTGGCGAGGATCTCGACGCCGTGTCGGGTGCCCGCGCAGATGACGATCGACTCGGGTGAGGTGCGTACGCCGCGGACCCGGCCGAGGTACTCCGCGAGGGCTTCTCGCAGTTCCACCCGGCCGCGGGGGTCGCCCATTCGCAGTGCTTCGTGGGGTGCTGCAGACAGTGCGCGACGGGTGGAGGCCAGCCACGCGGCGCGGGGAAAGGCGCTGACGTCGGGCGAGCCGGGCATGAAGTTGTGCGTGGGTACGACGGGTGTGCCGCGCGAACGGGTCGGCAGGGGCGTGGCCGCCGCGTCGACCACCCAGGTGCCAGCGCCCTGCCGTGATGCCAGCCAACCCTCGGCGACCAGGTCGGCGTAGGCCTCGGCGACGGTGTTGCGGGCCAGTCCGAGATCCGATGCCAGCGTGCGCGACGGCGGCAGCGTCGTCCCCGACGCGAGTCGGCCGGACCGTACGGCGTCCCGCAACGCGGTGATCAGCAGTTCCCTGGCGCCACGAGCGCCGGGGACGATGGCCTGACGGAGGTCGAGGTGTAGGTCCCGAGTGCCCGAATTGGCCCATGAAGTCACTGGCAAATTGAACCATGTGGGTGGTTCTTTCGCGGTTAGCGTGGTGGTCATGACACAGACACTCGAACACCCCACCGCCATGGACCGTCTCTCGATCTACGAGGTCTCGCCCGAGTTGTACGACGCGATGATGCGGCTCAGCACCGCCTCGGCGAAGGACGTCGACCCGACCATCGGCGAGCTGATCAAGATCCGTGCGAGCCAGATCAACCACTGCGCGTTCTGCCTCGACATGCACGTCGCCGACGCCCGCAAACGTGGGGAGACCGAACAGCGGCTGGCGCTCGTCGCGGCGTGGGACGAGGCGGGGACGCTGTTCACCGATCGTGAGCGGGCCGCGCTTGAGCTGACCGAGGCGATCACCGAGCTACACCACGGGCACGTCTCAGACGAGGTCTACGCCAAGGCCGCCGCGGTGTTCACCGACAAGGAGCTCGCCCAGGTGATCGCGATGGCGGTGACCATCAACGCGTGGAACCGATTCAACGTCGCGACGCGGATGAAGGCTCCGCGCCGCTGATGTCTGCGCCGAGCGTGAAGTCGTGTGCGACGTTTCCCTCGAAACTCGGACACGACTTCACATCCGGGTCCACACAGTGCTTGCCGTCCAGTTCGAACACTGCAGCCGGAGTAGGCGCCGGGATCGCCATCGCTGACCAGCCCCACATGCAGAACGCCATCAACCTTGTCAACCAGGCCATCAACGAAGTCAACCTGGGCATCCAGGTCGGCAACGGTCAGTAGTGGCCCGTTAGACCCAGTAGGGCACTCGGGAGCGGTACTGCCGCATGGCGAACGCCGTGACGGTCCAGCCCACGATGGTCAGAACGATGACCACCACCCAGTGCCTCGGCTCCTGGTCCGCGCCCAGCAGTGGCGCCCGCACGATGTCGACGTAGTGCAGCAGCGGGTTGAACTCGATGACCTTGGCCCATGTGCCGGCGCCCTGCTGCCGCAGCGTCTCGTCGTTCCAGATGATCGGCGTGACGTAGAACAGCAGCTGCACCAGGCTGAACAACAGTGGGCTGATGTCGCGGTAGCGGGTGGCCAGGATGCCGAAGCACAGCGCCACCCACACGCAGTTCAACGCGATCAGCGCAAGCGCAGGGATGAACGCCAGATCGGTCCACTTCCACGGCTGCGGGAAGATGATCGCGATGATGACGAAGATGATGATGTTGTGCGCGAACAGGATGATCTGGCGCCACACCAGCCGGTAGACGTGTACCGACAGCGGCGTCGGAAGTTGTTTGATGAGGCCCTCGTTCGCGACGAACACGTCGGCGCCCTCGAGGATCGAGGCGTTGATCAGGTTCCAGATGATCAGCCCGAGCGTGACGTAGGGCAGGTGCTCGGCCAGCGGCAGATGGAACAGCGTCGAGTACAGCCCGCCGAGGGCGACGGCCATGGTGCCGGTGGCGATGGTGATCCAGATCGGGCCCAGCACCGAGCGGCGGTAGCGCTGCTTGATGTCCTGCCAGCCGAGGTGCAACCACAGCTCCCGCTTGCCGAATCCCTCGGCCAGATCGCGCCAAGCTCGAGTGAAGGTCTTCGACTGCGCAGCCGCGTCGATGAAGGTCATTGCTTGCCGAACCTCTCTCGTCTGCCCAATCGCCGCAACCGAATCCACTCCCGCAGCCCGGCGGGATCGCGCCTGGTCACCAGGAAGAACCAGCCAAACCGCACCCACTCCTGGGGGATCAGCCGACGCATGCCGGGCTGGGACTGGACGTAACCGCGATTGCGATAGGTGAAGTAGCGCTTGGTGGCGTCGTCCGGATATTGGGTGTGCATCCGGCCGCCGAGGATTGGCTTGAACTCGTCGGAGCCCTGCGGGTGCAGGTACACCGCGTCGAGGCAGGTTCCGAACGGCAACCCGGAGCGCGCCAGTCGACGGTGAACCTCGACCTCGTCGCCGCGGATGAACAACCGAATGTCGGGCACGCCAACGGCTTCCAGTGTGGTCGCGCGAAAGAGTGCGCCGTTGAACAACGATGCGATGCCAGGCAGCAGATCCCCGGAACCGTCGATGCGCAGTTCGTGAACCCACCTGCGCCACACCAATCCGCGGCGCAACGGGAACGCCAACCGGGTCGGATCGGCGAGGTCGCACACCATCGGTGAGACTTCGGCCAGCGAATGTCTGGTCGCACACTCGAGCAGCGTGCCGAGGACGTCGGCGTCGGCGGGCCTTCCGTCGTCGTCGGCCAGCCACACCCAGTCCGCGCCAAGCGACAGCGCCGTGAGCACCCCGAGGGCGAAGCCGCCCGCCCCGCCGAGATTGCGACGAGAGCCGATGTAGGTGGTCGGAACGGGCTGGGCCGCAACCAGTTCCCGGACGCGGTCGTCGTCGTCGTTGTCGACGACGATCAGGTGGTCGGGGGCCCTGGTCTGCCCAGACACGACGTCCAGTGACAGGGTGAGTTCCGCCACGCGCCGGTGGGTGACCACGACGGCGATCACACGATCATTCACGCCGGACGTCCGAGCGCTTGTTCTCCTCGATGACTTCGCGGACGTGGTGGGCTGCGTCGTCGCCCTCGTAGGCGCGTACGACGTCCTCGATTCCGCCGGTCAACCTGATGGTGCCGTGGTCCACCCACATGGCGGTGTCACAAAGCTGGGCCAGGAACTCGTTGGAATGGCTTGCGAACACCAAGATTCCGGACCGGGCCACCAGATCCTGCAGCCGGGTGCGGGCCTTCTTCATGAACTCGGCGTCCACCGCGCCGATGCCCTCGTCGAGCAGCAGGATCTCCGGGTCGATACTGGTGACGACGCCCATGGCCAGGCGCACCCGCATTCCCGTCGAGTAGGTGCGCAGCGGCATCGACAGGTAGTCGCCGAGTTCGGTGAACTCGGCGATCTCGTCGACCTTGGCCGCCATTTGTTTGCGGGTTTGCCCCAGGAACATTCCACGGATGACGATGTTCTCGAATCCGGATATCTCGGGGTCCATGCCGACGCCCAGGTCGAACACAGGTGCCACCCGGCCCCGGACGGTCGCCGACCCGCGGGTCGGTTCGTAGATGCCGGACAGCAATCGCAGCAGCGTCGACTTGCCTGCGCCGTTGTGACCGACGAGGCCGACGCGGTCGCCCATCTTCAACGACAGGGTGATGTCGCGGAGGGCCTCGATGACGACGACGTTCGACTCGTTGCGGCCGATCGTGCCGCCCGCCTTGCCAAGGAACGCCTTCTTCAGTGATCGCGACTTGGCGTCGAAGATCGGAAACTCGACCCACGCGTTCTGGGTCTCGATGTGGGGATCGGACACCGCTAGAGGTACTGCCCGGTGCCAGAGCTGCCCGGGCCGCGCGGACCTGGCGCGCCCCCGGCGCCCGGCGGCAGTTGGCGCATCTGCTCGAGCTGAGCGCGCGCCGCCATCTGCTGGGCGAAGAGTGCCGTCTGAATGCCGTGGAACAGTCCCTCGAGCCAGCCGACGAGCTGGGCCTGGGCGATCCGCAGCTCGGCGTCCGAGGGCAGCGTGTCCTCGCCGAAGGGCAGGGCGAGCCGCTCGAGTTCCTCGCGCAGTTCTGGTGCGAGGCCCTCTTCGAGCTCCCGGACGCTGCGGGCGTGGATGTCGCGGAGCCGGCTCCGGCTGGCGTCGTCGAGCGGTGCTGCCCGGACTTCCTCGAGCAGCTGCTTGATCATGGTGCCGATGCGCATGACCTTGGCCGGTTGTTCGACCAGATCGCTCAGGGACTTGCCGTCGGCGTCGTCGCCCATCGCGGAGACGTCCCCGATGATCTCGATGTCGTTCTCGTCGGCGTTACTCGTCACGTCTGACACTCCCTTGGATCTAACTTCCCTGCCACTCATAGATGTGGTCCTCGCCGTTGTCGTAGATGAGCCTCCACGACTTCGACTTGCCTAGCGAGACTAGTCCGTCGGGCATGACGAACCCGCGGACCACCGGTGTGCTGGTGATGACGTACCTGATGTCGAGTGCGCGCACGGCCTCGGCGACCCGGGGATCGGTGTCCGCGTCGTCGGCGTAGGCCCAGAAGATGAAGCGGTTGTACCCGGGGCCCTGCTGCTGCGGGTAGTCGTAGTGCGTCCACAGCGGATGGAGCCCGGCGACGGCGTACATCCAGGCCGTGCCGTCGGTGTTGGCGTTTCCGATGAGGGTGTCGCGGGCTCCCGGCAGGGTCGAGAGGTAGGCGAAGGCCTCGATGTCCTTGTCGTCGATGATCACCTGGTCATACTTCTCCCCGATCAGGTGCCGATGTCGGGGGAAGTAGTGCCAGGCCATGCCGATGGAGACGGTCACCAGGACGGCCGCGGTGACGGCGTGGACGATGCGGGTGTTCAGCCGCGGGACGATTCGACGCAGCCCCGCCAGCGCGGCCGTGGTGATGCTGAACAGCGCGATGCCTGCCATGGGGGCCAGCAGCATCGTCACCACCGCCGACAGACGGCGCGGATCGCTGTAGAACAGGTCGGTGAACAGCGCCGTGACCTTGCCGAGCGCTCCGCCGAACGGGGCCGACGAGTGCACGATCGAGTACACCAGCACCAGCCAGATCGCAGCAGGCCACCAGATCCGCCGGATCAGCAGGATGACGAAGCCGATCGCGGCCAGCGCGATGAGCGCGTTCTGGATCGGATAGTCGTTGAGGTGCCTGGTGTGCTGGACGACGGCGTCGAACAACGCCTTCTTCTTGCCCTCGTGGGTGTCGAACTCGTGCCCGGCGATGATCTCGGCTTGCTGCAGAACGCCGACGAACTGGGGAAGTAGCAGCACCACCGCAGGCGCGGCGACCGCGACCAGCGTGCCGAAGTCGGCGAGCCGACCGCGGACCGGGCGCCAGAGCCCCTCGGCCAGCCACCATCCCGTGATGAAGAGGACCGTCACCACGCCACCGGTGATGTGCACCGAGAACACCCCGAGCAGCGCGAGCACTGCCAGCGGTATCCGGTCGCGGTGCCGCAACGCCGAGATGGTCAGCAGCGCGGTTGGCACGGCCAGCCCGTACGCCGCCAGGTTGGGCATGGACGCCGTGTCGAACTCGACGTAGGGGACCGCGGTGAACGAGGCGGCCAACGCCGCGGCGGCAGCCGCCGAGCCCGCTGCCTGCCATTGGCCGACCTCGCGGCCACGCAGCAGGTGCC
Organism: Mycobacterium sp. AT1; assembly: GCF_002043095.1. Classification (GTDB taxonomy): domain Bacteria; phylum Actinomycetota; class Actinomycetes; order Mycobacteriales; family Mycobacteriaceae; genus Mycobacterium. The sequence goes on along the minus strand of NZ_MVOC01000073.1, from coordinate 67,256 downwards.
ACGCGAGCGCCGCCGCGCTGGCCGGGAACAACCAGACCGAGACGGCCAGCGAGTTCAAGGTGTACGCGGTGGTCGCGGCGACGCCGGTGAGCTGGCACTGGATTGCGGCCAGCGCGTGGAACGCCGACGGGTAGTAAAGCGCGTCGTGGGTTTCGACGTTGCGAAGCTCGCCCATGTGGGTGGGTGACGCCTGCCCGGTCTCGAGGATGAACCGGACCGTGTTGGCGTGCCAGACCGAATCCCAAGTGCTCGGTATCGATTGCCAGTTCGGCATGCCGCGGATAGCTGCGAGTGTGATCAACATCGCACCGAGGGCGACGCCCGCGGCGACGACCAACGCGGGTCCCGACGCCATCGGCTCCCCGTCCGGGGGGCGTTCGCGCCACCGCGCCCGTGCTGCCTGCAAACCCGCGACGACGGCCACGACGACGAGCAGGGCGAGAAGTGCGGTCCACAGATTCCACGGGACGCCGACCGCGCCCATGGGAAGAATTGCCAGCGCCACGGTGCCGTAGGTCAGCGCCGGGGCCACCGCGACAGCGGTTGGCCACGTTAGCTGTGCAGCCCTGGCGATGGTTGCTCCTGGGATGATGAGCAACGTCCACGCGACTAGCACTCCGGACGCCAAGCTCACTGCACTAGTATGACCACGCAGGTGAACTTGGTCCGTCACGGCGTACTCGACGGGCACCATCGGCAATCTGTTCGGTCGCGTTATTCACAGGGCTCGAAGGTGGCAGGCATGGCATACGACGTCGCCCGGGTGCGTGGTTTGCACCCGTCACTGGGCGACGGCTGGGTCCACTTCGACGCGCAGAACGGCATGTTGCTGCCCGACTCGGTGGCGACCACCGTCTCGACGGCCTTCCGCGGCTCGATGACCACGGGGCAGGGTCCCCACCCCGCTGCGCTGCGCAGCGCCGCGGTGCTGCAGGCGGCCCGGCAGGCGGTGGCGGACCTCGTCGGAGCCGACCCGCGCGGGGTCGTGCTCGGCGCCGACCGGGCCATTCTCCTCACGTCGCTCGCCGACGCCTCGGCGTCGCGGGTGGGGCTTGGCCACGAACTCGTCGTCACGCGGCTCGACGACGAGGCGAACATCGCCCCCTGGCTGCGTGCCGCGAATCGCTATGGCGCCAAGGTCAAGTGGGCCGAGGTCGACATCGAGACGGGTGAGCTGCCCGCCTATCAGTGGGAATCGCTGATCGACAAGCCGACCAAGTTGGTCGCCATCACGTCGGCCTCGTCGGCCATCGGAGCGGTTACCGATCTGCGTCCGGTCACCAAGCTGCTCCACGAGAGCGGCGGGACGATGGTCGTCGACCATTCGGCGGCGGCGCCGTACCGGTTGGTCGACGTCAACGAGATCGAGGCCGACATTCTCGCGCTGAACACCGTGGCGTGGGGTGGCCCGCCCATCGGTGCGCTGGTGTTCCGCGATCCGTCGACGATCGAGTCGTTCAGCTCGGTGTCGCTGGATCCGCTGGCGGCCGGTGTCGAGCGGCTCGAGATGGGAACACACCAGTTCGGCATGCTCGCCGGTGTGGTGGCCAGCGTCGAATACTTGGCGAACCTCGACGAGTCGGCGACCGGTACCCGGCGTGAAAGACTCACCGTCTCAATGCAATCGGCGTCCGCCTACATGGACCGGCTGTTCGAGTACCTGCTGACGTCTTTGCGGTCGCTGCCGCTGGTGATGGTGATCGGGCAGCCCGAGGAGCGCATTCCCGTGCTGAGCTTCGCCCTTCACGGGGTGCCTGCCGCGCGGGTCGTGCAGAGGCTTGCCGACAACGGGGTGCTGGCGTCGCTGAACACCACGTCCAGGGTGCTCGACCTGATCGGGGTCAACGACATCGGCGGCGCCGTCACGATCGGTCTGGCGCACTACACGACGATGGCCGAGGTCGACCAGTTGGTCCGCGCGCTCGCCTCGCTCGGCTAGCTCAATCCCGAACGCGCAGAAGCACTTTCCCGTGGGCGTCGCCTGACTCCAGTAGTCGATGAGCGTCGGACGCCTGCTCGACGGGCAGTTCGGCGCCGATGATGGGCCGCACCCGTCCGTCGGCGACCATCGGCCACACGTTCTCCACCACCGAGGCGACGATGGCGCTCTTGCCCGAGGGCCCGTCGACGGGACGCGAGCGCAGCGCCGTGGAGATGACGCCCGCACGCTTGGCCATGAGCTTGCCGAAGTTCAACTCGGCCTTCAGGCCCCCTTGGAAGCCGATGACGATGATCCGGCCGTCCGGTGCCACGGCGTCGATGTTGCGGTCCAGGTACGACGCGCCGAGGAGGTCGAGGATGACGTCGGCGCCGACTCCGTCGGTCTCGGCCTTGATCCGCTCGACGAAGTCCTCGTCGCGGTAGTTGACGGTGATGTCGGCACCGAGCGCGCGGCACACCTCGAGCTTCTTGGCCGAGCCCGCCGTGACGGCGACGCGGCATCCCAGCGCGCGGGCCACCTGGATGCCGTGGGTGCCGATACCGCTTGCGCCGCCGTGGAAGAGGACCGTCTGCCCGGCGGCCAGATGCGCCGTCATGCCGAGGTTCGACCACACCGTGCACGCGACCTCGGGCAGCGCGGCGGCCTCGTGCAGACCAACGCCGTCGGGAATGGGCATCACCTGACCGGCGGGCACCGCCACGCGCTCGGCGTAGCCGCCCCCGGCGAGCAGGGCGCACACGGGCTGACCGACCGTCCACGCGGTGACCCCGGCGCCCACCTCCGAGATATGGCCGGAGACTTCGAGGCCGATCGTCGTGCTGGCCCCTGGCGGGGGCGGATAGTGGCCGGCGGCCTGCAGCAGGTCGGCGCGGTTGACCCCCGCGGTGACGACGTCGACGACCACCTCGCCGTCGGCGGCGGTGACGTCCGGGACCTCTTGCCAGGCAAGGGTCGGGCCTGGTTCGACAACGATCGCACGCATGGGCCCAACGCTACTACCGCCCGCGAGGGTGGTTCGGGGCCCGCTCGCCTAGAGTTGTCGGCGGTGGCGTGGCAGAGCGGCCTAATGCACTCGCCTTGAAAGCGAGAGACGGCTAACACCGTCCGGGGGTTCAAATCCCTCCGCCACCGCTCTTTGAGCCCGGGCCCCGTCGAAATGATCGGTTGCTTGCCGTTTTCCGGCGTTTGTTCAGCGTGTGGAAGCCATTGCCCTTTTGGCGGCCTCGACCAAGTGACCCGCCGCGCGATTCATCTTCTTGCACTCCGCGGGGGAGATCGGCTCGTGCGTGTACGCAGCCTTGTTCTTGAGGCTTGGCAATGTGGCGAGGTGCCGCTCGGACCCGCTCTCCGCCTTCTTCAGTAGCGCGCGGGCCTCGCTGTGGCTACCGGTATTCGAATGCATGCCGAGTCGCACGCAGCAGATCACGTCCGCAGCGGCGATACCAGCGTCGACATACAGGTGAGCGGCCGCAGTGGGGTGGGTGTCCTCCGCGAACGCGGCTAGGTCGAGGAACTCCGTTGCCTTGTCCATCCGCCCCGATGTGACTGTGGAGTCGCAGTCGCGTTGTCCGGTCATCACGATATCCGTGGCGAGGCAGCCTTACCCGTTGGGCGCAACTGCTAGTTCAGCCAAGCCCGTGTGCCGGCGATGGTCAGGCCGTGCTTGGCCACGTCCAGAAGCAGGGGTTCACTCGCGGCGGCCGCGGCGCAGAGTTGCTCCTCGGTGTGGTGCGGAGGCTGGGTCGACTTACTTCGGTGGTCGCATGTTGCCGCCCGGTTCCGGTTCCAACTACTCCCCGGTGAACTCCGGCGGCCGCTTCGCGAACATCGCGGTGATGCCCTCGGTCAGGTCCTTGGACGCCAGGAACGCCGAATTCCACGCCGCCACGTAGCGCAGGCTCGCCGACACCTGCGCGGTGCGCTGCTCGTCGAGGACGTCCTTGATGCCGCGGACCACCAGCGGCGGGTTGGCGGCGATCTCCCGTGCCGTCTCGTGCGCGGCGGCCAGCGAGGCCTCGGCGTCGGGGAACACGTCGTTGACCAAGCCGATCTTCTCGGCGCGCGCGGCGTCGACGTCCTTGCCCGTCAACGCGAGCTCACGCAGATGGCCGTCGGACAGGATCAGCGGCAGCCGAGCGAGGCTGCCGACGTCGGCGACCATCGCGAGCTTGACCTCGCGCACGGAGAACTTGGCGTCGGCGCTGGCGTAGCGGATGTCGACGGCCGAGATCAGGTCGACGCCGCCACCGATGCACCACCCGTGGATCGACGCGATCACCGGTGTGCGGCAGTCCGCGACTGCGGTGATGGTGCCCTGCATGGCCTTGAGTTCGGTGTGGAACTCGGTGCGCGGCTTGGCCATCGCACCCTCGGCGAGGACCGGCGCCAGGGTGCCGCCCATGCTGGCCAGGTCCAGCCCGTAGCTGAAGTTCTTGCCCGATCCGGTGAGCACGATCGCGCGGACGTCCGGATCGGCGTCGAGCTTGGTGAACGCGACGGGGAGTTCGGCCCAGAACGCCGGCCCCATGGAGTTGCCCTTGCCGGGGCCCGTCAGCGTGACCGTGGCGACGTGATCGTCGACGTCGACGGTGAGGGATTCGTATGCATCGCCCATGGCACGAAGGCTACGTCCAGGCGGAGCAGGGCTCAGGGCGGGGTCTCGCCGAGCAGGATCTCGGCCACCGTGCTGTCGGGCAGGAACGTGCACACCGCGTCGGCCAGAGTCTTCGCGATCTCGGAGTCGCCGGGACTGAGGACCGCCGTCTCGTCCTTGAGGATTTCTTCGACCACGGCGGTCCGGTTCGCTTCGTCGAGGTCGACGTACTCCTGGCACGTCACTGCGAAAGGATCGCCCGGCGGCGGAGTGTTGGACTACGTCCGCGGTGTCGAGGTCCGAGGTGAGGACGGGGTGGGTCGCGCCGAGGTCGAGCTTCGCAGCGGGGGACCGGCCTCGGTGGTCATCGCCACGGTGCCCTCGGTGGTGCGATCACAGCCGGCAAGTGCGGCTGCGACGACGAACACCGCGGCGGCGCCCAGAACGCGCGTCCTCATCTGACTGACGATAGGGGCTAGACGCGTTCCAGGTAGAAGTACAGGTGTCGTGGTGAACCGGCGCTGTCGTCCAGCGCGCCCTTGCCGTTCATGATGCCAACGACGGCGTTGTCGTCGACCTTCTTGAAGTGGTCGTGCACCGGGGCGCCGTCGTAGACCATGGACGCCGTCACCTCGCCGCGGAACTCCTCGAGCCACAGGCTCGCCTCGCCCTTCATGGCCTCGGTGTTGGAGAATTTGTTTCCCTCGGCGTCCAGGCACACCAGCGGCTTGGCGTCGGAGGCGGAGACGAAGGTCTTGCCGAACCAGTTGAGCCGCTTCATGAAGCCGTTGGCGCGGTGGCCCGTGTCGAACTCACCGCCCTTCCACTCCCCGATCATGAAGTCGATGGTGGCGGGCTGCAGGGTGTCCCAGAATGCGTCCAATTCGGCGTCGGGAATCAACTCGGTGCGTTCCATCAACGCGGCGAACGTCTTTCGCGCGGTGCTCATCTTTGTCCCATCCAGCTGGTGGCGAACTCGAGGAAGGCGTCGTTCTCGTGCGGCGCGGCGACGGTGACGCGCACACCGTCTAGACCATAGGGCCGCACCAGTATCCGGTTGTCGGCGGCGCTGTTGACGAAGGCGTTGGTGTCCTCGGCCAGCGGCAGCCAGACGAAGTTCGCCTGCGACGGCGGCACGGTGAATCCGGCGTCGCGCAGCGTCGAGGTGACGCGGGCCCGCTCCTCGACGACGGCGTCGGTACGGGCCAGGAGTTCGTCGGCGGCGTCGATCGAGGCGATGGCGGCGGCCTGGGAGACGCTGGTCGCCGTGAAGGGTACGTAGACCTTGCTGAGCGCTGAGATGACGTCCGGGTCGCCGACGGCGTAGCCGATGCGCAGCCCGGCCAGCCCGTAGGCCTTCGAAAACGTCCGCAGCACAACGACGTTGCGGTGGTTGCGCACCAGGCCGAAGCTGTCGGGCAGCATGCCGTCGCGGATGTACTCGACGTACGCCTCGTCGAGGACGATGAGGATGTCGCTGGGCACCGCGGCGACGAAGCGTGCGAGTGCGTCGGGGTCGACGACGGTCGACGTCGGGTTGTTGGGGTTGCAGATGAAGATCAGCCGGGTGCGATCGGTGATCGCGGCCAGCATCGCGTCCAGGTCGAAGGTGTGGTCGGTCAGCGGCACCTGCACCGGGGTGGCGCCGGCCGTGCGAACCTGCAGCGGGTAGATCTCGAAGCTGCGCCAGCCGTAGAGCACCTCGTCGCCGACGGTGGAGGTGATCTGGATGAGCTGCTGGCACAGGCTCACCGAGCCGCAGCCCACCGAGATGTGTTCGGGGGCGAAGGCGCCGCCGTCCAGATGCTTGGCGAGGCGCTCCTTGAGTTCGACGTAGCCGTTGTCGGGGTAGCGGTTGATGCCGTCGGTCGCGGCCAGGATCGCGGCCCGCACGCTGGGCAGCGGACCGTCGACGGTCTCGTTGCTGGCGATCTTGATTGCGCCGGGCACCGTCTTGCCGGGTGTGTAGGCGGGAAGGTCGGCCAGTTCGGGGCGGAGACGGGCGGTCACGCGATCAGTCTAGGGGTGTCCGAGTGGGCGCTTTGCCTTCCACCGTCACCCCTGTGTACGCTTCCTCCTCGGCGGTTCTGGGGATTGCTTTTAGGTCCGGTACCCTCGGGATCGGTCAGGAGGCGTGCCAGAGCGGCCGAATGGGACTCACTGCTAATGAGTTGTCCGTCTTAAAGCGGACCGGAGGTTCAAATCCTCTCGCCTCCGCCGCGGCTGACTCGCGTCAGCCGTACAACTGAATAGCACGCGCCCGTAGCTCAACGGATAGAGCATCTGACTACGGATCAGAAGGTTAGGGGTTCGAATCCCTTCGGGCGCACCACGTCTCTGGCGGATCTACGTCAGGCGGCATGCCGTTACCGGTTCACTTTGAACGCCAATCCTCCGGCAGTGCCCGCATCAAGTGGGCTGTCCACGTGACCCCTCGTCGAACAATTGCTGCGCCGGTTGGATGGGAGCTGTATAACTTAGCTCGCAGCAATTGACGGAGGGGTCAAGAGATGGCGGGTGGCGCGGCAGCAAACCGGGGTGGGCAGCGCGCTCGGCGATCCGAGAACTTCGGTGTCCGGCGGTGGCTGCAGATCGGTGCGGCCTCGGCGGGCATGAGCGCCGCGCTGTTCGGGGCGTCACTGGCAGCCCCGCTGGTGGGTGTCGCCCTCGCCGACGACTCCGCCTCGTCCTCGACCGGTTCGGCCTCCGACGGAACGTCAGCCGGCGAGAGCGGATCGTCTGCTGCTGGGTCGGCTGGGTCCAGCCCCTCGACCGAACAGGCCACCGACGAAACGACGTCGCCCTCCACCACTACCTCTACCTCAACCGCGACGGCCTCGGCCTCGGCCTCGTCGTCCTCATCGTCATCGTCATCGTCGTCATCGTCATCGGCGACGACGACGAGCGAAGCTGCCGACGACAAGACGACGGTCTCGGCCCAGACCAACACCGGTTCGAGTGGGCACGTGTCGTCGACGTCCTCGACGTCCGCGGCGCACTCCAAGGTGTCGGCGGCCAGCAGCGCCCAGGTCGCATCCCTGACCACCGCACCCGCGACGACGGAACCCGTTGTCGCCGCAGCGGTTCCGACACCCGTCGTGACGGCCGCCGCGGCACCCGCGACTCCGTGGGCGCTGCGGGTGGTGTCTTCTGCCAACCCCTACGAGCAAGCGTTGTCCTACCACCTTGGCGGGGCCTTCATGGCGATGCACGCGCTAATCGCGCAGCTGCCGCTGGCCGATCCACTCAAGGGCATGCTCGCCGGTACGGCGTACACGGTGCGACGCACCTTGCTGAACCAGGCTCCGACGGTGGCCCCGCTGACGCTGACCGGGGCGTCCGATGCCCCGGTTGCCGGGCAGGTCAGTGCCGTCGACGCCGAGGGTGACCCCATCTCCTACCGGCTGGTAAAGGGCCCCACCGCGGGCAACCTGACCCTCAACGCCGACGGCTCCTTCACCTACAGCCCAGGTCAGGGATTCGACGGCGTCGACTCGTTCGTCGTGATGGCTCAAGATCTTGGCCTGCACGTCAACCTGCTCGACCCGTTCCGCGGTGCGGGCACCTCGGCCGGGGCACTGTTCAACGAGGGCGCGATCAAGTTCGCTTTCACCTACACCACCGGCGCGAATTATTGGTCGACCGATGCCAAGAGCGCGCTCGAATCGTCGGCGGTCCGGCTGGCGGCCTATTTCCTGGTCACCAAACCGGTCACCCTGGAATACGACGTCACGGGTGAGAACGACACGACGACCAGCACGCTCGCCTCGGCGGGCAGCGATCTGATCAGCAACGCACCTGGCTTTTGGCGGACGGTGGTGCAGAACGAGCTCCTCAGCGGCGTCGACTCGAACGGCGCGGCGGCCGACGGCGCGATCAACTGGAACTTCGGCGAATCCTGGGCGTACGGCGATGCGGTCGCCGCCAACCAGTTCGACTTCGTCTCGACGGCGATGCACGAGCTGATGCATTCCTTCGGTTTCCTGTCCTACGTGGGACCGCCGGGGTCGAACACCAACCTGGAGTGGACGCTCTTCGCCGGTTTCATCACGACCTCCACCGGCACGCGGGTGATCAATTCACGCGGCGTCTGGCACACCGCGTACGACCCGAACCTGACGGGTGCGGGCGGTGGCCTGTATTTCGACGGCGCCAACGCAGTGGCCGCCCATGGCGGGCCGGTGCCGCTCTTCACGCCGAACCCGTGGCAGGAAGGCAGCTCGGCGTCTCATCTTGACGACGCCACCTTCACCGGATCGAACCAGCAGTTGATGAACGCCATCACCGACGTTGGCCTGGGCGTCCGGGTCCTCAGCCCGATCGAGCAGGGCATCATGCGGGACCTCGGGTACACCGTCGTGGTGCCCAGCGTGCTCCTCTAGGCACTGCCGAGCGAATCGCGCTCGCGCACTGCCGTATTCGCCCTGCGGTGGATCCGACGAACGAGTCGGACGATCCCGACGTCGCTCAGCGCCGGTGCCGACGCAAGTGCGGGATCACCCGCACCCGCAGCAGCCAGAACGCGGCCAAGGCCACCGGGTTGGCCAGCCAGAAGCCGAACAGCACCCAGGCGTCCCGGAAGGCGATGGACGCGATCACCGCTATGACCCAGTAACCCACGGTGAAGGGGAGCCAGTGAAACTGGGGGTCGACGGTCGATTCGTCCTCGGTCGACAGGCTCATCCGTAACGCTCCACCCTTGTCAAAAGAATCGACCTTGCTGGCAAAACTTCAGGACGGCGACACTACGGCAAATTCCGAACATGGCCCAGCACGTATGGGTCACACGCCCGACCTGACGACCGGTTGCACGTCTCAGTACGGTCGGGGTGGCTTCGGGTGGTGGAGGGGTGTGCGAATGCGGTTGGTCTTCGTTGCGGTGGCGGCCCTCGTCCTCGTCTGGCCGAGCCCCCGGCTCGCACACGCTGACCCTGGCCCCCCTGCGTTCGACGTCGCCGACCCGGCGATCGGCCGACTCGACCCGGCCTTGCTGACCGCCATCCAGAACGCCGCGGTCGCCGCCGCGGCAGACGGCGTGAGCATGACCATCACCTCGGGCTGGCGCTCGCCGGAGTTTCAGCAGCAGCTCCTCGACGACGCCGTCCAGACCTACGGCAGCCTCGCTGCCGCCCGGCAATTCGTCCAGACCCCTGAGCTGTCCAAGCACGTCGTGGGACAGGCCGTCGACGTCGGAGGCGTTGGCGCCGATCAGTGGCTCGTCACCAATGGGTCCCGCTACGGGTTGTGTCGCATCTACGCCAACGAGATCTGGCACTTCGAGCTCGCCGCCGACGCGTTTGGCGCCTGTCCGCCGCTGCTGCCCGACGCCGCCAGCCCGGGCCCTGCGAAGATGACGCCATGACATCGTCTGTGATCGAGCGTTGGCACCAGTTCATCGGCGGCGGCCACGACCCGGCCGTGCTTGATGCCCTTCTCGACGACGACGCGGTGTTCTACTCACCGGCGGTATTCACCCCGCAGGAGGGCCGCCAAAAGACGGCGGCCTACCTGATGGCGGCGGCAAAGATGTTCGGCGACAAGGACTTCCACTACGTGGAGGAGTGGGTGGGCGACCGTTCGGCGGTACTCGAGTTCGCCGCCAACCTCGACGGGGTCTACGTCAACGGCGTCGACCTGATCACCTGGAACGACGACGGCCGCATCGTGTCGTTCAAGGTGATGATGCGGCCGTTCAAGGGTCTTCAGGCCATCATGCCCAAGATGGCCGAGTTGCTTCAGCAGAGCTGAGAGTCGTGTCGGTCGGCGCACAGCAGCGCCCGATTGCCGCTGCGGTCACGGCCTTGCTGAAGTAGTGGCCTTGGGCGAGTTCGCAGCCAAGGGTCTTCAGCATTTCCGCGGTGGCCCTGTCTTCGACGCCCTCCGCCACGCAGGTCAGCCCGAACTCGTTCGCCAGGTTGATTACTGAGAGAACGATGGAGGCGGCGCGCTCGTCGTGCACGATCGGGCCGATGAATTGCCGGTCGAGCTTCAGTTCGTCGACCGGAAACTCGTGGAGGTACGTCATTGCGGCGTAACCACTTCCGAAGTCGTCGATGGCCACTCGTACGCCGGAGGACCGTAGTTCCTCCAGAACGGACCTGGCCCGGGCGACGCTGGACACCAACACGTCTTCGGTGATCTCGACGGTGAGGATGGCCGGTGGTAGGCGGTGCTCGGCGAGCGCCGACAGCACCGTGCCTGGCAGTGCCTCGTCGTTCAACGACGGCGCCGAGAGGTTGATCGCTACCGGCATGTCGACCCCAGCCTTCCGCCAACCGGCGGCGTCTTCGAGCGCGCGCTGGATGACGAAGTCGGTGAGCGCCTCCATCAACCCGTTCTCGCGGGCAAGTGAGAGGAAGTCGGCCGGTTCGAGCAGCCCGAATTCTGGATGCGGCCAACGGATCAGAGCCTCGACCCCGACGGCCTTCCACGTTCGCAGGCTGACCTTCGGCTGGTAGACCAGCTCGAGCTGGTGTTCGTCGATGGCCCGTCGCAGGTCACCGAGGAATTCGATGCGCGCGACACCGCCGTGATCGCCCGTCCGGTCCTGCTGACTGGGCAGGTTCAGCTCGGTGGCGTTTCTCCGCATGTCGGGGGTGAAGCTGCGCGATCCGGCATGCGCCCGCTTGGCCGAGTACATCGCCAGATCTGCGCGTGTGAACAGTTCCTCGGCCGAGACCTCCGCGTCGCCCACGGCGGTCGCCAGCCCGATGCTCAGCCGCACGTCGACGGAGCGGCCGTCGACCGTGAACGGTTCCTCGAAGGCCTTGACCACGCGGTCGGCGATCTGCTCGGCTATCTCGGGAGCGTCCTCGACGAGGATGGCGAACTCGTCCCCGCCGAGCCGGGCGACGGTGTCACCGGGTCGGATGGCGGACTGAATGCGGTCACCCACGCTGCGGAGCAGTTCGTCGCCGATTGGATGGCCGAGGCTGTCGTTGACGAGCTTGAAGTCGTCAAGGTCGGCGACGAGCACGCCGACCGGTGCGCCCGTGCGGGCCCGCAGTTCGATGGCGTGGGCCAGTCTGTCGTTGAACAGGGCCCGGTTGGCGAGATCGGTCAGCGGGTCGCGCAGCGCCATGTCGACGACCGCGGCGAGCAGTCGACGGTTCTCGTCGAGCAGCACGAACTGTCGGGTAAACGCGACGGCGATCAGGACGAGCCCGGCGACCAGAATCGGGACGCTCTCGCCGGCGAACAGCTCGCGCGCGCCGAGGACCAGTGCGAAGGGCACCGGGACGTAGGGTACCCAGAAGACTGCGGGGGGCGTTGCACGGAGCGACATGGCGGGGACGCGCCGGACGGTGAGGCCGGCCAGTCCGATGGCGTAAAGACCTGTCATCCAACCGATTACGATGGTGCTGCTCGGGATCGCGCCTTGAACGGCGGCGAAGACGTAGGCGCTGTCGGAGATTGCCAGAAGCGTCGCTCCGGCGGCCAGCAGGGCTGGGGACTGCCGAAGGCCCGGCGGGGTTTGCGCGACGATGACCAGTGCGAAGGTCATCATGGCGACGTCGCCGACCGGATAGGCGACCGACACGGCGAACGCCACGCTCGAGACGTTCCCGAGTTCGAAGAGTTCACGCAGGAACAAGGTCCAAGCGATGGCGAACAGCGCGGTGGCGACGAGCGCGCCATCGAGGACGATGCGAATGGTTGAGCGCAGGCCGCCGAACGGGACGAAGAGAGCCGCCACGCATGCGCTGGCGGGGAGCAGCAGGTAGCCCAGGTCGACAACGCCAGGCGACGGCGGCGCATCGGCCGCGAAGTGGTAAAAGAAGGACCACAACACGTTGCTGGTCACCCAGCCAAACAGCCCCACCGACAGGCATGTCCACCCCATCCGTTGGCGTCCTCGGGTGACGTGGGCGGCCGCGACGGCGCAACACGCGGCGAATGCGCTGGCGACGATGGAGCCCAGCTCGCCGACCATCGTCACGACGGCGGGCCCACCCCAACCAAAGGCGAGCCAGCTGGCAAAGACGGCGAGGATCACTGCCGCCGCCGCTATCGCGGCGTTACGAGGCCGTGCCGTCATTGACCGCCCTCAGGTCGCCGATGTGTGGTGGTAATGGTCCTGTGGACCACCTCGCGGCCTAGCCTACGTCGTCCGGCAAACGAAGGCCCAGCAACGCAGTGAGTGCGTCTGCCGTACTGCGGTTACGGTGGGCAGCGTGGAGCTGCTGCTGATCGCCGACACCCACCTGCCGAAGCGTGCCAAGGACCTGCCGAAGTCGGTATGGGACCTCGTGAGCACCGTGGACGTGGTGTTTCACGCCGGTGACTGGGTGGTGCCCGCCCTTCTCGACGAGCTGGAGGCCAGGGCTACGCGGTTGGTGGGTTGCTGGGGCAACAACGACGGTGGCGAATTGCGGCAACGGTTGCCCGAGAGGGCCGACGTGGAACTCGAGGGCGTGCGCTTCGCCGTGGTGCACGAGACGGGCGCGTCGACTGGCCGGGAGCAGCGCATGTCGAAGCTCTATCCCGACGTCGACGTGCTGGTGTTCGGGCACAGCCACATCCCGTGGGACACCACCACCGAATCCGGCCTTCGGCTGCTGAATCCCGGCTCCCCGACGGACCGGCGTCGGCAGCCCTTCTGTACGTACATGACCGCAACCGTTCGCGATTCCGTGCTGTCGGACGTCACTCTGCACCGCGTGTGAAATTCTGCCCCGGCCGACATTCGGTGGTGGCAGGGTCACGGGCATGGATCAGAAGCCGCCCACCGCGGTCATCGAATCAGCCCATGCCGAGCACCTGAGCGGTTTCCCGTTCGCGGACACCCGCGACTTCGTCGACGCCGACCGCGGCTTCATCGCCGCGCTAGAACCGTGCGTCGTCAAGGCCGCCGACGGACGCGTGGTCTGGGACAACGACGTGTACTCCTTCCTCACCGGTGATGCGCCGACCTCCGTGCATCCCAGCCTGTGGCGCCAATCGATGCTGGCCGCCAAGCAGGGGCTCTACGAGGTGGTCGAGGGTGTCTACCAGGTTCGCGGGCTGGACCTGTCCAACGTCAGCTTCATCGAGGGGGACGCCGGCGTCATCGTGATCGACCCGCTGGTGTCCACCGAGACCGCCGCCGCCGCACTGGGGCTCTACCGCGCTCACCGGGGTGATCGTCCGGTCACCGCGGTCATCTACACCCACAGCCACGTCGACCACTTCGGTGGCGTCCTCGGGGTCACGACGCAAGCCGACGTCGACGCGGGTCGGGTCGAGGTCATCGCCCCAGCCGGGTTCATCGAGCACGCGGTGCAGGAGAACGTGTACGCAGGCACGGCGATGACGCGCCGCGCGGCATACATGTACGGCACCGTGCTGGCCAGGGGGCCGCAGGGGCAGGTCGGATGCGGGCTCGGGCAGACGCCGTCCACCGGTGAGGTGGCCGTGATCGTCCCGACGGTCGACGTGGCCGCCACGGGTGAGACGCGCACCGTCGACGGCGTCGAGATCGAATTCCAGATGGCGCCTGGCACCGAGGCGCCGGCCGAGATGCACTTCTACTTTCCGCGGTACCGGGCGTTGTGCATGGCCGAGAACGCAACTCACAACCTGCACAATCTGTTGACGTTGCGCGGGGCGCTGGTGCGCGACCCCCACGCGTGGTCGGGTTACCTGACCGAGGCGATCGACGCGTTCGCCGACCGAACCGACGTCGTGTTCGCCTCCCATCACTGGCCGACGTGGGGGGAGGGGCGGATCGTCGAATTCCTTTCGCTGCAACGGGATTTGTACGCCTACCTCCACGACCAGACGTTGCGGCTGATCAACCAGGGGTACACGGGAGTCGAGATCGCCGAGACCTTCCAGATGCCACCTGCTTTGCACGAAGCGTGGCACGCCCACGGCTACTACGGGTCGGTGAGCCACAACGTGAAGGCGGTCTACCAGCGTTACATGGGCTGGTTCGACGGCAACCCGGCGCGCCTGTGGCAGCACCCGCCCGAGTCGATCGCGCCGCGGTACGTGGCGGCGATGGGTGGCGTCGACCGGGTGGTGGAGATCGCCCAGACTGCGTTCGACGATGGTGACTTTCGTTGGGCGGCAACGCTACTCGACCATGCTATCTTCACCGACGAGAACCATGAGGCGGCAAGGGCGCTGTACGCCGACACGTTGGAGCAACTGGCTTACGGCGCCGAGAACGCGACGTGGCGCAACTTCTTCCTGTCCGGTGCCACCGAACTGCGGGACGGCAACTTCGGCACCCCGACGCAGACGACGTCGATGTCGCTGTTGTCGCAGCTGACGCCGGAGCAGATGTTCGACAGTTTCGCGATCAGCGTCAACGGGCCGAAGGCCTGGGGTCTGGACCTCGCGCTCGACGTGAACTTCGAGGACGTGGCGGCCAACTACCGCTTGACGCTGCGCAACGGGGTGCTGGTGTACCGCAAGGCATCCGCCGATCCGCAGACCGCAACGGCGACGGTCACGGTGGCGAACAAGCTGCGGCTGTTGACCTTCGCCACCGGTGACACCGCCTCGCCGGGGGTGCGGATGACGGGCGACGCGGGCGCGTTGGCGACGCTCCTCGGCGTGCTTGACCGGCCGGACCCCAACTTCGCGATCGTCACCCCCTGAGCCCACCCCCTTCGCGATTTCGGCGCGTTCATCCGCGGTGAGCGCGGGTCAGCGCGCCGAAATCGCCGCTTAGGGGAGGCCGCCGTCGACCCGCAGGATCGAACCGGTCGTGAAGCTCGACGCGTCGGAGGCGAGAAACAGTGCGGCGCCGACGATCTCGCTGGGCTGCCCGGCGCGCCGGAGACCCAGATGGTCGAAGGGCGATGCGCCGTCGAGATCCCAGGCCTTGCTCACGTCGGTGAGGAACGGCCCCGCCATCAACGTGTTGACCCGCACGGTCGGGCCGAAGGCCTTCGCGAGGCCCTCGGTCATGGCGTTCAAACCCGCCTTGGCTGCGGCGTAGGGCAGCAGGTCGGGCGTCGGCCGGATGGAGCCCACCGAGCTGACGTTGACGATCGAGCCGCCGCCCGCGGCGACCATCCGCTCGCCGATCAGCGCCGAGAGCCGAAACGGGCCCTTGAGATTCAGGTTGAGAACCGCGTCGAAGAGCTTCTCGCTGACCGACGTCAGCGACTCGTACAGCGGGGACATACCGGCGTTGTTGACCAGGACGTCGACCTTGCCGAACCGGTCGTAGACGGCGTCGACCAGTCCGTCGAGCTGATCCCACCGCCCGACGTGCACCTGGTAGGGGAAGGCGGTCCGGCCGGTCGACGCCGAGATCTCCTCGGCCGTGACGACGCACGATTCGAGGTTCCGGCTGGCGATGACGACGTCGGCGCCGCATTGGGCTGCGCCGAAGGCCATCTCGCGTCCCAGGCCGCGGCTGCCGCCGGTGACGAGCACCACCCTGTCGGTCAGGTCGAACAACTCGTCGGCACACCCCATGGCGCGTCTCCCCCCGCTCGGCAGCCATATGGTGTCACGGTGCAACTGCTATTGGTTCGACATGCGCTACCCCTCCGCAGCGAGGCCGGTCAGGGTTCGGACCCCGACCTGTCCCCCGAAGGCGTCGAACAGGCCAAGCGGCTGCCCGACGCGCTGAAGCGGTTCCCCATCACCCGACTGGTGAGCAGCCCACAGCGGCGTGCCCTGCAGACCGGCCAACCGGTGGCCGACGCGTTGGGTCTTCCGATCGAGGTGGACGAGCGGCTCGCCGAATACGACTACGGCCAGTCGCATTACACGCCGATCGAGGAAGCCTCTGAGGAAGACCTCAAGCGCCTGATGAGCGGGCAGTTGCCCGGTGAGGTCGACCAGGACGCGTTCATCGCCAGGGTGAGGGCCGGGATCGACGACGTCGTCGCGACCGCCGGGCACGACGAGACGGTGGCGGTGTTCAGCCACGGCGGCGTCGTCAACGCGATCGTGCACACCGTCATGAAGACCGAGCGGCTGTTGTGCGTCCAGGTGGACTACGCGGGCGTGACGCGACTGCTGTCGTCGCGCACGGCAGGCCTCAACGTCGCGTCGGTCAACGGCACCGAACACGTCTGGGACCTGCTGCCGCGAAACCTTCGGTGGTGAGTGCTCGCGCGTATCGCCCAACCGGTCGGATGGTAGACAAGTCCAGTGACAACGGATGCTTCCCCACTGGACGGCCTCGACCTCGGCGCGCTCGACCTGCACCTGCGCGAGATCGGCGTCCCACGCCACGGTGAGCTGCGCGGCGAGCTCATCGCCGGCGGCCGGTCCAACCTCACCTTCCTGGTGTTCGACGACGCCGCCAAGTGGGTGCTGCGACGCCCGCCGCTGCACGGGCTGACGCCGTCGGCGCACGACATGGCGCGCGAATACAAGGTGGTGGCTGCCCTGGAGAACACCGCGGTGCCCGTCGCCCATGCCGTGACGATGCGCAACGACGACTCGGTGCTCGGGGCTCCGTTCCAGATGGTCGACTTCGTCCCCGGCCGAGTGGTGCGCTACTCCGAGGAGCTGACCGCACTTGGCGATCAGAGCGCGATCGACGCCTGCGTCGACGCGCTGATCAAGGTGCTGGCCGACCTGCACGCGCTCGACCCGGACGCCGTCGGCCTCGGCGACTTCGGGAAGGCAAGCGGCTATCTCGAACGCCAGGTGCGGCGCTGGGGTGGGCAGTGGGATCTGGTGCGGCTCGACGACGATCCGCGCGACGCCGACGTGAAGCGCCTGCACGCCGCGCTCGGCGAGGCGCTGCCGCCGCAGACCAGAAGCTCGATCGTGCACGGGGACTACCGCATCGACAACACGATGCTCGACGCCGAGGACGCCACCACGGTGCGCGCCGTGCTCGACTGGGAGATGTCGACGCTCGGCGATCCCCTCAGTGACGCCGCGCTGATGTGCGTGTACCGCCATCCGATGTTCGACATGGTGCACGCGAACGCGGCGTGGTCGTCCCCGCAGATTCCCTCGGCAGACCAACTGGCGCAGAAGTATTCGGTCGCGGCAGGCCTGCCGCTGGACCACTGGGAGTTCTACATGGCGCTGGCGTACTTCAAGCTGGCGATCATCGCGGCGGGAATCCAGTACCGCGATCGGATGGGCGGCACCACCGAGTACGGCGACAAGGTGGGGGAGGCCGTTGCACCGTTGGTGGCGGCCGGTCTTTCGGAGCTCGCCGCTACCTGAGCGCGGCCTTGTAGTTCTTCTTCGCCGCGCGTCGCAACTGCACGATGCGGACGATGCCGGCCAGGGTCGTCACCAGGCCACCGAGCACGGCTGCGGCCAGCAGGGCGACGCCCAACGGCAGGCTCCACGACCACCCGAGGAAGTGGAACGTCCCGGGATCGGTGTTCTGCGCGATGAAGATCAGCAGCACGATCAGGACGAGGAAGCCGACGATCAACGCCGACCACAACGCTGCGGCCCTGGTGAAGTGGACCGCATTCTCGGGTACCGGCCTCGACGCCGGCGCGTCCGCGGGTCCGGGCTCGACCGGGTCCAGCGGGCCGGAATGGCTCGGATCGGCGGGCGGAAACTGCGGGTCGACGCTCATGGCTCCATCCTTGCCCCTTTCGGGCGAGTTGGAAACCGGCGTTACTGGGTAGTCCCCAGTTCGTCACCAGCGATTCGTGCCGAGCTAAACCCAAGCAGCATGCTCGTCGGCTCGTTATGGTCGCTCCAGGCAGGTGACGCCGAAAGGACTTCTCACGTGAACCCCGTACGACGATCCACGCGCAGACGCACTCTCGCCGTTCTGGCGGCGACGCTCGCACTGGTAACCGCCGCGTGCGGCAGCTCGAACCCCTTGGGCGGGGGTGAGATATCGGGCGATCTGAAGTCGATTGCGGTGGGATCGGCCGACTTCACGGAGTCCAAGATCATCGCCGAGATCTACGCACAATCGTTGGAGGCCAACGGTTTCGACATCCGGCGCCAGTTCGGCATCGGCAGCCGCGAGACCTACGTGCCCGCGGTCAAGGATCACTCGATCGACCTGATCCCCGAGTACACCGGCAACCTGCTGCAGTACTTCGACAAGAACACCAAGGCCACCGATCCGCAGTCGGTCGAGCTGGCGCTGTACCGCGCACTGCCCGGCGATCTCTCCATCCTGACGCCGTCACCGGCCAACGATCAGGACACCGTTGCGGTCACCGCGGACACCGCGCGGAAGTGGAATCTCAAGACCATCGGCGATCTGGCCGCCCACTCGGCCGAGGTGAAATTCGGTGGGCCGTCGGAGTTCCAGACCCGCACAGAGGGGCTGCCTGGGCTCAAGGCCAAGTACGGCCTCGACATCGCGCCCGCCAACTTCGTGTCGATCAGCGACGGCGGCGGACCCGCGACGGTGCGAGCGCTGGTGGACGGCACCGTGACTGCGGCGGACATCTTCAGCACGTCGCAGGCGATTCCGCAGAACAATCTAGTGGTCCTCGAGGATCCGAAGAACAACTTCCTGGCCGCCAACGTCGTCCCGCTGGTGGCATCACAGAAGATGTCCGACCAGCTCAAGTCGGTGTTGGACGCCGTGTCGGCGAAGCTGACGACGGAGGCCCTGATCGAGATGAACACCGCGACGTCGGGCAACGGCGGCATCGATCCGGACGAGGCGGCGCGCAAGTGGGTACAGGACAACGGGTTCGACAAGGCCCTCGGATGAGCGCTCGCGCGAAGACCACGAGAAGCGGAGCTAAAGCGTGATCACCTTTGACGGCGTCACCAAGAAGTACCCGGACGGCACGGTTGCCGTCGACGACCTGACACTCGACGTCCCCGAGGGAACGCTCGCGGTGTTCGTCGGACCGTCCGGCTGTGGCAAGACCACTTCGATGCGCATGATCAACCGGATGATCGATCCGACGTCGGGCACGTTGACCGTCGACGGCAACGACGTCACCAAGGTCGACGCCGTGAAACTGCGGTTGGGCATCGGCTACGTCATCCAGAGCGCCGGTCTGATGCCACATCTGAAGGTGGTCGACAACGTCGCCACCGTGCCGGTGTTGAAGGGGGAGTCGCGGCGGTCCGCGCGCAAGGCGGCACTCGGGGTCCTCGAGCGCGTCGGACTCGACCCGAAGCTCGCCGACCGGTACCCGGCCCAGCTTTCTGGCGGTCAGCAGCAGCGCGTCGGGGTGGCCCGCGCCCTGGCTGCCGACCCCCCGATCCTGCTGATGGACGAGCCGTTCAGCGCCGTAGACCCAGTCGTCCGGGAGGAGCTTCAGGTCGAAATCCTGCGGCTGCAAAGCGAATTGCGCAAGACCATCGTCTTCGTCACCCACGACATCGACGAGGCGCTCAAACTCGGCGAGAAGGTCGCGGTGTTCGGGCGGGGCGGGGTCCTCGAACAGTACGACGCACCACGACGTCTGCTGTCCAACCCGGCCAACGACTTCGTCGCGGGATTCATCGGCGCCGACCGCGGTTACCGAGGCTTGCAGTTCACGCCGGGAACCGGCCTGCCGCTGCACGATCTCAGAACGGTAGGTGAATCTGGAGTCGACGCCCTCGACCTCGGACCGGACGAGTGGGCGCTGGTCACCAGGGCCGACGGGTCGCCGTACGCGTGGATCGACGTCAACGGGGTCGGGCTGCATCGCCAAGGAAAGTCCTTGTACGACAGCACGATTGCCGGCGGATCACTCCTCGTCCCGGACGGCACGATGCGCCTGGCGCTCGACGCCGCACTGTCGTCCCCATCCGGGCTCGGCGTCGTGGTCGACGATCGGCAGCAAGTCGTCGGCGGGGTCAAGGCCGACGACGTCATCGCGGCGATCAAGGGCAAGAAGGGATTCGGCTAGGTGCGGTATCTCTTCACACACCTCGACGACGCCTGGGATCTGACGCTGATCCACCTGTGGCTGTCGTTGGTTCCGTTGGTGCTCGGGTTGATCATCGCGGTGCCGCTTGGCGCGCTGGTGCAGCGGACGAGCTTGCTGCGGCGGTTCACGACGGTGGTGGCCAGCATCATCTTCACCATCCCGTCGCTCGCGCTGTTCGTGGTCCTTCCGCTGGTCATCCCGACTCGAATCCTGGACCAGGCCAACGTGATCGTCGCCCTGACGCTGTACACGGTGGCGTTGTTGGTGCGCGCCGTTCCGGAGGCGCTCGACGCCGTCCCGCCTGCCGTGCTCGACGCCGCGACGGCCGTCGGCTACAAGCCGCTGACCAGGATCGTGAAAGTCGAACTGCCGCTGGCCATCCCGGTGCTCGTAGCCAGCCTGCGGGTCGTCGCGGTGACGAACATTTCCATGGTGTCGGTGGGCTCGGTGATCGGCATCGGCGGTCTAGGCACGTGGTTCACCGAGGGATATCAGGCCGACAAGAGTGACCAGATCATCGCGGGCATCATCGCGATCTTCGTCCTCGCAATCGTCGTCGACACGCTCATCATGGTCGCCGGGAAGTTCGCGACTCCGTGGTTGCGGTCGGCGAAGAGGACAAAGGCGGGTGCCCGATGAACTTCCTTCAGCAGGCCCTGTCCTTCATCTTCACCGCCGCCAACTGGGGTGGACCCGCTGGCCTGACGGTGCGCATCCTCGAACATCTGCAGTACACCGCGGTGGCGCTCCTCTTCTCCGCGCTGATCGCGATTCCGCTCGGCATGCTCATCGGGCACAGCGGCCGCGGCACCTTCCTCGTCGTGGGCGGAGTGAACGCACTTCGGGCGCTTCCGACGCTGGGCGTGCTGCTGCTGGGCGTGCTGCTGTGGGGTCTCGGCCTCATCCCGCCCACGGTCGCGCTGATGCTGCTCGGCATCCCGCCGATGCTGGCCGGCACCTACTCGGGCATCGCCAACGTCGACCGGGCGGTGGTGGACGCCGCCCGGTCGATGGGAATGACCGAGTCCCGGGTGTTGCTTCGGGTCGAGGTGCCCAACGCCTTGCCCTTGATTCTCGGCGGGGTCCGCACCGCGACGCTGCAGATCGTCGCCACGGCCACCGTCGCCGCCTACGCCAGTCTCGGCGGGTTGGGTCGCTACCTGATCGACGGCATCAAGGTCCGCGAGTTCTACCTGGCCCTGGTGGGTGCGCTGGTCGTCACCGCCCTGGCGCTGATCCTCGACGCCGCGCTGGCGTTCGCGGTCTGGCTCTCGGAGCCGGGAACCGACAGATTCCGGAAGATGCCGCAGCCGTTCCTCGGTGACGAGGTCGCGCTGGAAAGTGCGTCGACGTCACGATCTGGCGGGCTTTCCTCAGGAAACCACGAAGCACGGGGACCGTCGCCTACGGTGTAGGCATGAGTGAAGTAGTCCGCTCTGAGTCAGAGGACAATTGGCCGGCAATACTGACGTGGCGCGCCCACGACGTACCCCGGATGGAATCCGTTCGGGTGCAACTGTCGGGGAATCGCATCAAGGCATACGGGCGCATCGTTGCCGCCGCGACGGAGGTGCACCCGGCCTTCAGCGCATCCTATGACCTGGTCACCGACGACAGCGGCGCCACCAAGCGACTGTCGCTGACGGTGACGATGGCCGAGCGCGAGCGTCAGCTCAACATCGCCCGCGACGAAGAGAACATGTGGCTTGTGCAGGACAAGCAGAACCAGGCCACGCGTGAGCCGCACGACGGCGCCCTCGACGTCGACGTGGTCTACAGCCCGTTCTTCAACGCGCTGCCGATCCGCCGCACCGGGATCCACCAGCGGGCCGAGTCGCTCTCCCTGCCGGTGGTCTACGTCCGCATCCCGGAACTGACCGTGGAGACGGTGGTCGTCGACTACGCGAGCGACGGGCCGAACGCCGGCATCAAGCTGAAGTCACCCGTCGCCGAGACCACGATCACGGTCGACGACGAGGGGTTCATCCGCGACTACCCAGGACTGGCAGAGCGGATCTGATCACGCCGCCGGCGCGACCGGCGGCGGCGAGTTCCTCGCGCCAACCGTCCTCGCCGACGGAGATTTCCAGGATCTGAGGGCGGTCGAAGTCGTCGGAGAGCGTCCGTGCCGCGTGCCCCGACTCGACCAGTTCCGCGACCGAACCTCGGGTGGCCAGCTGGTCGCGGGCGCGGCTGAGCAACTCGATGGCCGCGTCGAGCGACGAGCCCAACGGGCCGGAGTTCGCCTCGCACATCGCTCGCACCAGATCGGGGGCGGTGGCGGCGACCCTGGTGCCGTCCCGGAACGAGCCCGCGGCCAGCGAGAACGCCAGTGGGACGTCGGCTGCCGTGGCCGCGAGCGCCTCGGCCAGCAGGTGCGGCAGGTGTGAGATGGCCGCGGCCGCCGCGTCGTGCTGGTCGGATTTGGCGGGGACGACGACGCTTCCGCAGTCCAGCGCCAGGTGCATGACCTCGGCCCAGACCTGCGGGTCGACGTGGTCGTCGACGGTGACGACCCACGGTGCGCCGGTGAAGAGGCCGACGTCGCCTGCCGTCCAGCCGGAGTGGGCGGTACCGGTCATCGGATGTCCGCCGACGAAGCGGTCGAGCAGTCCGTGTTCTCGAACCGCTTGCAGGACGGCCACTTTCACGCTGGTGACGTCGGTGAGTGGGCAGTCCGGGGCCGTCATGCGGACGTGGTCGAGCATGCTGGGCAAGGCGGGCATCGGAACGGCCAGCACGATCAACGCGTGGGTGGCCGCGGCCCGCTCCAGCGTCTCGACGACGCTAGTGGAGGCGTCGAAGCCGTCGGCCTTGGCGGCCCGAACGCCGTCGGCGGAGCGGTTGTATCCGAAGGCTTCGCGGCCGGCGGCGGTAGCCGCCCGCATCAACGATCCGCCGATCAGTCCGAGGCCCAACACGCACACCGCTGGTCTGCTCACCCTGCAAGGTTGACATTGATCGTGATGGCTGGTCAAAAAGCCTGAGCTGGGACTAGCGTTGCCTTCCATGGGAGTACAGCGAGCGCAGGCGCAGAACCAAGCCGCAGATCTCCCGGACGGATTCGGCGTCGCGGTGGTCCGCGAGGACGGCAAGTGGCGTTGTTCGGCGTTGCGCAGCAGTGCCTTGACGAGCCTGACCGACGCCGAAACCGAATTGCGGGAACTGCGATGTGCCGGGGCGGTCTTCGGGTTGCTCGACGTGGACGACGAGTTCTTCGTCATCGTGCGACCCGCGCCGGGTGGTGCTCGGTTGTTCCTGTCAGACGCCACCGCGGCGGTGGACTACGACATCGCCAGGCAGGTGCTCGAGAAGCTCGATTCGGAGACGGACCCCGACGATCTCGAGGACGAGGATCCCTTCGAAGAGGGTGACCTCGGGGTGCTCTCCGACATCGGCTTGTCCGAGGGCGTCCTGAGCATCATCATTTCCGACGACGACTACGCCGACGAACAGCTCTCGCGGATCGCCCAGGAAATGGGCTTCGGCGACGAAATGTCGGCATTCCTGGACAAACTCGATCGCTGAACCGTTGACCGATGCCGATCTGATCAGGGCGGCGCTCGACGCCGCATCGGCGGTCGGCCCCCGCGACGTGCCGATCGGTGCCGTGGTGTTCGGCCCCGACGGCGTCGAGCTGGCACGGGCGGCCAACGCCCGCGAAGCGCTCGGCGACCCGACCGCGCACGCCGAGATCCTGGCGTTGCGTGAGGCGGCTTCAGTGCTCGGCGACGGCTGGCGACTGGAGGGTGCGACGCTCGCGGTCACCGTCGAGCCGTGCACGATGTGCGCCGGTGCGCTGGTGATGGCGCGCGTCGCCCGGGTGGTGTTCGGGGCGTGGGAGCCGAAGACGGGTGCGGTGGGTTCCCTGTGGGACGTGGTGCGCGACCGGCGGTTGACGCATCGGCCCGAGGTGCGGGGCGGCGTGCTCGCCGAGGAGTGCGCGGCGCCGCTGACGGCGTTCTTCGCCCGGCAGCGGTGAGCTTCGGCGGCAATTAGGGGCCGCGCCGCCTTCCCGGTAAGCTGCCCCACGGTGGCGTGTCCGAGCGGCCTAAGGAGCACGCCTCGAAAGCGTGTGACGGGTAACCCCCGTCCGAGGGTTCAAATCCCTCCGCCACCGCCACAGCCCCGATCCTGCTCACGCAGGTGAGGGGCTGTTTTTATGCCCGCTGCGCAGCGGCGTCCCCATCCTGTGCCCACACTCTGCCCACACTTGAGTCCGAGTACCGGCTATGGAGCGTGACCGCGACGGCATCGAGGTCGTCATCGAATAGGTCGCTGTAGGTGTCGAGCGTGACCTTCGCGGAGGTGTGTCCGAGCATCCGCTGTAGCGCCAGGACGTTGACGCCGGCGCTCACCGAGAGGGACGCGCAGGTGTGGCGGAGGTCGTGCGGGGTGATGGCCTGAACGCCGGCGCGCTTCACCGCGGCGGCGAACCATCCGCCCGCCGACTTGGGGCGTGGGAGGTACCCACCGCCGGCCCTGCCGGTGAACACCAGCGCGTCGCAGGCCTTGCCGGTGCACAGCGCTGCAAGCTCGTCGAGCACGAACGTGGGGACGGGGACCGATCGCGCCTTGCGACCCTTGGTCGCGCCGACGGCGTGGTCCACGCCGAGTTGTACGGCGTTCTCATGGATGGACAGTCGCCGCCGCAGGAACTCGACGTCGCGCACCCGCAGCGCTACTGCTTCACCCCATCGGATGCCGCAGTAGGCCAGCGTCAAGACGAGGGCGCGGTGCTCGCCGGCTTCATCGGCCAGGCGCGCGACGTCGGTCGACGACAGGTAGACATGGCGCTTGGCCGACTTTCGCGGTAGCCCTTCGATGCCCTTCGCCGGGTTGACGGCGAGGCGTCTCGCTTTGACCGCATCGGTCAAGATGCCCGACAGGACGCCGTGTGCTCGTAGCACCGTCGTGGCGCCGGCGCCCTTGCTGACCATCTTGGTAACCCACGCTTCGACGGCAAGGACGTCCACGTCGACAACGCTGACCGCGCCCCATCGGGGTCGGACGTGGACCCGCCATGCGGACTCGATCATTCGGTAGTTGCTCGGCGCCGTGGCTTGCTCTTTGCGGCCGAGCCACACGCTCGACAGTTCGGCGACTGTGACCTTCCCGAGGGCCGGTGCGATGTACTCGCCGCGCATCTTCGAGACCTCGACCTCGGCGGCGAAAGCCTCGGCGGCGCGCTTCGTCTTAAACCCGCGTTTGTCTGTCTGTTTGTGCTCTGGCGTACGGTACCGAACACGGTAAAGCGTTGTGCCGCTCGCTGTTTGGTACTTACTTATCGTCGCCACTAGGACCGACCTTCTTCACGAACTTGCTCATCGCCTCGCTGAGCGACTTGAGTTCTTCGATGTCCACTCCGAGGTATTCGGATGGGTTCGGGTTCGATGCCTCGACGAACGCGAATATCGGGGCGTCGCTACTCGAAAGCCCCTCGCCCGGAAGGATTCCCAGCGGGGAGAAGCCGCGACCCCATCGCCAAATCTCTTCGGACGGGTGGGCATCCTCGTCGGCCGGCAGAACGCGACTATCTTCCATCGGCAGAAGCAACGCGAGCGGCGACACGTTGAGCGCAACCGCGAGCGCGGCCAGGTCGTCGGCGTCGACCCGGCGCTCGCCAGACTCGATCCGGCGCAATCCGAGTGGGGGGATTTCGCGCCCGTACTTTGCCAGCTTTCGGCTCAGATCCGCGTAGCCGAACCGCCGCAACTCGCGGAACCGTCGCACCGTCTGCGCGACGTTCTCGCCAATGGGTCCGAGATCTGACTTCTTCCCTGCCATTCGGCGACTGTATGCGATCAAAAATGAGGTAGCAAGGTTGATCCTTGATTGTTCGTTCTCCAACTGATAGAGATAAAGCGCATGCGATCGAACGAATCGCAGAAGCGATCAAAAATGGAGCACCGAATGATCGAGTTAGACGCCCTGCCGCCACTGCTGACGCCCGCCGAACTCGCTGACCTGATGCGCACGACCACGAACAGCCTCGCGCAGGACCGCTACCTCGGCCGCGGAGTGCCGTTCATCAAGAACGGCAAGCGTGTGCTCTACGCCCGGACGGCAGTCCTCAACTACCTCGAACGAAACATGGCTCAGCGCACCGACGCTCCGCGCGGAATCAGCGCGTGACCACCGAAGCGCACCAGATCGCGGCACGCCTCGCGGCCGCAAGCGAAGTGTTCCCCATCGCGCAGGCGGACGGTTGGGATGCCCGCGCATACGTGAGCGCCGAAGGCGACGTCCTCACCATCGCCGTGACCGAACACCTCGGCCGCGCCAGACGCGAATACCGGGCCGTCATCCAACAGGTCGCCAAGAGCCCGTAGGCGCCACGGCCTCGGGAGTCAGTTTCTACAAACGATGAAGCGAAGGGTGCGTGATGGCAGGCGACGATAGGGACGGGTTCGTCCTGGTCGACTGGGCACGGAGCGCCGGCCATTCGGTCCCTGGCACGCGTGCGGACGAGCGGAGCCGGCACCACCGGGATAAGGCGAGCGCGCCATGACCCCCGCGCAGCGCCGTGGCGAGGTGGTGTGACGCGATGGGACACCGCAACCCAATTCAGGTCTTCGGCGACCCCGTACGCAAGGGCTACACTGTCGTCTCCGACGAACTGATTCGCGTCGGTGCGCACCACCGCGCGCTCGGCTCCGACGGCCTGGCCGTGATCCTGCTGATGCTGTCTCGCGCGTCCACCAAGGCCGGCCAGAAGGCTTGGGAAACGTCGGCCACGCAGATCTCTGTTGAACTCGGATGGGGACTCAACCGGGATCGCGCCACCGCCGCCATACAGCGAGCCGAAGACGACGGGCGACTTGTGCGGCGCGGGTTCACCCGCGACGGGCAGGTAGTCAAGCAACGGTGCGCCTACGCGATCTGTGCCGGCGGGCGCCGCTTCACCGACGAAGAACTGGTCGTCGCCAAGGAGCCGATCGTGCTGCCCTCCAGACGGAGAACGGACCAATGAGACCCGCCGTCGTGGTGCACGAAAACCGTGCACCTAACAGAGTCGTGGTGGTGCACGGAAACCGTGCACCTACGAGAGCCGTGGTGGTGCACGGCATCCGTGCACCACGAAACCTACAGAGGTGCACGACTAGGGGTGCACCTCAACACTTTCCGACGCTGCACGGTTTCCGTGCACCTAAGGTGCACCCCCGTACGTGCAACATAGGAATACCCACGTACTTAGGGATACTCCATCCGGTCATGCACTGGCGTGCACGACCGCTCGAATCCCCCTGCCGAATCTCCGTACGGGGTTACGCAAACCGGGGACTTCTCGGTGACCCACAGACCGCGCGCGCGTGGAATGAGGTGGCCGCGTCGTGAGGTCGCGAGTGTTCGAAGAGGTCTATGCCGACGCGGCAATGGACCGGGAATGCCCGAACTGCCAAGCGCCGCCGCACAGGTGGTGCAAGCGCCCCAACGGCGCGCCCCGGCCAATTCCGTGCGTTGCCCGTATGCGCCTCGCTGCCCCGCCCGCCGGCGCCACCCGATGCTGCACACCGAGTCCACCCGAGGTCGAGCACCAGGACGCGCCGGCTTACCCCACCCGCTCATTCAGCGAGCCCATTTATCAACCCGACGACACCCCGGAGTGACCCTGATGCCAGACCAAGAACGACGCAACCCGACCCCCGTCCGGGCCGACGACGCACTGAAATACGCCGCTGCGGTGCTCAAATCGGGCACCAGTGAGTTCCCGGCCGAGTCGCAACGCGTTGTCCTCGGCTTGGCCGCGCAGTTTGGCGACGGGGGACGCCACTCCGACGGCCGTTACTCCGACGGGCGTCTCGTCGAAACGACAGTCGAGATCGTTCCGGCAGGCAACGGGACCGCACATTGCGTCTGGCATCCGGATCCCACCGCCGAGCAACTGCAGTCGTCGGTAACCGATCTGCGGGACGACCCATATGGGCGGTCGAGCGGCTTCTTCGAAGTGACGATCGACCCCGTCGCGCAGGAACTTCGGGCACACCTGGTGCGGCTGTAATGACGAACTGGACGCACATGGCGGCGCTCGCCGCTGAAATCCCGGCGTTGCCGGGTGCCGCGTGCAAGGCCCACTGCGACCTCTACGAGCGGACCATCAGCGAGCACCACGCGGCCGGCCGGCTCACCAAGACCGAACTCGACGACGCCCGCCGCGAAGCCCTGCGGCTCTGCGCCGGCTGCGAGGCCCAGATGCAGTGCCGAGCGTGGCTCGACGCGTTGCCGAAGTCACGTCGGCCGCGCGGCGTTGTCGCCGGCGTGGTGATCACAACTGCCGGGACGCCGTCGAAGACCGCGACGCCGGCCACGCTCGGCGCCTCCGGGACGGGATCATGACCGCCGCAGAGTCCGGCCTGATGCAAGGCGTCGGGTTCGTGGTCCTCTCCGGGCCGGCGCTGCGAGCGGCGCGGGACAGTGCGCTGATCGCCGTCAAACACCGCAAAATGTCCGGCGTTCCTTACCAGACCTACGAAGCCCTGGCCTGCAAACTTCACGAAGTTATGTCCTACGGCGGACCGTCGGACACGCGTTCACCCGCCATCAGCAAGGCTGCCGACGTGGACCGACCAAACGTGACGATCGCCGAAGTAGCTGTCCGCCTGGGCATCTCGGAACGGCACGCCCGACGACTGGCTCCGAAGCTCGGGGGCCAGAAGATCGCCGGCTCCTGGTTCGTCGACGAACTGGCGATACGCCAACACCTGGAAGGGAAGAAATGAACAACCAAGAGCGCGCCCGCCTTATCGCGAGCCTGACCGACGACGAGCTTCGTCAGCTCCGCGGACGCCTGAAAGACCCCGACGCACACGGCGCCGCCGACCGGCGCTTCGCAAGCAACCTCTTCAGCGGATCCGACGACGGCGACGACCAGGACGACGCCGACGATCCCGGCGAGTACACCGACGAA
The DNA here is from genome assembly GCF_002043095.1 of Mycobacterium sp. AT1. Classification (GTDB taxonomy): domain Bacteria; phylum Actinomycetota; class Actinomycetes; order Mycobacteriales; family Mycobacteriaceae; genus Mycobacterium. The sequence goes on along the minus strand of NZ_MVOC01000073.1, from coordinate 38,043 downwards.
CAGCGGCAATGGGCGAAGGAGCTGTTCGCCACCCTCGACGACGAAAGCGACATCCTGCCCGGACTTCCGGGCGGACGAACCGTCGGCCGCACGACACCAGATCGGCGAGAGCCCAGTTCGCACAGCGACTTCCGTTACAGCTGACCCTCACAACCCACAACCGGAAAAGGACACCCAACATGCCCGGAATCTCGGCTCACACCCGCGCCCAAGCCGTCACCAATGCTGCCGACACTCTCGACGTTCGGCTGCCCCCCGAATACTTCGAGCAGGTCGCCGACGCGGAAGCGTTCCTCGCAGCAGCCAACCAAACCATTTGCAAGAAGGAGGATCTGCACCGCGCCGTCCTCGACGCCATCGAGGAGGGTCGCAACTACGTCACCGACCCGGTCATTCGAATGATGGCGCTCAACGCGCAACTCACCGACGGGAATATCCTCGCCGACGCGCGCGCCCGCGCCGAGCAGCTGATGTTGGCGGCACTCAAGGACCACGCGGACGACATTCTCGACAGCTGGGTCGACGCGCTCGACGACCACGCGGCGAACCTCGCCGCCGCCGCGAAAGCCGGCGTGAACCTCAAGGACGCCACCGGCGCCGTCGCACGCGGCGTGGCGACCATGACCCACCTGCACAACGCGCAGATTGCCGTGAGGGCATGGGCGACAGCCGCGAACGGGTTCTACGCGCTCGCAGCCGTCGCCGGCGTCAGGATCAGCGCCGACCCGATCGTCGTGCTGACGCCGGCACGTCTCGCCGACTACGAACCCGCCATCGACATGGCCCGCGAAGAGAGGGCACGCGAGGTCAGCGCGTGGGTACTGGCGCGTTGCAACCTTCCGCTCAAGCTCGCCACGCTCGACGAGTTCAAGAAGCGCGCCGAGCAGTACCGATTGGACACCGAAGACGTGGCGCGCAAACACGCCGCATGCGCGAACGCCGCCGGTTTCAACCGGTAGCACCACGAACACCTGACGGCCGGCGCGGGACGGAAGTCCCGGTTACCTTCCTGGCGCGCCGGCCGTCAGGCCCACCACCACGACGAGGACCATGACATGAGCACCGGCACCCACGCCGACACCTGCCCCGCCGGTCCGCTCGGCGGAATCTGCAACTGCACCACGACGACGAGGACCAGGCCGTCGGTCTACGTCGAGGACCAAGACCAGGACGTCGCGATGATCGGCGTCGTCGCCGCCAACCACGACCGGATCCGCGACATAACCAATCCACTCGGCATCGACCATCGCAACGTCGTCGCGATCCCCGCGCGAACCGTCGACACTGCAGCGCGTGGCCGCGTGCTCGACGCTCCGCTCGTCGACCACACCTGAAACCCACGTCGACCCGCCCGATGTCCTTCCGGCCCTCACAGCCTCAGCAGGACCCGTCTACGCGCTCGACCTACCCGCCCCGGGTGACCCCCACCCCGGTCCCGTGCCGCCCCTCTTAGGCATACGCGCTGCTCCCCCTGGCCATATTTTGAAAAAAATGCCCCCATTGGAGCGAGCCCGTGCCGCGCAAAGCTGACGTGCCGTGCACCGTTTGTGGTCGGTTGTTGCCGACGTATCCGGACAGTGCGCCGGCGGATCGGCGGCGTTGCGGGCGGTGCGTCAAGGCCGTGGCCGAGCGGTGGGAGCACGGCACCCGGACGGGTTACCGGCGCGAGGGTTGTACGTGCGACGAGTGCCGCGGGTGGGCCGCGGCGGCGGCGGCTCGGCGATACAGGGCTGAGTACCGCGCTCGGACCGGCAGCGGCTTGCGCGCACGGTACGACCGAGGGGCGCGGCAACCCGGGCCGACGAGGTCGGTTCCGCGGCTACCGATTCGCCACAAGCCCGACGAATGGATGATCCGAACGGTCAACAGTTGTCGAATTGCCAACGGCCGTCGATAAAGGTCCAGGTGCGCGGCAGCGAAGCGCTAGCGGGCGCGCTCGGGTCGGTGTCCACCGAAACGACTTTGCCCGATGAGCCGTTGACGACGGCGGTAGCACTCTCATAGTTCGGCGTGCGCCCGCGAAAGAACTGGTCGAGCACAGCGGAGAACTGGGCGAGGTCTCCGATCATGGCCTGGCAGCGCGCCGAGTAATGCTCCCAGGCTCTTGCATCCTGCCGCTCAGCCGCGAGGACGTCGAGGGCGTGGCCGACGGATTCGAGCGCTTCTTTCGAACGCGGGTCCGGTGAGGCACTCGTCGCGACGTCGGCGCGCTCCGAAGCCGGCGTGGCAGTCGTCGCGACGTCGGCGCTTTCCGAACCCGAGCAGCCGGCGACCGCTACCGCGACGGCCGCTATCCAAAGTGCTGACCTCATGTTGTCCCCTATGTGCGCAGTCCTGGAAGGCTAGTCAGTGTCCGGCCTCCGCCGCTCTGGCAATCGTGTACGGCGTGGTGACCGTAGACCCCTGCTCGCTGCCTGCATGCTTGCCCCTATGTCGAAGCGCGCTGAGTACATGTTCGCGCTCTACTCGGGTTCGCTCGCCGAGCCGGGAGACCGCAACCCGTACGCCGACAGCGAGTCGCTTGTGCTGCCGAAGCTGTGGCTTCGCGGCTACATGCGGATGATGCAGGTCCGGATCGAGACCGGGCCAGCCATGCAGACGTACCTTGCCGCGCGCGCTGCCGCGGAACGGCCTGAATGACGACGCGGGCGGGCAGTTGGTCCGCCGGACTATGTGCCTGATCGCATTTGTGCAGGTAGGTGGAACATTGCCGACGACGGGATCGTTATATGGCTGTGTGTAATCATGTACCGATGACGGATGGGGGTCCCCGCTACGAACGTCCACCGGTCCGAGGTACGACGCTGACTGTCTTCTTCGAACCCGTCGAGAACTTCGACCTATCGATCATCAATAAATTGGTGCAGCGCTGGGCCGAGCGTTTTCCTGCGCTTCAGCAGTCGCCCCCTTCGCCGCGACCGTCTGGCCTGCCCAGCGTCAACTTCTTCAGCGGAGCAGGATGGCCTTTGCCGTCCGTCGAACAAGTGGCTAGCTCGCTTAGTCGGTCGATTAGCTACCAGCACGACCAATTTTCGCTTGCATGGTCGTTCGACCCTGAGGCTCCCGACAGCTCTTATCCGGGGTTTGAGAATCTGTCCGTGGAGCTTTCCACCTATTTTCAGCACTTCGCAGATGTAATCGAACGCCTTGGTGACACGCCGCTCAAGGTCCAGGGCTGCCGCTGCTTCTATGTGAATCGATTCGAAGATATAGAAGGGGTGGATTGGCTAGCTAATGCTCTATCAGGCTGGGAGGGAGTGGCCGCGAAAGAACGGTACAGCCGCGCGGACTACATCGGCTTCCGCTTGAGAAAGACGACCGAGAACCCCGTCCTGGGTACGCGCAGAACCGCACTGTCTGAACTCGATTCGGGGGCTGATACGCCCACAACCCAGCTTGATATCGACGTCGTGTCGCTTCCTTTGCCGCAGTCAAAAATCAATACGATGGGACCCACTGAGGCGGCGCGGATTCTATTGAACGATGCACATACTGTGTTGATCGAGACTTTCCAAACGAGCGCGGACAATGCGATGCGGGCATCTTGGGGGGTGCAGCCATGACCGACCCGAAATTCGAGATTGAGCGACGTTCACGTGAAGTGGCCGCATCAGCGACGGCGCACATCAATGCACTCGCCGAATCACGGTCTTTGCCGGCGATAGAAGCCGCGATGAGAGGTGCGGTCGACGCGATAGCCGAGCGGTCAAAGTCTCTGCCAGCGTGGGAACTTGTGGCCGAAGCGTGGTCTGAGCGGTCTCGATCTGTGCCAGCAATAGAAGCCGCGGCAAGGGCCGCGGCCGAAGCAATAGCCGAGCGGTCAAAGTCTTGGGTGGCGATGGAGGCCCTTACGACGGCCGCGGTCGAATCGTGGGCAGAGCGCGTTCGAACCGTAGCTATAGCTCCGACCGAGCTTGAACAGATGCGAACGGCAGTTCAGAACTATGCGTCTCTCGCGGTGACAGAGGGGCTCCGTCAGACGCTTCTGCGGAACTCCGCTACGAAGCGCGCTCGCTCGGCGCTGCATGAGCTAAAGGGCGAGGGGCTGATTGAAAGCGGGTCTTTCGAGCGAGCTATGAAGCTCATCGACGTGCTGTTCACTCCCAATACAATCTATGCGTCGATTGCGCCGGACGACGGAGGGGTGACCTTCTACTGGCGTGCCGGTGAAATGTCGGTTGAGATTGACATTTATCTCGGCGAGGGCTACTGGTGGCGCGTTCAGAATGTTGCTGCTGAGAGCTATACAGACCACAGCACCGACCTCCCGATTGAACGTCTCAAGTACAGCCTCAACTGGTTCTCAAAGGATGTCGATCGTGAGAATCCGAACTGGCGTCGGCAGACCATCTAGAAGACGTGTCGGAATCAGACGAGTGGGTTAGCGATGATCTATCGCTGGGTCATGATCTTTACATTTTCAGGCGAGTGGCCAAAGGTGACAAAGGGTCGCTTACCGTCGACCGAATGAGCGGCCAGACGCGGCTAGGCAAAGGCGCTCTGAGCCTGAATGGTCCCGACTACGCTCCGCCTGCGGGCTGTAGCGTCCACCTCGACCGTCTGCTGTTTGATCACGAAATCCCGACAAGCAAGGTAGCCAACTGGGAGACGCACGGTGTGGGTCGATTTCAGGCCGCCGACGTCCGCAGAGGTAAGGGAGGCGTGGTGCCTTCTCTCGACGACGAAGACGCCGAATTAGGTAAAGCCCATGCGCTTTTGCGAACAAAATCGCCAGGGCTCCCGAGGCCTGAGTGGAGCGACGTACGAGCTGCGATCCTTGATGCGGCTGTCTACTTTGACTCCGACCCGGGCTACGCTCACGAACCAGATGGCACGTAGCTTGGCGTGCCCCTCCGCTGATGTAGCGTGGCTCGATCCATCATCTGAAAAGAACATCTGAGGCTTAGCTGAGGAAGAAGTCCCCTTGAACACGGGATTGGAATCGTTCAGCGCACCAACGCAATGCCCACTTCTCACGAAGCAGCGACGGAACCATAGCGTTTGCGCAGTGCCTCGACGCTCGGCTGCTGGCTTATTTTCTGACCCTGAAGAGATGCGTACAGCGGGTATCGCGCCAGGTTCGGATCTACCTCCACGATCAGAGTGTCGGGATTGATCGCGATATGTCCTGCGTCGAACAGGCGGTGAATATCAGTCCGCAGAAGAAGGCCCTCGTCGATCTTGTGCGACTCATGCGTCGCGTAGGGAAGAACGTGCGCCGCTTCAAGCGCCTCGGCAGGACATGGTCCCGTTACGGCGCATGAAAGACCGTAGGCGCGCAATAGGCCGGTGCGAAAGTGTCCCTGATTGATGCGCACAAGAACTTGCGCCTGCCGGCGTCCCCCGTCTATTGGACCGTGGACAGTTTTCTGCTCGCCTGGAATTGAGACGCTGAGGTCCCCGAGAAGGCCTTCAAGCCCGACCTCGTCGATGGGTCGGATCGAATTTTGAGCGCTCTGGTCGAGAAGGCGTTCCTGGACCTGAGTCATTGTCAGCGCACCGTCGAGGGCTTGCCATCGGGTGTCGTACGTAGCGACGTAGCGACGTAACGAGTGACTGGGTCGTCGGTCTGTAGGACTGTAGGAGAGCGGTGCTTACAACCTTTGTGGGGGCAGGCGTAATCGTTGGTTCGCTTCCGAAACTCCACGCCCGCGAGCTTGCACTTCTCGCACCGCCGACGAGGCCAGACGCCTGGGCTCAATCTAATCTCGTCCACTCGCGACACGCCTAGGATGGCGTCGCCTTCGCGAAGGACGATGACGTGATCGTTGAGCACTTGTTTGTGATAGGACACTGACTGGTCGTAGGCGTAGGAGGACCCGAGTACGTCCCCGTAGGGGTCACTGCCGCCGTAACTGCGTTCTCCGGCAACTGATGTGAACAACCACGCCGCCATAGGCGGTCAGCGTAGCGGCCAGGTCGGACCACATGCCCGAATCGGCGTCGAACACGGCGCCTTCCCGCGAGACATTCGAAACTCGACGGTCCTTCCGCGTTCGCGGACAACCCGGATTCGCTCGTCAAGCAGTCCGTCGAGCACGGCCGTCGTCGGCATCCCTCCGCCTAACTCCGCGCAGCTTCGGCGTACCGCGGCGACCAACCTCAGTTCGGAGTCGATCACGTCGGGGTCCCGCACACCCCGAGCGTAAGCCGGCCGGCGAGCCCTCCCCGCGCGCCAGTTGCGCGGCGGTGTCGCAGCTTTGCTGGACCTGCGCGCTGAGTCGGACCGGCGTTCTCGCCCGCGTGCCCACATTCTGCCCACATCTGCCCACGAATTGGGCGAATCATGGGTGACCAACCACTATGTGTTTTCACAGCTAGAGGCCGTTTCGGGCTGTTGACGTGCAGGGCGGATAGGGTTCAAATCCCTCCGCCACCGCCATGAACCGCCCTCCTGTTCACGCAGGTAAGGGCGGTTCCTGCGTTGGCGGTGCCGCCATGCTGCGGGCCACGCTCCTGGCGACGTCGGCGGAGAATTCGGCGACGGGGACGTCCCGCGCGGTGGAGAACAGCATCATCGCCGTGCCCCGCAACTGGCCGATCAGGGTCACGGCGGCGAACTGCGGGTCCACGTGCCGACCGATCGAGCCGTCGCCCAGTCCGTCGCGGATCTGCTGGGCAAGGAAGTCCCGGAACCAGGCGTCGCGTTCGGCGAACAGCGGGGCGAGTGCCGGTTCGGCACCGGCAGATTCGGCCCACAGCTTCAGGAACGCCTCCGAGCGGGCCGGCCGCTGCTGCATCCCGATCAGGTAGGCCTCGACGAACTGAGTGAGGCGGCCCAGTCCGGTGGGGGCGTCGGTCGGCACGTCGAACTGCTGAGTGTGCTTGATGAGCTCCTCGAGGAGGCGCGCCTTGCTGCCGAAGTGGTGGTTGACGATGCCACGGCTGTAGCCCGCGGCCTCGCCGACGGCGGCCAGTGATACGGCGCGCGATCCGTGCGTGGCCACCAGGGACGTTGCGGCGTCGAGCACTCGGCGCCTGGTCTCGGCGCGGCGTTCGGCTTGCGTGCGCCGAACGGAGCGCGCTTCGGTCATCGGGTCATCATCCCCTTCGCGTCGTGCGATTGTCGGAGGCCGCATGTATGTTGCGTGATGTACAGCAAGTAAGTATCTCGAAGGGAATCCGCACATGTCTACCTTGGATGCATCTCGTCTCGATCGGTTCCTGGCCGCCGACCCGAACGGCCCCGTCGTCATGCTGAACCTCATCCGGTTCGCGCCCGGCGGGCAAGCCAAGTACATGCAATACATCGAGCGTTTCAGCAGCTCGGGGGTCAACGAGCGCTACGGCGTGACGATCGCCTACGCGGGGGTGGGGCATCCGTCCTTGGCCGCAGACGGTGGTGACTGGGACATGGTCGCCCTGGTGAGCTATCCCAGCCGGCAGCACTTCGTCGACATGGTCGACGACCCGGACTACCTGGAGTTCGAACACCTCCGCACCGAGGCCGTCGCGACCGCCGTCCTGCAGCCCACCACCCCCGCGCTGTGACGGCAACGTCGCCAAATTGACGTTCTCGAACAAAAGGCGCCGCGTCCATGCTTGGCTAGATCGACGAGTCCATTTGCCACCCGGTACCAGACGGCGACGATCGACGGCCTCGAGGTGTTCTACCGTGAGGCGGGGGATCCGGCGAAGCCGACATTGCTTTTGCTACATGGGTTTCCGTCGAGTTCGCACATGTTCCGCAATCTGATCAACTCCCTCGCCGACGAGTATCACCTGGTGGCCCCGGACCACATCGGGTTCGGTCGTTCGGCGATGCCGACGACGACGCAGTTCACCTACAGCTTCGACCGGTTGACCGAGATCACCGAGGGCCTGATCGAGCATCTCGGGTTGGAGATGTTCGCGCTCTACATCCACGACTACGGCGCCCCGATCGGGCTGCGCATCGCCAGCCGCCGCCCGGAGCGGATCACCGCGCTCATCTCCCAGAGCGGCAATGCGTATCTGGAGGGGTTCACCCCGTTCTGGGACATCCTGTTCGCCCACGCCAAGGACCGCGCCGCCAACGAGGAGGGGGTGCGGGAGAAGTTCACCTTGGAGACCACCCGCTGGCAGTACACCCACGGGGTGCCGGCGGACAGGTTGGACCGCATCGCGCCGGAGGCGTGGCTGTTGGATCAATTGGGTTTGGACCGCAAGGACAACGACGCCATTCAGCTGCAGCTGTTCTGGGACTACCAGTTCAACCTGGACGGGTATCCGGCGTTTCAGGAGTACTTCCGGACCCAGCAGCCGCCGTTGTTGGTCGCGTGGGGGAAGAACGACGAGATCTTCGGTGTCGCCGGGGCGGAGGCGTTCCGCCGCGACTTCCCCAACGGGGAGTTCCACCTCCTCGACACCGGCCACTTCGCGCTGGAGACCCACGGCGAGGAGATCAGCGGCTACATCCGCGACTTCATGCCACGCGCACTGGGCACGGCGTAGGGGTCACCGCCAGGGGCGAATGGTCATGCGCCGCAGCAACCCGTCGCGCAGGCCGACGGTGTGGAACACGACCGCACAGATATGCGCGGTGAACGACGCGAACAGCAGGTACGCCAGCACGGTATGCGCGGTGCGCAGCGCGGCGTAGAGCGCGATGCCGTGCGGTGCGATGCCGGGCAGGTGCACCGGCCCCACCAGGGTGACGGGCACGTCCGACGCCGAGACCAGCGCCCAGCCGACCAGCGGTTGGAGCACCAGCAGGGCGTACATCATGCGCTCGGACCACGTCGCCACCTTCCGTTCCAGCGGACTCATCGTCGTCAGGAACGCCGGCGGGTGGTGGCGCAGCCGGTTGACCAGCCGGACGACCGCGAAGACCAGGATGACGATGCCGATCACCCGATGGATCGCCAGCAGCAGCGGGTAGTAGGCCAGCGCGGCGACCATCGTGGCGCCGAGGAAGAACTGGCTGATCACCATCGCGGCCATCGACCAGTGCAGCAGCCGGGACACCAGCGTGAACTTCGGTGGCGCGGCGGCTGGAGCCTCAGTGGTCACTGTTCACCTTCTCGACGTCGACTTCGCTGGGGGACTTGGGTTCTCGGGTTCGCCGTTCGAACGAGCGGGCGTAGACGGCCGACCGCGCCGGGGGCAGCGGGTCGTCCGACGGGCGCAGTCCGTCGGGCAGCACCATGGGGTCGAAGTTGACGTCACGGGCGTTGCCTGCGGCCTCGGTGAGGACGGCGTCGAGGGTGATCACCCCGGCGTCGACGGTGCGCCGTCCTGGCGGCCAGGGGAGGGTGGCGTCGTGCGTGGGGTCGCCAGGGTCGGCCACCGTCAGCACCAGCCGCCAGCTCGCCGGGCCGCGGTGCATCCGGTCGACGAGGTTGTCGAACAGGTAGTCGCGTCCGCCGGGGGAGGACACTCCGGGCGCATCCATCGGCACAGCGGACCACCGGATGGGCACCGACGTCCCGGCACCGTTGGTCGCGATGAAGGCGTTGAGTCCGTGAAAGGTGCTGTCCGCGAAACCAGAACTGGGCGGGGACGCCTTGATGATCTTCATCGCCGCGGCGGTCTCGGGGTGCTCCGCCAGGAAGGCCTTCATCACGCTGGGGACGGGCTGACCGGTGGCCGGGTCGGGCTTGCCGGCCAGCAAGCGGTCGTAGAAGCCCTGCGGCGTGCTGTCGGGGAATACCGGCAGGTTGATCATCGCGGTGCGCCACTGCTCGCCGTTCGGCAGCTGGACCATCAGTCCGAGGCCGCGCACCGCTCCAGGTTGGTCGGCCGCGTCGGGCACGGTTCCGCCGAGTGAGAAGCGGGCGGTCACCGGGAAGGTTCCCGGGGCGAAGACCGACGCCGACGACAGCTCGGCGCCCGCACCGTTGCTGGTGAAGGTGCCGTTCGCGGCGAGCCCCTTGGCGTGATTGCGCCGAAAACCGTTGTGCCGCCCGTAGACCTGTTCGAATCGGTCGGCGAATCGCGACGAGGTCAACCGGCGCGTGTTCAACCAGCCCGACACCTCCGCCAGGCCGCCTGCGCCGACCGCCAGCACGGTGCCGGCGGCGGCGAGGCCGACCAGGGCGTCGCGACGATTGAGCCGTGGACCCGGCATCAGAACGGCAGGTCCAGCGAACCGTCGGTGGTGTCGAGTTCGTCGTGGTTCGAGGTCTGCAGGTTCAGCGTCGTCTTCACCTGCGGAGTGGTTTCGAAGGGCAGCAGCGGGCTGGTGTCGGCGCCGGCGACCGGCGCCAGGGTCATTGCGGCGGCGATGAAGCCCACGGCCAATCCGGGAGCGATGCGCTTGGCGGTGATTCTCATGTCGGCTCTCCTCGTAAGTGGGCCCGGTCTCTGCCGGGATGCCTTCACCCTCGGGCACCGAGACGACGGTTTGTTGGTTCGTTTCTGAAGATTCGTTAACGATCGCGACCTGCCGATTTCGCGCGGTGCATCATGGACACGTGAACGACCCCACCGGAGTAGCGACTCGTCGTGCCTTGATCGTCGACGACGAAGTGGCCCTCACCGAGGTGGTCGGCAGCTATCTCCGGCGCGAGGGCTTCGAGGTGCACGCCGCCCACGACGGCGGCCAGGCGCTCTCCCTGGCGCGCAGCGTCGACCCCGACGTGGTGGTCCTCGACGTCGGGCTGCCCGGCATCGACGGTTTCGAGGTGTGCCGCCGTCTGCGGATCTTCTCCGACGCCTACGTCCTCATGCTGACGGCCCGCGACACCGAGGTCGACACCGTCGTCGGCTTGTCCGTCGGCGCCGACGACTACATCACCAAGCCGTTCAGTCCGCGAGAGCTGGTGGCCCGCATCCAGGCGATGCTGCGACGCCCCCGCCGAACCTCGCGCGAGGATGCGGAATTCGTGGAGGCGGGCAAGCCGCCTCGTCGGATCGGCGACCTGAGCATCGACGTCGAGGGCCGGGAGGTGCGCATCGACAACGCCGAGATCGTGCTGACGCGAACGGAATTCGACCTTCTCGAAGCGCTTTCGTCGCGGCCGGGGAAGGTTCTGGGCAGGCGGCAGCTCATCGAAATCGTCTGGGGTGACACCTGGGTGGGCAGTGACAACATCGTGGACGTCCACGTCGGACATCTGCGTCGCAAACTCGGTGACGACCCGACCCGGTACGTCACGACGGTGCGCGGAGTGGGCTACCGAATGGGCAGGGGCTGACCATGGCGTCAGAGTCGTCTTTACACAACGCTTCCCGATTTGGCATCAGGACGCGTCTGCTGGCGGTCAACTCGGTGGTGATCGTGGCGAGCTTCGTCACCGCCACGCTGGTCGCCGCCCTCGTCGGCCCGCCCATGTTCCAGCGTTTGATGGATGCCGCAGTGCAACCGGGCGCCTCCGGTGACCATCCCTACCAGCGGGCATTCGAGAAGGCCACCGCCGCGTCGCTGGTAACGGCTCTGCTGGTGTCAATCGTCGCGGCCCTCGCTTTGAGCTGGTACCTCAGTCGGCGGGTCTACCACTCTGCGACCGAACTCGCGCACGCCGCCACCGTGATCGCCGACGGCCACTACGACTTTCGGGTCAGCGCACCGAGATTGGGCAGGGAGTTCGACGAAATCGCCCTCGCCTTCAACACCATGGCGGACAGTCTCGGGCGCGTCGAGCACAGCCGCCGTCAGATGCTCGCGGACCTCGCCCACGAGATGCGAACCCCGGTCGCGATCGTCGAGGCCTATCTGGAGGCGCTCGAAGACGGCGTGAAGTCGCTCGACGACGACGCCATCGCCGTTCTGCGTGACCAGTCACGCCGACTGACGCGACTCAGCAAGGACGTCGCCGCGTTGTCCGACGCCGAGCATCGGGCGCGCACGATCGACGCGCGTTGGACCTCGATTGCGCGTCTGGTCGCCACGGCGACGACGGTGTGGGAACCGCGCTACCGCGCCAAGGGCGTGACGCTCACCTCGACGGCGGCCGCCGACCTTCCCGACGTGTGGGCGGATCCGGAACGTCTCGGGCAGGTGCTCGCCAACCTGCTGGAGAACGGCCTGCGACACACTCCGAGCGGAGGCACCGTCGTGATCGGCGCCCGGGCGACCCACAACGGCGTGACGGTCGTGGTGTCGGACACCGGCGACGGCGTCCTACCCGAGCACCTGCCCCATCTCTTCGACCGCTTCTACCGGGTGGACGCGGCCCGCGACCGGGTGCACGGCGGTGCAGGCATCGGCCTGGCCATCGCCAAGGCGCTCGTCGACGGTCACGGCGGCAGCATCAAGGCCGACAGCCAGGGGCTGGGCCAAGGGACCACGTTCACCGTGTCCCTGCCGCGGGGCGTTGAGTCCGGGCCGTCACCCGTTGCCTCACTGCAAGATTCGACGTACCTCGTCGGCTAGCGCGGTGCCGAGGTCGCGGTTGTTGCCCTCGGTGAAGTGCACGCCGTCGCTGCCGTCGGTGCTGATCACCGAACCCGCGTCGACGAACGGAATCTTCATGAACGCACACAGCGCGCGGTAGGCCTCGGCCAGCTGTTCGGACTTCTCGTGCCCGCCGTCGAAGGTCATCTGGAACCATGGGTCGGGCATCGGGGCAAGCGGCGGCGGAGCGACGACCAGAACCTTCGGCGCCGGATAGACGGTGCCGACTCCGCCCGCGGAGCCGAGTACCTGCGCCGCGAGCAGCGACATGCCGGTCGCGATGTCGAACGGGGTGCGGTGGAAGTACGCCTTGGTGTCGTTGGTGCCCAGCATCAGGATGACCAGATCAAGCGGCAGGTGGCTGGCGAGCGTAATGGGAAGGTGCGCAGCGCCGTTGAGCCGTGGGTCGGTTGGGTCGTCGACGTTGGTGGTGCGCGCACTGAGGCCTTCCTCGATCACCGCGTAGTCGTCGCCAAGGGTCTCGGCGAGCACCCCCGTCCAGCGCACGTCGCGGGGGAACCGCGTGGTGGGCGCGGTCTCGTCTGCAGGCACCCAGCCCCACGTCAGGGAATCTCCGAAGCACAACACCGTCTTGACCGTCATGTCTTCAACTTAACCGCCGAGCTCTTCGCGGATGGCGGCAACGAAGCCGTCGACGTCGGCCTCGGTGGTGTCCCACGAGCACATCCAGCGCACCTGCCCCGCGGCGCGATCCCAGTCGTAGAACCGCACGCGCTCGCGGATGCGGTCGGCCGCGTCGTTGGGCAGCACCGCGAAGACCGCGTTGGCGTCGGTCGCCTGGCTGAAGGACAGGCCTGCGACCGGATCGTCGTCGAGCGCATCGCGGAGCCGGGCGGCCATGGCGTTGGCATGCGCGGCCGACCGCAACCCAAGCTCGTCGTCGAACAGTGCGAGCAGCTGCGCGCTGGTGAAGCGCATCTTGCTGGCCAGCTGCATGCTCAGCTTCCGCAGATACGGCATGCCCTCGACGCGGGCCGGGTCGACGACGACGACCGCCTCGGCCCCGAGCAGTCCGTTCTTGGTTCCCCCGAGGCTGACGACGTCCACGCCCGCGTCGGTGGTGAACTCCCGGAACGGCACGCCGAGTGCGGCGGCCGCGTTCCAGATTCGGGCCCCGTCCATGTGCAGGGCCATGCCGTGACCGTGCGCTAACTCGGCGATCGCGTGCACCTCGTCGGGCGTGTACAGCGTTCCCAACTCGGTGGTTTGGGTGATGCTGACGGCGAGTGGTTGCGCGCGGTGTTCGTCGCCCCAGCCCCAGGCTTCGGTGGCGATCAGCTCGGGCGTCAGCTTGCCGTCGGGCGTCGGCACGGTGAGCAGCTTGAGGCCGCTGACACGTTCGGGGGCGCCGCCCTCGTCGGTGTTGATGTGCGCGGTCGCGCTGGAGACGACGGCGCCCCAGCGCGGCATCATGGCCGTGAGTCCGACGACGTTCGCACCGGTGCCGTTGAAGACGGGGAAGACTTCGGCGGCGCCGCCGAACTCGGCCCGCACCACCTCTTGCAAACGCTGCGTGTACGCGTCTCCGCCGTAGGCGGCCTGATGACCGCCGTTGGCCTTGGCGAGGGCTTCCAGCACCTCGGGGTGGACGCCTGCGTAGTTGTCGCTCGCGAAGCCCCGGTAGCCGGTGTCGTGAAGGGTGTCGACCATCCCGTCAGTCTCCCAGTCGGTGAGCGAGGGGCGCGAGTCTGGGCGTTCGCCGACAACGCCCAACGGGAGGACCATGGAGCGATGTGGAGGCAACCATGACCTCGGTGTCGGTCAACGGCAAGCTCGAGCACGTCACGACCGAGCCCGACACCGCGCTGCTGTACGTCCTGCGGAACCACTTGGGATTGAAGGGAACCCGATTCGGCTGCGGTCTGGCGCTGTGCGGGTCGTGCATGGTCCTGGTCGACGGCCGGCCCAGCTACTCCTGTGACGTCCCCGTCGGGAGCCTCGAGGGTCGCGAGATCACCACCGTCGAGGGGCTGAGCACACCCGAGAATCCGCACCCGGTTGTCACGGCGATGATCGACGGACAGGCCGCGCAGTGCGGCTACTGCATCTCCGGGATCGTGATCTCCGCCGTCGCCCTTCTCGAGCGCACGGCCGACCCGTCGGCCGACGACGTGCGCCTGGCGCTGGACGGCAACCTGTGTCGGTGTGGCGTCCACAACCGGATCGTGCGCGCGGTGCTGGCCGCAGCCGCCGAACTGCGGGCGGGGGACCGGTGACCGACGTCGCGGCCGCTGACCTCCCGGCGTCGATCCTGGCCAACCCGATGGTCGACGACTGGGTGCGTCTCCTGCCCGGCGGAGTCGTCGAGGTGCGTTCCGGCAAGGTCGAACTCGGGCAGGGCGTGCTGACCGCGCTGGCGCAGATCGTGGCCGAGGAGTTGGACGTCGACCTGGCGAGGGTGCGCATGACGGCGGCGGCGACGGGGGTCAGCCCCAACGAGGGGTACACCGCAGGCAGCCTGTCCATTCAGCACTCGGGTGCCGCGCTGCGGATGGCCGCGGCCGAGGCCAGGGCCGTCCATCTCGACGCCGCGGCGCAGCGGTGGCAGGTGTCCGCCGATCTGCTGACGGTGACCGACGGCGTCGTCACCGCACCCGACGGTCGGTCGGCGACCTACTGGGAGCTGACGTGTGAGGGCCTGCTGCACCGCCGGGTGACCGGCGCGGCGCCGACCAAGGCGGCGGCCGACCGCCGGATCGTGGGGACTCGGGTCCCCCGGCTCGACCTGCCCGACAAGCTGGTCGGGCGGCCGCGGTTCGCCCACGACCTGGCGCTGCCGGGGTTGGTCTACGGCCGCGTCGTCAGACCGCCCTCGCGGGCCGCCGCGCTGCAATCGGTCGACGCCACGAGGACGTTGGCGTTGCCGGGTGTGGTGACCGTCGTCCGCGACGGCGACTTCCTCGGTGTGGTCGCCGAACGGGAGGAGGTCGCGCTGGCGGCGGCGGACCGACTCCGCGCCGACGCGACGTGGGAGGAACGGGCGACGCTGCCCGACGAATCGGATCTGCCGACGTTCCTGACGGCGGCGCCCGCGGTCAGCACGGTCGTGGCCGACACAGGTGGCCGAGATCCGAATCCCGCTCGGGGCAACGTCTTTCACGAAGCTCGCTACGACCGACCCTATCTGGCCCACGCGTCGATGGGACCGTCCACCGCCACCGCGCGGGTCACCGACGACGGTGACGAGCAGATCCTCGAGGTGTGGACGCACAGTCAGGGCGTCTACCTCCTGCGCCGGGAACTCGCCAGGGCGCTGGCCCTGACCGAGGAGCAGATCCGGGTGCAACACGTCGCGGGGGCGGGGTGCTACGGGCACAACGGCGCCGACGACGTCGCGCTGGATGCGGCACTGCTGGCGCTCTCCGTGCCCGGTCGTCCCGTGCAGGTGGTGTGGTCGCGTCCGGATGAACTCGGTTGGGCGCCCTTCGGTCCGGCGGCGGTCGTGCGGATCGCCGCCGAGGTCGACGGCGACGGGGCCGTGCGGACGTGGCGGCACGACGTCTGGGGCAACGGGCACGTGACCCGGCCGGGCTTCGTCCGGACTGTCGGTCTGCTGGCGGCGAGCCACCGCGAGGGTGGTGTGCCGATCGGCGCGGCAGACGAGCCGCCGCTGGCGAACGGGGGTGGCGCTGCCCGAAACGCCGTGCCCGGCTACGACTTTCCCCATCAAAGAGTGGTCAACCACCTGCTGTCGGTGATGCCGTTGCGTACCTCGGCGCTGCGTGCGCTTGGCGCTTTCGTCAACGTCTTCGCGATCGAGTCGTTCATGGACGAGCTTGCCATCGCCGCCGGGCGCGATCCGGTCGAGTACCGCCTGGCCCAGCTGGCCGATCCGCGCGGACGCGCGGTGGTGGAGGCGGTCGTCCGACGGTCGGACTGGGCAGACTGGACGCCTACGGAGTCGCTCGGTCACGGCGTCGCCTATGCCCGGTACAAGAACACCAGCGCCTACTGCGCGGTGGTCGCCGAGGTGGAGGCCACCAGCGAGGTGCGGGTCCGTCGACTGACTCTGGCGGTGGACGCCGGGCTGGTGGTCAACCCCGACGGGGCGGAGAACCAGATCGAGGGTGGCGCCATCCAGGCGACCAGTTGGGCGCTGCGGGAGCGGGTCCGCTTCGACGACCGGTCCGTCACCAGCGACACGTGGGAGACCTACCCGATCCTGACGTTCTCCGAGGTTCCGGCGGTCGACGTGGAGTTGTTGCCCGACAACGGCAATCCGTCGTTGGGGGTCGGCGAGACCGCGCAGGGTCCCACCGGCGCCGCCATCGCCAACGCGATCCATGACGCGATCGGTGTCCGGGTGCGCAGCATGCCGTTCACCGCAGAGCGGATCGTCGCGGCCATGCCGGACTGACGTCGGTTCACTCGCGGATTCGCAGTTGGTCGAGGAGCTCGCGGGCACCGTCGATCCGAGACCGGTCGTCGCCGAGCGCGGCGGCGAGCAACGCGGCCCGCCGGGATCGGATGACGTCGATGTTGCGTTTGGCGAGCGCGGTGACGGCGAGATTGGCGGTGCGTCCGTCGGACGGGTCGTCACGCCGCTCGACGAATCCCTGCTTCTCCAGGACGCGCAGCGCCGCGCTGAAGTTGCTGGTGCGCATCCGGAGTTCGCGAGCCACGTCGCTGGGCCGGCAGCCCGGGTGGCGGTCGACGTACTCCAGGACCGCCGCCTCGACGGTCGACAACGGGACGACGGTCTCGGCGGACTGATCCCAAGACCGGATGAGGCGGGCTGCGTGCATGATCGCGTCGGCCAGATCGGCGAGGGCCGACTCGTGATCAGTGGCGGGAGCTGGGGCTACGGCGCGGCTCATGAGGCCGACTTTACGCACAGAAAGCTATGTATGTATAGTTACGCCAACATAGCTACTTTGAGGACGTGACATGACGACGACGGCAGGCAACGCCGAACAGATGGAACGACTGCTCGCACCCGAGAAGTCTCGCCCGATCCCCGGGCCGCTTCTCCTCGTGCTGGCGTTGCTGTCGGCGGTGGCCCCGTTCGCCACCGACCTGTACCTCTCGGCGTTTCCGTCGATGACGGCCGACCTGGGCACCACCGCGACATCGGTCCAGTTGACCCTGACCGCGTTCCTCATCGGAATTGCGCTGGGCCAGTTGGTCTTCGGGCCCCTGTCGGACCGATTCGGCCGGATGGCGCCCCTCGTCGTCGGGTCGCTGCTGTGCCTCGCCGCCAGTGCCGCGACGGCGCTGGCGCCGACGGTGGAGGCGCTGGTGGCGGCCAGGTTCGCCCAGGGCGTCACCGGCGCGGCTGGCATGGTGATCGGCAGGGCGATCATCTCCGACCTCGCCGTCGGGGCGGCCGCCGCGAGGGCCTTCAGTCTGATGATGCTCGTCGGCGGCATCGCGCCCGTCGTGGCGCCGGTGCTGGGCAGCGTCCTCGTCGACCCCCTCGGGTGGCGAGGGGTGCTGTGGGTGGTCTTCGCCATCGTCGCGGCGATGTTCGTCGGCGTCGTCGCCGTGGTCAGGGAAACCCACACCGCCGAGCGTCGCGCGAAGGTGCGGACCGACCGTGCCGGGTCGCCTTCGGCGCTGCGCGCGCTGGGCTCGCGCGTCTACCTCGGCAATGCCCTGGCCTTCGCCTTCGCCTTCGCGACCATGATGGCCTACATCTCCGCGTCGCCGTTCGTCTACCAGGTGATGATGGGATTCAGCGAAGTGCAGTACGGAATCGCATTCGGCACCAACGCGATTGGGCTCGCGGTGGTCAGCGCCGTTTCGGCGCGACTGGTCGCTACCCACCCCGTCCGCAGACTGGCGGGAACCGGTCTCGCGCTGTGTCTGGCCGCCGTGATCGCCATCGTCGGCATCGTGGCCATTGGAGCGCCGGTGTGGTTGCTGGTCTTTCCGCTCTGGGTTGCGGTGGCGAGCCTGGGCCTGGTGTTCGGCAACGCCACCGCGTTGGCCCTGGGCGGCGTCGCCGGGGCCGCCGGATCGGCCTCCGCGGTGCTGGGGGCGCTGCAGTTCGGCCTCGGCGCACTGGTGTCGCCGTTGGTGGGGATCGGCGGTGAACACACCGCCGCGCCGCTGGCCGCGGTGATGCTGGTCGCCGTCTCGATCGCCTGCCTCGCATTCATGTTGGGGCGGGACCGGCGTCGGCCAGACGCGTGTAGCGGATCCGACGGCACCGCACTGCCGCGGTGACTAGATTGGTGTAGTTACTCACGACCAAGGGAGTTCCCACCATGACCGCGACCGTTTCGACTCAGCCCACCTACCGGGTGGTCAATCCCGCCACCGGCGACGTTGGTGAGTCGTTCGACTTCGCCACCGAGGCCGAGATCGAGTCCACACTGGCGGCGTCCGACGCGGCGTTCCGCTCCTGGCGCGACCTGCCGATCACCGAGCGAGCCCGCATCGTGACCCGGGTTGCCGAGCTGTTCAAGGAGCACTCCGCGCGCCTCGGCGCCATCGCCACCGAGGAGATGGGCAAGCCACTGCAGGAATCGGTCGACGAGGCCGACTTCTGCGGCGACATCTTCGAGTACTTCGCATCGGAGGGGCCGAACCTGGCCGCCGACCAGGAGATCAAGACCTTCGCCAAGGGCAAGGCGTACGTGCAGCGGCTGCCCATCGGGCCATTGCTGGGCATCATGCCGTGGAACTACCCGTTCTATCAGATCGCCCGGTTCGCAGCCCCAAACCTGGTGCTGGGCAACACGATCATCCTCAAGCACGCCGAGTCGGTGCCCAAGTCGGCGCTCGCCGTGCAGGAGATCATGGATGAAGCAGGAATCCCGAAGGGGGTGTACACCAACATCTTTGCGTCCTACGACCAGATCGAGAAGATCATCGGCGACCGTCGCGTCGTCGGCGTCTCGCTCACCGGCTCGGAGCGTGCCGGCTCGGTCGTCGCGGCGATCGCCGGCAAGAATCTGAAGAAGTGCGTCCTCGAACTCGGTGGCTCCGACGCCTACGTCGTGCTGGACTCCGACGACGTCAAGGCGTCGGCAGACCTCGCGTGGGACACCAGGATTGGCAACACCGGCCAGGCCTGTAACTCCAACAAGCGCATGATCGTCACCGAGGACATCTTCGAACCCTTCGTCGCGCAGCTCGTCGAGCGGGCCAAGGACCTCAAGCCCGGCGATCCGGCCGAGTCGGCGGACGGCACCTTTGCCCCACTGTCCTCGCGCAAGGCCGCCGAGATCCTGGACGAGCAGGTACGGGACGCCGTCTCCAAGGGGGCGACGCTGCATGCCGGCGGCGTGCTCGGCGAGGGCCCCGCGGCCTACTACTCCCCGGCGGTGCTCACCGGCATCACCCCGGAGATGCGCGCCTACCGTGAGGAACTGTTCGGCCCCGTGGCGGTGGTGTACTCGGTGTCCAGCGACGACGAGGCCCTCAAGCTGGCCAACGACTCCGACTACGGCCTCGGTGGCGCGGTGTTCAGCACCGACACCGAGCGTGCGGAGAAGATCGCCCAGCGCCTCGAGTCGGGCATGGCCAACGTCAACACGCCGGCCAACGAGGGCCAGGAGGTTCCGTTCGGCGGGGTGAAGCGCAGCGGTTTCGGCCGCGAGCTCGGTCCGCTCGGCATGGACGAATTCGTCAACAAGCGGATGTACTTCGTCGCCGAGTGACGGTGCGCGTGCCCGGGCACGCGTAGTCCCCCCCGGCCAATCGAGTAGTCCGCCACTCTAGTGAGCGGTTAGTGCCCGTTCGACGATCGTCGTGACCCAATCACGGCGATCGTCGAACAGAGGCAGTTACATGAGCATTCGGCACCAGACCACCCACGGTGGCAAGGACACCCGGCGCACCCTGCTGGCGGCCGCCGTCGCCGCGAGCGCGATCATCGCCAGTGCGGCAGGCGGCACCGGGATCGAGATCGAGATCGTCGGGGAACGAGAGTCGGTCGAGCTCGGCGGCGTACCCCCTGCTCTGATTCCCGAGCCCGTCGCGGACCGCGGCACGGTTCTGACCGCCGTGGTGTCGCCGTTGACTGGTCGCCTGTCTTCGCCAGCGCTCGGGCTGCGAGGCCCGAGCTCACTTCCCCGGGTTCGCGTCGGCTCCGTGCGTACCCAGATCATCGTCGTCCGCACGGCATCAGGTCGCATCGGCACGGTCTCGAAGACGTTGGCCGACAAGGACGTTCCGTCCAACAAGCGGTCGAGGTCGCTCGTAGGACCCGGCGTGGCGACGCTGCGAGCCGGCATGTCTCCATTCGATCCGATCCTGTCGATCATCGGCGTCTTCATCAGCAACGGTGCCGACGCGGCGGCCGATTGCATCGGTGATGAGTGCAACGGCGGCAACGGCGGCATCCTGTTCGGCAGCGGTGGCGACGGCGCGAACGGTGGCCGTGGCGGCCACGCAGGCCTGTGGGGCGACGGCGGAAGGGGCGGTGACTCAACCACATTGGGTGTTGCCGGCGGCGTCGGCGGGAATGCGGGGTTGTTCTTCGGCACCGGTGGTGCGGGTGGCAACGGCGGCGCGGGCGCCAGCGGAGGCGACGGCGGTGCCGCGGGAACGTTCGCGTTGGTCGGCAACGGTGGCGCAGGCGGAAGAGGTGGCGACGGGATCCGCGGCGTCGACGGTGACGACGGCGTCGACGGCGTGAAGGGGACGGATGGCGTGAAGGGAGCCGACGGTCGGAACGGGTCGGACGGCAACCCCGGCCGCAACGGCGACGACGGTGTTCAGGGTGGTCCTGGCGGCAACGGCCCCGATGGTCCCAACGGCGTGAACGAGGGTGGTGATGCGGGCTGGGACGGTCTGCCCGGTTTCCCGACCCCGCCGGGCGTCGTGATTCCCGGGCACCTCAACGGGCAGGACGGCTTCGACGGAAACCCCGGTGGTGACGGCGGCGACGGATTCCTCGACATCAGCTTCGGCAACGGAAATGCGCACGGCGGCAACGGTGGTCGCGGTGGCATCGGTACCGGTGGCGGCAACGGCGGAAATGGTGGTGACGGCGGTGACGCCACCGCGCCAGGAGTTGCGTTCCGTGCCACCGGAGGCGACGGCGGCGACGGTGGTCGCGGCAGCACCGGTGTGTCGGGAGGGCCGGGCGGTGCCGGACTCACGGGTGGCCCCGGTGGGAGGGGCGGCGACGGAACGAACGCGACGCCTGCCGGTTCGGGCACCGACGGCATGTCAGGGACCGCGGGACAGGCGGGCACCGCGGGCATGGCGGGCGTCGCGGGCACGCCTGGCATCGCGGCGGGAGCAGGCGGACGGGGCGGCGTGGCCAGCTGGCTGGGCTTCGGGGTGGGAGGTCGCGGCGGCAGCGGTGGAGTGGGCGCCGACGGAGGTACCGGTGGAAACGGCGGCAGCGGTGGGGACGGCGGAACCGGCGGCGCGGGTGGCAACGCGGGCAACGGTGGCAACGGAGCCAACGGGGGAGACGCAGGCGATGGCGGCGCAGGGGGAGCGGGTGGCAACGGCGGCAAGGGCGGTACCGGAGCCGACGGTGGCAACGGCGGAAACGGTGGCGCTGGCGGAGACGGACGCGATCTCGCGATCACCGACGGCCACGGCGGGCACGGCGGAGCGGCGGGCCTGGCGGGGGCAGGGGGTGCCGGCGGCTCCGGGGGGTTGGCCGGGACGGGCGGCCCGGGCGGAGTGGCTGGCGACGCAGGCGTCGGCAGCCGTGGCGGGGCCGCAGGACAACCGGGCGGTGGCGGTGCGGGAGGCACTGGCGGCCAGGGTGGGGCGGCCGGTAGTGGTGGCGCGGCTGGCGACGGTGGCGCGGCTGGCGCAGGAGGGGCGGGTGGACTGTTCAGCGTCCCCGGTCATACCGGAACCCATGGAGGCAACGGCACGGCTGGCGCCAACGGCTCGGCGGGCGCTGACGGGAAGACCGGCGCCAACGGAACGACGGGGAACGCCGGTTCGGCGGGCGCGAACGGTTCCAACGGCAAGACCGGAACGCCGGGACCCGACGGTCCCGCTGGCAACCCCGGGCAGACGGGCGACACCGGAACGGCCGGTCAGCCTGGCGCTACGGGTGCCAACGGCAGGGGCCTGTGAGCGGCGTTCCTAGTCGGCCGTGGTGCGGCGGGCCTTCGCGCGGCGCTTGCCCTCGTGCATGGCGGCGACCCGCGCGACGGGGATGGTCCGCCCCTGCTCGACGAGATCGGTTGGAAGTCGTTGCGGCGCAGGCATCGACTCGGCCCACGGGTCGTTACCGTCGAGAGCGGCCAGCGCGGTGTGGACGGTGAAGTCGGTGGGAGAGACGCGGTCAAGGTCGGACCAGGCCAGCGGGAACGACACCGGTGTCCCCGGCCGCAGGCGCGGGCTGTAGGCCGCCGCGACGGTTGCGCCGCCGGCCCTCGTCGAGTCCACGAACACCTTGCCTGCGCGGTCCTCGACGATGAACGCGGTGGTGGCGATGGTCGGGTCGAGGGCCTCCGCGCGAGCGGCCAGGGCGCGGGTCGCGGCGGCGACGTCCTCGACCGGGGCGGTGTCGTCGACCGGGACGAAGACGTGAATGCCCTTGGCGCCGCTGGTCTTCACCGCTCCGGAGAGCCCGCTGTCGGCCAGCGCCTGGCGCACCAAGTGCGCCACGGCGACCACCGCCGGGAAGTCGTCGTCAGCCGGCGGGTCGAGGTCGAGGATCAAATGTGTTGGGCGGTAGATGTTCTCGGCGAGACCCAGCGTCGGGTGATATTCGACGGCGCGCTGGTTGGCCAGCCACAGCAGGGTTCGGCGGTCGTCGCACAGCGCGTAGTGCACTTCGCGGTGGGACGCCTCCGCCCAGATCGACGTGGTCCGTACCCAGTCCGGGGTGTACTTGGGCACGTTCTTCTGCATGAACGGTGCGCGGCCGCGTAGCACCCGCAACACGGTGAGCGGGCGGTCGACCAGCCCGGGCAGCAGCCGGTCCGCGACGGCGTCGAGGTAGTCGACCAGGTCGCGCTTGGTGGCGTTGGCTTCGGGGGTCAGCGGTTGGTCGAGGTTGGTCAGGTCCACGCCGTCGCGCTGCTCACTGGTTCCCACCTCCGCCATGCTGCCCGAGGGTTAGCGTCGGTGTCGTGGAGTTCATCGAAAGCGTCGAACTGGTCGGCAAGGTCATCGACGGTGTCGGGGTGGCGATCATCGCCATCGGTGCGGTGGTGGCGGGCGGCATTGCCGTCGGCCGGCTCGTCCGCAGGTCGCCGGACACCTACCGCTTCTTCCGGGAGACGCTCGGGCGGACGATCCTGCTTGGCCTGGAATTCCTGGTCGCCGCCGACATCATCCGCACCGTGGCAGTCACGCCGAACGCGCAGAGCGTGGCCGTTCTCGCCGGCATCGTGGCGATCCGGACGTTCCTCAGCTTCTCGCTCGAACTCGAGATCACCGGTCGGTGGCCGTGGCAGAAGAAGCCCCGCGAGTCGTCGACCGCACGCATGTCGAACACGAATCGCGAGTAGCCCCGCAAACATGCGTGCAGTGGGCGGAAGAGTGTCTACGCCGTCGTCGCGATTCCGCCGTCGACTGGGATGACCGTCCCGGTCAGATACGACCCGGCCCGGCTGGCCAGGAACACCGCGACGCCGGCCATGTCGTCGGCCCTGCCGATGCGGCGGAGTGGGGCCGACGCCGCGATCGCGTCGCCGAACGCGTCGAGCGTCGCCGCCATCATCTTGGACGGAAACGGCCCTGGCGCCACGGCGTTGACGGTGATGTGTTGCGGTCCGAGCTCGCGAGCGAGCACGCGCGTCAGCTGGTGCAGCGCGGCCTTGCTGCTGGCGTAGGAGTACACGGGCAGTTGGCTGACGCGGATGCCGTCGATGCTTCCGACGTTGACGATGCGCGCGGGATCGTCGGCGGTCCCGGCCTCCCGGAGTGCCGGCAGCAGCGCTTGGACGAGCCAGAAGGGAGACTTGAGGTTGAGGTCGAGCACCTTGTCCCACGCGGCGTCCGGGAACGTCTCCAGCGGCTCGCCCCACGTCGCCCCCGCGTTGTTGACGAGGATGTCGAGGCCGCCGAGATCAGCGGTGACCAGGCTGGCCAGGCGCCGACATTCGTCGTGGGTGGAGAGGTCGGCGGGAATGGCCGCCACGTCCCCGAACTCCGAGAGTTCCTCGGTTGCCTGGGCGCAGGCGTCGGGCTTGCGTGAGCTGACGACGACGCGGGCTCCCGCCTGCAGCAGGCCGCGGGCGATCATCAGTCCGATTCCCCTGGTGCCACCCGTCACTAGGGCCCGCTTGCCGGTGAGGTCGAAAAGCTGTGCGTGCGTGGTGCTTTGACCGTCGGTCATGGGTAGCCTTCCGTAGCGGTTGGGGAGAGCGTCGACGCCGTTGACACCGCCGCGAGATCGGTCCAGGCTAAACCAATGGCTGACGCATTCATCCTCGGTGGCGTGCGGACGCCCTTCGCGCGCTATGGAAGTTCGTTGTCGCACATCCGCACCGACGACCTTCTCGGGATGACGATGAAGGGCGCCTGCGAGCGGGTGGGTGTCGAACTGGGAGCGATCGAGGACGTCGTCGCCGGGTGTGTGAACCCGGCCCACGAGGGGATGGGCGACGTCGGCCGGTGGGCGGCGTTGGCGGCCGGCTTTCCCGACAGCGTCGCCGGGTCGACGATCAACCGCTTCTGCGGGTCGTCGCTGAGCGCCACGGTCAACGTCAGCCACGCGATCAAGGCGGGTGATCTCGGTGTCGGCATGGCGTGCGGCGTCGAGTCGATGTCGCGCTCCGGGTGGGCGTTGATGAAGGGGGACGCCGCCTTCAGCCCGAGGGGACCGGTCTTCATGCTGGACACGATGTGGGCAGGCGCCGGTGGGCCACCCAACCCCGCGCTGCTCGCCCGCAACGCCTACATCGCGATGATCGAGACCGCCCAGAACGTCGCCGACCGGTACGGGTTGACCCGCGAGGAGATCGACGCGTTCGCGTTGCGGTCGCAACGAAATGCCAAGGCGGCCCGTGATTCCGGTCGGTTGGCCAAGGAGATCATGCCGGTGACGATCGCGGCGACCCGCAAGACGCCGGAAGTGGTCTTCTCCCACGACGAGTTCATCCGCGACGACACCACCGCCGAGTCGTTGGCGAAGCTGCCCGCTCAGCCGGGCACCACCCAGATGACCGCAGCCAATTCGACGCCGCTGACCGACGGTGCCAGCGCGATCGTGATCGCGTCAGGGGAACGTGCCGCGGAACTCGGCGTGGAACCGCTTGCGCGCGTGGTCTCCTCGGCCGTGTACGGCATCGACCCCCTCGTCATGGGGTTGGCGCCGGCCTGGGCGATTCCGCTCGCGATCAAGAGGGCCGGGCTGACGCCCGATCAGATCGACGTGTGGGAGGTGCACGAGGCGTTCAGCGCCCAGGCGCTTGGCGTACTGCGGGAACTGCCGAATCAGTTGGACGGCTTCGTCGTTCCCGACGAGAAGCTGACTCCCAACGGGGGAGCGGTCGCCATCGGACATCCGTTCGGGGCGACCGGGACGCGTTACGTCTTGACGTTGGCCACCGAACTGCGCGAGCGCAACGCGAGGTACGGCGTCGTCGGCGTCTGCATCGGGTCCGGCCAGGGTGTCGCACTGGTGCTGGAGAACCCGAACGCCGCTTAGAGGAAGTCGATCTTCGCGGAGTTCTCGCCCTGTTGGCCCATCAGGGTGGTGTAGGCCTCCATCACGATCTCACCGTCGTCGTGGATGCAGGTGTTCTTGCTGACGACGATGTCGGCGCCGAACCGCTCCTGCACGGACACGATGTCGAAGTGACACCACAGCCGGTCGCCCGCCACCACCGGCCGCTTGTAGACGAACTTTTGGTCGACCTGCACGATCTGCATCGACTCCAGGCCCACGTCGACGGTCCGGAAGAAGCCCTTCTGCGCGAGGATGGCGAACAGCGTCATGAACGTCGCCGGAGCCACCAGCCCGGGATACCCCAGTTCGGCGGCGGCCTTCTCGTCGAGGCTGACGGGATCGTCGCACTTGATGGCGGCGGCGAACTCACGGATCTTCTCGCGGCCCACCTCGAAGTAGTCGGGGTATTCGTAATGCATCCCGCGGATGTCGGTCTTCAATGCCATGAACTACGAATCTGCCTCTCGCGACGGGGTTCTGGGTCGTCCGGGGTGGTCAGTACTTTCCGAAGGCGAGCGCCACGTTGTGTCCGCCGAAGCCGAACGAGTTGCTGATGGCGTACTCGTAGTTGCCGGGGCGGGGTTCGCCCGCGACGACGTCGAGGTCGATCTCGGGGTCCAGGTTCTGAAGGTTCAGGGTGGGCGGGACGACGCCGTCGCGCAGTGCCATCACGGTGAGGACCGATTCGACGGCACCCGCGGCACCGACCGAGTGGCCTAGCGCCGACTTGGGGGCATAGATCGCCGCGGAGTTGCCGATGGCGCGGTTGATGGCAGCCGCCTCGGCCACGTCGCCGACCTTGGTGCCGGTGGCGTGGGCGTTGACGTGGTCGATGTCGCCCGGTGTGAGTCCGGCCAGCTGGACGGCGCGGGTCATCGCGTGGGCGGCGCGTTCGCCGTTGGGGTCCGGCGCCACGATGTGGAAGCCGTCGGAGGTGATGCTGGCGCCCATCAGCCGGCCAATGATGTTGGCGCCGCGGGCTTTCGCGTGCTCCTCGGTCTCGATGACCATCAGGGCACCGCCCTCGCCGAAGACGAAGCCGTTGCGGTCGACGTCGAAGGGGCGGCAGGCGCCGGCAGGGTCGTCATTGGTGTTCGACAACACGATGCGCATCTGCGCGAACGCGGCGATCGGCACCGCCTCGATCCGGTTCTCGACGCCACCGCACACCGCGATGTCGGCCTCACCGAGGACGATCTGCCGCCACGCCTGGGCGATGCCCTCGGAGCCGGACGCGCACGCCGACACCGGCGTGATGACGCCCGCCTTGGCGTGGCGGTCCAGGCCGACGGCGGCCGCGGGACCGTTGGGCATGTACATCTGGACCGCCAGCGGCGAGACGGCGGCCATGCCGCGCTCGCGCATGTCGTCCCAGGCGAAGACCAGCGCCTCGGTGGCACCCATGCCCGTTCCGATGGACACCGCCAGGCGGTTGGTGTCGACCTCGGGGTTGCCGGCGTTCTCCCACACCCGTCGGCCCAGCACGGTGGACATCCGCTGGACGTATCCCAGACGCCGCTTCTCGATCCGGGTCAGATCGGCCTCGAAGTCCTCGTGGAGGTGACCGCCGATGCGAACGGGAAGGTTGAACTCCTCCACGTAGGGGTCGTCGAGCAGGCGGATGCCGCTCTGCCCGTCGAGCAGGGCCTTCCAGGTGTCGTCGGCGCCTGCGGCGACCGAGGTCGTCATGGCGATACCGGTGACGACGACGTTTGGAAGACCGTTTCCGGTGCTCAGACCGGCGACTTGGGACGAGTTGACTGACGTCGACACGAGAGAGACCCCCACGATGAAGTACACGAGTGGCTGGCCCTCTGCTGGACCTGCGGAATGCTCCGCGGCACGCCGGGCTGGGATTGGATCCGACAGCGCCACGCGGCTCTTAGGAATCTTATACAACTCGCCTTGTCGGCGCACCTGGATGCTTGAGCTGCGCGTATCCAGGTGCGCGGCGTACCGTCGAAACATGGTCGATTTGCCGCGGTACGGCGTGTGGGCGGCCTTTGCTGTGGCGGGGGCGCTCGGCTGTGCGCCGGCCGCGGCCGCCGACCCGTCGTCATACAGTGGTCGTGCCGCCGACACCGTCGTCGCCGACTTGCAGGCTCAGGGGTACAACGTGTCGATCAACTGGGTCACCGGGTTCGACACCAAGCCGTTGTCGGACTGCCGGGTGACGGGGGTGAACAACCCCGGTGACATCGCACCGACCGACGGCACCTTCACCACCGTCTACGTCGACGTCGCGTGCCCCAACGGGGACGACGGTGGATTCAGGTTCGGGGCGGGGCTCGGCTAGTCGCCTACCGGGGCAGCTTCGCCGCGATCTGGTCGGCCACGGTGGCGGCCTTGGAACCGGTGGAGGCGTCTCTGGTGCACGCCTGGACGTCGACGATCACGTTGTTCTCGACCTTCAGCACGCGCTGGCAAGACGCGACCCCGATGGCGTCACCCCTGGTGAACGGGATGGCGAGTTCGGTGTCGGTCTTGGTGAGCGCACCGCTTCGCCACCTGGGCAACGGCTGGTCGTTGAGGGTGATGTTGACGTTGTGGTCGGTGCACTTCGACCAGCGGTCCGCCGACTGGGTGAAGAAGTCGCGGGCGGCGTCGGTGGAGGGGTAGTTGACGACCGACTGCACGACCAGGTTCTGCCAGTTGTCGGTGTCCGGTGATCGCAACAGCTCCTGGCGCAGAGCGATCCAGCCGTCCTTGCCGTAGACACCGGCTTCGTTGACCTGCCAGATGCCAAGGCAATTCAAATTGGGGAGCAGATTGCGGTGGTCGCTCATCGCGTCGACGCGTGGGTGCGCGACCATTCCCGTTGTCCCCATTGCGGAGTCGACCTCGCCGACGGTGAGCAACGCCGCGTCGAGTGCGTTGGCGGGTACCAGTTCCGGCAGCTTGGGTGGCGACGTGGTCTGATTCGCGCACGCCGCTAGGGTCAATGTCGTGGCGAATGCGAAAACCGTTGCGATGAAACGCATCAACGGACGTCAGGCATGTGTGCCTGCCGCAGCGCAGGCCTCCTGGGCGGCGGTGGCGTCGTTGTTCATCTCGGTCGCCGTCGTGTTCAAGCTGTCGCCGGGAATGCGCAGTGCCATCTTGAGGAGGAGCTTGGTGGCGTCGGCTGACCAGGCGCGCATCGGGTTGGCCACGTTGGGGTCCAGTCCGGGCGTGCCCGCTGAGTCCATCGCGACACCGGCGGCTTGGCGCAGGGCGGTCCTGCCGACCTCGTTGCTGCTCTGCACGGCCGGGTCGTTGTAGTTGGAGCCCTCGAACGAGTCGGAGAACTCGCCGTAGTAGGTAGCCGCGCCGTCGAGTGCCTGAGCGAAGTTCCCGCATGCCACGACGGCGGCCGGGGCGGCGTCGTCCGACACCGGAGCGGCGTCGACCTGCACTCCGGGGTCCGGAGGCGCGGTGTCGTCGGCGAAAGCGGTTGGTGCAGGGGCGAATCCCATGCCGAGGCAGATCGCCGATGCCGCTGCGGCTCGCGTCCATGCGCTGGATGACGTCAAGGCTTCCTCCAAGGTGGTCGGTGTCGCAGTCGAACCAGGGAAGGCCGACGATCCCGTCTTTCGGGTGCCAACGGCCACCGTTGGCCAGTCAAGCGTCCAGCTGGTGAACGGCCGACCAACGCCCGCCGTCCAACGCCGATCCATCCGACCAACCCGGGCTGTGAGATTCCCGGGAACGTAATTGCCTGTGACTCAACGCTTTCGGGGCCTTCGTGACGGCGCACGCTGGACGGAAACGCGGCGGCAACCGTTGGCCTTCCGTTCACCGCGTGGAAACCCGACCATTGGATGCTTCGCCGCGACAGATCCGTTATCTGCTTGAGATTTCGACCACGAGAGGCGCCGATTCACTCATGTTGAACCGTTTTGCGACGCTGGCAGCTATTTGCATTGCCATCCCGGTCGGGACGGCGCCCGTAGCGCTCGCCGATCCGCCGGCACCGGACCCCGCCGTGCAGCCCGTTGGCGCCCCCGTCCCCCCACCGGACAACGGCGGCGTTCCGTCGGCAGCCCCGGGAATCCTGACCACCCCCGACGGCTGGACGCTCAACGTCGTCGGAAGCAACGAGACGCAGCTGCCGGTGGCCCCGCTGACTACCGCCATCTCGTCTCGCGAGTACCTCATCTCGGGAACGTTCACCGGAACGATCACCGGTGGCGGCAAGACGAAGCTGGCCGGCGGCACGATGGAAGCCGGCGAGCAGATCGGCTGCGGCATCATCTCCGACGAGACCGAGATCAACCCGGGCGCGAGCATCACGCCCGGTTTCGGAGCATTGGGTGCCCCCTCGTTCAGCGCGGGAATCAGCCTGCAGGGCAAGGTGTATCTGAAGCCGGGCACCGTCACCACCGTGGCGCTGGACAAGAAGTCCTTCAAGGGAACCTCGACCCGCATCACCCTCACCGGGGTGCGCGTCAAGACCGACCAGTGCGCGGGACAGTCGTTCATCCGCTCCTACGCCACGCTGACCAGCTCGACCGACAACACCGACGACGTCATCACCTACCTCGGCGTCACCAAGTCCGTCTAGCA
This sequence comes from Mycobacterium sp. AT1, assembly GCF_002043095.1. GTDB lineage: Bacteria > Actinomycetota > Actinomycetes > Mycobacteriales > Mycobacteriaceae > Mycobacterium. Next base: position 7,612 of record NZ_MVOC01000073.1, on the reverse strand, counting down.
GCCAGCCGCCCTCCCCGAACTCGAAAGGCTTTGCCATGTTGAATCGTGTTGCCCTGCTGGCTACGGCTTGCATGCTGTTCTCGATGGGCGCCGCGCCCGTCGCCCTGGCCGACCCGCCACCGCCGGACCCCGCCGTCGCCCCGGTCGGTGACCCAGGTCCGTTGCCGGACAACGGGATCGTCGGCTCGTCCGAGCCTGGTGTCGTCACCACCCCGGACGGCTGGACCCTGACCGTCGCCGCGACCAACGAGTCCGAACTTCCCGTCGCACCGCTGACCACGGCGCTGTCGTCCCGTGAATACCTGGTTGGCGGCACGTTCACCGGCACCGTCACCGGCAAGGGCAAGACCACGCTGGCCGGTGGCACGCTGGAGGCGGGCTACCAGATCGGCTGCGGCATCGAGCTGGGCCAGGTCCGCCTCATCGGCCAGGCCGGCATCAACGTCGGCGTGGGACTCAACACCGCAGGCGGCGCCCTCAACGGCGTCGGCCTCGGTAGCGTGTCGTTCCCGCTGTCGGGCACCATCGAGATCCACCCCAAGCCGGGCACGGTGTCGACGGTGGCCGTGGACAAGAAGACGTTCAAGGCAGCCCCGGTGCGCGTGACGCTGAAGGACACCCACGTCAAGGTCGACGGGTGTGTCGGACAGTCGTTCCTGCGGTCCTACGCCACGCTGACGAGCTCGACGACGGACACCGACGACGTGGTGGCCTACTACGGCATCACGAAGTCCGTCTGACGCAACACCTTCCGGCTACCACACCAAGGACGAGGCACATGGCAATGATTGACCGACATCGCATCGTCGCCACGGTGTGTGGCCTGGCTGCCGTCGGAGCGGCGGTCGCCTTCCCGGCGACCGCCGTGGCCGACGACCTTCCCCCCGAACCGCTTCCGGTTCCCGGGGACCCCGCCCTCCCACCGCCTCCTGGGCCAACGGTGCCAGGGCTTGGGGCGCTGGGTCCGACGGGGCTCGACGTGCTGGCGCAGAACAACGCGCCTGCGGTGCCCGGTGCACTCGGCGCCCCGTCGGTCGTGGGCCTCGACCAGAACAGCCTGCTGGGCCAGAACCCGGTCCCCGAGGCACCCAACGGCGGCACGGGCGCCGTGCCGAACCTCAACGTGTTCAACAACGGCTACGGTGCTCAGCAACTCAACGACGTGCCGTCGGCGCCGGGGCAGGGGACTCAGTTTGGGGTCGCGCCGGGCGACGAGAACGCTGACGTCCGCAAGGGGATCTGGTTTGGCCGGTGGATCGACTTGCAGCGCGACGGCAGAACCTACGGCGGGCTCGGGCAGGCCCCGCAGCAGCAGCTCGGTGAGCCGCTGCCGGGTACCGCACCCCCGCCAGGGACCGTCATCCCACCGGGATTGGTGCAGTTCCTGCCGGACCCGGCGGACGGTCCGACGCCGCCTCCCGGCCTCATCCTGCCGCCTCCGCCCCCGCCGCCTGCGGGTTAGGGCCGCGGCTCGGGGACGGGCATGTCGATCAGACCGTTGAGGTCGGCGTCGGCCTGCTCGTCGGGAAGGGCTCGCGACGGGAGCACGATCAGCGGCCGCTCGTCGGGGCCCGCGTCGGCTCTCATCGGTGCGGCGCAGCCCATGCCGAACCTGGTGGGGGCTGGAACGCCCGCATATTGGAGGCAGCACGCGCTGACGAAACCGTCGACGTCCTGGTCAGGAGGGGGCGCCGTCGTGGTGCATTGGGCGTAGGCGTCCACGTCGAAGACGGGCGAGGCGTGCGCGACGCCGCTCGGTGCCGCCAGGCACGCGAGGGCAACGGCGGGCAGCACTAGCCGGTGACGTCTCTTGCGGGACCTGCTGGTGACTGCCATCTCTGCTTTCTATCAGAGGGGCGTGTTCGCCGGCGCCCATAGCGGCATCAGGGCGTCCACCAGTGGTCGGACGTAGTCGGTGTGGTCGTCGGGGTCGGCGGCTTCGAACTCGGCGATCTCGACGCCGACGACGTCATTGCGGCCCAGGCGACGGGCGACGGCGGCCAGGGCGTCGAGGTCGAGCCCGCCCGGCACGCGGTAGTCGGTGGGCACCGTGCCCGGTTCGAGGACGTCGCAGTCGAGGTGGAAGTAGACGGGTGCGTCGCCGACGTAGTGGTCGAGCCGGTCCATCAGGTGCGGGCCTGCGGCGAGCTTGACGGTTCCCTCGTCGACGAGGGCCTGCTCGGGAGGGTCCAGATCACGAGTCCCGCCAAGCACGATGCGGTCGGGCACTAGCCCTGACCCCAGACCGGAGTCCCACCAGCCGACGGCCGCGCTGAGGACCAGCCCGCCGAGGTAACCGGTCGTCGAGCCGGCCGGGGTGTTGAGATCGGCGTGGGCGTCGAACCACACCACGACGGCATCCGGGCGCAGCGTGGCGACGTTTGGCAACGTCGCCAGGGACGCGGCACATCGCGACGCCGCCAGCACCGGCACGTGGCCCCGAGACAGCATGTGGCCGTGGGCATCTCGTAACTCGGTGAGCCCGGGAAGGGCGGCGGGCAGGGCCTGCTCCCACGGGGCCGAGGTCGCCGGTCGTGGTTCGCCGATTACGGTCGGCTCGAGACCGAGGCGCCGGCTCAGCTCTTGGCCGACGATCGGCGCACCCGCCATGCCGCGGTCGTTGTGGTCACCGGTGGGTCCGACGAACACCAAGAGCCCGAGATCGCGTGCCGACATGTCGGGAATGCTAGTGATCGCGTCGTGCGCGGCGCCACGCATTAAAACGCCTGGTAATTGTGGACTTGCGGGTCCATTTTTGGATGGGCAGGCTGACGTCATGGCACTCGATCAGTACTACCTTCTCGGCACGTCGGGCCTTCGCGTGAGCCGCCTGGCGTTGGGCACCATGAACTTCGGCACCGGCGGCTATCACGCCGCCTACGGCAAGTCCCTCGACGAGAGTCGGCCCATCTTCCGTCGCTACCTCGAGGACGGCGGGAACTTCGTCGACACCGCGGACTTCTACACCGCCGGTGAGAGCGAGACGATCCTGGGCACGCTCATCGCCGAGGCCAAGGTGCGCGACCGGGTGGTGCTGACCACCAAGTTCACCAACAGCGTGGCCCCCGGTGACCCGAATGCGGGTGGCAACGGCCGCAAGCACATGATCCGTGCCCTCGAGGACTCGTTGCGCCGCTTGCGAACTGACTACGTAGACCTGTTCCTGCTGCACACCTGGGATCGGCTGACACCGGTCGAGGAGGTCCTGCGCACGTTCGACGATCTGGTGCGGGCGGGCAAGATTCGCTACGCCGGCTTGTCGGACGTGCCGAGTTGGTATGCGGCGCAGGCGCAGACGTTGGCGAGGGCGCAATCGTCGCCGCCGATGATCAACTTGCAATTGCCGTACTCGCTGGTGGAACGTCAGATCGAGGTGGAACACGTCCCGATGGCGCAGACGCTCGGCCTAGGACTCACGGCGTGGAGCCCGCTCGGTGGTGGCTTCCTCAGCGGCAAGTACCGCCACGACTCCACGCATGGAATCACCGGCGACGGCCGGTTGAGTACTCCTGGCGGGTCGGGTCTTCCACTGACGGAAAGGGATTGGCAACTGCTCGAACCGCTGGAGACGGTGGCCGACGAGTTGGGTGTGACGATGGCGCAGGTCGCCGTCAACTGGGTGGCCACCCAGCCCGGCATCTCCTCGGCGATCGTCGGGGCGAGCAGTTCCGATCAGCTCGGGTCCACCATGGCGGCACTTGACTTCGAACTGCCTGCCGAGCTGCGGGCGAAACTCGACGAGGCAAGCGCCGTGGCGCCCGAGTCGGTGTACCGGATGTTCACTCCCGAATACCAGGGTCAACTGATCAGTCCGGGTGTCAAGGTCGGCGACCAGCCGGCAGGCTATCGACCTGCCATCCGAAACTGGTTGCCGGACAACACATGACGTACGACGAAGCCCCGCGATCCGACGGACCACGGGGCTTCGCACGTGCATGGGTCAGCTGATGCCGACGACTTCCTGAGCGATGCCGGCGATGCGGGTCTGGGCTGCCGACACGACACCCTGACGGGCCTTGTGAGCCTCTTCGTAGGCGAGGATCGCGCGGACGTCGGCGGGGTTGGTCAACGCCTTGATCTCGCTGACGGCCTCGGATACGTTCAGCTCGTCGTAGCCGTCGACCGGCAGTTCGCTCGAGTCGAGCGAGCCCGTGGCGGTGCGCGCGGAGTGCAGGACGTCGGCGGCACGCTCCGCGCCGCCCTCGCGGATGACGGCTTCCGCGGTCTCGAGTGCGGCGTCCCGCGACGCCGACACGGTCTTGCTGGCGACGTCGCCAACGCGCTTGCCGCGGTTGATCAATTCGCTGACGGCCAGCGGCGTGGCACGCACGGTGTCCACGGCCTTGTCCAAGCTGCGAACCGACCAGTTGACCGGCACGTTCACCAGTTGGATGGCGGTTCCGGCGGCGGCCTGCAGCGGGGTCCGGCGCAGAGCGGCCGGTCCGCCGAGGGCGTCTTCGGCGAGAACGGTGGTCAGCCAGTCGACGGTCGCCGCGTGGGCGGTGATGAGCCGTGACGCGAGCGCCTCGACGTCGGACTCCTGGGCGGCGACGGCGAGCGCCTTCACGTAGCGCGCGCGATCGAACAGCTGGTGCTCGAGCGCGAGATCGCCGAGCAGCGCCTCGTCGAACGGCTGCGCCTGCTCGGTGAGGGCCTTGACGGCGGCGGCGGCACGGCCCAGGAACGGACCGATGACGTCGGGACGGCCGCCAAGCTGGCGGATCGCCTTCTCGATGGCCTCGGCGCGGTCGCGACCGTTCTGGGCATTCTGAGTCAGTTCGCGTCGGACGGCCTCGGTGCGGGCCTGGGCAACGCGGGTCTCGGCAACCTGAATCTCGGTGTTGGTCAGGTCGAGCAGCGCACGCAACTGTGCGATCAAGGTATTGGTGGTGATGGTCATATTGGGTTCGCCCCTTCGGCGTTGATGTGTCTCGGCGCGGGGTGCACCTACCCAAGTTGCGTACCCGTCGCACGATCTGGTAATCGCCTCGACGCGGCATTGTGGGCCAGGTCTCAGGGGGTCGGACGGCGTTTCTTGCGGTGACTGGTGTCGCACAGCGGATAGGTCTTGCTGCGTCGACAGGTGCAGATCGCCACCATGAACCGATCGGATTCGACGGCCGACCCGTCGGGCGTCTCGACGCGTACCGGACCCTGCACCATCATGGGACCGCCCGCCGTCAGGCGGACGAGCCTGACGTCCTTGTCGGGGGTGGCGGGTTCCTCGTCGGTCGGCACTGTTCGGGGATGCCCCTGTGCGAGGCACGGGAAACTGCTCGCGGCAGGTTTCGAACAGACGTGCGACGGATATTCCCAGCGTGGAGGTGATGTCAGTGAGCGACGATGCGCAACAGGCGCCGAACGAAACCGCTGAGAAGGACACGTCGGAATGGGTTACCGGTGACGAGCCGATGACCGGTCCGCAGCGCAGTTATCTGAACACGTTGGCCCAGGAAGCCGGGCGGGAGGTGCCCGACGACCTGACCAAGGCGGCCGCGTCGGACATGATCGACGAACTGCAGCAACAGACCGGCCGCGGCGCCAGCAGTTAGTGACACGATTGGCAGTGTGCCGGAATCGTTGCCCGAGGGATTCGCCGTCACCGCGCCCGCTCTGCCGCGGCCGGTGTTCACGCGCCAGTTCTGGGGTGACCTGACCTTCGTGCACTGGCCGGTCGACCCGGGCGCCGTCGCGCACATGTTTCCCGACGGCGCCCGGCCCGACGTCTTCGGCGACGGGCAGACGTGCGTGGGTTTGGTGCCGTTTGCGATGAGCCAACTGTCGCTGGGCTTTCCGCGTGCCATTCCGTACTTCGGCCGCTTCCTCGAGACCAATGTGCGGCTCTACTCCGTCGACGACAACGGCAGGCGCGGCGTGCTCTTCCGTTCATTGGAGACCGCGCGGCTGGCCGTCGTGCCGGTTACCCGCACGGCGCTAGGCACGCCGTACACGTGGGCGAAGATGCGGTTGACCCGCGACGGTCGCCGCATCACCTACGACAGCGTGCGCCTGCTGCCGCACCGCGGATTGCGCTGCAGGGTCGGCATTGAGGTGGGGCCCGTCGTCGAGCCGACGCCGCTGGAGACGTGGTTGACCGCCCGATGGGGCGCGCACACCCGCAAGGGCGGCCGCACGTGGTGGGTTCCCAACGAGCACGTGCCGTTTCCACTTCACTCGGCCAGGATCGTCGAGCTGACCGACGACTTGGTCGCCGCCGCCGGGGTGGAGCCCACGGGGGAGCGTCTACGCGGGCTGTATTCGCCGGGGGTGCTGGCGAGCTTCGGCAGGCCGACGATGCTGTAACTCAGGATGCCAGCGCCGCGATGGCGGGGCCGTACATCGTCTGCTTGATGGAGCCGAGGGTGCCCGGGTCCTTGCCGCCAAGCGGCCCGAGCGAGGCGACCGCGTCGTCGACGACGGAACCCTCGGCGGCGGTCGCGTCGACGATGCCGAAGTGCAGTGCGTCGCCGCCGCCGAACCGGCGCCCGGTGGTCATCGACGCCACGGCGGCCGCGGGGGTGAGCTTGGCCTGGATCAACGCGGCCATGCCCGGGGTGAACGGGATGCGGATGTCGACCTCGGGAAAGCAGAAGAAGCCTCGATCGGCGCGCATGACGCGGAAGTCGTGGGCCATCGCGAGCATGGCGCCTGCGCCGAAGGCGTGCCCGTTGAGTGCGGCGGCGGTCGGCATCGGGCACGTCAGCACACGGGCGAAGAGGGCGTGCACGCGTCCGACGTAGGACTGCATCTGGTCGCCGTGCGACAGCAGCCAGTCGAGGTCGAGGCCGTTGGAGTAGAACTTGCCGGTGCCCGTGGTGACCAGGCCGCCGGCCCCGGAGGAGACGACGTCGTCGAGCAGGCCCTCGATGTCGTCGAGCGCGCCGAGCGAGAACCGGTTCTCGTCGTCGCCGAGATCGAGGACGGCGATCGCGTCGGTGTAGGTCACGGTGATGGGCATGGATTGCTCCTCGTTGGTGGGGGCGGCGGGCCGTCGGCGAGCACTGCGCGTACCGCCGACGTGAGTTGGTTGCGGGCCCACGGATCTTCGATCCTGTTGCGAGACAGCAGAATCGCGGTGGGCAGGTCGACGATGCACAGCGTGATCGCGTCGACGGCCTTGGCGTCCTTGCGGTTCCACAGGTGCGTCGAAAGACGAATCATCAACCCGATCAGGGCGCGGTCCAACTCGGCAAGGTCGGCGACCACGTCGTCGGGCAGGTCGTCGCCGAGCAGTTGGTCGCGGTCGACCCGTAGGAGCAGGCGCGAGGACTGCGGATGGAGACCGAAGAACACCGCGGGTGCGTCGGCCGCTGCTACGACGGCCGACACCGGATCGGCGCCGTCCTCGGCGAGAGCCGACTCCACCAACTGGTTTTGGACGTCGAGGAAGGCGCGGGCGGCGCGGAGCCAGGTCTGCGCGAGCAGGTCGCCCCTGGACCGAAAGCTGTGGTAGATCGCGCCGTTGGACGTGCCCGCGGTGGCGGCGACCGCTCGGGTGGTGACACCCGCCGGGCCGGTCCGGACGGCGAGCGACTCGGCTGCGTCCAGGACCGTGTCACGGTCGTGGATCCGGGGGCGAGGCACGCCGAAAAGATAACAGAGCAATTGCTCT
>NZ_MVOC01000072.1 GCF_002043095.1 Mycobacterium sp. AT1 | reverse complement strand
CACGACCTACCGCCAGTTAGGGCAGGGGTCCGCCGGCGGCGATCGCCGACAGGATCGCGAACTGCTCGCCGTCCAGGGACGCTCCGCCGACGAGGGCGCCGTCGACGTCGGCCTGTCCGACGATCTCACCGACGTTCTTGGCGCTCACCGAACCGCCGTAGAGCACCCGAACGGTGGCCGCAACGTCGACAGACGCCAGTTCGGCCAGTTCGATGCGGATCGCGGCGCAGACTTCCTGCGCGTCGGCGGCACTCGCCACCCGGCCGGTGCCGATCGCCCAGACCGGCTCGTAGGCGATGACGACGTTCGCGATCTGGTCGGCCGAAAGCCCGGCGAGCGATCCGCGCAGCGAGGTGACGCAGTAGGAGACGTGATCTCCCGCCTCACGGATCTCCAGTGCTTCGCCGATGCAGATGATCGGCGTCAACCCGTGCTTGAGCGCCGCGGCGGCCTTGGCGGCGACCAGGGCGTCGTCCTCGGCGTGATAGGTGCGGCGCTCCGAGTGGCCGACCACCGCGAACGTGCACCCGAGCTTCGCAAGGAACGCGCCGCTGATCTCGCCGGTGTAGGCACCCGAGTCGTGCTTGGAGACGTCCTGCGCCCCGTAGGTGAGTCGGAGCTTGTCACCGTCGACGAGGGTCTGCACGCTGCGCAGATCCGTGAACGGCGGAATCACCGTCACGTCGACCTTGTCGAAGTACTTGTCCGGAAGCGAGAAGGCGATCTTCTGCACTAAGGCGATGGCCTCGAAGTGGTTGAGGTTCATCTTCCAGTTGCCTGCGATGAGCGGCTTGCGTGCCATCGGGTGTCTCCTAGTTTTCGAGGATCGAGATGCCGGGCAGCGTCTTGCCCTCGAGGTACTCCAGCGACGCACCGCCACCGGTTGAGATGTGCGAGAAGCCATCCTCGGGCAGGCCGAGCTGGCGCACGGCGGCGGCGGAGTCTCCCCCACCGACGACGCTGAACGCGCCCTTGGCGGTCGCGGCGATGACTGCCTCGGCGACGCCCTTGGTGCCCGCGGCGAACTCCGGGAACTCGAAGACGCCCATCGGTCCGTTCCAGAACACGGTCTTGGCGTTGGACAGCAGTGCGGTGAATCGCTTCACCGACTCGGGCCCGATGTCGAGGCCCATCCGGTCGTCGGCGATGGCGGTCACGGCCACCGTCTCGGCCGGAGAGTCGGCGGAGAACTTCTCCGCGACGACGACGTCCACCGGGAGGTGGATGACGTCGCCGTAGTCCTCGAGCAGCTTCTTGCAGGTGTCGACCATCTCCGGCTGCAGCAGCGAGGTGCCGACCGAAACCCCTTGTGCGGCAAGGAAGGTGAAGCACATGCCGCCGCCGATGACGATGCTGTCGGCCTTGGAGGCCAGGTTCTCGATGACGGCCAGCTTGTCGGAGACCTTCGAGCCGCCGAGCACCACCGCATAGGGGCGCTCGGTCGAGCTGGTGAGCTGCTCGAGCACCTTGACCTCGGTGTCGACCAACAAGCCCGCGTAGTGCGGGAGGATCGTCGCCACGTCGTACACCGACGCCTGCTTGCGATGCACCACGCCGAATCCGTCGGAGACGAACGCACCGGGCGAACCGTCGGCCGCGCTGACCAGTTCGGCCAGCTCCTTGGCCAGTGCCAGCCGCTCGGCGTCGTCCTTGCTGGTCTCACGGGGGTCGAAGCGGATGTTCTCGACCATCAACACGTCACCGTCGGTCAGGCCTTCGGCGCGTGCGAGCGCGTCGGAGCCCACGACGTCGCCGGCCAGCTGAACGTGCCTGCCCAGTTCCGCGCCGAGGGCCGCCGCGACGGGCGCCAGCGAGAACTTGGGGTCGGGTCCGTCCTTCGGCCGTCCGAGGTGAGCGGTGACGACGACCTTGGCTCCGGCATCCGACAACGCCTTCAGCGTCGGGACGGACGCGAGGATGCGACCGGGATCGGTGATCGTCCCCTCGTCGTCGAGCGGAACGTTCAGGTCGGAGCGCACCAACACGCCCCGACCCTCGACCCCCTCGGCCAGCAGATCCGACAGTGACTTGATGGAGGATTCGGCCACGGATTCGGCTCTACAGCGACTTGCCGACCAGCGCGACCAGGTCAACCAGCCGGTTGGAGTAACCCCACTCGTTGTCGTACCACGACACGACCTTGGCCTGGTTGTCGATGACCTTCGTCAGACCCGAATCGAAGATCGAGCTGTGCGGGTCGGTGACGATGTCACTCGAGACGATCGGCGCGTCGTAGTACTTCAGAATGCCCTTCAAGCGGCCCTCGGCCGCGGCCTTCATCGCCGCGTTGATCTCGTCGGCGGTGGCCGACTTGGCCAGCTCGGCGGTGAGGTCGGTGACCGAACCCGTGGGGATCGGCACGCGCAGGGCGTATCCGTCGAGCTTGCCCTTCAGCTCGGGCATGACCAGGCCGATGGCCTTCGCCGCACCGGTGGAGGTCGGGACGATGTTCAGGGCGGCGGCGCGGGCGCGACGCAGGTCGCTGTGCGGTCCGTCCTGAAGGTTCTGGTCCTGGGTGTAGGCGTGAATCGTGGTCATCAGGCCCTTGACGATGCCGAACTCGTCGTGCAGGACCTTGGCCAGCGGGCCGAGGCAGTTCGTCGTGCACGAGGCGTTGGAGATGATGTTTTGGCTGCCGTCGTACTTGTCGTCGTTGACGCCCATCACGATGGTGATGTCGGGGTCGGTCGCCGGCGCGGAGATGATGACCTTCTTGGCTCCGGCGTCGAGGTGACCCTTCGCCTTGGCGGCGTTGGTGAAGATGCCGGTGGACTCGACGACGACGTCGACGCCCAGATCGCCCCACGGAAGTTCGGCCGGACCGGCCTTGACCTCGAGGGCCTTGATCTTGGTGTCGCCGACGACGATGGTGTCGTCACCTTCGAGGCTGACGTCGTAGGGCAGCCGGCCCAGGATCGAGTCGAACTTGAGCAGGTGCGCCAGCGTGGCGTTGTCGGTCAGATCGTTGACGGCGATGATCTCGACGTCGACGTTGTTGCCGAGGGCCTTCTGCGCGTCCAGGGCCCTGAAGAAGTTGCGTCCGATTCGGCCGAAGCCGTTAACGCCTACCCGAACGGTCACTGTCGTGCTCCTTAGATCTCGAAGATGCTTCGGGACGTTGCCCCGTCTCGTGCTCGGGGATCAGCCTAGTGGTGCGCCGCTGGCGACGCGAAGGCTGGTCAGTGGGCGGCCAGACTCTGGTCCCGGTACGGGTTACCGAGCCATTTGCGTCGCAATTCCTGTAACGACCCGGCCGCCTCCAGCCGTTCCTGTGCCGTGGCGATCTGCGCCGCCAGTGCGGTGTCACCCGGGGCGACCGCAATGGCGATCTCCTCGCGGGACAGGCCGCGTTGCACCACGTCGACGTCGGGCAGGGACCTGACGAGTTCCGCCAGCGTGGGCGCAAGGGCCATCATCGCGTCGCAGTCGCCCGCCTCGAGTTCGCTTGCCGCCGAGCGGATGTCGCCGTGAGCGAAGCAACGAACCGCCCCGACTCTGCCTTCGGCGTGCAGCCGTTGCGCAATCGAGTGCCCGGCCGAGCCGCGCAGGACCGCGACGGTGAGCCCGCCAAGGTCGTCGACCGATCTGACCGCGGGATGGCGCGCGGCGTTGACGGCGAGCGCGTGACCGGAGGCCAGATAGGGCGGGGCGAAGGCGACGGTGTTCTGACGGTCGGCCGTGACGGTCACGGCGGCGACGACGCAGTCGTACGCGCCTGCTGCGAGGGATGACAGGAGGTCGTCCACGTCGGGGGCGTCGGTGGCGATCCTCTCGACGGACGACCCGAGGGCGGCGCCCACCGCCGCGGCGAGGTCGACGTCGAAGCCGCCGCCGACCATCCCGGCGAACGGCGGATCGGTGAGGAACGCGCCCACCCGAAGGGTGTCCATCGGCTCACGGTAACTGCGGCGGCCGATTCCACCGAACCGCGGCGGTCGCGGGCGCGGAGCGGCTACGGTCCGTTAGCTCGAGTCGGAGGTTGTGATGTACGAGAGTTCCCGCCGCCCCAGGTCGCGCCGCCCGTCGGGGCGGTTCCCGCGGCTGCGGCTCGCGCTTGCCGCGGTCGTCGTGGCGGGGTTCTCCGTCGGAGCGCTGGGCTGCAGTGGTGTCGCCAAGGCCGACGAGGGGCCGTCCGATTCCGCCGGCCCGGCTTCGTCCCAGCAGAAGGACGAGCCCGACACCGGGTCGCACCCGGAGTCGAAGCCGGGGTCCTCCACGAAACCGCCGTCGAGTCCGGCGAAGCTTCCCGGCACCACACACCCAACCGGCAGTTCCTCCGGCAGCCCGTCCACAGCGGCATCACGTGACGACGAACCCACGACATCGGAGCCGCAGCAGTCCGATCCGGCGCCCGAAGCCACTCCCGCCACCACCGTCGCCGTCCCGCGCGAACCCAACAAGCATGCCCAGCAGCCGAATACGCCCGTGGTGTCGCGATCGGAGGTGTCCCGACCCGCGCCGACGAAATCCGCCCCCGCCCTGCGCAGTGTCCCCTCCCCGGCCGACTCGGTAGCGGCGGCCCCGATCGCACCCGCCCCGCTCGGGGCGCCAAACCCCGCCCCGACGATCAAGCCGCGCGCCGACCTCCAGCTCGCCGGGTTGGCCGTCGACGTCGGAACGGTCACGGTGTCTGCGGTCCACACCGCCGCCACCGTCGTCGCCCATGCCTTTGGCCCCTCCAGCTTCCTCGGCGTGCCCTACCTGTTGGCCATGTCGGTGGCCAACGCCGCGGCCGCCGTCGGCCGGACATTGGTGGGGGCACCGCTGTCACCCCCGGGCGGCCGGTTCACCGTCAACTACGGCCTCGTCGACGGGCTCGCGTTCTTCACGCCCACCAGGCCACCCGCTGGGGCGAACGACCCGTCGATCGAGGTGACGGCGGAGCATCCGCTGCCGGTCATCCTGCTCAACGGGACGACGGGGACCCAGGGCGTCAACTGGTCGGTCGGCGCGCCGGTGCTGGCCAACGCGGGGTACAAGGTCTTCACGTTCAACTACGGCAACACCACCGCCGAGCCGAACTTCCCGATCCAGGCCATGGGCGACATCCGGAAGTCCGGCCTGGAACTCGCCGCGGAGGTGGACAGGGTGCTCGCGGTGACGGGGGCCCCGAAGGTCATCCTTGTCGGGCACTCGCAGGGTGGCGGCATCCTGCCGGTCTACTACGTCAACGAACTCGGCGGAGCCGACAAGGTCTCCCAGGTCATCGGCATCGCCCCTAGCAACCACGGCACCGACTTCAACCAACTGACCGGGTTTCAGTCCATCCCGATCCTTGGCCAGCTGCTCGTCGCCATCTCCGACGCGATCGCACCAGCCCTGTTTCAACAGGGCGTGGGCTCGGCGTTCCAGCACGAGGTCTACGGCAACGGCGACACCCGGCCGGGCGTGCTGTACACGACCATCTCGACGGTCAACGACGAGGTGGTGACGCCCTACACCCAGCAAGCCCTGACCGGACCGAACGTCACGAACGTCGTCCTTCAGCAGCGCTACCCAGGGCTCGTCCTCGGGCACGCCAACATCTACACCAGCCCGCAGGCGATGGCGGCGGTCCTCGACGCGCTCGCAGGCAACCCGGCAGCCAATCCGTTGGCGCACCCGGCAGTCGTCGCCGCCTAGGCGTCGTCGAGTAGATCTGGTGTCACGGCCGACTCCGTGTCGGGGATGCCGTCCTGCTTGGCCTTGCGGTCGGCCATCGACAGCAACCGCCGAATGCGGCCGGCCACGGCATCTTTGGTCATCGGCGGCTCCGCGAGCCGACCCAATTCCTCGAGGGACGCCTGCCGGTGCTCGACCCGCAACCTGCCCGCGTTGGACAGGTGGTCCGGCACCGAGTCGCCGAGAATGTTCAGCGCGCGTTCGACCCGGGCCGCGGCGGCAACGGCCGCGCGCGCCGAGCGCCGCAAGTTGGCGTCGTCGAAGTTGGCGAGGCGGTTCGCGGTCGCCCGCACCTCACGGCGGAGGCGTCGCTCCTCCCAGGTGAGCCTGGTGTCCTGGGCGCCCATCCGCGTCAGCAGCGCACCGATGGCCTCGCCGTCGCGCACCACCACCCGGTCGCTGCCCCGAACTTCACGAGCCTTCGCGCTGACGCCGAGCCGCCGCGCCGCGCCGACGAGGGCCAGTGCCGCCTCCGGACCGGGGCAGCTGATCTCCAACGACGACGAACGGCCCGGCTCGGTGAGCGAGCCGTGCGCCAAAAATGCTCCACGCCAAGCGGCTTCGGCGTCACCGACGCTGCCGCCGACGACCTGTGCAGGCAATCCGCGCACCGGCCGACCCCGCAGATCCAACAGTCCGGTCTGACGCGCCAGCGCCTCCCCGTCCTGCGCCACGCGCACGACGTATCTGGTGCCCTTGCGGATGCCGCTGGCCGTCAGCACGTGCACGACGGCGTTGTAGCCGTAGAGGTCGTGAATGTCCTTGCGCAGGCGTCGCGCGATGACGCCGAGGTCAACCTCGGCCTCCACCACCACGCGGCCCGCCACGATGTGCAGGCCACCGGCGAAGCGCAGAAGGGACGCCACCTCCGCACGTCGCGCGCTCACCGAGTTGATCACCAGTCGGCTGAGCTCGTCCTTGACCTCGGCTGTCATCGCCACGAGATCGTCACCTTTCGTCGACCGACTGAGCGGCGGCAGTCGGAGCCGTCGGCGGCACGGGTGCACTACCGCGCAGCCTCACACGCTCCAGCGCCGCAGCCAACTTGGCCGGATCATGTAATGGTGTACCAGGTCTGGACACGTCAGCAAACTCAACCCGAGCCTCGAGGCTGGCCGCGGTTCGCCGAAGTTGGTCCCGTTCCCGTTCTCCGGGAACGCCTGCCGCGTCGACGACGATGTCGTGCACGGTGAATCCTGGTGCATGCTGCGCCAGTACGTGGATGTGGCGCTCGGCGGAGAAGCCCGCCGTCTCGCCAGGTTCGGCCACCAGGTTCAACACCAGCGCCCGTCGCGCCGTGGTCGCCTGAAGCGCGGCGGCCAACTGCGGCACCAACACGTGGGGAATCACGCTGGTGAACCAGGAACCGGGTCCCAGCACGACGAGGTCGGCGGCCATGATGGCGTCGACGGCCTGCCGGGTGGCTGGCGGGTTGCCGGGATTGAGGCGCACCCGGCGCACCTTGCCCACCGTCGTGGCCACGGCGACCTGACCCCTGATCACCCGGCTCATCCGGGCGTCTGATTCCAGGCCTGCGACGTCGGCCTCGATCTGCAGCGCGACCGGACACATCGGCAGCACCCGGCCCTTGAGGTCGAGGATGCGACCGAGTTCGTCGAGCGCGGCGACCGGGTCGGCGAGGACTTCGTTGAGTCCGGCGAGCAGCAGGTTGCCGATGGGGTGGCCGGCGAGAGCGCCGCTGCCGCCGAACCGGTGCTGCAGGATGGTCGCCCACAGATGGCCGTGCGGAGAGTCGGATGCCAACGCCGCCAACGCCATTCGTAGATCGCCGGGTGGCACGACGTCGAGCTCGCTGCGGAGCCGGCCCGACGAGCCGCCGTCGTCGGCGACCGTCACGACAGCCGTCACGTGCGGCGTCAACCGGCGCAGGGCCGACAGCGTCGCGTACAAACCGTGGCCGCCACCCAGTGCGACGATGCGGGAATTCATTCGCGGCCCAGATCCCGGTGCAGAACCCGCACCGTCAGATCACCGTCGCCACCGAGACGCCCCGCGAGGGCTTCGGCGATGGCGACGCTGCGATGCTTGCCGCCGGTGCAGCCAATCGCGACGGTCATGTAGCGCTTGCCCTCCCTGCGGTATCCGTCGATGACGACGTCCAGAAGCCGATGGTAGGTGTCGATGAAGTCCGTCGCCCCCGGTTGGCCGAGGACGTAGTCGCGCACTGCCGGGTGCTGACCGGTGTGGGGGCGCAACTCGTCGACCCAGTGCGGGTTCGGCAGGAAGCGGACGTCCATGACGGTGTCGGCGTCCATCGGCAAGCCGTACTTGTAGCCGAACGATTCGACGGTCACGTTGGTGTGCGCCACCGTCTCGGCGGCGAACGCGCGCTCGATGGTTTCACGGAGGGCGGGCACAGGAAGGGACGACGTGTCGACCACCAGGTCGGCGGCCGCGCGGATGGGAGCCAGCATGGTGCGCTCCGCGGAAATGCCCTCGGCCAGAGTCTGATTGCCCTGCAGGGGATGGCTGCGACGGTTCTGTTCGTAACGGCGCACCAGGATGTCGTCGGACGCTTCGAGGAACAGCACGCGTGGGGTGATGCCGCGGGTGGCGAGGTCGTGACGCACCCATTCCAGGTCGCCGGTGAATCCACGGGAGCGCACGTCCATCACGACGGCGAGCTGGGTGATGCGCGACCCCGCCGCAAGACCAAGCTCGACCATTCTGGCGATGAGCTCGGGCGGCAGGTTGTCCGCGACGTACCAGCCGAGGTCTTCGAGGACCTTGGCCGCGGTGCCGCGGCCCGCCCCCGACAATCCGGTGACGAGGACGACGTCGATCCCGGCCGCTGGCAGATCGTCGCCGTGGCCTTCGCGCAGATCGGTCATGCGCGATCCGCCTCCAGCTTCTCGCTCGTCGTCATCCCCTGGCCCGTCATCGACACCTCGTCCTTGATCGTAGGCACGCCGAGTGCCTCCAGGACGGCGTTCGCCGTGGCCACTCCGATTCCCGGCACCGCGGTGATCTCTTCGACGGTGGCGTCCTTCAACCGGGCCACCGACCCGAAGTGAGTCACCAACGCCTTTCGCCTGTGCTCCCCCAGTCCCCGGACGGAGTCTAGTGCCGACGCAGTCATCCGCTTCGACCGCTTGCTTCGGTGATAGGTGATCGCGAAGCGGTGCGCCTCGTCACGCACCCGCTGCAGCAGGTAGAGCCCGTCGCTGTTGCGCGGCATGATCACCGGATCGGGCTGCCCCGGCACCCACACTTCCTCCAGCCGCTTGGCCAGTCCGATGACGGCCACGTCGGTGATCCCCAGCTCTTCGAGGACCGCGGCGGCCGCGTTCACCTGGGGCGCGCCGCCGTCGACGACGAACAGGTTGGGCGGGTAGGCGAATCGTCTGGCCTTGCCGTCCTCGACGACTGGCGCCTGGGCGTCGGCCACGTGCCGCGCGAAGCGGCGCCTCGTCACCTCCGCGATGGAGGCGACGTCGTCGGAGCGGCCTTCACCCGCCGCTTCGCGGATGGCGTAGTGCCGGTAGTCCGACTTGCGCGGCAACCCGTCCTCGAAAACGACCAACGACGCCACCACGTCGGTGCCCTGGACGTGGCTGATGTCCACGCATTCGATGCGGAGCGGCGCTTCGGTGAGGCCGAGGAACTCCTGAATGCTTTGCAGCGCTTCAGATCTGGCGTTGAAGTCCCCAGCGCGCTTGAGCTTGTGCTGCGCCAGCTGGTCCTTGGCGTTGCGGTGCACGGTTTCGGCCAGCGCCTTCTTGTCACCACGAACGGGCACCCGCAGCTGCACGTTGGACCCGCGCAGCCCGCTCAGCCAGGCCGCGAGTTCCTCGGCGTTGTCGGGCAGCACCGGCACCAGAACCTGCCGTGGCACCAGATTGGTGGCGTCGTCCGCCGCACCGCCCAGTTCGGCCTGATCGCCGTAGAACTGGGTGAGGAACTGCTCGACGAGGTGTTCCTGCCCCGACTTCCCCGGTTCGCCTGACTTCTCGACGACCCAGCCTCGCTGGCCGCGCACCCGACCACCGCGGACGTGGAACACCTGCACGGCGGCCTCGAGCTCGTCGTCGGCGAACGCGACGACGTCGGCGTCGGTGCCGTCACCGAAGACGACGGTCTGCTTCTCCAGCGCCCGTTTGAGTGCGCCGATGTCGTCCCGCAGCCGGGCGGCCCGTTCGAAGTCGAGCGCTTCCGACGCCGCGTTCATCTGCTGTTCCATGTCGCGGGCCAGGCGGTCGGTCTTGCCTGCCAGGAAGTCGCAGAAGTCGAGCACGATGCGCCGGTGCTCATCGGCGCTGACCCGGCCGACGCACGGCGCCGAGCACTTGTCGATGTATCCCAGCAGGCACGGCCGGCCAATCTGGTTGTGCCGCTTGAACACTCCGTTGGAGCAGGTGCGAGCCGGGAAGACCCGGGTCAGCAGATCGAGGGTTTCCCGGATCGCCCAGGCGTGGGAGTAGGGACCGAAGTAGCGCACGCCCTTGCGGCGTGGACCGCGGTAGACGAACAGCCGCGGGTACTCCTCGTTGAGGGTGACGGCGAGGACGGGGTAGGACTTGTCGTCGCGGTAGCGAATGTTGAATCGAGGGTCGAATTCCTTGATCCAGTTGTATTCGAGCTGCAGCGCCTCGACCTCGGTGCCGACGACGGTCCATTCGACGCTGCCCGCGGTGGTCACCATCTGTCTGGTGCGGGGGGCGAGTCCGGACAGGTCGGCGAAGTAGGAGTTGAGGCGGCTGCGCAGGCTCTTGGCCTTGCCTACGTAGATCACCCGGCCGTGCGGATCGCGAAACCGGTAGACGCCGGGCTCGACGGGTATCGAGCCCGGGGCCGGCCGGTAGGTCGCTGGATCGGGCACGGGTTCCAGATTAGTTCGAGTCCCGACAGCCGAACGCCATCGGACGGGTGGGGCTCGGACCCGTCAGTCCAGTGCGTCGACGAAACCGCAGTACGCGGCGGCCTTCGCCTCGTAGTTGACGTATAGGTCATAACTGGCCGCCCCTGGCGACAGCAGCACGACGTCGACGTCGGGCAACCCCGCCGCCACGCGTACCGCGGTCTCGAGGTCGTCGACCAGGTGGGTCCGGGTCGGGTGGCGGCGCGCGAACTCGACTCCGATGGCCGCCCCGTTGCTCGGCGATTGGATGAGCGACACCCGGCGCTCGCCGCTGCACAGGTATTCGTCGAGCATCTCGTAGTTCAGCTGCCGGTCCATGCCGCCGACGATCAGGGCGACGTGCTCGTCGGGGCTCATCGCGCGCAAGGCGGCGGCGACGCTCTCCCCCGTGGTGGCGAGGGTGTCGTCGATCCACTGCACGCGTCCGGTGGTGCGGACGGTCTGCAACCGATGCGGCAGCCCCTGATAGGTGGACACGGCCGACTCGTACTCCGCTCGGGTCACCGCCCAGCCGAGCACCTCCGAGGCGGCGACGGCGGCCAGCGCCCCGTTGACGAGGTTGTGCTCGTAGTTCATCACCGACTTGGTCGTCGTGCGTTCGACTCGGGCGGGGTCGACGAGCCGCACCTCCGGTTCGATCGGCGTCGCCCCAAGGCGCTCGAGGGTGGCGATCACCTCCGGCGTGGTGACCAACGAACGGGCACCCCGACGGAAGACGTTCGCCTTCGCCAGGTGATAGGAGTCCCGGTCACCGTGCCAATCCAGGTGGTCCTCGTACAGATTCGTGATCACCGCCACGGCAGGTGACGTGGTCAGCAGCGCCGCCTGCTGACTGGAGATCTCGGCGACGACGACCGCACCTTCCCCTGGCGACAGGTCCGAAAGGGGCGTGCCGATGTTCCCGGCGACGACGACGTCGACGCCCGCCCTGGCGAGCAGGTGCCCGAGGAACGACGCCGTGGTGCTCTTGCCCTTGGTGCCGGTGACACCGATGGTGGCCGCGCCGTGCCGGGACATGAACCAGTCGGCGGCACTGGAGATTCGGATCCCGGAGCGACGCAGCTCCTCGAAGATCGGTTGCCGCCACGGCACACCGGGGCTGACGAACACCACGTCGCACGCGCTCAACCGGGCCAAGTGCTCGGGACCGCGGAACACCTCGAGATGCGCAATGCCCTCTGGCTCTTCGAAGGGACGGCGACCCATGTCGTCGACGGCCTCGATGCGGGCGGCGCCTGCCGCGGCGGCCGTTCTCGCCATCGAGACGCCCTCCCGACCGAATCCCCAGATCCCGACGGTCAGCCCGGCGAGGTCGGACACGGCCGGGCTCACGGCAGGTCCAGGGCCGCCGCGTACCTCGCGGGGACGTAGTCGACGCCGATCACGCCGCTCTGCTCGTCGACGGCGACCTTCTCGAGTTCGTCGCGGCGGGAACGGAATTCCTCGACCAGCGGCACGCCGCGCCAGTCGTCGTCGTCGAGAACAGACACCAGGGACTCGGCTGCTTCGTAGTACTCGCCGACGCATTCGAATGGCTTGTGCACGCCGAGTCCGACGATGTCCTCGAAGCCAGGCCGGTTGTCGAGGTCGCCGAACAGGTCGTGACCGAAGATCGCCTCGACCTCGGCGCGGCCCAGCCGGGGCGCCATCAGCGCGTACACGAAGAGGCACTTGGGACAGTGGCCGCACCACGTCGCGCCGCGCCGTCCCGAGTCGATGGCGAACGGTCGGTTGCAGCTGATGAAGTCGCGGAAGTACTGCGGACTGTTCTTGAACCGGTCGGCGATCTCCGATTCCGACAGTGGCCGCAGCAGGGAGAAGTAGCGGTCGGGGTTGAACCCGTACTGGCTCAGCGTGTCTCGCAGCAGCGTCTCGTAGGAGATGCTCTTGGACCACTGGTGGTTGACGTCGCGCCCCAACCAGGTGACGTTGCCGACGTTGGAGGACCGCTCGTTGGACAGAACCACGGGTCCGAGACCGTTGGCGTCGGCGACGATGAGTCCGATGACGCTGTTGATCGCCGTGACCGGGACGTGGCCGTTGTGGGCGCCGCGGGCGTTGGCCTCGATCAGCGCGGGGTCGATGCGCCGCGTCACCCGCAGGCTGTCGAGTCCGCTGATCTCGATGCAGCGGTCGATGGGGTCGAACTTGTTCACGCTGAACAGGGTCGGGTGAAATCCGTGCCCCTTGAGCGCTTCGATGCTGACCACGGAATCCTTGCCGCCGCCAACGGGCACCAACGGTTCGGCGTCGGCGTCCCATGCATCGGGTGTCGGGCCTGCCGCGTCCGCGTCGGGACCGGTGACGGTGGGCGTCAAGGCGTCGGGAAGCGAATTGCGGTAGGCGAACTCGCCGAGCCCGCCGGCGACGAGTTCACTCAGATAGTGACGCTCGAAGTCACGTGTCGGGAAGGCGATTTCGACGACGGGCGGCGCGGCGGCCTTGAAGTAGCTCGGCGAGCAGGTCAGCGCGAGCAGTCGCAGCAACCGGTCGTCGGGGTGGCGCTCACCGAGTGCGGCGCCGAAGTCGACCACCTCGGTGAAGGACACGTCGCCGGAATCCTTGCCTCGCAGCGTGTAGTGCGCACGGAAGACCCCGTCGGCCACGTCGTAGCCGTCGACGCTCATGGCCCGAAACGACGTCGGGTCGAAATCGGTCATGTCCACCTCGCGAACGACGGTGCCGCCTCGACGTCGGCGGGCAGCTGCACCCCGGCGAGTTCGGCGACGGGATGTGTTTCGAATGTCGGTGACACCCACCATGCGCGTACGACGTCGGCAGGCGATTGGGCGGCCCTGGCGATCGGCGCCGTCGCCCCACACGCGGTCAGCTGATCCAGGACCGACGTGGGTTCCGGGTTCTCCACTCCGAGGACGCCGCCTGGCGTTTCCACCACCAGCGCGCCGAGGAGCGGCTCGCCGCCGGACAACGCGTCGGCGTAGCCGCGCCCGTCGAGCCAGCGTTCACGTTGGTCGACCTCGCCTCGGCTGGTCGTCCTGGCCGCCATTCTTCGCCACTGCGGGTCGGACGCGCGGTGGGCGTGCGGCACCGAATCGTCGGCGCAGATTCGCACCGGCGTCGACCGCAGCGGCTGGACCGCGGCGCCGGTCACCACGACCTCGGGTTCATTCTCGGTCTCGACGATCACGACGCTGGCGGCGGTCAACGCGGCGTCGGTGGTCGCGGCGAAGTCCGTCAACGCGACGGTGAGCGCGGCGGGCCCGGGCATGGCGATGCCGAAGAATTCGGCGGGCTCCCGCAGGTACGACCAGATGCCGTCGACGTCGGGCCACCGCCCCTTGGCGATCGGAATCGTGATGGCGGGCAACGTCCCGGGACGCGTGATCAACTGAGTGGCGCGCACGTAGGGGGCGTCGGATTCCGGAGCGGTTACCGACGTGCGAAAATGGGTCACTATCAGCACATTCTAACGTATTGCCCGAAGGAGCCATGCGACGCCGCATGAGTGCCCCCACCGTCACACGGCTCGTCGAAGCGGACTGGCGCGTGTTCGCGACATTGCGTCTGCGCGCGCTGACCGACACCCTCGGCACCGGCGATCGGCAGTACCTCGAGGAACTGGCGTTCACCGCGGCTCAGTGGCGGCGGAGGCTGCGCGCCCACGCCCAGTTCGCGCTGCTCTTCGGGGACGAGCTCGTCGGCCTGATCGGCGCCCAACGACAGAGCCCCGACGTGGTGTACCTGTACTCGCTATGGCTGGAGCCGGGCATGCGGGGCCGCGGGCTGGGACGGGATCTGGTGATTGCGGCGGTCGACTGGGCCAGGGGTCACCGGGCGCGCGTCGTGACGTTGCGCGTCGACGCCGACAACGCCACGGCCCGTGGGGTCTACGAGCAGTTGGGCTTCGGCGTCGTCGAGGGCACCACCGGACCTCGCGAGGCCAGGGCCAACGAGGTCACGATGTCGCTGAGCGTCGGTTGACCTCGGCGCGGTACCGCGCCACCAGGGCCCGCACGGCGTCCATCGCGTCGACCGCGCGTTCCTTGTCGACCGACTGAATCGCCATCAACGGGACGTACTCGTCGTCGGGCAGGTCGACGCGCGCCCAGCGGGCCCCCTTCGGAAACGACACGTCGACGACCTCCGACCACGGAATGAGGCGGTAGCCCAACAGGTTTCGCACCGAAAGACCGTCGGGACCGACCCGGAGCCTCGGCCGGGCGAACATCAGGACCAAACATCCGATGATGACGCCGAGCACTCCGATGGCGACCTGATCGGCCGTGCGGAAGATCACCCCCGATGAACCGACCTTGAGCAGGAACCCCACCGCAATGTGGGCGGCGGCGATCAAGAACGCGGCGCCGTAGGCGAAGTACGGCGTCAGGTGCGGCTTGACCTCGAGGTCGTAGGCCGGGGTGGTCACGGCTTCTTGCGCAGCTCGCGCAGCACCAGCGCCGTCGACAGGGCCGCGGCGGCAGCCTGGGCGCCCTTGTCCTCCGCGGAGCCGGGCAGCCCGGCCCGGTCGAGGGCCTGTTGCTCGTCGTTGGTGGTGAGGACGCCGTTGGCAACGGGGGTTCCCTCGTCGAGTGACACCCGCGTCAACCCCGCCGTCACGGCGTCGCAGACGTAGTCGAAGTGCGGGGTCTGGCCACGGATGACGACGCCGAGCGCCACGACGGCGTCATGCGTCTTCGCCAATTGCTGCGCCACGACCGGTATCTCGATCGCGCCGAGGACCCTCACCACGTCGGGGTCGGTCACGCCGGAGGCGGCAGCGGTGCGACGGGCACCCTCAAGCAAGGCGTCGCAGATGGTGGTGTGCCAGGTGCTGGCCACGATCGCCAACCTCAGTCCGCCGGCGTCGACGGCGGGCATGTCGGGAACGCCTGCGCCACCACTCACTGGGCGGATCCCGCATCGGTCGCCGCGGGCAGCGGGTACACGGCGTCGTCGTAGTCGTCCAGACCCGTCAGGTCGTGACCCATGCGGTCGCGCTTGGTCATCAGGTAGCGGATGTTCTCCGAGTTGGCGCGCACCGGCAACGGCACCCGTTCGATGATGTGCAGCCCGTAGCCGTCCAGACCCACGCGCTTGGCCGGGTTGTTCGTCAACAGCCGCATCGACTGAACCCCGAGGTCCACCAGAATCTGGGCGCCGATGCCGTAATCCCTGGCGTCGGCGGGCAACCCGAGCTTGAGATTCGCGTCGACGGTGTCCTCGCCGGCGTCCTGGAGTTGGTAGGCCTGCAACTTGTGCAGCAGTCCGATCCCGCGGCCCTCGTGCCCACGCATGTAGAGCACCACGCCACGGCCCTCGCGGGCGACCATCGCCATCGCGGCGTCCAGCTGTGGGCCGCAGTCGCAGCGTCGCGAACCGAACACGTCGCCGGTCAAACACTCGGAGTGCACGCGCACGAGAACGTCGTGCCCATCGTGATCGGAGCTGCCACCCGTGATGTCGCCGCGGACCAACGCGACGTGCTCGACGTCGTCGTAGATGCTGGTGTACCCCACCGCGCGGAACTCACCGTGGCGGGTCGGAATGCGCGCCTCGGCGATTCGCTCGATGTGCTTTTCGTGCTTGCGTCGCCACTCGATGAGGTCGGCGATCGAGATGAGCGCCAGATCGTGGTCGTCGGCGAAGACGCGCAGCTCGTCGGTCTGGGCCATCTCGCCCTCGTCCTTCTGGCTGACGATTTCGCAGATGGCGCCCGCGGGCTGCAGACCGGCAAGCATGGCCAGGTCTACCGCGGCCTCGGTGTGGCCGGGGCGGCGCAGGACGCCGCCCTCCTTGGCACGCAACGGCACCACGTGCCCTGGCCTGGTGAAGTCGCCGGCGACGGCGGCCGGGTCGGCCAGCAGACGCATCGTCGTGGCGCGATCCGACGCCGAGATCCCGGTGCCGACGCCGAGCTTGGCGTCGACGGTCACCGTGTAGGCGGTGCCGTGCTTGTCCTGGTTGACCGCGTACATCGGCAGCAGGCCGAGTCGGTCGCACACCTCGCCGGAGAGCGGAACGCACAGGTAGCCGGAGGTGTACCGGACCATGAACGCGACGAGTTCGGGGGTCGCCTTCTCGGCGGCGAAGATCAGATCGCCTTCGTTCTCGCGGTCCTCGTCATCGATGACGACGACGGCCTTGCCCGCGGCGATGTCGGCTATCGCCCGCTCGACGGAATCCAGCCTCGTCATCCTTGCCACCCTTGCCGTTCCGAATCGGAACCATCGTGCAACGCGTCATGCAACGTCGGTCAGTGCCCTTCAGTATGAACCAACCGCGGGCAGCGCTTATTGCCTGCTCCCGCTGGCGGCTCTGAGCAGGGCCGACATTCCGATCAGCGGTGGTGGAAAGCCGCCGTCGGCGATGAGGTTCCTATCCCGGCGGCGGCCCGAGTTCCGTCATCGGGACGCCGGTCTTGGTTTGGCCGTCGAGCTGGCGTTCGGCGCTGTGCTTGATTCGCTGGTTGGCGGTGTCGATCAGGCTGCCGAGCGCCAGCTGACGCATCGGGCCCTTGGTTCGGGACAACTCGACCAGGTCCTTCATCACCTGTTCGGCGACGAGGTTCAGCTTCACGTTGTGGTCCTGGGACTGTTTGCGCAGCACGTCGAAGGCTGCGTCGGCGTCCACGCCGTAGACCAGCATCAGCATGCCCTTGGCCTGCTCGATGACGGCGCGACGCGCTGTGATCGCCTGAAGTGCCTCGGTGATTCGTTGCTCGTCGCTGCCGAACTCGCTGGTCGTCGCGTCGTCGTGCATCTCCCACTCCGGTCAGAGGCGTCGTCGGCAGCATCCGGCAACGCGGACCGGCCGAAGTTGGCAGTGTTTACCCGCTATTCGACGCCGGCATGCCCGCGGATCGTTCTTACTGAACGAAGTGTTCGACATCTGGGCGTTCGGGCACGTGGCGCGCTCGAACCGAGGGGCTAACCGGTGGACTGATCCCGGTGGGACAGCAGCCGCTCGACGTACTTCGCGATCACGTCGACCTCGAGGTTGACCGCCGTCCCCACCTCGGCCCGTCCGAGGGTGGTCAGTTGCAGGGTGGTCGGTATCAGCGACACCTCGAACCAGTCCGCGCCGAGTCCCGACACGGTGAGGGAGATGCCGTCGACGGTTATCGACCCCTTCTCCACCACGTACTTGGAGATCGCGTCGGGCAGCGAGATGCGGACCACTTCCCAGTGCTCGGACGGCGTTCTGGTGAGCACCCGACCGGTACCGTCGACGTGGCCCTGCACGATGTGGCCACCGAGCCTGCTGTTGACCGCGGCGGCACGTTCGAGGTTGACCTGGCTGCCCACCGCCACGCCCTGCAGGCTGGACCGGTTCAACGTCTCCGCCATGACGTCGGCGGTGAACGATCCGTCGGGCAACAGGTCGACGACGGTGAGGCAGACGCCGTTGACGGCGATCGAGTCGCCGTGACCGGCGTCGGTGGTGACGAGCGGGCCGCGGATGACGAATCGAGCGGCGTCGGCGAGGTCTTCCTTGCCGACGACCTCGCCCAATTCTTCGACGATGCCGGTGAACATGCGCACCACGCTAGTCGCAGCCACGGTCAGAGCTGCTTCTCCCCGAAGTACGTGGCCACCGGATTGTCGTTGAAGTTGCCCACCGCGTGATAACCCTCACGCTCGTAGAACCCTTGCGCGTGAGCTTGCCGAGGGCCGGTGTCGAGCCGGGCGATCGAGTACCCGAGTTCTCGCGCGGCGTCTTCCAAGGCGCGCAACAACTCTCGCGCCACTCCCTGCCCTCGGGCCGCCGGGACGACGTACATCCGCTTGATCTCGCACGCTCCGTCCGGCAACCGCTTGAGCCCACCACCGCACACCGCGACGTCACCGCGACAGCCGACGAGGAACACCCCGTCGGGCGGTCCCAGCTCGGCAGGTCCGGCCTTCGGCATGTCGGGTGAGTCGAGGTCAAGACCACCGGAACCTCCGACGTCCCAGTACAGCTCGCGCATCTCGGCGAGCATCGCGGCGACCAGCGCGGCAGCGTCACCGACGTCGGAGGGCACTGCGCGAAAGACCAGATGAGTTGCCATCTTCACCCTTCTACCCCGTGCCCGCGGACGAGGTCCATTCGCTTAGACCCTCTACGATGCTTTCATGCAGACGCGCCATCGCATTGCCGTCCTCGTGTCCATCTTCGCTGCGCTCGTGCTCGTCGCGGGTTGCAGCTCGTCGCCGGAGAAGTCCAACGCCCCACTTCCCGACGCGGCGTCGCTACTCAAGGACTCCAACCAGACCACCAGCGCGCAGACGAGCGTCCACCTCGAACTCGTGGTGACCGGCAAGATCAAGGAACTGCCCATCGAGACCCTGACCGGTGACCTGACCAACGTCCCCGTCGTGGCGGCGCAGGGCAAGGCCAGCATCATCGCCTTCGGCCAGACCTTCAAGGACGTCGACTTCGTCGTCGCCGACGGCGACCTCTACGGCGCACTCACGCCAGGCAGCTTCACCAACTTCGGGCCCGCATCCGAGATCTACGACGTGTCCAAGATCCTGAACCCCAAGGTCGGTCTGGCCAACGTGCTCGCCAACTTCGCCGATCCGAAGGCCGAGGGCCGCGAGACGATCAACGGCGTGAACACCGTAAAGGTGACCGGCAAGGTCAACGCCGCAGCCGTCAACGGGCTGGCCAACCTCGGCGCCTCAGGCGACGTGCCGGCGACCGCGTGGATCACCGAAGACGGCGACCACGCCCTGATCCGGGCCAAGCTGGACCCCAGTGAGGGCAACAGCGTTCAGATGACACTGAGCGACTGGGGCAAGACCGTCACCGTCACCAAGCCCGCCGCGTAATGGCTCGCGTGACGTCCAAGCCCGGGGGCACTGCCACGCCCAAGGCGACCAACCGGCGGATCGCGATCAGCGCGGGCGGGCTCGCCGTCCTGCTCGGCGCCCTCGACACGTATGTCGTCATCACGATCATCAACGACATCATGCGGGACATCGGAATCTCGCTGAATCAAATTCAGCGCGTCACCCCGATCATCACCATGTACCTGCTCGGGTACATCGCGGCGATGCCGCTGCTGGGACGGGCGTCGGACCGCTTCGGCCGCAAGCTGGTGCTGCAGGTCAGCCTGGCGGGCTTCGCGGTCGGGTCGGTGGTCACCGCGCTGTCGGACGACCTGTTCACCATCGTCATCGGTCGTTTCATCCAGGGCACCGCCAGCGGTGCACTGCTGCCGGTGACGCTCGCGCTGGCGGCCGACCTGTGGGCCGCGAAGGGGCGGGCGTCGGTGCTCGGCGGCATCGGCGCGGCACAGGAGCTCGGCGCCGTCTTGGGTCCGCTCTACGGCGTCGCGGTGGTGTGGGCACTGACCTCGTGGCGTGACGTGTTCTGGATCAACGTGCCGCTCGCGATCATCGCGATGGTGATGATCCACTTCAGCCTGCCGTCGAGGGACCCGGACGAGCCGCGCGAGAAGGTCGACGTCGTCGGCGGCGGGCTGCTGGCCGTCGCCCTCGGCTTGATGGTCTTCGGCATGTACAACCCGTCACCCGACGGCAAGCAGGTCTTCCCCAGTTGGGGGCTGCCCGTCCTCGGCGTGGCGCTGGCGGTGGCGATCGCCTTCTTCGTCTGGGAGAAGGTCGCCAAGACCCGGCTCATCGATCCGACCGGCGTGAAGTTCCGGCCGTTCCTCGCCGCCCTCGGTGCCTCGCTGTGCACCGGTGCGGCCTTGATGGTCACTCTGGTCAACGTCGAGCTGTTCGGGCAGGGCGTGCTCGGCAAGGAGCAGAACGAAACCGTCCTGCTGCTGCTGTGGTTCCTTGGCGCACTGCCCGTCGGTGCCGTTCTCGGCGGCTGGATCGCCACCCGCATCGGCGACCGCATCGTCGCGTTCGTCGGACTGTTGATCGCGGCGTTCGGCTACTGGCTGGTGTCCCACTGGACCGTGGACGTGCTGTCGGCGCGCCATGACCTGGTGCTGTTCACACTGCCCGCGTTCGACACCGACCTGATTCTCGCCGGCTTGGGCCTCGGCCTGGTGATCGGGCCGTTGACGTCGGCCACCCTGCGCACCGTGCCCGCCTCCCAGCACGGCATCGCGTCCGCAGGGGTGGTCGTGTCCCGGATGATCGGCATGCTCATCGGATTGGCTTCGCTCAGCGCGTGGGGGTTGTACAAGTTCAACCAGTACCTCGCCGAGATGCCGAAGCCCAAGGGCAGCAACTTGATGGAGATCGGCGCGCAGCTCGCCGCCAACGTGCGCAACGCCTACACGATGCAGTACGGGCAGATCTTCTTCATCACCATGGTGGTGTGCTTGGTGGGTGCGTTCCTGGGCCTGCTGATCGCGGGCAAGCACGAGCACGCCGAGGATCTCGACACGTCGACCGACAGCGTCGGCGCGCAGCGCTAGCGCCTCAGCAGCGCTCGACGCCGGGGCTGATCAGTTTCAGTTCGGTTCCGGCGTCGGCTTCTTGGGCGTGCAGCACCGCGCGCAGCGGGCGGCACACCGCGTCGACGATGGTGGTCGGGTCGACGGGGCGAAAGCTGAGCCAGTCCTGCAGTGCAGTCATGCTCTTCGTCCTTTGAGAGATGGTCCTTCGTTCCTGGGTCCAATTTTACGGACGCCACTGACACCAACCGGGTCCCCGTGGGGCGGTTGAGGTCTCAAAGAGGTAACGAGTGTCCGAACGGAGAAAATTCCCACGTGACGCGAGTCACATTGGCCGCCAAGCGAATTGCAGGTCTCACGCCGACGAGGCCGGCACCAGGCTCATCCGCAGGTCGGGTCCGAGCCGAAGGATGCCGTCGTAGCGCCATCGTTGGGCCGCCACGATGCTCGCCACACCGACGTCGTCGACCGCGGTGATGGGTCCACCCAGCAAAATCGGCGCGACATAGGCCAGGATGCGGTCGACGACGCCGGCCCGCAGGAATGCTCCCGCCAGGGTGGGTCCGCCCTCCAGCAGCACGGCGGTTCGGTCCGACAACGCCCGAATGACCTCGTGCGGGTCGCGGGTGCGGATCACCATCGTCCGCGAGTCGTCGTTGAGAACCCTGGCGTCCGGCGAGATGTCCCGCTCGCCGACCACCACCCGCAGGGGCTGCCGGTCGGCCAGCGACCCGTCGGGCAGCCGCGCCGTCAAGGTCGGATCGTCGACGAAGACCGTGCCCGTCCCGACGACGATCGCGTCGGCGACCGCACGGAGCCGGTGCACGTCGGCACGGGCCGCCTCGCTGGTGATCCACTGACTGCTGCCGTCGGCGGCGGCGCTGCGCCCGTCGACGCTCGAGGCGAACTTCCACGTGACGTGGGGCCGCCCGGTGCGCTGCCGGTGCAGCCATTCCCGAAGGCTGCCGCCGGCGACGTCCTCGGCAAGCACCCCGACCTCGACCGAGATCCCGGCGTTCGTCAGCCTTTTCGCCCCGCCCGCGGCAACCGGATTCGGATCCGCGACGGCGTACACCACCGTCGCCACGCCTGCGGCGACGAGCGCATCCACGCAGGGCGGCGTTCGGCCGTGGTGGTTGCACGGTTCGAGGGTGACCACCGCCGTGCCGCCGAGCGCTCGCTCCCCCGCCCGGCGCAGCGCGACGACCTCCGCGTGCGGCCCACCGGCCGGTTGCGTCGCACCGACACCCGCGATGTGACCGTCGCGGTCGAGGATCACCGCGCCGACGGGTGGATTCGGATAGGTCGTGCCCTTGACGCCGTCGGCCTGGGCGATGGCCGACCGCATGGCGTCGTCGTAGTTCATCGGGGCGGTCAGGCCAGCAGATGTTTGGACGCCACGGCGGCCTGACGCCGGAGATTCTCGACGGCCTGCCCGGGGTCGGCAGCGCCGAACACCGCCGAGCCGGCCACGAAGCAGTCGACGCCCGCCTCGGCCGCCGCCTCGATGGTGTCGGCGTTGATCCCGCCGTCGATCTCCACGACGATGGTGAGCTCTCCCGCGTCGACCAGTCGCCTCACCGCGGCGACCTTCGACAGCACCTCGGGCATGAACTTCTGGCCGCCGAATCCGGGTTCGACGGACATCACCAGCAGGGTGTCGAACTGGCGGAGGATCTCGAGGTACGGCTCGATCGGGGTGCCGGGCTTGACGCTCAGCCCGGCCTTGGCGCCAGCCGCCCTGATGTCGCGGGCCACGGCGACCGGGTCGTCGGTTGCCTCGGCGTGGAAGGTCACGTTGTAGGCGCCGGCCTCGGCGTACGGCGGTGCCCACCGCGCGGGGTCGTCGATCATCAGGTGGCAGTCCATCGGGATGTCGGTGGCCTTCAGCAGGCTCTCCACGACGGGCATGCCGAGCGTCAGATTCGGCACGAAGTGGTTGTCCATCACGTCGACGTGCAGCCAGTCGGAGCCGGGTACCTTCGCGGTCTCGTCGGCGAGGCGCGCGAAGTCGGCGGCGAGGATCGACGGCGCGATCATGGGTTTGGGCATGGCGGCAAGCTTAGGGCTCCTTGGGTTCACGTCATCGCTGCACGCGCAACGCGGCCGCGAACATGGCGTCCGTCCCGTGCCGATGCGGCCACAGCTGCACGTACGGCCCCGGCCCGAGGTCGGGCATCGGCTCCCTACCCGCGTCGAACAACGGCCGGGCGTCGAGAGCCGTCACTGGCTGGCGGCGCAGGGCGTCGGCCACCACGCCGACGGTCTCCGCGAGATGCGGCGAACACGTCGCGTACAGCACCACGCCCCCGTCGCGGGTCAGCGCGATGGCGGCGGCGAGCAGCTGCTTCTGCAGTTTGGCCAGGGCGGGGACGTCACCGGGCTGACGACGCCACCGCGCCTCGGGTCGGCGCCGCAACGCGCCAAGGCCCGTGCACGGCGCGTCGACAAGCACCCGGTCGAAGGACTCGGCGGGCAGCCCGGTCTCGCGTCCGTCGACCCTGAGCACCTCGACGTCCAGGCCACGTAGGGTCTGCTCGACCAGCTCGGCACGGTGTGGTGTCGGCTCGACGGCCGTCACGCGGGCCCCCGTCCCTGCGGCGACGGCGGCCAGGATCGAGGCCTTGCCGCCGGGGCCTGCGCACAAGTCGAGCCAACGCTCGTCGGTGCCCTCGACGGGTGCCAGGGTCAGTGCCCGGGCGACGAGCTGGCTGCCCTCGTCCTGGACCTGGGCTTGCCCGTCGCGCATCGCGTCGAGCTGCCCGGGGTCGCCTCCCGACAGGTACACCGCGTACGGCGAGTAGCGGCCGACCTCGCCGTCGACGGCCAGGGCAAGATCCTGCGCCGTCACGACGCCGGGCCTGGCAGCCAGGTGCACCAGCGGTCGGTCGTCGTCACTGGCGAGCAACGCCCGCAGTTCGCCCGCGTCGGCACCGAGTGCGTCGGCGAACGACTGCGCGATCCAGCGCGGGTGCGCGTGGGTGAAGGCGATGTTGCCGACCGGATCGGTGTCGGCGGACGGTGCCAGTTCGGCGACCCAGGACGCTTCGTCGCGGGAGGCGATCGTCCGCAGCGTGCCGTTGACGAAACCCGCACGGGCCGTGTCGAATTCGATGGCGGCCTGTTCGACGGTGGTGTCGACGGCGGCGTGGGCGTCGACGCGGGTGCGCAGCAGCTGATAGGTGCCGAGCCGCAACAGGTCGAGCAGAGCGGGGTCGATGCGTTCGAGCGGACGGTTGGCCGCGTGCACGATGACGGCGTCGAGCAGGCCCAGTGCGCGGCAGGCGCCGTAGGCGAGTTCGGTGGCGAAGGCGGCGTCGCGCCCCGAGACGTGCCGTTCGCGGAGCAGCGTTGGCAGCACCAGGTTGGCGTAGGCGTCGCGTTCCGAGACGGCCCGCAGCACGTCGAAGGCGGCCTGGCGCGCGGGGTCGAGCGGCTTGCGCGCGCGGCGCTTGCCCTGGGGCCGGGTCACTGGGCGCACGCGTTCTCGTCGAGGCGGGCTCCCCTGGCCCAGTCGGCGGCCTTCATCGGCTTCTTACCGGGCGGTTGGATCTCACCGAGCAGCACCGGGGCCGACGACGTTCCCACGTGAACTCCTTGGCGGTCGACGCGAATCCTGCCGGGAGGCAACGGGTCCTGCTCGTCTTGTTCGAGGTTCACCGGACCCACCTTGATCCGGAGGTCTCCGATCATGGTCCACGCACCGGGGTTGGGGGTCACCGCGCGAATCCTACGGTCGACGACTTGGGCGGGCAGGTCCCATCGCACCCGGGCCTCCTCGACGGTGATCTTCGGTGCGACCGTCACGCCGTCGGCCGGTTGCGGGACCGCCGTGAGCGAACCGTCGGCGATGCCGTCCATCGTCCGCTCCAGCAGCATCGCCCCCGAGATCGACAGGCGCTCGAGGAGGTCACCTGCGGTGTCGGTGGGGCGGACGGTCTCGGTCACCACGCCGAACACCGGACCGGAGTCGAGGCTCGGCTCGATGAGGAATGTGGTGGCACCGGTCACCTCGTCGCCGGCGGCGATCGCGGCCTGCACGGGCGCGGCGCCCCGCCATGCGGGGAGCAACGAGAAGTGCAGGTTGACCCAGCCGAGCCGAGGAACTCCGAGCAGTCCGTCCCGCAGCAGTGCCCCGTAGGCGACCACGGCGCAGCAGTCGGGGGCCAAGTCGCGCAGTTCGGCGACGAACTCCTCGTCGTTGGGCCGCGACGGACGCAACACCGGGATGCCGGCGTCGAGAGCGAACCGAGCCACCGGTGACGGTGCCGGCTTGCCACGCCGACCCGAGGCGGCGTCGGGTCGCGTCAGCACGGCGACCACCTCGTGGAGTGGGGAGTCGACGAGACGCCGCAGTGAAGGAAGAGCGGGTTCTGGGGTGCCCGCGAAGATGATTCGCAATTCTCAACCGTTGATTTGGTAGTACTCGCGTTCGGAGACCCCGGCCAGGGGGGCGACGAACATCCACGGGATCGTGGTGAGGGATTTGTTCAGCGTGGCGACCGCGTCGTTGTAGTACTGGCGGGCGAACGCAAGCTTGTTCTCGGTGTCGGCGAGGTTCTCCTGAAGGTTCAGGAAGTTGTTCGAGGAGTTGAGCTGCGGGTAGCTCTGGCCGAGCGCGAGAAGTGGTCGCAGCGCGGTGTCCAACTCGCGCTCCGCGGCGCTACGGTCGGCGACCGACGTGCCCGCGGTCGCGGTGGTCAGGGCGGCGCGCGCATCGGTGACGTGGTCGAGCACGCCCTTCTCGTGGGCGGCGAAGGTCTGCACCGTGTGCACCAGGCTGGGGATCAGCGACGCCCGGCGGGTCAGCTCGACGTCGACGCCGGCCAGCGCCTCCGAGACGCGGACGTCTGCCGAACGAATCTTGTTGTAGCCCAGCACGAAGCCAGCCAGGACCAGTACGAGAAGCACCACGACCAGTATCAGTGTCGAACTCACCACGAGCCTCCTCCTCCCCCGCCGCCGCCTCCGCCGCCACCGCCGCTGGAGCTGCTGCTGCTGCTGCTCGAGGAGGAGGACGACGACTGCGACGCCGTATAGGCGCCGATGGACGACGACAACGCCGACTCGAAGCTGTCGAAGTCCGGGCCACCGGAGTGGCCGCTCACCCCGTAGCCGCCCGACGTCGTCGACGACGGGTACCAGTCTGGCTGCGGTGCAACGGTTCCCACGGTGTCGCTGTACTTCTTGGCCCAGAGGGCCGCGGCACCGCCCGCGATGGCGAACGGGACGTAGGCCGTGTAGAGGTCCTTGCGCGCCGCGAAGTCGAATCGCGTCTCGGCCGAATCGGTGGACAGCAGACGGTGGAATCCGCCTGCCTGCGACCACAATTGGCGCCCCGCGGCGGTCCGACGCATGCCGACGCCGCTGGCCCAGGAGCGCCGGGAGAACAGGAAGAACGCGATGAACGGCAGTCCCCACATGGTGGCCGGGAAGCCCCAGCGGAAGAAGCCGCAGACGGCCAGGATGACGGACAGCCCGTTGGCCGAGCGCACCCACAGCTCCTTGCGACGCGTGACCATCAGCTTCTCGTCCAGCGCCCACTCCCGAACCGCCGCGGTCATGTCTGTCTTCGCCTTGGTAAGCCTCTTGCCTGCGGTGACCGTCTTCTTGGCCTCGAACTCCTTGCCGGGACCCATCACCTTGAGCGCCGCCCCGACGGCGATCGCGACGGAGTCGACGTCCGCCCACGCCGAGGCTTCGGCGGTGCCCCGCACGTTCCACTGCTTGTCGTTGACCTGCTCGAGCTCGACGAGCTTGCGCTCGGCGAGATGGAAGAGGGTGGCTGTCAGCCCGTTCGTGGGCACCTCTTCGGTGCGGATGTACTCGGTCTGCACGGGGCCGAGCCCGGGGGGCGGCGCGTATTGCACGGGGAAGCCGGGGTCCGGCTCGACGGTGGTGCGGTACCAGAGGTAGGCCATCAGCGCGCCGGCGACCGAGAGCCCGAGGACCCAGGCCACGCCGCCGATCGACCGGCCGAGAACCCGGTCCCACTCGTAGGACCACGGCAGGCTGGTGCGCGGCGGGGTCGGCACGTCGACGCCGGCACGCAGGGTGACCGGCGTGCGGGGCGCGAGGTTCGCGGCGCTGAGCTCGATCGTGCTGCCCGACACCGTGAGCCCGTCGCACGGGCGTCCGGTGCCGAAACCGACGGAGCATTCGGCACCGGTGACGTCCGCGGGCATCGTCACGCGGACGCGCACCCGGTCGATCTCGTTGTTCCACGACGGGGCGATGACGTTCCAGAAGAACGCCGACGTCGAGTCGGGGTCCCCGACGACTTTGGCGAAGCTGCGGTTCTCGCCGACGGCGCCAGGGTCGAGGACGCCGGCGATCGAGTACCGGAGTTCGTAGACGTGGGTCCCCGGTGACAGCGTGCTGTCGGCGTCACCGATCTTCGCGACGCGGAACCTGTCCCCGGACTCCCACAGCAGCTGATACGGCACGGGCTCGCCGTCCATGAGGATGGAGGTGACGGTGGGTTCCTGGCGCACGCGCGGGCTGTTCGGGTTGGCGACGTCCCAGTAGCGGAAGAGGCCGTGCCGTCCCGAGGGGAACTCCCCGCGAATGGTTTCGACGGCGTTGAGCCGGCCGTCGGCGGCGACGGTGAAGTCGGCCCGGTAGTCGCTGATCACGACCGGATCGTCGGCCGCCACCGAGGCGCCGACACTCCCGAACACCAAGGGCCAGAGCAGTCCGGCGGCAATCAAGATCACCAGGACGAGCCAGCCGAAGATCCGCTTCATTGCACCTCCCCCTGCTAGCCCGCCCGTTGGGTCGGACTCACCCTATGTGCAACGGGTCGATCTGCACACGAACGGGCGGTTGGTCGTGGCGGGCGCTGAAGACGCCGGTGGCGCGGCGAAGCGCCGAGGCCAGTTCGAGGCCGGTGTCGCGGGGAACCCGGACCAGCATGCGGGCCACCTCGGCGTCGCGGTCGGTCCCCGGCAGCGCGCGGGCCCCCGGCGGAAGGTCAACGGGACCGAGGACCTCGGAGCTCTCGGGCAGGCGGGCCGCCTCGAGCAGCGCCGCCACGGCCGCCGGCGGACCGTCGACCGCGGCCATGTGCGATGCGGGCGGCAAGCCGACCTCGGCCCTGGCGGCGAGCTCAGATTCGGCGTGGCCGACGGGATCCCAGCGGATCAGCGCCTGCACGGTCGGGATCGCGGACTCGGCGACCACGGCAACCACTCCGCCGTCGCCGCGCCGCCGCACCAGGGCCGCGGCCGCCATCCACCGGCGCAACGCGTCCTCGGATGCGCGCAGGTCCTGACGCCCGAGCAGCGCCCAGCCGTCGAGGAGCAACGCCGCGCCGTAGCCGCCGATCGCGGCGGGCTCGGCCCCTGGGGTGGCCACGACCAGCGACGGTGTGGCCGGTACTTCGGCGACCATCGCGTCGCCGCCCGAGGTGACCACCGTGGTACCGGGAAAGGCGCGGCCCAGTTCCTCCGCCGTCCGTCGGGCTCCGACGACGACGGCCCGCACGGCGTCGGAACCGCAGCGCACGCAGCGCAGGGCCGGTTCGATGCGACCGCACCACCGGCAGACGGCCCCCGCCGCGCGGTCCGGCAACGACATGGGCCCGGTGCAGTGCCTACACCTGGCGATGGTTCGACACTTCCCGCAGGCCAGCGCCGGGACGTAGCCACGCCGGGGCACCTGCACCAGGACGGGATGTCCCGACCGAAGCGCCGCCCGGGCCGCGTCGAGCGCCATCGTCGGCAACCGTGCGGTGTGCGCGGCGGCGTCACGTTCCTGGGTGAAACCGCTGTCGTCGAGCGCGATCACCCGCGGGGTCCGCGTCCGCACCGTCGGTCGGGTGGCCACCAGATCGTG
The DNA here is from genome assembly GCF_002043095.1 of Mycobacterium sp. AT1. Classification (GTDB taxonomy): domain Bacteria; phylum Actinomycetota; class Actinomycetes; order Mycobacteriales; family Mycobacteriaceae; genus Mycobacterium. The sequence continues at coordinate 14,624 of NZ_MVOC01000072.1, read as the reverse complement.
GGCCCAGCGGCTGGCGACCAGCGCCTGCGCCTCGGCCGTCCTTGCGTAGCCGGCGATCAACGCGGCGCAGCGCAGCTGGTGGGCGCGCAGCATTGCGACCTCGCGCGCGTGCGGGTACGGCGACCGCGGCTCGGCCAATGTGTCGTCGCCGTCGTCCCAGACCATCACCAGCCCGAGGTCGGCGACGGGCGCGAACACCGCGCTGCGGGTGCCGATGACGAACCTGGCGTGCCCCCGCAGCACCGACAACCATCGGCGATACCGCTGCGACGGCCCGAGCCCCGCCGACAGGGCGACCGTCGCGCCCTCACCGACGTGCCGGACCGCGGCCGCGTACAGCGCGTCGACGTCGCGCTGGTCGGGGACGACGGCCAGCACCGAACGGCCGGACTGCACGACCACCGCCGCGGCCTCGGCGAGCCGGTCGGTCCACGGCTCGCCAGGCAACGCCTGCCACACCGCGCGGGCGGCCCGACCCTCGGCGAGCGCGTCGAGGAACTGCGTGCCTCCGTGGTAGTCGCCCCACGCCGACGGGTCGACGGTCGACGGGGTCGCCTGGGGAGCGTCGGGGACGGGCTGCTTCTCCACGGTTGCGTGCCGCGGTGGCACCGCAAGACGCAGGACGTCGGGCCTGGTTCCGGCGTAGCGGGCGGCGACCGCGTCGACCAGGCGCCGAACCTCGGGTGTCAGGACCCGCTCGCTGGACACCACCCGATCCAGCCAGCCCAGCTTGCCGTCGTGGTCGGTCTCGGATCGCCGTTCGAGGATGAACGCGTCCACCAGCCTGCCGTGGAAGCGCACCTTGACCCGCACCCCCGGCTGCGCGTCGTCGGATTGCTCGGCGCTGACGAGGTAGTCGAAGTCCCGGTCCAGATGTGGCACCGACAGCATCGGGAGCACCCTGGCGATGGGCTCGTGCTCGGCCGCCTGCCTGATGTCGGTCACTCGGGTTGTGTAACAGACGGTCCCGACTCGGACCGACCGCGGCCGAAGAACAACCCGGCGGTTATCAACAGCAGCGACGCCGCATACGCCCACCAGATCGGCACCGCCAACGCCTCGGAACCCAGGACGAAGCGCCCGATCCCGATCATCCCGTCGGACACCGCGAAGCACACCGCGCCCAGCGCGGTCCACGGCGTCGGCAGGTCGGCCAGCAGAGCAGCGCACACCATCGCGGCGAGCACCACCATGTAGAGGACCACCGGGATCGCCATGCCCTCGACGATCAGCCGGGGCCAGAACCAGACCAGCAGCGTCACACACGCCACGCAGACGACGACGGCGGTCGCAACCCTGGCCGGAACCCTGGCGGCCAGCGGCACCAGGGCCGCCAGGAAGCAGAGGTGCGCGACGAGAAACGCGCCGAGTCCCAGTACGAACGACGGCTCCCACCACGGCATCGCGAGGAAGAAGTCCCCCGCGGCCGAGAACACCAGCGCAGGCACCAACCAACGGCGTTCACGTCGGACGGGATGGCTAAGGGCGGCCGCCGCGAGCAGCACCGCAGCCAGCGCCTTCGCGGCGGGTTGGGCGCCGAACTGGCCCGTCAGCTCAGCGCCCACAGGCGAGTGAAGCGCCACAACGACGAGGAAGACGCCATACCCGGCGCCGACGACCGCCGCTGCGCCCCACAGCGTTCGCGTTGGGCGCGATGCGTACGGTGAGCCGATGCCCGAATCAGCCGACAAACCGCCTCTGGACGCCATCCTGCAGAAGGTACTGGAAGCGGTTCCCTTCCAGTTGACGACCGAGGGTGGACCCGAGGCGGCCCGCGCGCGGTTCCGCGACCTGCCGCGGCAACCGGTGCACCAGGAGCTGCGCGTCGAGGACCGCACGGTCGACGGTCCCGGCGGGCCGATCCCGATCCGGCTGTACTGGCCGCCCGAGGCCGACGCCGGTCCCGTGCCGGTGGTGATGTTCTTCCACGGCGGCGGCTGGGTTGTCGGCGACCTGGACAGCTACGACAACGACGCCCGCCGACACGCGGTGGGTTCGGGCGCGCTGGTGGTGTCGGTGGAGTACCGCCTGGCACCGGAGCATCCGTACCCCGCAGCGGTCGACGACGTATGGGCCGCGACCCAATGGGTCGCCGCGAACGCCGCCGATCTCGGGGCGGACCCGACGCGGTTGGCGGTCGCGGGCGACTCGGCAGGCGGCAACCTCGCGGCGGTGGTGGCCCAGGTGGCCCGCGACTCGGACGGACCGCCGATCGCCTTCCAGCTGCTGTGGTACCCGGCGACGACCTGGGACACCACCCTGCCGTCGTTCACCGAGAACGCCGACGCACCCATCCTCGCGGTGGACGCGGTCGCCGAGTTGTCCCGCTGGTACGCGAAGGGCCAGGACCTGAGGAACCCACCCGCGACGTTGGTGCCCGGCAGGGCGACGGACTTCGCCAACCTGGCACCCGCATACATAGCGGTGGCGGGCCACGATCCGCTGCGCGACGACGGCATCAGGTACGGCGAGCTGCTGAGCGCCGCCGGTGTCCCCGTCGAGGTACACAACGCCGAGACGCTGGTGCACGGCTATCTGGGCTATGCCGGGGTGGTGCCCGCCGCCACCGACGCCGTCGAACGTGGGTTGTCAGCGCTTCGTCGCGCGCTAGCCTGAGGCACATGACGGAGACCACGTCCGAACGGCCCGGCATCGACCCGATTCTCAAGATGCTCCTCGACGCGGTACCGCTCGAGTTCACCGTCGACGACGGTGTCGAGGTGGCCCGCGAGCGATTCCGCGCGGTCACGCCGCCCGCGGAGATGTTGCCGGACATGCGAATCGAGGAGCGGACGGTCGGCTACGGCGAGCTCGTCGACGTTCCCGTCCGCATCTACTGGCCGCCCGTCGAGGCCCACACCGACCTCCCCGTGGTGGTGTTCTACCACGGGGGTGGCTGGGCGATCGGCGACCTCGACACCCACGACCACGTGGCACGGGCGCATGCGATCGGCACCGAGGCGATCGTGGTGTCGGTCGACTACCGCCTGGCTCCGGAGCATCCCTTCCCCGCCGGCGTCGACGACGCCTGGGCTGCGCTGCAGTGGGTCGCCGAGCACGCGGTGGAACTGGGCGGGGATCCGACCCGGATCGCCGTCGCGGGCGACTCCGCCGGTGGCAACCTGGCGGCGGTGATGGCGTTGCGGGCCAGGGACGCCGGCGGCCCCCCGCTGGTGTTCCAGTTGCTCTGGTATCCGGTGGCCGTTGGGAATCTCTCGGCGCCGTCGTTCACCGAGAACGCCGACGCCCCGATCCTGAACGCGGACGTGATGACGGCCTTCCTGACCTGGTACCTGCCCGGTCTGGACATGGCCGATTCCACCACCCTCCCGACCGACGTCGCCCCGGCCAACGCGGAAACGCTGGCCGGCTTGGCGCCCGCCTTCGTCGGCACCGCGGAGCACGACCCGCTGCGCGACGACGGCGGTAAGTACGCTGAATTGCTGGCCGCCGCAGGCGTTCCCGTGCAGTTGAGCAACGAGCCGACGATGGTGCACGGCTACGTCAGCCTGGCCATGGCGTCGCCCGCTGCCACCGAGGCCACCAATCGTGGGCTGGCCGCGCTCAGGGCGGCGCTGCACCCCGGCGGGTGACGGTCCGATGACTGACCGCGAGGTGCTGGACGTCCGGGCCCCCGAACACTGGGAGCAGTGGCTCGACGCGAACCACGACACCGCCTCCGACGTGTGGGTTCGCCTGTTCAACAAGGCAGCCGGTGACGTACCCCTCGGCTACGGCGAGGCCGTCGAGATCGCCCTGTGCTTCGGGTGGATCGACAGTCTTGCCCGCGGGTATGACGACGTGTCGCGGATTCAGCGGTTCAGCCCGCGCAAACCCAAGAGCGCGTGGTCGAAGTCCAACGTCGAACGGGTGGCCCGGCTGATCGAATCGGGTCGGATGAGACCGCAGGGTCTTCGGCACGTCGACGCCGCCAAGGCCGAGGGACGTTGGCCGCCAGTCCAAGCCGACGGAGGCACCCCGTGAGCGCACCCGACTTTCACACGATCATCGTCGGTGCCGGGTTCTCCGGCATCGGTGCGGCGATCCAGCTCGACAAGGCCGGCCTCGGCGACTACCTCATCGTCGAGGCGGGTGAGGAGCCAGGCGGAACCTGGTACTGGAACACCTATCCCGGCATCGCCGTGGACATTCCGTCGTTCTCCTATCAGTTCTCCTTCGCGCAGAGCGCGGACTGGTCACGCACCTACGCCAAGGGCGCCGAACTCAAGCGTTACGCGCAGCGGTGCGTCGACGAGTACGGATTGCGCCGCAAGATCCGGTTCGACACAAAGGTGGCAGCCGCGTCGTTCGAGGACGAAACTGATTGCTGGCGTGTCGAGTTGGACGACGGCGACACCCTGACGGCCCGCTTCCTCGTCAACGCCAGCGGCGTGTTGAGCGTGCCGAAGCTGCCCGACATCGACGGCGTGGACGGTTTCGCCGGCATCACGATGCACACCGCGCGATGGGATCACTCCCAGGTCCTCACCGGCAAGCGCGTGGCGATCATCGGCACTGGCGCCTCGGCCGTTCAGGTGATTCCGGAGATCGCCCCAATCGTCGAGCAGCTCAGTGTCTTTCAGCGCACGCCGATCTGGTGCATGCCGAAGCTGGACGTGCCGCTGCCCGCCGCCGCCCGCTGGGCGATGCGCATTCCGGGTGGCAAGGTGCTCCAGCGCGTGCTGAGCCAGGCCTACGTCGAGCTGACGTTCACCATCTCGGCGCAGTACTACACCGTGTTTCCGCTGGCCAATCGCGCCGAGAAGATGGGAAGGGCGTTCCTGAAGCGGGAGGTGCACGATCCTCGGGTGCGCGACAAGCTCACGCCGCGCTATGCCGTCGGGTGCAAGCGCCCCGGATTCCACAACACCTACCTGGCGACGTACAACCGCGACAACGTCGAGCTGGTCACCGAACCGATCGAGAAGGTCACCGCGTCGGGAGTCGTCACCGCCGACGGCGCCGAGCGCGAGGTCGACGTGCTGATCCTGGCCACCGGTTTCAAGGTGATGGACGTCGACAGCATTCCCACGTTTCCGGTCACCGGGCCGGGCGGTCGGTCGCTGGCCCAGTTCTGGTCGGAGCGACGCCTGCAGGCCTACGAGGGCGTGAGCATCCCCAACTTTCCGAACTTCTTCACCGTGATGGGCCCCTACGGCTACGTCGGCTCGTCGTACTTCGCCCTCATCGAGACGCAGACCCACCACATCGTGCGGTGCCTCGCGCAGGCGTCACGCGAGGCGGCCACCCGCGTCGAGGTGTCGGGTGCAGCCAACGACCGCTTCTTCGCCGAGATGATGCGCAAGCGGCACCGGCAGATCTTCTGGCAGGACAGCTGCTCCCTGGCGAACAGCTACTACTTCGACAAGAACGGCGACGTGCCGCTTCGGCCCACCACCACCGCCGAAGCGATTTGGCGCAGCCGTCGCTTCCCGCTGACCGACTACGAGTTCAGCCGCTGATCGGCTCCGCGGGCATCACGACCGTGCACCCGGAGGGATCGGTCGGCCGTCGTCGTCGACGGGGGCACCTGCCCACACCCGCAACGCATCCATCGCGGGACCGAGTGCACTGCCCCGTTCGGAGAGTCGGTAGGTCACGCTGACCGGTGGCCCCGGTTCGACCTCCCGCTCGACCAGGCCAATTGTCCGCAGTTCGGTGAGGCGTTCGCTCAGAACGCGTTTCGACAGGGCGGGCAGCGCCGCATGAAGTTCGCCAAATCTGGCCTGCCGCTGTAGCAGCAGGTCGATGATCAGGCCCGTCCACCGCTTGCCGAGCACACCGAAGATCTCCTCGGTATACGAACAGGCGCGCAGCGGAGGTAGCCCCGTCTCGGTCATCCCCTCAGTCTACGAACGGGTCGACAAAAGACCTACTAGGTAATAATTTGTAACTAGATTACTCAACGGGACGACTTACCGAGGAGGTACGCGGATGACCGACGAACCCGAAACGGACACCACCGCTCAGACGTACGACCTGGTGATCCACCGCGCGCACGTCTTCGACGGCCACCGCGACCGCACGGGATTGCACGACGTGGCCATCCACGGCGACACGATCGCCGCCATCTCGACCGAGCCACTCCGCGGGCAGGCCGAGGTCGACGCCGCGCAAGGCTGGCTGATGCCGGGCCTGATCGACACGCACGTGCACGTCTACGACGTGGGTGCCGTGCGGGACGCAGAATCGATGCGGGCGTTCGAGGACGACGAACTCCCCGGTCTGCTCGACCACTTCCTGCACCACGGCGTCACCACGATCAAGTCGGTGGGCGATCCGACCTCGGCCATCTTGGCTACCCGCGCGAGGATCGCGGCGGGCGAACTACGGGGTCCGCGGCTCCTGGCAACGGGCTGCGGGGTGACGGGGCGCGACGGACATCCCGCCGCCACCGTGTTCGCCGACAACCCCTGGGCCAGAGAACGTTTCACCGCAGAAGTCGACGACGCCCATCAGATGCGGGACCTCGTGCACGAACTGGCGGACAAGGGTGTCGACGCCATCAAGCTCCTGTCCGAAGGCGCCTGCGACTGCCGCGACACACGACCCTACGTGTGGCAGAACCCTGCGTTCCCCGATGCCGTCGACCTGATCCGCCTGCCCCGCGGATTGCTCGCGGCCGGCGTCGACGCGGCGCATGAGGTCGGCCTTCGAGTCACCGTGCACACCACCCAGCAGGATGCGGCGCGCGAAGCGGTCGACGCCGGCGCCGACGGTCTCGAGCACGGGGTCACCGTCGAGCCGCTCACCGACGACTCGCTGGTCGAATCGATGGTTGAGCGCGACGTCACCTATACACCGACCCTCTGGGTTCACGACGCGATACATCCGCACGCCCGTGGCAACGTCAAGAAGGTGGCCGACGCCGGCGTGAGCATTGCGCTGGGCAGCGACACCTTCACGGGCAGGGGGCTATTCGGAGCCAACACGGTCGAGGAAGCCGAACTCGTGGTCGCCGCCGGGCTGACGCCGATTCAGACACTGCGGACGGCCACCAGCGCCGCGGCGCGGAAATGCGGGCGTCCCGACCTCGGGACGGTCGTACCGGGCGCACGGGCCGACCTCGTCCTGCTCGCCGCCGATCCGACGGCCGACATCGGCAACCTTCGCCGCCTCCGCATGACGATCCTGGGCGGCGTCGTCGTCTCTGAAGGCGACGTCCGCCAGTGAGGACGTGGTTCATCACCGGCATCAGCAGCGGCTTCGGCCGCGAGATGACCGAACAGCTGCTGACGGCAGGCGATCGTGTCGCAGGAACCGTCCGGACGCCTTCTGCGGTCGCCGATCTTACGGCGCGGCACGGTGATCGCTTGTGGCTCGGGGTACTCGACATGACCGACGTCGCCGCGATCAAGACGACCGTCGACGCAGCCTGGGCAGCGGTTGGCCGCGTCGACGTGGTGGTCAGCAATGCCGGCTACGGACTACTGGGGGCCGCCGAAGAGGTCACCGATGACCAGATCCGCCACCAGGTCGACACGAATCTCCTGGGGCCGATCCACCTCCTGCGAGCCGCGCTACCGCGCCTGCGCGCGCAAGGCGGTGGCAGAATCCTCCAAATATCAAGTCTCGGAGGCCAAGTCGCCATCCCCGGCAGTTCGCTCTACCACGCGACCAAGTGGGGGGTCGAAGGGTTCGTGGAGACCGTCGCGCAGGAGGTAGCCGTGTTCGGGATCGGCTGCACCATCGTCGAACCCGGCAGCGCGCGCACCGGCTTCCGCCACCGCAGCGCTGTCGTGGGACACCGCGTCGCGGACTACGACGCGTCACCCTCCCGCCGCCTCAACGACATCGTCGACGACACCTCCCAGCTCCCCATCGGGGACCCAGCGAAGATCGTCGCGGCCGTCATCGCCTCGGTCGACCGCGAACCCGCCCCACTACGCCTGGCCCTGGGTAGCGACAGCTACGAGCAGATCACCAAATCGCTGACCGGCCGCCTCGTCCAACTGGAGGCGCAGCGCGAACTGGCTCTCTCCACCGACTTCGAGGAGTCGACCGACCGCTAGAACTGCACGCCGCGCGTCAGTGCGCCGTCGACGACGAGGTTGGTGCCCGTGACGAAGCTGGCTGCCGAACTGCTAAGGAAGACAACGGCATTGGCGACCTCCTGCGGGGTCGCCATCCGGCCCGTCGGATTGAGCGCGAGGGCCGTCGCGAAGAGCTCGGGATCGTTCTCCTCGATCGACGGCCACACGCCGCCGGGAAAGTACGTGTTGCCGGGGCTGACCGTGTTGGCCCGCACTCCCTTGCCTGCGAGGTTGAACGCGAGGCCCTGCGTGTAGTGGATGATGGCGGCCTTCATCGTGCCGTAGGGGCCCGAGGCGAAGTCGATTTCGCGCCCGGAGACACTCGAGATCGTCACGATCGAACCCGCGTCGGCAGAGAGTAGATGCGGCAGTGCCGCTTCCACCAGGCCGATGGTGCCCATCAGGTCGACGTCGAAGCTGGTGCGCCAGTTCTCCGGACTGTCGGCGATGGCGAGCGCGCTGACGTTGGCCACCACGCCGTCGATCCCGCCGAGGGCAGCGGCGCTGTCGTCCACCCACGCCTTCAGCGCTGCGGCGTCGCCCACGTCCACCGCCGTGCCGATCGCCGACTCGGCGCCCGCCCCCGCTTCGACAGTCCGGGCGCAGTACGCCACGGCCGCACCCTCGGCCAGCAGTCCGTCGACCACCGCCCTGCCGATACCCCTGGTGCCTCCCGTGACGAGGAAGCGCTTGCCTGTCAGTCCGAGTTCCATGGATGTCCCCTCAGTAAGAGATCGAGCCCAGAGACTTTGCAGCCCTGCGCATTTCGTCGTGGATGCCGCCGAAGGCGGGGGCGATCGGCAGCAGTCGCTTGTCGACCTTGGTCACTGCGCTGTAGTTGGTGTCGACCACGTTCGCGATCGGCACCTCCGAGATCTGACTCAGCAACTGGTAGGCGTCTAGACGGTCGAGGCCGTACAGCTCGCCGAGCCAACCGACCATTTCGACCTGGCCCGCCCGCCAGGCCTCCTCGAGTGGGCGTCCGGAGCCGATGCACATCAGGTGGGTGTCGGTCTCGACTCGCGGCCAGGCCGGCCCGCCGCCCTTGATCAGGTCGACGATGGCGGTCACGTGCATCGCGCCCTCCACCGCGGTCCCGCACGACTCGCCTTCACCCTGCCGGTAGTGCCCGTCACCGATGGAGAACAACGCCCCGTCGACGTTGACCCTCAGATAACACGTTGCGCCGGCGGCCATTTCGGGGCTGTCCATGTTGCCGCCGAAGTAGTCGGGCACCAGCGACGTCCGCACCTCACGCCGCGCCGGCGCGACGCCGACCGTGCCGAGCATCGGGTTCGAGGGCAGGCGCAGCTGAAAGTCACTCGCCAGCGCCGAGAACCCGAGCGTCTCGGTGCCCGCGTCATAGTCGTAGATGTACGTGCGCTCGTCCAACGGGTCCTGCAGCGTCGGGCTGGCCGGAATGCTGGTCAGGCCACCGAAGAACGGAATCAGGGTCGACGCGCCCCAGGTGCGGGCGGGCGTCAGGTCGACCAGGTGCACCGCCAGGGTGTCCCCAGGCGCGGCGCCCTCGATCCAGAACGGCCCCGTCTGGGGGTTGAGGTCCTCGGTGTCCAGTGCCGTGGTGGCGACGTCGTCCCTGCTGGTGATGCGGCCGCCGTACGCGTCCTCGGTCCACAGGGTCAGCGCGGTCCCCGGCTTGATCCGCATCACCGGCGCGGCGCCGCCGAAGGTGTAGGCGAGCTGGTCGACGGTTGGCACGAAGGTGACGTGATCCATCAGGCCATCCTGCTGGATTGCGTCGCCTCGCGCCCACCCGACCCGCGCGACCAGACGCAAAGGGCCCTGAATCGCGAGGATTCAGGGCCCTTTGTGTCTGTTCGGCAGGCTAAACGGAAGCCTTGAGCTCCTCGACCTTGTCCGTCCGCTCCCACGGCAGGTCGACGTCGGTGCGGCCGAAGTGACCGTAGGCCGCCGTCGGCGCGTAGATGGGGCGCAGCAGGTCCAGGTCGCGGACGATCGCACCGGGGCGCAGATCGAAGACCGAGGTGATGGCCTTCTCGATGCGGGCCGGGTCGACGGTCTCGGAGCCGAACGTCTCGACGAAGAGACCGACGGGGGCGGCCTTGCCGATCGCGTAGGCGACCTGAACCTCGACGCGCTCGGCCAGGCCGGCCGCGACGACGTTCTTGGCCACCCAGCGCATCGCGTACGCCGCGGAACGGTCCACCTTCGACGGATCCTTGCCGGAGAACGCGCCGCCACCGTGGCGGGCCCAGCCGCCGTAGGTGTCGACGATGATCTTGCGTCCGGTCAGACCCGCGTCGCCCATCGGGCCGCCGAGCACGAACTTGCCGGTCGGGTTGACCAGCAGCCGGTAGTCGGAGGTGTCCATCGTGTCGTGGTTCAGGTCGGCCAGGACGGTGTTGACGACCTTCTCGCGGATGTCCGGGGTCAGGCCACCCTCGAGGTCGACGCCGTCGGCGTGCTGGGTGGACAGCACGACGGTGTCCAGCCGGACCGGCGTGTTGCCGTCGTACTGCACGGTGACCTGGGTCTTGCCGTCGGGCCGCAGGTAGTCGAGCACGCCGCTCTTGCGGACCTCGGTGAGCCTGCGGGCGAGGCGGTGCGCGATCGCAATCGGCAGCGGCATCAGCTCGGGCGTGTCCCTGATGGCGTAGCCGAACATGAGTCCCTGGTCGCCGGCGCCCTGGGCGTCCAGCGGGTCGCCCGCGCCTTCGACGCGCGCCTCGTGCGCGGTGTCGACGCCCATCGCGATGTCGGGCGACTGCGCGCCGATTCCGATGTTCACGCCACAGGTCTCGCCGTCGAAGCCCTTGTCGGACGAGTCGTAACCGATCTCGAGGATTCGCTCACGGACCGTCTTCGGGATGTCGGCGAACGCTTCCTTGGCCGTCGTGGTGACCTCACCGACGACGTGCACCTGACCGGTGGTCACCAGGGTCTCCACCGCGACCCGCGACTTCGGATCCTGCGCCAGCAGTGCGTCGAGCACCGAGTCGCTGATGGCGTCGCAGATCTTGTCGGGGTGCCCCTCTGTTACCGACTCACTGGTAAACAGCCGACCTTTGCTCACGATGTCATCCCCTTCTAAAGCTTAGTTGTGCGAATCATATCGATACCCGATGTCGCCGCCGGGGCGGCTCCGTGCCTTGCTGCAGCCAAGCGTGCGTCCCGGCGGGCCGCAACCCTTACGCGCAGGGTGTTGCTGTCGAGCCCGTCACTCCGCACGGCTTCCAAGGAACGCAGCGATCGCGTCCACGATACGGCTAGACATCAACGTCTTCGAACCGTGCTCCAGCGCGACGTCGTTGCCGTCAGCCGCCAGGAGCCACCCGTCGTTGTTGTCGACCTCGAATGCCTTGCCCTCGCCGACGGCGTTGACGACGAGGAGGTCACAGCCCTTGCGCTGCAATTTCGCGCGCGCATGGAACAGCACGTCGCCGTTGGCGTCACCCGTCTCGGCGGCGAATCCGACGATGGCGCGCATGTTGGGCAGCTGACCGTCGGCACGGGCTCTGACGGTGCCCGCGAGCACGTCCTCGGTCCTGGTGAGTTCGATGGAGGGTGCCGACGCGGCGTTCGGGTCGTGGGACTTCTTGATCTTGCTGGTCGCGACGTGGGTGGGCCGGAAGTCGGCGACGGCCGCGGCCATCACGAGGACGTGGGCGTCGGGTGCGTGCTTGGACACCGCGTCCTGCAGTTGGTGGGCCGAACCGATGTGTACGACGTTGACGCCCGCGGGGTCGGCGAGCCCGGCGGTGTTGCCCGCGATCAGGGTGACGTCGGCACCGCGCTGAGCGGCTACCCGAGCCACGGCGTAGCCCTGCTTGCCCGAGCTCCGGTTGCCGATGAACCGCACCGGGTCGAGGGGTTCACGGGTGCCGCCCGCGGTGACGAGCACCTTCACCCCCGACAGATCGAAGGGCAGCGCGTCGGGCCGATCGAGCAGCAGTTGGGCCAAAGTGGTGATCTCCTCCGGCTCGGGGAGGCGGCCTGCGCCGCTGTCGGAGCCGGTGAGTCGGCCGGACGCCGGTTCGAGGACCACGTTCCCGCGGCGGCGCAAGGTCTCGACGTTCTGAACCGTCGCCGGATGGAACCACATCTCGGTGTGCATCGCGGGGGCGAAGACCACGGGACATCGCGCGGTCAGCAGCGTTGCGGTGAGGAGGTCGTCGGCGCGTCCCGAGACCGCACGGGCCAGCAGATCCGCGGTCGCCGGTGCGACGACCACCAGGTCAGCCTCCTGGCCGATGCGGACGTGCGGAACTTGGTCGACGTCTTCGAAGACGCCCGTCCGGACCGGTTGGCCGGAGAGCGCTTCGAAGGTGGCGGCACCGACGAAACGCAGGGCAGATTCGGTGGGAACCACCCGAACGGAGTGCCCTGCTTCGGCGAGCTGACGGACCACCGTGCACGCCTTGTAGGCGGCAATGCCGCCTGCGACGCCCACGACGACCCGTTTGCGCTCGGTCATGTCGAAGCCGGGTCTTAGTGTTCGCCCTCGGTGTGCTCGAGGAGGTCACCGTGAATCTCGCGCATCGCGATCGACAGCGGCTTCTCCTGCAGGCCCGGCTCGACGAGCGGACCGACGTATTCGAGGATGCCGTCGCCCAACTGGTTGTAGTAATCGTTGATCTGGCGCGCTCGCTTGGCGGCGTAGATCACCAGCGCGTATTTGCTGGACGCGCGGGACAGCAACTCGTCGATCGGCGGGTTGGTGATGCCCAGCGGCGTGTCATAGGCGTTGGCGGCGTCGGAGTCGAAGCTCTCGACAGGGGTTGTCACGAAGTTATCTCCTGGCGTTTTCGCTGGGGGCCGAGCTGTCTGCTGATCGGTCACGCCGGATCCGGCGTGTGGCCCATCAGCAAGGATACCAATTCTGAACAGGCAAATTCCAATTGCTCGTTGACGACGACCACGTCGAACTCATCTTGGGCGGCGAGTTCGTCCCGTGCGGTGGCGAGTCTGCGCTCTCTCACCTCGGGGCTTTCGGTGCCGCGGCCTACCAGTCGGGACTCCAGCGCCTCCCAACTTGGGGGGGCCAGGAACACCGACAGGGCCTCCGGCATGGCGGCCTTTACGGCCTGGGCGCCTGCGAGGTCGACCTCGATCAGGACGGGACGTCCAGCTCGGGCGGCCGCTCGGACGGGTTCTGCGGGCGTTCCGGATCGGTGCAGCCCGCGGTGAATCTCGGCCCACTCCAGAAGCGCACCGTCGTCGATCAACTGCTGAAAATGCTGGGCGGTGAGGAACCTGTAATCGATTCCGTCGACTTCGCCGGGCCGTGGCGACCTGGTGGTCGCCGAAACGCTGAAGTACAGGTCCGGCACCCGCTCTCGCAGGCACCGAACCACCGTCGACTTGCCGACGGCCGAAGGACCGGACAGCACCACGACTCGACTCATCGCAACCGCCGACCGGTCCTTCGCCGGCACTAATCTGCCGTGAAGTCGAACTTTTCCAGCAGGGCCTTGCGCTGACGATCGCCCAGACCGCGCAAACGGCGGGTGGGTGCGATCTCGAGCTCGGTCATGATTTCCTGTGCCTTGACCTTGCCAACCTTCGGCAACGCTTCGAGCAACGCGGAAACCTTCATCTTGCCCAAGACCTCGTCGCTCTCAGCGTCCTTGAGGACCTGCTTGAGGTTGGTGCCGCCACGCTTGAGTCGATCCTTCAATTCAGCTCGCGCTCGACGTGCGGCGGCAGCCTTCTCCAACGCTGCCGCGCGCTGTTCGTCGGTCAACTGGGGAAGGGCCACGGGTTCCTCCGTCTCTCGCCATCTTTGAACTGGCCATCATCATCTTGTGTCTTGACTGGTTGGAGAACCAGCCAGCGACGACGACCGTACCCACGGCCGCTGACGAAAGCTAACCCCACCCCCCGCTTTCCGGGGTCAAAAGCGCAGCGTGTAGGGCCATCCGCCCAAAATCGCGATCCTCTTGGGCTAGCTCGGGCAGAGCTAGCTGAAAACGCCGTCGTGCCTGCATAGGGGGGGTTTTCAGCGGTTCACCGGCCCCGTCGATCGGGGTACGGCGACGACGTGTCGGCCGAGACGTCATCTGGGGCGGTCCGATTACTGAGAATTTCCCTGGTCATCGCATGTCGGGCGTGTCGGCGACGCCCTAGCCGATGAGCGAAGCGCCTCGTTCGTCACACGGGTTGCGTCAGTCACGTACGCAACAGAGGTTCAACCGTTACCGGACGCACAGCGGGCGCAAATCGTCCCCAGGGCGGGCGCCCATGTGGGCTCCCTAACGTCGCGTCGGCGTGGCGAATTCGCCTCGTGGAGACGACTGAGAGTGGAGAGAATCTGATGACCTTCAAACGGGCCCTGTACGCGTCGACGCTGGCCGCCGGAGTCGGACTGAGCGGGCTGTTGGGCGTCGGCCTCGGCACGGCGTCAGCCGATCCTGGCCAGTGCAACACGCCGGGCCAGCCGCCCTGCGGGCAAGACCAGCACGACAACTGGCGCCCGAACGACAACCGGGGTCCCAACGACAACCGGGGGCCCGTCGACTGGCAGCACCGCGGCGTCGACCAAGGCCGTCAGGACCATCAACCGTTCAACTGGAATGGCCAGCAGGTCACCCCGTTGCCGGCCGGCAACGG
>NZ_MVOC01000071.1 GCF_002043095.1 Mycobacterium sp. AT1 | reverse complement strand
AGGAACAGCTTGCCGAAGAAGCGGGTCAGTCGGTACCAGGCGGGGTTTCCGGTGACCACCCACGCGGTCTGCATCGCCGCGATGATCGGCGCCAAGCCGATCGTCAGCGGTACCAAGAGGAAGTGGTAGACGGTGGTGATGCCGAACTGCCACCGGGAGACGTCGAGCGCGTCCATCGTTGACCCCTTCCTGCACGATGAAGGACCGCGCAACGACGTGGCGCGGCCCGTGGTGAACTATCCGTATCCGGCGCACGCCGCGACAGAGGCGAAAGTCCTCGCGCCGGATGATTTGGGGTGGCGTCGACCACACCAAGGGCCCGCTAGGCAGATCCGGCCGCCGGCTGTTTGGCGTCCTCGAATTCGGCACGGCCAAATTGGCGGAGCTCGCCGGGCACCATCAACGCGTGCAGCGTATGGACGAACCACTCCTTGTCGGTGACGACGGCGAGCCCCAGGTCGGGGATCTCCGCGCTGGACGCCATCGTGAAGAGGACTTTCGGCCGTAGCGTTCGGTCCGTCGCCGTGTGATGGTCAGCAGGTGCAGGTGCCATCCCGCTGCACCGCGGGCGATCGGAAGGCTGGTTTCGGGCGATGACGGCACGCAACGGCGGCGACGTAGTGCCTGCCTTCGTCGACCTGGCCACGATGCTTGCCTCGGTGTCGGATCGAGCGGTGCTCGCCGACCGGGGGCTCGCCGCGCTAGTGGTCGAGTTCGCCTGTTGGGAAATACAGTTGGCCGAATGGAACGGCCGGTGGAAGCCCAAGTCTCACGACGGGCGCGGCGACTGGATCCGAGAGGGCCGAGCGATGTTCGACGACCGCGACACGCTCAAGGCCAGGGCCTACGCACTCCTCAGGCGAGATTGACCAAGTCAGCTACCCGGTAACCCGGCCCACTGCCCGTGACGAAGCTGCCGCCCGTCAGCCCGTCAGCCCGTCAGCCCATGGGCCCGTCGGGGACGGGTGCGTCGCAGCGGTCGCGGAAGTCGGCGGCGGCCTGCCTCACGGCCCGAAGTTCGTCGCGCACCTGTGGATTTGCCTCCCCGTACGCCTCGATCTCCGTGCGCATCTCGTCCCTCGACTTGCCCTTGAGGCCGGTGAAGAACGCGTTCACGTCGGGGTGGGTGAACAGGTAGCTCGACGTGCCCGCGTTCACCCCGGACATGACCCCGGCCAGGTCCGCGGCGGTGCAGTTCGGCGGATCGGCGGTGGCAGTCGCGGCGGTACCCACCAGCATCGCGCCGGCGATCATGCCGACGCCAATAATGTTGCGGAAGAACATCTTTTCGGCTCCTTCATCGAACGGTTGGCAGGACGTGGGGGGCGGTGCTCAGCGACGTGGACCGATGCCGCCTCCGCCACCGGGTCGGCCGGGCCGTCCGGGGTCCCAGATGACGTCCACGTCCCAGCCGTCGTCGCAATACCAAGGGTCCGCGCAGTACGAGGGGTAGCTTGGCCCCGCGATCGGGGCGTCGGGTCCACCGCCGCGGACCGAACCCTGGGCGCACACGGTCGCGGCTCCCGCATTGGTGCAATCCGCCGATGCGGGCGACGAGGCAGTTATTCCCACGGACAGGAAGGTGAGGGCGAGACCCACGCTCGTGCAGCACTGTCTTAGTCGCATCGTGCATCCCCTGACTACACGGCCCCGTCACGAACCGCACCGGAGCGGTAATGCGTAGCGTAAATGCTGGTCAAGGACTTGGACCGCGATTTGCTTTCCTGATCGTCAAATTGTCGAAGTTCGAACGAATGCCCTGGCGGCGGGTGTACCGTCCGCCTGGGTGGAGCCGAACGGGGGACGACATGGCTGACGGTGACCGGGACTGGACGACACCGGCGGCGATGGCGATCCCGAAAGAGGGCTACTTCGACCTTGAACGGGGACGGTACGGCCCGGTGTTTCCGCGGACTCCTGCTTGCCACGGATTCTCCATCATCGCGAAGGTGAAGGAGGGCCGCGAGGAGGCGGTGCGAGCCTACGGAAAGACCATCGAGGAAACCATCGCGGCGAGCCCGGAGGCGTTGGCGCCGTTGCACCTGCACTATCTGCGGTGGGTGCTCTTCGACGTCGGATCCGGACTGCACTTCCAGTATCAAGGCATCTTCGACACCGACTTCGACAAGTACACCGAAGACGCGGTGCAGCTCTTCAGTGCGACCGGCATCACGACGGTGTTCACCAATCTCGTTGGCTTTCCCGAGGATTGGAAGGAGAACCCGGAGGCGTTCATCAACTTCGTCCGAGAGCATCAGGTGCCGAGTTTCCTGGAGTACGGCGAGTACCCGTATGTGACGGCCGACGAGATCAAGAAGGCGTTACGACTGAAAGCGGCCTTCTCGACCATGCTCGACCAAATGCAATGAGCGGTTCTTCACCGACGTCGACGCTCGAGCTCGACGACATCCAGCACATTCTGTTGACGCGAACACCAGCCATCACGGGACGCTACGAGTTCCTGACGTTCGACACCGCCGCCGGCGGTCGGGCGTGGCTCTCGGAGTTGTCGGACAAGACCCAGTCCGCGGCCGACGCAGTCGACGAGATGGAACGCTCCGACCGTTGGGTGACACTGGCATTCACGTGGAACGGCCTGCGCGCGCTGGGGCTGCCCGAGGATTCGTTGGCGACCTTTCCCGACGAGTTCCGGGAAGGCATGCCGTCGCGGGCGAGCATTCTGGGGGACACGGGTGCCAATGACCCCGGGCGTTGGGTCGGCGGCCTGGCCGGAGACGATGTGCACGCCATCGCGATCTTGTTCTCCCGCAACGACGAACAGTGCCGTCGTTCGATCGAGGAGCACGACGGGCTGCTGTCGAGAACCGACGGTGTCCGCAGTCTTTCGTATCTCGATCTCAACGCGACGCCACCGTTCAACTACGCCCACGACCACTTCGGATTTCGTGACCGGTTGTCGCAGCCGGTGATGAAGGGTTCCGGGGAGGAGCCGACCCCCGGGTCCGGAGAAGCGCTCGAACCCGGGGAGTTCATTCTCGGCTATCCCGACGAGGACGGGCCCGTCGCAAATCTTCCTGAGCCAGAGATCCTGTCTCGCAACGGTAGTTACATGGCGTATCGGCGCCTGGAGGAACACGTTGCCGTCTTTCGCGAGTATCTCCGTGAACATTCCGACACGACGGAGGAAGCGGACCTGCTCGCTGCAAAGTTCATGGGCCGCTGGCGGAGCGGGGCGCCGTTGGTGTTGGCGCCCAAGGAGGACGATCCCGAACTCGGTGCGGACCCCATGCGCAACAACGACTTCAACTACAAGGAGATGGATCCGTTCGGCTATGCGTGTCCACTCGGCTCGCATGCCCGCCGGCTGAATCCGCGGGACACCGCGCACTACATGAACCGCAGGCGGATGATCCGGCGCGGTGCGACGTACGGACCCGCGCTGCCAGAGGGTGCACCCGACGACGGAATCGATCGCGGCATCGCGGCGTTCATCATCTGCGCGAACCTGGTGCGGCAGTTCGAGTTCGCTCAGAACGTGTGGATCAACGACGAGTCGTTCCACGAACTTGGCAACGAACACGACCCGATCGGCGGTGTGCAGGACGGGACGATGGACTTCACCGTCCCCAACCGGCCGATCCGCAAGGTGCACCGCGGAATCCCGGCCTTCACGACGCTGAAGGGCGGTGCCTACTTCTTCCTGCCAGGGCTGAAGGCGATGCGTTACCTCGCGACGCTGGGCGACTGAAGGACCACCATGACCACGATGCCGCGGGCGCGCACCTACAACCAGAACCACGTCGCCAGGCCCCATACCGGCGGGCGGCGCGTCAGCATCTACTGGAGTTGGGCCTATCCCTGGGAAGCGCAACGAGATCCGGCTGCGATGGAGAATCGATTCTCGACCATCACCGAGGTGCGCAACGTCGCGTGGCCGGCGTACGAGACACCCGAATACGACGCCACGAACTTTCTCCAGGGCATCGCGGGGACACTGGAGTTGTTCCATCGATCCACCTTGGACTTCCAAGCGCTGGCGGAGGAGGCAACCGGTCATCCGGTGGCGGTCTTCCAGCGAATCGACCAGGCCGGCTTCAAACTGCCGATCGACGAACGCGTCCTGGCCGACACCGACACGTTGATGATCTTCGGCCTCGACCACCTCTTGTCCCAGCAGGAGGCCGCGCCGGAAGAGGTCGCCGCGATCGCCGAGTGGCTCGAGCGCGACGGCACGTGCCTACTGTTGGCGCCGCATCACGACGTCGGCTTCACCGACGACTACGGCCAACGGCAGGTGGAGTACGAACACCACGGTGACCGCCTGGTGCCACGCCAACAGCGGTTTGGTCAGTACACCCGTTCGTTGATGAACGCGCTCGACGTCCCGGTGCGCAACGTCTGGGGGCTGCGGCCGGCAGTCGTCGACGGCACCAACGAGATCGCACGTCTGACGGCCATCCGCGACTTGGACACCCCGCGGCTACTGACCGATGTGTCCACGTTGAACTTCCACCCGCACCTCCCGCACTACGAGCTCACGGCCCCGGAGAGCGACGCGGTGCGGGTGCTCGGTCGCCAGCGAGTCGACCTCAACCGTCCACATCCCTTCACCAGCGACGGCACGACGGAGTTCAACGCGTTGATCTGGATGCCGCCGGCGGATCGGCGCGCCGGGGACATCGTCCTCGTCGACTCGACGCACTTCACCACCCTGTTCGGTGGAACTGACAGCCTTCGCAACCTGTGGCGCAACCTGGTGACGATGAAGTAGTTGCTCAGCGCCCGATCGCCGCGGCCAGCATCTCGACGACGTGTCGGGCCGACTCGTCCTCCGGCGGCGGCATCAGCCAGGAGGGCGGCAGGCCTCAATCGTCGTACGGCGGCGGGCGGTCGTCGACGAACGCGGCGACGGCGGCCTTCGTTGCCCACAACAGTGCCGCATGGCGGTCGGCCTCGGTGCGGTGTTCGAATTCGTCGTTCGTCATCGTCGTCAAACCCTTTGTGTGAGTGATCCTTTGCTGCGATCCGCCGCTGAAGCGACTATGTCGCGTCGACGACCCGGAGTCTGTCCGCTGACTGGTGGAGAGGGAGGGGGATTCGGGTGTCCGCCGATCGGGGGAGGACGGACACGACCGCCGTCACCCGGAGGTGACGTCCCTTCGAATGTCCTGGGACAGCCTGTCGGTGTGGTCGGTTCGATGGTCGAAGGTGTCACGGCACTCGCCGAGGACGTCGATGCTCAGATGCGCGATGGGCGGGTCGTCGGGCTTCGGTGGCGGCATCACCCACACGTTCACGTCCACCCCGTCGCGCGTGAACGCGGTGCCATGGGACTTGAAGTCGGCATTGGTCTGCCAGCCGTGCTGCCGCAAGCGTTCCATCACCGAGTCGGGGGACACCTCGCGAGACCGGTCGGCTCCCGGCATCCAGAGCAACAGGTAGCCGTGACCTCGGAAGGGTGGTTCACCTTGGTCGTTGCAGGACTTGTACCCGAACGTCGCCTCGGCCACCTCCCCGCCGAGATCGGACACCACCTGGCGGGACACGTCGACCACCTGACGACGCGCGTCTTGCGGAGAAAGTGGATTCGACACGGTGTCAGCGCATCCCGTAACGGAGAGCAGCGCGAGAGCCGCCGCGATGGGTAGATGTACGAGCCTCAACGGTCAGTACCCCTGTTCGTTTGGTCTTCATGGTCAGCCGCCCGGCCCGGTGTGATGGTTGTCGTTGTCGGAGGTGTGTACCAACTCCGGGTCGATCACGATCGACGGCGGCAATCCCGGTATGGGGAAGGGGAATCCGAGAGTCTTCACGCGGTGGTCGGCCGTCATGCCGTCATGCTCGAGCGCGTCCCCGTGCCCGGAGACGATGTCGGCGACGCTGAACAACGACTCCGAGCCGTCCTTGAAGTAGGAGGTGTGCTCGTCGATCGGGTTGGGACTGAAGTCCGCCACCTCGGCATGGAAACGGGTGGAACCGAACCCGTTCATGGCGGGGTCGGCACCCAGTCCGACGCCGGGGACGTCGAGGTGTTCGCGCCCGAGGTTGGTTACGAAGTCGGTCGACGCCGAACCCACGTACAGGTGCCCGTCGGGCGGGAGGTGGAAGTCGGCGGCCGATGTGGCCAAGTCCGTTCCCGGGCAGCCGACCAGGACGACGTCGTCGGCGCGCATGCCGTAACCGGCCGCGGCGTCCGCGACTGTCGTCGACCCGTAGGAATGACCGATGACGGTCGTATGCGATGGGCTCTCGTCATGGGTGACGCCGAGTGCGTTGACGTCGGGGGCGAGGAGTTGGGCACCGCTGCGCGCCATGTTGGGCTCCGCGACCGCCAGATCGTCCGGTGCGTCGTAGCCCATCCACTGCACGACGGCGGTGGAGTCGTCCCAGTCCGCTTTGTTCGCCTCGTTGTAGACGTTGACCCCACTGCCGTCGGACAACGTTCCCGCCGACACCGACGTCGTCAGGCCCGACACCATCACCGTCGTGTTCGCGGCCTCGTCGGGGTCGCCGATGGCGATCGCGGCGGCTCCGTCGCCGCCGAACGCCTCGGGGTCGTACTTCATCAGCAAGATGTCGGGCCTCTTGCCGTAGGCGTTCTTGGCGTCCGCGGCGTCCTTGTCCAACGCATCTTGGACCTTGACGGCGTTCTCGTAGCGGTCCATCATCGGCCCGGCCATGCCGTACTTCTCGGGGTGAGCCAGGACCTCCTCCTTCGTCACCCCTCGGGACCTGGCCACGTCGGCCGGGCGATCGAGATCCCGTTGCAGGATGGCCTTGTTCGCGATGCTGCGGTCGGCCACGGGTATGCCGTTGAGATTGCCCAACTTCTCCGGCCAGGTCTGTAGCAGTCTCGTGCGTTGGTCGTCGCCGAGCGACTTCCACCAGGTGTTGACCTCCTCCGGGCTCTTGCCGACGGGGATCTGCGCGCCGGTGTCATACGGCGGTGCCTGCGACGCATCGCCGCTGCCGAGCTGGGCTGGTGTTCCGTCGAGCCCGCCGACGGCGGTGCGGAGTTTCTGGCTGACCGCTCGGTCGGTGGCGTCGAAGCCCGCCAGCAGGGCCTTGACGTTCACCGTGTTCGCGGCCGCCAACTGTCGCAGCTTCATGGCGTTGGAAGGGCTGACCTTGGCGTACTGGTCGAGGGGACTGCCCGGCCGAACCGAGACCGCCCCGTCTGGCGCGACCTGCCATCCCTGACCGGACAGCTGGGCGACGGTCTGCAGGAGCGTCGTCCGAGTCAGGATGAGCGCGGACCCGCCCTCGGTCAGCACGGTCTGCACCGCGTTGAGCGCGTCGTGGATCTGCCGCATCTGCCGGAGAGTGGGTTGGGCCTTGGCGACGGCGGCATCCGCGGCGGAGCCCTGCCAACCGGCCTTGAGCTCGGTCAGCGTCGCGCGCTGGGTGGCGATCTTCGACGCGAGGCCGGAGGCCTTCTCGCTCAATTGCGCGGCCGATTGGGTCAACATCTCCGGCCGGGACGCCTCGACCTGTGGAATCGTCACGGTCACGGCGGCGGTCCCCCGGCCGTGATCACTATGCGATCGTGCCTAGCCGACGGCCGAGGTCGCCGTCGGTTTGGTGGTACCTGTCAGCGGCAGCCGAGAGATTCATCGCGTGGGCGGCGAGTTCGTCGTGGACGGCCGTGGCGGCGGCGTCGAACATCGTTCCGGCGAGTTGGCATGCCTGCTCGACGAGCAGTCCCGACATGCCGGTGCCTGCGTTGACCATCGACGGCCCGGTGGCCATGCCCGACACGTAGGCTCCGACGTCGCTCTGTGCCGCGGCGGCGGTTCGAAGCCGGGCCGGATCGACTCGAAAGACTCCTCCCACGTTGAGATCCTAAGTCCGCCGGCGATGGTGCTCGTGCACCAAAACTCTCTGACTGGTGTTGGCGAAGATCGGTCAGCGAACGCGTGCGACGACGTCGAGTTCGACACCGCGCGCCTTCGCCATGTGTACGGGATGTCGCGCGGACCCGCGGTGCAGGTCGACCGGCCCGTGCGGTGAGTCCCATCCCCACTTGCCGAAGGCGCGTCGCGCATCCTCGACAGTCGGCACCGACGTGCCTGCGATCCCCGCGAGCAGGTGAACCCCGGAGTAAGTCGTCTCGGCCATGGTGCCCGGGGGTGGGGCGGCCGACTCGTCGGCCGGGCTGATCCCGTTCACCAGATCGAACGCGCGACCAAAGCCGGCGGTGAATTCGACGGCCGACGCCGAGTCCAGCCCGGCGAACCACCCCGCGGAGACGAACAGGTTCGCGGTCGCTTCTGCGCCACTGGCAAGGATCACGGTCTCGTCGGTGAACGGGCTGAAGCGGGTGATCGCCGCGTCCAGTCCCTTGTCCCCGAAGGCTCGGTTGAAGCGCACCGCATCCGATCCCACCAGCAGTGAGATCACGCCCTGCGCGCCGCTGCGCACGATCTCGTTCAGGACGCGATCCCAGCACGCCGGGTCGTGGGTGCCGAGCGGCAGAAATCTCTCGCCGAATATCTCGATTCCGGTGTCGCGCAACCCGACTCGCGTCGCGGCGGCCGTTCCGCGGGGCCACACGTAGTCGTTGCCGACGATGAACCACTGACTCAGCCGCTCCTCGGTGCGCAACCAGTGCAGTGAGGCCACGATCTGATCGCCGGGAACCTCTCCGCTGCACAGCACGCCGTCGCTACGCTCGCCGCCCTCGTAAGCCGCGGCGTAGACGTAGGGCACGTGGCCGCCGACGACCTTCGCGATGGCCTGGCGCGCGTTCGACAGGTGCCACCCCGTGACGGCATCGATCGAGCCCGACTCCAGGAGTGCCCCGATCGTGGCGGCCACGGCCGCCGGGTCGCCGCTGCCGTCGACGTGCACGAACTCCACGGAGCGGCCTGCGACGCCGCCCGCTGCGTCGATCTCGGCGGCTGCCAGCTCCGCTGCGGCGTGACACTCGAGACCGAACATCCCCGCGGGACCCCGCCGGGGCAACACCAGGGCGACCCGAAAATCGTTGGGGCACGAGGCTCG
Source organism: Mycobacterium sp. AT1 (assembly GCF_002043095.1). GTDB lineage: Bacteria > Actinomycetota > Actinomycetes > Mycobacteriales > Mycobacteriaceae > Mycobacterium. The sequence continues at coordinate 25,323 of NZ_MVOC01000071.1, read as the reverse complement.
ATGTTCGAGAACGGGCGCGCCATCTGGCATGCTGGCTCCGGGTGCGGTCTGACCGCGGGTGGAGTCGTTTGCAGAAGGCAGGTCATGGAAGCTGTCGCGGATACTCTCGAACTGCTCAGGCGGGCGGCCGTCGTGGCCGCACGTCTCGAAACCGCGCTGTCGAGTACCGATCTCACGGTGGATCGCTGGCGCGCGCTGGCCCACATCGAATCCAATCCGGGCTGCTCGATGTCCGACGTGATCGACGCGTTGGTCGTCCCGTCGACCTCGGCGACCCGCATCGTCGATTCTCTCGTCGACATTGGCGCCGTCTTCCGGACGCTGGCCCCGCACGATCGTCGCAGGACGACGTTGCGACTGTCCTCCCATGGCCAAGGGCTCCTCCGAGACGTCGAACCGACGATCGCGCAGATCTGTTCGTCTCACCTGACGGAGACCTCTCTACCGTAGAGCTCCCTGCGAACGGGCGCAGATCTTGCGCTTGCGCTTGACGTTCCCCGGTGGGAGTGTAGGTTCAGCCATATTGATCCCATTTGGGATCAATGCCGTCGGTCAGCGGGAGGCGCGCCATGGCTGGTTACCAATATCGTTGTCTTACAGATGGTTTCGTAGAGGTGTCGTTTCCGATTGGCACCGCTCCCACCAGTGTGGAGTGCGATTCGTGTGGCGGTCCGGCCCGGCGGGTGTTCTCGTCACCGGCGCTGACGAGCCGACACGCCCCCGGCGTGAAGGCACTCGACATGCACGAAAGGTCGCAATCCTCGCCAGGGGTGGTCACCAGGACGACCAACGACCAGACGTACCGATCCACCCGCGGCACCGCCTCGCCGACGTCGCGTCTGCCGCGCCCCTAGCTAAGCGCAAGAGTTCCGCCCGTCCATCAGGTTGATTGAGGAGACCGCCGTGCCCGACGTCATATTTCCCGTCGATCAAAGCAAGCCGTTCCGCGAGCAGGAGCTTGTCGGCCACAACCGTTGGCACCCAGACATTCCCGCAGTCGCCACCGTCAAGCCGGGCGACACGTTTCGTGTCGAATCGAAGGAGTGGTTCGACGGAACCATCGTCAACTCCGACGACGCGAACGACATCCGCGATTGCGACTTGTCGATGGTGCACCAACTCTCCGGACCCTTCGCCATTGAAGGCGCCCAGCCGGGCGACCTCCTGGTCGTCGACATCCTGGACGTCGGCCCCGTCCCTCAGGAGAGCGGTCCGGTCGCCGGCCAGGGCTGGGGCTACACGGGACTCTTCGCCAAGAGCAACGGTGGCGGCTTTCTGACCGACTGGTTCCCGGAGGCCTACAAGGCCGTGTGGGACTTCACCGGGCAGAAGGCGACCAGCCGGCACATCCCCGGCGTCGAATTCACCGGGCTCATCCATCCGGGGTTGATGGGAACCGCGCCGAGCGCGGACCTGCTCGCCAACTGGAACGCCCGAGAAGGCGCACTCATCGCGACGGACCCCGAACGCGTTCCGCCACTGGCGTTGCCGCCGCTGCCGTCCAACGCAGTTCTCGGCAGCCTCACCGGCGCGGACTACGAACGCGTCGCCGCCGAGGCAGCCAGAACCGCGCCCCCGCGGGAGAACGGCGGCAACCAGGACATCAAGAACCTCTCCAAGGGGAGCCGGATCTTCTACCCGGTGTTCGTCGACGGGGCCAACCTGTCGCTGGGTGACCTGCACTTCTCCCAGGGCGACGGCGAGATCACCTTCTGTGGCGCCATCGAAATGGGTGGATTCATCGACCTCCGAGTCGAGATCATCAAGGGCGGAATGGAGACCTACGGCGTCACCACGAACCCGATCTTCATGCCAGGCAACGTCGAACCGCGATACTCCGAATTCCTCACCTTCGTCGGGTTCTCCGTCGACCGCAACGGCACGCAACACTTCCTGGACAGCACGCTGGCCTACCAAAACGCCTGTCTGAACGCCATCGAGTACCTCTCGAAGTTCGGCTGGACACGCGAGCAGGTGTACCTGATGCTTGGCGCCGCGCCGGTCGAAGGCCGCCTGTCCGGCGTCGTGGACGTCCCGAATTCCTGTGCCACGCTTTACATTCCGACGGCGATCTTCGACGTCGACGTGCGACCGTCGGCGCAGGGTCCGCAACGCGTCGACCGCGGACAGTGCGCGGTCAGCACCTAAGAGTCAAAGGGGATCCGTCATGCCTGCTCCCACCGATGCCGAGCACTTCGAACTCGGCGACTTCACGCTCCAGAGCGGCGCCACGCTGCGAGGCGCGACGCTCGCCTACAAGACCTACGGCACGCTCAACGCCGACAAGACCAACGTCATCGTCTACCCCACGTGGTACTCGGGGTGGCACACCGACAACGAATGGTTGATCGGCACCGACAAGGCGCTCAACCCCGACGAGTGGTTCATCGTCGTGCCCAACATGCTCGGCAACGGACTCTCCTCGTCGCCGTCCAACACCCCGTCCCCCTACGATCGGGCCCGCTTTCCCGCCGTGACGTTCTACGACCAGGTGGAGGCGCAACACAAACTGGTCACCGAGAAGTTCGGGGCGTCGACGATCGCGCTCGTGACCGGATGGTCGATGGGTGCCGGCCAGACCTATCAGTGGGCCGTGAGCCATCCGGAGATGGTGCAACGTGCCGCACCGTTCTGCGGGTCGAGCAAGACCGCGCCGCACAACAAGGTCTTCCTCGAGTCGTTGATCGCCGCGCTCACCGCCGACGCGGTGTGGGCCGATGGCGACTACTCCCCGGATGCATTACCCGTCAAGGGATTACGGGCCTTTGCCCGGGTGTACTCGGGCTGGGGTTTCTCGCAGGCGTTCTACTGGGAGGAGGCGTGGCGCGAGATGGGGTTCACCTCGTTCGACGACTTCCTGTACGGCTTCTGGGAGAACTTCTTCCGTGACGGGCGCGATCCCAACAACCTGATCACCATGCTCAGGACCTGGCATAGCGGAAACGTGGGCAACACACCAGGATTCGGCGGTGACGTCGAGAAGGCGCTCGCCTCGATCCGCTGTCCGCTTCTGGCGATGCCAGCGGAAAAGGATCTCTACTTCCCTCCCGAGGACGAGCACTGGGCGACGCAATTCATCGCCAACGGCGAGGTACGCGTCATTCCCGGTATCTGGGGTCACTTCGCCGGGGGAGGGCCCAACCCGGTGGACACCGCGTTCATCGACGCCGGCATCCGGGACCTGCTGGCCAGACCGGGTTATTCGCCGCAGAACTGATCATCCGGCGGGGTGACACCGTCGGGCGCCTTGAGTTCCTGCGCCGCGAACTATTGACTGGCCGTCGGGTGGTTCCAGTACCGCACCGGATGGGAGGCGTGCGTGATCACGCTGGACAGGCTGGTCAACGTGTTGGGCGGCTACGGCGTCCAGTTGCGCGTCTGCCCGATGCCGCGCTCCGCCGAATTGGGCAGCGTGGTGCTGCACGAGGTTGCCGTCGGGGGACCGGTGACGGGCGACGTGCTGTTGGCCGTCGAGGCGCGCTCAGTCGACGAGGCGGTGCGATGGGCGGTCTCGGCGCGCGCGACGGCGGTGCTCGTTCGGGACGACGGCGACACTGCATCCTCGGCGGAGGCGGCGGGAGTCGCGGTGTTGGTCGTCGAGCCTGCAGTGCGGTGGAGTGAGCTCGCGGCGGTGGTCTACGGGCTGGTGTTGGAAGGACGTGAGACCGAATCAGGCCGTGGCCCCACCGATTTGTTCGCGCTGGCCGACAGTCTCGCCGAATCGACGGGCGGTGCGGTCACCATCGAGGACGCGTTGGCGCGGGTGCTCGCCTACTCCAGCAGGCAGGACGGCGCCGACCCCGCCCGGGTCGCGACGATCATGGGTCGGCAGGCGTCGGAGCGGTTGCACGAATTCTTCTCGGCACGTGGGGTATTCGCGCACCTCGCGGCCTCCGACGACCCCCTCTTCGTCGGCCCCGACGACGACCACGGGTTGTCCGGCCGCATGGTGGTCGCGGTGCGGTCCGGACGAGAACTGATGGGGTCGGTATGGGTCTCGTGCCGCGAACCGTTGGTCGACCCCGAACGCACCGCGCTGGCTGACGGCGCCCGCACCGTGGCATTGCACCTGCTGAGGTCACGCGCCAGCGCCGACCTCGAGCGTCAGGTGGAGTCCGACCTGGTGATCCGATTGTTGGACGGCAGCGCCGACGCCGCCGCGTCGGCCAGCAGGCTCGGGGTGCCGCGGGGACCGATGCGGGTTATCGCCGTGCAGGCGTCTATCGACGCGGAGCGGGATGCGGCTCTGCTCTTGGCATTCGAGCGTGCGACCGCCGGGTTCGGCTGGTCGCGCCCAGGACGGAGCGCGCTGGCAGGCAACACCGTCTACACCCTGCTGCCCGGTGAGCCGGCGACCGCGGCGCGCGCGTGGGTTGCCGGTCTTCGCGCGGCTCTGCCCGACCGGACGACGGTGACTGCAGGCATCAGCAAGTCGGCGACCGCGACCGACCTTCCGGCGGCCCGCCAGGAGGCCGACGAATGTCTGGCCCTTCACGTGAGCAAGCCCGCCGATTCCGAGCCTCCGGCCTACGACGAATCCTGGGACGAGATATTGCTGCAGCGGCTCCGTACCGCAGCTCGGTCCGGCCGGACCCCCGACCGGGGGCCGATCGCCGAGCTGCGACGACACGATCGGGTCCACGCAACGGAGTACGCGTCGACGCTGAGGGCGTGGCTCGAGGCGCTCGGGGATCCCGCGGCGGCGGGTCTTCGGCTCGGCGTCCACGAGAACACCGTGCGATACCGCCTGCGCAAGATGGGTGAGGTCACCGATCTCCCCCTGACCGACGCCCGCAAGCGGCTGGCCATGATGGTCGAACTCGCCGCCGTCGACGGCACCTGACTGTACGAAACAGCCGTTGTCGAGATCCGACAACTGTGCTGCTCGTCGTTGTCCTCTCGCGCCAAGTAATGCCGCGCCGCCCGCCGCACCATGGAGTCATCAGCACACGACTTCGACGACGGAGGCAGCGACATGGGCGGCGACGAGCGCAGCGATGTCTGGGCGGGTCCGCGTCCGGTGACGGGACGCCTTCTCGCCGAACAGATCACCACCGGCAAGCAACCCGAAGTGCTGCGGCCCTTCGATCCACGGCGACGCGCCGTCGCCTGACGGTCCTACCTCCGCCCACCTCGGGCGCTGCGAGTCGTCAGGGGCGGCGCAACCGTTCACCGCCCGCCCCTGACGGCAACCCATGAAAGGAACCTCGAATGACGACCATCACCGACCGGGTGTGGATATCGGCGGGCGCCCACGAGCGGCTGCGCCGCGAGTTCGACACTCTGCGCGAACTGTGTGCGAGCTCCCCTGGAGACCAGGACGCCGACGAAAACGCAATCGCCGTCAGGCGCGCCCGCCAAGCCCGCATCCAACGAATCCACGACCTGCTGCTGAACGCAGTCGTCGGCGAGGATCCGCCCGACGACGGGGTCGCCGAGCCAGGCATGGTGGTCACGGTGCGGTACGGCGACACCGGCGACGTGGAGACGTTCCTGCTTGGCGTGCGCGGCGCCGAACACGGTGACCTGGAGGTCTATTCGGTCCAGTCGCCACTGGGGGCGGCGATCGTCGGCGCCCGCGCGGGGGAGCGGCGCACCTACGGCCTGCCCAACGGCGCCGAGCTTTCCGTCACGATGCTGACCGCCGTGCCGTACGGCCTGCACACCCAAGAAAGTGACGCCGAAGCCCTCGACATGCCGAACCGTTGACGGGCAGGTAAGTTGCGTCTCGCGGGGCTGCGGTGACGTGGCCTGCGGCCCCGCCCCTAAATCGTCTCAGGCGGTCCGGCGCCCGAACCCTGGCGTTCGCGGCCGGCAAATGACGCCCCGACTTCATCACACCCGTTGACGGTTTGCTGAAAACGGATTTGGTCTACCCGTTTGGTGGCGAAGGCAGTCTGGGCAGATTGCGCCCGATCGACCACCTTCGACAGGCAAGGGGTGAGGCAATTCGACGTGCCTGCTGGGGGAGGACGGGCGTCTCGCTCCCCCTTGCCGCCCCACCGCCCATCGTGGCGGTTCCTTTGCCGACGACCGGCGCGGTGCGTATACGATTCGTCGGTCGAGGACCGGTGAGAAGCGCGCGAAGTCCCTCGAGACGAGCGAATCCAGGGGGATGGCGATGGGGCGGCACAGCAAATCCAGCCATGCGCCGCGGCACGCGGCGGTAACCGGCGCGGGCGCGGCCAACTACGTCGGCCGAATCGGCGCACTGGCGCTGGCACTGGGCATCGGCGCGGCCGTCGCCGGTGGAGCCGGAGTCGCCCATGCCGAGGGGACCACCGGCACCGACGGTCCCAAGAGCGGCAGCAGCTCGCAGTCGTCGACCAAGTCGTCCGAGACGACCAAGACGGTCAAGGGCGCAGGCGCTGACGAGGCAGCCTCCGGCGGCACCGCCGTGGCCGACTCGCCCGAATCTCCCGGTGCCGAGTCGACCCGGCCATCCACCCGCAAGCCGGGCTCCGGGAACGGCCGGGCGACCAAGCATTCGTCCCCCTCGGCGACCGCCGCTCAGCCCGCCGCCGACGACGTCACCGCCCCTGCCAAGGAGGCGCCGACCACGACCGCGGTCACCGGTTCACCCGCAGCGTCCAAGAGCACCTCGACGACGCGCACCGGCGGCGCGCCGGTAGCTCCGGGACAGGTCGTGCTCGGGGCGCTGCAGCTGATTCGACGGGAGATCGAAGGCGCCACCGCCCTCGCCAAACCCGCCGCCGCGGTGACCACCGTTCAGCCGAACGCCGCCGCACCCGTCGCGGCGCCGGACGCGCCGCGCCCCACCGACGTCGCGCACACCGTGTACGGCGACATCGGGACCTGGCTGCTCCAACCCAACGGGAAGATCGCCAACTACGGCGGCGTTCGGCACGGCGGCAAGACGGTTCTCGAACCCGTCAACGTCATCATCCTCGACCCGACGTCGACGAGCTCCGCGGAATCCGCGGCCCGGCTCGACGCCGCGATGACCCGAGCCGGATTCCCCGCCCAACCAATTCACAGCACCGGCTTCTCCGGAATCATCAACGGCGCCAGCTACGGACAGCAGCCCACCGGCTTCCTCCAGGCGTTCTCCGACAACTTCTTCCTGTTCCCCAACGACCACGGCCGGATGTTCGGGGCCGCCCCCGCGGCCAACGGCGCGGGTTACGTGTGGTCGGGCGCGTTCAGCACCGAACAGCTCAACCCCGCCAACCCCTTCACCCACGAGTACGTCTCGTCCGAGACCGCTCGCGCGGCACTGGCCCGTCGGCTCGTCGCCAGCGGCGCCGCGACCGTGGTCGGCGTCGTCCCCCTCGGCAACGCCTACGACGACGGCACCCTCACGACCGGCGATCACGACGGCTATGCCGTTGTCCTGCAACTGACTCCGGGCGTGGTGGCGGTGCTGCCGAGGGGCGGTGTGCTGGGTTCCGCGTGCGGACACGTCGACGATCTGCCCGGCCCCGTGGGTCGGCAGCTCGCCACGGGCGTATGCGTCGTCGCGGCGCAGGTGTCCACCGCCCTCGGGTTGCGCTCGGTCATCTGAGAGGGTCCATCTCGGCGTTACCCCGCTCGCACCGGCCCGATTGGCCATAATGGCGCTGCGGACGGCTCGCGTCCGCCGGACTGGGGGACACTGCCCGTGATCTGGCTGCTACAGATGCCCGCCCCGCTACTCGGGTTCCTTGCCGTGGCCGTCGTGGTCGGGTTGTCGGTCGGTGGGCTCCTCGTCTTCCGAAAGCTGGTGTCGCACACCAGGCTCGAGAGCGCGAATCTGGTGTCCTCGCAAGTCTTCCAACTGGCCGGCGTCTTGTACGCGGTACTGGTGGCGTTCCTGGTGGTCGTGGTGTGGGAACAGTTCGGTGACGCCGAGGACGCCACCCAGGCGGAGGCAAGTGCCATCGCCGAGCTGCTGAGGGACTCCGTCGCGATACCACCCACGGACCGGGCGGAGGTTCAGCGGAGCCTCATTGCCTACACCAAGGACGTGATCGACGACGAACTACCGCGGATGCGACGTGGGGAGACCATCGAGGAGGAATCCGGCCCGATGACCGACGTCTGGTCGGCCTACCTGAGCGTTCAACCGCAGAGCCGCAACGAGATTGCGTTCTTCGACCACGACATCGTCAAGTTGAACGACCTGAGCGCCAACCGCAAGATGCGGGTCACGGCCGGCGACGCGGCGGTTCCCGGTGAACTCTGGGTGTTGTTGGTCGGCGGTGGCGCCGTGGTCATGGCGTTCACGTTCCTCTTCGGCACCCGCGACCTCGTCGTGCACGCCTGCGCGGTCGGCTTGACCGCTGGCCTGATGGGTTTCGTGATCTACCTGATCTTCGCGCTCGAGCATCCGTTCGTCGGCGCCCTGTCGGTCCCACCCGACCCGTACGTCAACGTGCTTCAGACGTGGGAACATCAGCGGCCCAACCCCTGACGGGGAGGATCACCCGCCGAACGTCGACACCCCCGCCGGCGTCACCTCGAAGCCGTTGACCGCCCCGGCCAACGTCCCCGTGCACGCCACGCCCCCGGGCAGCGCCATGCACACCGACCCGATTCCGTGCACGCGGTACCCGACCGGCAGCTGCTTCACCGGGCCGGGATAGGCGGGTGTCTTGAACTTCGGTGCGTCGGTACGGCGGATCCCCGCGGCGCCCGGCAGTTGCGCGAACACCTCGTTCTCCCCGCCGGTGACACCCGGTAGCGGTCCGTCGCAGCCGATTTCGCCACCGCTGAAGACGACGATCGAACAGGTGAGACCGCCCTCGACGGTGAAGACCGGAAAGAGGTTCTTCGCGCCCTGGCCGACGATGTAGGTCTCGTCGCCCACGACGAAGTCGTTCGGGTCCGGGAAGCCCGGCGGCAGCCCGTCGGTCTTGGGTCCGACGCCGGTTCCGTTGGGAGACAACACCATCCACTGCGACGCCGGCTGGCCCTTGACGCACGCGGTGAACGACCCGGCGCCGACGGCGCACGAGAAGTCCCCGAAGACGATCTTCTGGCCCTCGCGCAGCAGCGGGGCGGCATTTCCGGTCGACTTCACGAAGCGATGGTTGGCGGTCGCGAGCAGACCCCGGGTGCTGGCATCGGGACTCAGGGCGATCTCGTTGACCTCGGCGGGCGTGCCGGGCAGCCGTCCGTCGCACCCCGCGGCGCCGCGGGCCGGCTGAATCGCACAGAGCAGCCCGTCAGGGGTTTGGAAGTACACCTCGTTGCCCATCACGAATGGGTACGTCGACACCGTCGCATAACCACTCAGATCGGGCATTGCCTGCGTTTCGGCACCGGCGGGAGCGGTGGACGACGCCAGGACGCCGACCAGGACGGTGATAAGGATCAGTAACGGACGCATTACCTGCAATGTAGGCGAATCCGACCCGGCGCCCCAAAATTCGCGTAGTCCTACTCATCCACCGCAGCCGTTTGCCCGGCATGCTGGGAACATGGCACAGACCAGGTCGACCACCGGCGCACCCACGGTCGCCGACGACTCCGCACCCGTCCGAGACCGCGCAGTCGACGTCGCCCGGCTGGGCGCTCTCGTCGTGGTGATGTTCGGACACTGCGCGCTCCTGCTCGCCACCATCGGCCCCGGCGGCCTGCGGATCGGCAATCTGCTTGGTGAGCTGCCCGTGATCGCCCCGATCACGTGGATCGTGCAGGTCATGCCGCTGTTCTTCTTGGCAGGCGGTGCCGCGGGCGCCTACGGCTGGCGGCCGGGAACGGCGTGGGGCACCTGGCTGTTCACCCGAAGCCAGCGACTATGCCGCCCGGTGTTCTGGTATCTCGCGGCATGGGTGCTCGGACTGCTGGTGACCCGGCTGGTGCTCGGAGCCGAGTCCGCGGCGGGACTGGGGCGCGAATCCGTCGCCCTGCTGTGGTTTCTCGGCGTGTACCTGGTGGTGCTCGCGTTCGTCCCCGCCATGACCCGACTGCGGTCCGGGCGCGCGATCGCCCTCGTCGTCGTCGCCCTTCTCGCCGCCTCGGCGGGGACGGACGCGATCCGGCTCGCCGTCTGCGCTCCCGAAGCCGGGGTGGCCAACTTCCTGTTCGTCTGGCTGATCCCGGTGGTGATCGGCGTGGCCTACGCGCGCAACCTGGTCAACCCACGGGCCGCGCTCGCCGCTGCGGTCGTCGCATTCGCCGCCGCGATCACAGCCGTCGCCCTCGGACCGTACGAGGTGTCCCTGGTCGTGACGGGCGCCGAGCGGCTCTCCAACGTGTCGCCGCCCACGCTGCTGCTCGCACTGCACTGCACCTGGATGTCGTGCGTGTTCGTGCTCGCCGCTGGCGCCATCCGCCGCTGGGCCGCACGGCCGAGGGTCTGGCGCGCCGTCGCCCTCGGCAACGGAGGAGCGATGACGCTCTACCTCTGGCACATTCCCGCGATCGCCGTGGCCACCTTCACGCTGCACGCGGTCGGCGTCGATGCCTACGACGTGCACGAACCGGGTTTCTGGGGCCGCCTCGCGCTGCGGGCCGCCGTCTTCGCGGTGGTCATGGCACTGACGTTCGCCTTGCTGTCGCCCTTGGAGCATCGCCGGCTTCCCTGGTGGGACGCCTCGGCTCGGGCGACCGGCATCCGATCGGCGGCCGCTGGCGTACTGGTGTGCGTGGCGGGCGTCGCCCTGCTGCTGATGGCCAAGGACGGCCTCGCCGGCGTCGACGGCTGGTCGGCACTCGGAGCGTTCGTCGCGGCGACGGCAGCCGCCAGGACCTGCGCGGTCGTCAGAACCGCAGACTCGAAAACATGACTCCTTGGGGGTCACACCGCCGACGGACGGCGGACAGGCGTGGCAGGTTCGGCCCGAAGTAGCGCACCGCGGGGGTCGACGGCTCGAGGTAGTTGACGTATCCGCCGGCCGAGTGTGCGCCCAGCGCTGCGTGCGCCGCGGTCAGCCAGCGGTCCGCCGCGTCGGTGAGCTCAGGGGTGGGTGTTTCGACGTACCACTGCACGTTCGCCGCGTGGCGCCGCCAGGGAAACGCGGTGGCGGCCGGGTCGACGTCGCCGATCGCCCCGTCGAGCGACTCGACGACCGCCGTCGCCGCGCCGCCAGCCCGCGGCCACGCGGAGGTCGCCGCGACGATCGACTCAGCCGCCGCCGGTGTCATCCGCGCCACGACGTCTGAGCCCGCGACGAACGCCCGCGGTCGCACCGCGTCGGGTCCGCCGCCGAAGTACGCGACGACGCCCAGGTGGTCGAACGTCCGGATGGTCTGGCCGACGGTGGGCACTCCGATCGCCGCCAGAACGCCTGCGGCCCGAGCAGGTCCGTCACCGGCCGGCGTGGCCAGCACCACCGAGCAGCGTCCACGTCCCGGGCCGACCGTGAGGTTCACCATGCCCCACACCGCCCGGTCCGCCGCCACGAGCCACTCGTGCCAGCCGACGAGCACCCGTGCGGCGGCGTCCTCTCCGAAGACCAGCGTGACGACGTCGCGGCCGGTGGTCGGGAACGTGTCGAAGGTGAACGACGTCACGATGCCGTTGTTGGCGCCGCCGCCGCGCAGAGCCCAGAACAGGTCGGCATCGTCGCCCGGCGAGGCGGTGACCGTCTCGCCGTCGGGCAGGACGACCGTCGCGGAGACGAGTGCGTCACACGTCAGCCCGTACCGGCGGGCATCGGCGCCGAGCCCGCCACCCAACGTCAACCCGGCAACACCGACAGACGGGCAGCTACCGGTGGGAATGGACCTACCAAAGGCGTTGAGCGCGTTTTGAATCGAGCTGATGTCCGCCGCGGGGGACACCGTCGCCCGTCCGGTGCCGTCGTCGAAGGTGACCCCGCCGGGAAGGCGGCGTAGGTCGACCACCAGCGTGGCGTCCGCCGCCGACGCGCCCACGTAGGAGTGCCCGCCGCTTCGGGCGGTGACCGCGACGCCGCTGGACGAGGCGAACCGCAGGGCGGCGCGAACGTCCTCGACCGAGGTGACCGTGACGACGGCGGCCGGCGTCGACCCGGCGAAGCGGGTGTTGAACACGGTCTTGGCGGCCGGGTAACCCCCGTCGCCACGGAGGACGACCGTCCCGTCGACCGCGGCGGCCAGCTTGGTCCAGTCCGGTGCCGAGTGCCCCGGCTCGGCTGGTGTCGTCGCGGGCCCGGGCGGCGTCGGCGCTCCGCAGGCCCCCAGGACGGCCGTCGCCACCGCGCCGAGCGCGCCGCGGACGAAGACCTGCCGGGGGAGTTCTCTGGTCATGGCCTGCTGATTTGACCACACGGGCGTTGCCCACCGGGCTCCGTCGGGGGCATTGGGTAGGGTCTCGGCGTGACTCCGAGCCCTACCGTCAAGTCCGTAAATGCCCGCCTTGCTGACGAACTGGCCGTCCGCGAAGCCCAAGTGGCCGCGACCGTCCGATTGCTCGACGAGGGCGCGACGGTGCCGTTCATCGCCCGCTACCGCAAGGAGATCACCGGCAGCCTCGACGACGGGCAGCTTCGCCTACTGGAGGAGCGTCTCGGCTACCTGCGCGAGCTCGACGCTCGCCGCACGGCGGTGATCGCCTCCATCTCCGAACAGGGCAAGCTCACCGACGAGCTGCGCACGGCGCTGCTGACGGCGGACACCAAGTCACGGGTCGAGGACATCTATCTGCCGTACAAGCCCAAGCGCAGGACGAAGGCGCAAATCGCCCGCGAAGCGGGACTGGAACCGCTGGCCGACCGGTTGCTGGCGGATCCGACGCTGGTGCCGGAGGCCGCGGCCGCCGACTTCCTCGGTGAGGACGTCGCCGATGCCGCGGCCGCACTCGACGGGGCGCGGCACATCATCATCGAGCGCGCCGCCGAGGACGCCGAACTCGTCGGTGCCGTCCGCGCGAAGTTCTGGGCCGACGGCACTCTTCGCACGTCGCTCTCATCGTCCGATGCTGCCAAAAACCCTGCTGCACAGAAGTTTCGAGATTACTTCGAATTCTCCGAACCGCTGGAGAAGATGCCGTCGCATCGCGTGTTGGCCGTCATGCGTGGTGAGAAGGAGCAGGTGCTCTCACTCAACCTCGACGGTGGCGACGACGACGTCTATCACGCGATGGTCGCCCAGACCCTTGGCGTAGACCTGACCGCGAAGACCCCCGCGACGCCGTGGTTGGCGACGACGGTGAAGCTGGCCTGGCGGGTCAAGCTCATGGTGTCCGCGGCGGTGGACGCGCGGATCAAGCTCAAGCAGCGGGCCGAGTTGGACGCGGTGTCGGTGTTCGCCAAGAACCTCAAGGATCTGCTACTCGCGGCGCCGGCGGGCACCCGCACGACACTCGGACTCGACCCCGGCTTCCGCACCGGCGTCAAGGTCGCCGTGGTAGACGCCACCGGCAAGGTGCTCGACCACTGCGCGATCTTCCCGCACCAGCCGCAGCAGAAGTGGGACGAGTCCAAGGCGATGCTCGGTGCGCTGATCGCTCGTCACGGCGTGGACCTGATTGCCATCGGCAACGGGACGGCGTCGCGCGAAACCGACGCGCTGGCAAGCGAACTCATCGCCGACATCACGACCTCCGGGGCGAAGGCGCCGGCGAAGGCCATGGTCAGCGAGGCCGGTGCGTCGGTGTACTCGGCGTCGGCGTATGCCGCGCACGAACTTCCGGATCTCGACGTCACCATCCGCGGTGCGGTGTCGATCGCGCGGCGACTGCAGGATCCGCTGGCCGAGTTGGTGAAGATCGATCCGAAGTCGATCGGCGTCGGTCAGTACCAGCACGACATCACGCCGGGCACGCTGGCGCGCAGTCTCGACGCGGTGGTCGAAGACGCGGTGAACGCCGTCGGCGTCGACCTGAATACGGCGTCGGTGCCGCTGTTGGCGCGGGTCTCCGGGGTGACGGACACCATGGCCGAGGCGATCGTCGCCCACCGCGAGTCGACGGGTCCGTTCCGCAACCGCAAGGCGCTGCTGAAGGTTCCGCGCCTGGGCCCCAAGGCATTCGAGCAGTGTGCCGGCTTCCTGCGGATCAACGGCGGTGACGATCCGCTGGACGGGTCCGGTGTGCACCCGGAGTCCTATCCCGTGGTCCGGCGCATTCTGGACCGTGCCGGGGTGACGCTCGCCGAGCTCATCGGTGACGAGCGGTCGCTGCGCTCGCTGAAGCCCGCCGAGTTCGCCGACGAGCGCTTCGGCATTCCGACGGTGACCGACATCCTCGCCGAATTGGAGAAGCCGGGCCGCGATCCGCGGCCGGCGTTCTCGACGGCCACGTTCGCCGCGGGCGTTGAGAAGGTGGCCGATCTGAAGCCGGGAATGGTCCTCGAAGGCGTCGTCACCAACGTGGCCGCGTTCGGCGCCTTCGTCGACGTCGGCGTACATCAGGACGGTCTGGTGCACGTCTCGGCGATGTCCGACCGATACGTCTCCGACCCCCACGAGGTGGTGAAGTCGGGTCAGGTGGTGAAGGTGAAGGTTCTCGAGGTCGACGTGGACCGGCAGCGGATCGGGCTGACCCTTCGCCTCAACGACACCCCACAGCAACGCGGCGGACAGCAGGTTGGCGGCCAGGGTCGGGCACCCGGGCAGCAGCAGCCCCGGGGCGATCGGCCAAAGTCGAACCGACCCAAGGATTCCGGCCGGCGCGAGTCGGCGCTGCCCTCGGGATCGATGGCCGAGGCGCTGCGGAACGCGGGCTTCGGGCGCTAGCCAAACCGCCGACGGGTGCCGGCGGGAGGCTCTAGGCTCCCGTCATGTCGATCGATCGCGCCGCACTCGTCGTAGGTGGCATCCGGCTCGCCTCGGGTCTGTCGTTCCTCGTCGACCCCGTCCGCGCCAACCGGTGGTGGGGCGACCCTGAGGAACCCGTGGGCGGGGCGCGCCTCCTGCTGTCCTCGATGGGCTACCGCGACGCCCTCATCGGCGGACTGCTGGCCGCGGCCGCTATCCGCGGGCGCGACACCAGGGGCTGGTTCCTCGCCTCTGGCGGCGCCGACGCCGCGGATCTCCTCGGAGGTCTCAAGGCCCACCACCAGATGCGGCGGTCCCAGCAGGTCATCGGGCTCGGGGGAGCGGTGGTGGGGATCGGCGTCGGACTGTGGGGCGCGACGCGGCGGTCCGTCTCCGCGCCGTCTACTGTCGAACCATGCGCATAGCCATCCTCGGCCTCGGTGTCGTCGTCACGTGTTTCGGCGTGCTGTGGGCCCTTCAGGGCTTCGGCGTCGTCGGCGGAAGCCCGATGTCGAACACCACCACGTGGTCGGTCATCGGTCCGATCGTGGCCGTGATCGGCATCGCGATCGCCGGCTTTGGCGCGCGGAGGCGAAAGTAGCTCGCGCTCAGGGCAATCGAAGCTCGGCGGTGAACTGAGCCAGGTCGGTCAGTGCCCGCTCGAGCCGATCGGTCACGAAAGTCGGGCCAAGGGGGACGTCGGGATCACCGGCGGCCACGTCCGTGCAGGCGTTGACGATCGTGGTCGCGAAGAGCGAGACCGCCAAGGCGAGGCGCTTGTCGTCGGGCGCGACGCCCATGCGATCGGCCAGGATTGCCATCGCAGCAGGGCTTCGATAGTCGACGGTCGCGTGGCGAAGGCTCTCCGAGGACGCGACGATCTGCAGGATTACGACGATGCGTTCGGCCGTCAGGCCGGCGACGGGGCGCCGTTCGGCGATCCTGGTGAGCACGGCCACGTGCGCCGCCCGCAGGGACTCCATCGGGCCGAGATCCGACGGTTGGGTCTGCAGTTCGTCGGTGATCGCCCCGGCGAGGTCGTCGATGACGGCGATGAACACCGCGTCCTTCGACGCAAAGTACCGGCTGAACGTGCGGGTCGAAACCTCGACGGCCTCGGCGATCTGCTCGACGGTGGTGGCCTCGTACCCGTGCGCGAGACACGAGTCGACCGCCGCGTCGACCAACAGGCGGCGGGTACGAGCCTTCTTGCGTTCACGTAGCCCTGGCAACGGTGTGACCGGGGATGTGCCCACGGGTCCGAGCGTACCGGCCACGCCAGGCGGGCCTAGATGGCCGTTGGGCCCATGTCGGGGGCGGGTGGCAGTTCCGGTCCCGGCGGCGGCACCTCGGGACCGGGCGGGGGAGGCGGCAGTTCGTTGGGCATGCCGTCCACCGGAGGGATGTCGGCGGGCCCAGGGGCGGGCGGCGGCGGTGCGAGCGGATCCAGTGGCGGTGGGGCCAGGGGGTCTTGAGCGGGCTGATCCTGTGCGACCGGGAGGTACATGTGCTTGGTGAACTGGGGCTGGAAGGCGCCGCCGCCGCCAACCCTTACCCCTCCACCGCTCTCACCCGAGGACACCGGAGTGCCGTCGGGCAGCGTGGCCGCGGTATGACCGGAATTCCAGCCGATGTTGAGGGCTCCCGGCTGGGTGCCGTACTGGAAGCCGCGCGCCAGAAGGGCCTGCTCTTCGTTGCCGGTGTGGAAGCGGTCGCCGTAGATCGGGCGGCCGGTGGCCGCGTTGGCCACCCACGACACGAGTCCCGAGCAATCCGTACCGGACGGTGAATCGCCACCCGTGCGGTACGGCGTCCCCGAAACCTGGTTGACCAGAGTCAACAGGGCTGTGGTCGCAATTGCATCGATCATGACGACGGACGGTAGCAACGCAATTTCGGCATCGCCAAAATCTGTGGCGCCCATCACTTCTCGACGTCGGGACCGAAGAGGTCTCAAATGTCGTTGCGGGAGAGCCAATTTCGCGATCCGGCATGCGTCTGAATCGAATTCGCTTCGCGCGCCGCCAACTCTACGAAACGCCATGTCAAAGCGCAAATTACGACTTCGACCGGACTGCGCGACGGGGTCTCGTCCCCGGCACCGTCGCACCGGGCCGCGGGGACGGCACGACGACCCACTGAATCGGTTAAGGGCTCGATGTCGTTCCGTTACTGGGCGTTTGGTGTGAGGGACCGGCCGCTCACCGAAATACGCCCATTCCACCGTCGACCATGATGGTTTGGCCGGTGATGAACCCGCCGTCGTCACCAACCAGAAACGCCACTAGAGCCCCAATGTCCTCGTGCGTACGCCCTACCCGGTGGAGCGGCACCGACCGAAGTGCCCGTTCGAAGTCCTTCGGGGCAATGTCGCGCCAGAACTGGACGCCGGGGGAATCGGCAAAGGGGCAGATCACGTTCACCCTTATGTTGTCGCGGCCCCATTCCAGGGCGGCCGCCTTCGACATGCCCCGGATTGCCTCCTTGGCGGCGCCGTAGGCCGCGAATTGGGACTGGCCGCCGGTGCCCGACCCCGACCCTAGATTGACGATCGCTCCTTCGCCGGCGGCCTTCATCACCGGATGGACGGCCTGCATCAGGAAGAAGGTCGCCCGTGGGCCCACGTCGAACACCAGGTCGTAGTCCTCGGCGGTGATGTCCGCCAACGCCTTTGGCTCGTTGGTGGCAATCGCGTTGTTCACCAACGCGTCGACCTTGCCGAATCTGCCAACCGCCGCGTCGACTATCGCCGTCGGGCTGCTCGGATCCCGCAGGTCTGTCACGAAGAACTCCGAAGACCAACCAGCCGTGGCGAATTCGTCCACGGTCGCGACCAACGCATCGGTCTTGACGTCAACCAGCAACACCTGAGCGCCGCGTTCCAACAGTGCACCGGCGATGCCCTTGCCAACGCCCTGCGCTGCGCCCGTGACGATCACCGCGCGGCCCGCCAGCGCCTCAGGATGCGAATAGGCGCTCATCGTCGGCCACCCCTCACACGACCGCACATGACGGTGGAAATCGCTGTCGGCGCGGTGAATTCACCGGTTGGTCCCATGGCGTCAACCTACCGCCCGACGTCCCGCGTGGTGGTCGGTTTGCGTCGTGGTCAGGCGGGGGTGCTCGCGCCGGTGTTCACGGCGACGTCCTTGGCCCAGCGGTAGTCGGCCTTGCCTGCGGGGGAGCGCATCACCTTCGGCACCCTGACGAACGCCTTCGGGATCTTGTAGCGCGCGATCGACGTCCGGCACACCTCGACGAGCTCCTCGTCGGTGGCGTCGGCGCCCTCGGCGAACTGCACCACGGCGATCACCTCGCTGCCCCATCGCTCCGACGGGCGGCCCACCACGACCACGTCGTAGACACTCGGGTGTGCGGCGATGGCCCGCTCGACCTCTTCGACGAAGATCTTCTCGCCGCCGGAGTTGATGGTCACCGAGTCCCGACCCAGTAGCTGAATACGCCCGTCGGACAACACGTTTGCCCGGTCGCCAGGCACCGACCAGCGCACCCCGTCGATCGTCGGGAAGGTCTTGGCGGTCTTGGCCTCGTCGCCAAGGTAGCCCAGCGGGATCAGATCCCGACGGGCCAGCCAGCCCTTGCCCTCACCGGGGGCAAGCACCCGGTCGAGGTCGGCCGAGACGACCGCCGTGTCGGACTGCGGGGTGAACGTGGCGGGCTGCACCTCGGCGCCCGCCGTCGTCGCCGTGCTCATCTGGGCACCGGACTCCGACGCGCCGACCGCGTCGAGCAGCATCAGATGCGGCAGCGCCGTCAGGAGGCGCTCGCGCACCGTTGGGGACAGCGGCGCGCCGCCGTTGGTGATGGTGAACAGGCCGGACAGGTCGTAGTCACCGGCCTCGATCTCGTCGAGCAGCGGGCGGGCGATCGCGTCGCCGACCACCGGCATGCTCAGCACCTTCTCCTCGGCTGCCAGGCGCAGGACCTCGGCGGGCCGCATCCGCTCGACGTCGTCGGGGATCACCACCCGGCCGCCCATGGTGACGGCGTTGAAGGCCGCCCACTGCGCGGCGCCGTGCATGAACGGCGGAATCATCAACATCGACACCGCGCCCGCCGACGCCCTGGCCTTCTCGGCCAGCTCCTCGTGCGAGGCCAGCGGCTGATCGCTGCCCCACGGCCGGCCACCCATCGAGGACAGGAAGATGTCGTGCTGGCGCCACAGCACGCCCTTGGGCATGCCGGTGGTGCCGCCGGTGTAGAGGATGTACAGGTCGTCGCCCGACGGCGTCGGCATCTCCGCGGGGGGCGGTGTGGCGAGGATGGTCTCGTAGTCCACGGCACCGGGGAGCAGCTCGTGGCCGGAGTGGTCGGCGACTTGGATCAGGACCCGAAGATCGGGAAGACGGTCGAGGATCTCGGCCACCCGCGGTGCGAACTCCGCCGGGTAGACAAGGGCTTTCGCCTTCGAGTCGGTGAGCAGGTACAGCAGCTCGTCCTCGACGTAGCGGTAGCTGACGTTGAACGGGGCGACGCGGGACCGGTAGGACCCGATCATCGCCTCGAGGTACTCGTTGCCGTTGCGTAGGTAGATGCCGAGATGGTCCTGGCCGGACTCGTGGCCCTCCAGTCCCGCGCGCTCGGTGTGGCACCCGAGTCCGACCGACGTGAGGTAGTTGGCGAAACCGTCGACCCTGCGGTTCACCTCGCCGTAGGACAACCGTCGGCCGCGCCACACCAGGAACGTCTGATCGGCAATGGCCTCGGCGACGGTGCCGAAGACGTCGGACAGATTGAAGTTAGTCCCGCTATCCATGGGACGACCATACAGGTGAGGTGTATCCGTATGGTCGAAGTCGACGGATCAGCCGGGGAAGAATCCCGCACCCGTCAACGTGCCGGGCTGCCACCCTTGGTCTCCGAGGCACACCATCGGACGACCGTCCGGTGCCTGGGCCGCGCCCTTGGGGCCGTCGCACGGAGCGCCGATGTCCTGCACGCCCTTCAGCGGATACGACGACACCCAGAAGCCCGTGTAGACGGGCGGCCACTGATTGGGGATGTAGTGGCACACCACCGTGGAACCACCGCGGCTCCGCCCGAAGGTGAACAGCTGATAGTTGTCGCACGGCGCACCGAGCGACGCCTGATAGTTCATGCCGGGCACGTCGGTGGCGGACGTGTCGTAGTGGCTGGGATCGTCGGGGAACATCGGACCCGGGTCGGCCGCTGCCGACGGTGCCAGCGCAATGGCGGCCCCGGCGATCGCCGCGGCGACCGTCAGTTCGCGAATCATGATGATGAGCCTCCTGGAACACGGTCGCCTCCGGCGACGCTGCGGGCAAAGCCTAACGGGTGCCGCCCAGGAGGCGCGTCGTTTCGACCGCGCCCGGTCGCCGGCCTATTCGCCGTCGAGGACGCTGACAGCGATGCCGTACGGCAGGAAGCGGACCTTGCGGCCCGGATCGGTGTTGTTCTTGTTGGCGCGCAACGCGTCCAACTCCGTCGGATACACCTCTTCGATGTGGGCGCCGCCCGACGCGTCGACGGTGTAGATCGACCACACGCCGTCGCCCGTCTCACCCGCGGTCTCGGGTTCGTTCCTGGGGCGGGTGCTCCTGGTGAACTCGTCGAGAAGCGTGGACCACCCGGCCTGCCTGCCCATGCGGCCCAGTGCGTCACGCAGGCCGTCGCCGGCTTCGCGCATGACGCGGTCGAGATCCTCGGGGTCGATTCCGAACGGATTCTGGTTCATGACTACTCCTCATCTGCGCCGACACATCTGCCCGACACGAAGTCGACCGCACCACACCAGTGTGCAGGTCCACGGCCAAGATCGCCACGACGCTCACCCGACGGCCATTGGGGTGGTAAGTGAATGGGTATGGTCCCGCCGATCGCCGACATGCTCGCCGCCGTCGAACGCTCGCCGGAGGCCGCAGGCGCCCACGACCGCGACGGCTGGGTCGCGCTGTTCGCCCCCGACGGCCGCATCGAAGATCCCGTCGGCTCGCGACCCCACGTCGGGCGTGCCCAGATCGCCCGCTTCTACGACACGTTCATCGGCCCCCGCGACGTCACGTTCCACCGCGATCGCGACGTGGTCTCCGGCTCCGCCGTCATCCGCGACCTGACCCTCGAGGTGAAGATGGGCACCTCGGTGACGATGACGATCCCCGCCTTCCTGCGCTACGACCTCGACGACTCACTGAACATCGCTCGGCTGCAAGCATTCTGGGAGCTGCCCGCCATGGTGTGGCAGTTCGCCCGCAACGGGGTCGGCGCCCTGCCCGCGGGTCTGCAGCTCTCCGGTGCGCTGCTGCGCAACCAGCGACTGGCCGGCACGGCGGGCTTCCTGGCCGGCTTCCGTGGGGCGACCAGTCGCGGGAAGCGGCACGTGGGCGCGCTGCTCGACGACGCGTGCGCCGGCGACCAGGTTGCCGTCAAACGACGACTGGGCGACGCCCCGCAGCTCACCAGGGGAGACGACGAGCGGATCGGGACCTCCGAGCTGGTCGCCCTGCTGCACGGCGCGCAGTGGGACGGCATGGTCCGCGCCGGGAACGTCACCGTCGCGCGGGCCCGCCGCGACGGGCGGCACCTGGTGGTCTTCGCCGACGTGGCGACCCGGCCGACGCGCATCCGCGGGGTGCGGGTGTTCGCCGACGACCAGTGGACGTGACAAGGTACGAAGATCATGTCTGACTTCCACTCCACTGCGTATGACTCCATGACGTACGAGGAATTCGGCCGCCGGTTCTTCGAGATCGCCGTCACCGAGGAACGCGTCGCCGCGGCTATTGGTCAGATCGCCGGTGAAGAATTCACGATGGGGCCCATGGCCCAGGGGCCAGGCAAGTTCGCCAAGGTCACCGCGAAGGTCAGGGTTCAGGACCCGGCGGTGACGCGGCACCAAGGCGAGCAGCTCACCTTCGACATCCAGATCCCCCTGGAGATCGAGCTGATCATCGACCTGCGCATCGACAAGCCGCGCTTCAAGGTCTTCGGCGAGATCGCCCTGCGGGCCACCGCGGTCGCCGCCCATCCGCTGTCGCTGATCCTCGACGTCGAGAAGCCCCGACCATCCGACATCTCCATCCACATCACGTCGACGACGCTGCGGGCCGAGCTGGTGCGCATCGTCGGTGGCGTCGACGCCGAGATCAAGCGTTTCGTCGCCCAGCACGTGGCAGGCGAAATCGACAGCCCCGAATCGGCGAAGGCCAAGGTCATCGACATCAACAGCCAGATCGACGAGGTGTGGACCGGCGTCTGATTCGGCCGATCACCGCGATTCGCCGTAGTCTTTGGCCGTGAGCACACCCAAGATGACGGCCCGGATCGCACTTCTGACCGGCGGAGCCATCTGTGCCGCCCTGGTGGCCGCCGCTCCCGCCTCAGCCGACCCGACCACCGACTTCATCAACTCCGTGGACAGCGCGGGCATCGGCGCCGTCGACCCCGCGCAGGCGGCCGACCTCGGTCGCTCGGTGTGCCCGATGCTGTCGCAGCCCGGCCAGGACGTGGCGGACGCGGCCTCCCGCGTCGCCGACGCCGGTGGCATGTCGCTGGGACCGGCCACGATGTTCACCGGGCTCGCCATCTCCGCGTTCTGCCCCGGCGCGATGAGTTCGCTGGCCAACGGCGAATCCCCGATCCCACTGGGCCTACTCGGTGGCCTCGGCGGCTTCGGCAACTAGGGCCACCGGCGTCAGCCGAGGGCGCTTCGCGACGCGCCCGTTGCCGCTGGACAACCCCCGCAGGTGCCGCCACACCCACGGCATCAGCAGATTCTGCGTCCACAGGGCCTGCGAGTACATCCGCGACCGGAAATCCGGCCTGACGACCTCGGCCTTCGAGATCGCCCAATCATGGTTGCTGCCAGGCAGATTCAGCGCCTCGGCCGCCGCAGCCGCGAACAGCGCGTGTCCCGCCGGTGAGCCGTGCACGCGATCGGGGCTCCACACGTCGGGGTCACCCATCGACTCCGCCTCGTAGAGGTCGACCAGCCGGAAACCGTGCCGGGCCGCCGCCGCCCGCACCACCGCGTTCATCTGCAGCACCCGCGCACCGAGGAAGCGTCCAACCGGCAGGATCTGCTCGAGGTCGGGAAACGTCGTGGTGACCACCGTGGCACCGGTCTCGGCAAGCCGGTCGTGCAGCAGGTCGACGTCCTCGAGTGCCCTGGCGAAGGACTTTCCCGGCCTGGTGACGTCGTTCATCCCGATGCAGCTGGTGATCAGGTCGGGCCGCATCTCGACGGCCGCAGGCAGCTGGTTGTCGAGCACGTCGCGGATGCGACGCCCGCGTACGGCGAGGTTGGCGTACAGGACGCCGGGGTGCAGTTCCTCGAGCCGGACGGCCAGCCGGTCGGCGAAGCCCGCCACGCCTGCGGTGTCGTCACCGTCCCACAGGCCTTCGGTTTGGCTGTCGCCGAGGGCGACGTATCGCTGATATGACTCGTTCGCCACGAGCGCACTCTAGCCGCGGGCCGGTCCGGCGGGCAGGCCGGTGTGAAAGGCTGAGGTATGCCTGACGCAGCACGCCCGGACACCGTCGCGGGTTTTCTTGACGCACAGCGATTTACACGTGAGCAGGTGTTCGCCGAGCCCAGCCCCGTCCCGAACGCCCCCGGCGCCTACGGGTGGTGGTTCCGTTCCCTGCCCGAAGCGGTCGACGCGACGGGGTGCGAAGTGCGCGACGACCTCACCCTGCTGCACGTTGGAATCAGCCCGACGCCCCCGCCCGCGAGCGGCAAGCGTCCGGTCAGCCAAGACCTGCACAAGAGGATCCGCTACCACTTCGGCGGCGCCCGCGGCAACGCCGACGGTTCGTCGCTGCGCAAGTCGCTCGGGGTGCTGCTCGCCAAGGAGCTGGGCCTCGAGCTGCGTCGCATCGGCTCCGGCAAGCAGATCACCCTCGCCGGCGGCGAGGCCGTCCTCAACCAGTGGATGTCGGACAACACCCTGGTGTCCTGGGTGGTTCGTCCCGAGCCGTGGGTCTTCGAGGAGGAACTGACCACCAACCTCGTCCTGCCATTGAACCTGCAGGGCGACACCGCCTTTCAACAGGAGCTCAAGCGCCTCCGGCGCGAAGCGATGGTCAAGGCCGGCAAGCTCCGCATACTCAAGGAGTGGTAGCTCGATGCCTCGCACTAGCGCCGGCCTCCTGCTGTACCGGCGCGGCGCCGACGGGTACGACGTCCTGATCGGCCACCCGGGTGGCCCGTTCTGGGCCCGCAAGGACGAAGCCGCGTGGTCGATCCCCAAGGGCGAGTACACCGACGACGAGGATCCATGGGTCGCCGCCCAGCGTGAGTTCGTCGAGGAGATCGGCCTTCCCGTTCCCGAGGGGCCGCGCGTGGCGCTGCCGCCGGTCAAGCAGTCCGGAGGAAAGATCGTCACCGCGTTCGCCGTGGCGGCCGACCTGGACGTCACCGACAGCGTCAGCAACACCTTCGAGCTGGAGTGGCCCAAGGGTTCCGGCGCCATCAAGGAGTTCCCCGAGATGGACCGGGTGGCGTGGTTCTCCGTCGCCGACGCCTACGTGAAACTGCTCAAGGGCCAGCGCCCGCTGCTGGACCACCTGCTGGCCCACCTCGACGGCGCCTGACCCGCTACAGGTCGAGGACCAACTCTCCGTCACCAGCCGCACGTGACACGCAGATCAGCATCATCCCGGCGCCCCGCTCGGGGTCGGTGAGCAACGTGTCACGGTGCTCGACGTCCCCGCCGAGCACGCGGACGCGACACGTCCCGCAGAAACCCTGCTGGCACGAGTACGGCGCGTGCACGCCCTCGCGCTTGAGAGCACCCAACAACGTCTCGTCCGCGCCGACCCGGACCGTGGCGCCCGTCGAGGCCACCGACACCGAGAACTCGGTGCCGTCGACGACCGGGGGAGCGGCAAAGCGCTCGAAGTGCAATTCCACGTCGTCGCGTCCCGCCAGCGCCGACCGCAGCGCGGTCAGGACCGGCGCGGGTCCGCACGCGTAGACCGTCGTGCCGCCGGGGCACTCGCCAAGAAGGTCGGCGGGTGTCGGCAGACCGGCCTCGTCGTCGGTGCGGATCTGGATGCGGTCACCGAAGCGGGCCAACTCCTCGAGGAACGGCAGCGTGTCGCGACGGCGGCCGGTGTAGACCATCGACCACTCCACGCCGAGGTTCTCCGCCTGCGCGAGCATCGGAAGGATGGGGGTGATGCCGATGCCGCCTGCGATGAACCGAAACCGTTGGGCCGGTGAGCCGTACCCCGGCACGGTCAACGGGAAGGCGTTGCGCGGACCGCTGGTGGTGATGGTCGCCCCGACGGCCAGGTCGTGCACCTCGAGTGAGCCACCACCGCCAGATGGTATGCGGCGCACGGCGATCCGATAGAAATCGGTGACTCCTGGATCGCCGCACAGCGAGTACTGCCGCACCCGGCCACTGGGCAGGTGCACGTCGACGTGCGCGCCAGGGTGCCAGCGCGGCAATGCACCACCGCCAGGAGCAGCCAGCGTCAACGCGATCACGTCTTGGTCGTGGGCGACGACCAGACGGTCGGTCACGACGAGTGGAAACTCACGGTCGACATCGGGCAGCGGCACTGGATTGCGTACGGCCGCAGACAGATTGAAGAATCCGTTGAGGATGGTGGCCGCGACGCCCAGCGGCACGTCGTGGCGCGATCGGCCCGAGGCGCTCGGCGGCACCTCCCGGAAGCGCGCGAACATCAGAGGTGGGCGGCCCGGGCCGC
>NZ_MVOC01000070.1 GCF_002043095.1 Mycobacterium sp. AT1 | reverse complement strand
CCGTCGTTGCGGTTGTTGCCGCCCTCGTTGCGGTTGCCCTGACGCTCGCCGCTGTTCTGGCGCTCGTTGGTACGCGGAGCCTCGGCCTGGACGGCGTCCTTCTTGTCGGTGTCGTCGGCCTTGGGCGCCTTCTCGGCACCCTTGTCCGGCTTGTCCGCGGGCGCCGCCTCGGGGGCGGCCTTCTGCTCGGTTACGGCCTTCGCTTCGGGAGCCTTGTCCTGCGACTCGACCTTCGCGGTCTGCTCGCCGGATTCCTGGGGCTCGACGGCTGCGCCGGCACTGCGCGACGCACCGCGACGCTCGCGGCGGGCGCGGACGGGCCGCTCAGGTGCGTCACCAGCGGCGACGTCGGCCGCGGGGGCGGCCTCGGCGACCGGGGTCGTCGGCTCGGCGGCCGCCTTGGCCGGAGCCGCGGCGGGCGGTGCTCGCGAATAGCGGCAATCAGCTCGCTCTTGCGCATGCCCGAGGAACCCTTGATGCCAAGCTGGCCCGCAAGGGCACGGAGGTCGGGGAGCACCATCGCGGTCAGGGCGGTGGGGCGGTCGCCCGAGGCCACGACGGTCGTCGCCTTCGCAGGCGCAGCCGAAACCGCTTCCGAGATGGGTGAATTCACGGAGTTCGACAGTTCGACGCCGTCGCTACTGCCTTCAGCCGTGATGAGGTCCGTATCAGACACGGATTTCCTTTCTTTCCCTCGCTGATCCGATTCTGCGAGGGTTCGTCGCATTCAGCTGATCCGCTAAATGCCGGCTACCGAATGCCTTATGTCCCACAATTGCCTGTGCGCAAACCGCTGACATGCAACGGTGATCGCCGGGATTCTCCGCCATGCGGGGAAACGTCATCCACGAGAAGGATTGGTAGTCGTCCTAGTGTAGGCGCAGGCACAGAAGGTGCGATTGCTGGACGAAAGCGAGAATAACCCGCATCGCCTCGGGAAGCAAGAAACACCCTGATTCCCGTGTGGCGCCTGTCAACTATTCGGTCGCGGTTGCGACGCGGACGTCGCCACCGACCGCTTGGGCGGTGGCCCAGCGAACACCCTGGCCAACTGCCATCTCCCCCACGGCGAAACCGTGGGCGACGCCGTACTGGACGGCCTCGGCCGGCAGTTCCGGCTCGGTGCTGAACGCGATCACCGCAGGCCCGGCACCCGAAAGCACCGCTGCGACCCCACAACGGCGCAGGATCGAAAGATATTCCGCCGAGGCGGGCAGTGCCGCCGCCCGTTGCGGCTGGTGCAGGCGATCCTCGGTGGCGGCCATCAGCAGGTCGGGGCGTTCGGTGAGGGCCACCACCATCAACGCCGCCCTGCTCAGGTTGAACCGGGCGTCGACGTGGCTGACGTGGTCGGGCAGCACCGCGCGCGTCTCGGCGGTCGACGACCGAATCTGGGGCACGGCGGGGAACAGATGGATGTCGGGATGCAGGCTCAACCGTGCGGCGGCGTACCGCGTCAGCGGCCCGTCGCCCTCGGTCCACGACACCACGGCGCCACCGAGGACGGCCGCCGACGCGTTGTCCGGGTGTCCTTCGAACTCCGACGACAGCTGGACCAGCTCGTCGTCCGACAGCGTCGGCGAATCACTCTGTGCGACAAGGCCGTTGGCTGCCGCCAGCCCGCCGACGACGGCCGCGGCCGACGACCCGAGTCCACGTGAATGCGGAATTGCGTTGCGCGACCGGACGATCAAGCCGTCGGCGCACACGCCCGCCGCCTGCAGACCCCGTTCGATGGCACGCACCACCAGGTGGGTGGAGTCCAGCGGAACCTGTCCCGCGCCTTCACCGTCGACCTCGACGCGAATCCCGGATTCCGTTGTCTCGACGTAGATTTCGTCGTAGAGACTCAGCGCGAGACCGAGGCTGTCGAAGCCAGGGCCGAGGTTGGCACTGGAGGCGGCCACCACGGAGGTGGCCGCCAGCCCGGCGGGGAGGGTCTGCTTCACCGATGCGCCATTCGTCCTACGCCAACCCTAGCTCGGCCGCGACCGCGATGGGGTCGACGGCGATGGCGGTGACGGGCGGCAGCTCCTTGAGCGCGGTGTCGGGATCCTTCAATCCGTTTCCGGTGACGGTGCACACCACGGTGGAGCCCTTCTCGACCCAGCCGTCGTCGATCGACTTGAGCAGACCGGCGATGCTTGCCGCCGACGCGGGCTCGACGAACACCCCTTCGCTGCGGGCGACGAGGTGGTACGCGGCGAGGATCTCCATGTCCGTTGCGGCCAGGAAGCGGCCGTTGGAGTTCTGCTGCGCCGCGACGGCGGAATCCCACGACGCCGGCGAGCCAATGCGGATGGCCGTGGCGATGGTCTCCGGGTTGAGCACCGGCTCCCCCGACACCAGCGGTGCGGCGCCGGCGGCCTGGGTGCCGAGCATCCGGGGCAGCTTCTGCGCCAGCCCGTCGCGGTGGTACTCGGTGTAGCCCTTCCAGTACGCGGTGATGTTGCCCGCGTTGCCGACGGGCAGGGCGTGCACGTCGGGGGCCTCGCCGAGGGTGTCGACGATCTCGAACGCCGCCGTCTTCTGCCCCTCGATGCGGTACGGGTTGACGGAGTTCACCAGCGACACGGCCGGGAAGTCGGCGGTCAGCTTGCGCGCCAGCTCGAGGCAGTCGTCGAAGTTGCCGTCGATCTGAATGATCTTGGCGCCGTGCATGACCGCCTGGGCGAGCTTGCCCATCGCGATCTTGCCCTGCGGGATCAGCACGGCGCAGGTGATGCCCGCCCGCGCGGCGTAGGCCGCGGCCGAGGCCGACGTGTTGCCGGTCGACGCGCACAGCACGGCCTTCTGGCCCCGGGCCACCGCCTCGGTGACGGCCATCGTCATGCCGCGGTCCTTGAACGAACCGGTCGGGTTGAGTCCCTCGACCTTCAGGTACACCGTGCAGCCGGTCATCTCGGAGAGCTGCTTGGCGTCGATGAGCGGAGTGCCACCCTCGAGCAGGGTGATCGGGGTCCACCCGGCCTCGACCGGGAGCCGGTCACGGTAGGCGTTGATCAGTCCGGGCCACGGTCGGTGCACCGGGGTGTGCGCGGCACTCATTCGTTGGTTCCTTCCAGGCGCAGCACGCTGTTGATGCTCGACACCACGTCGAGATCGGCAAGGGCGTCAACCGTTTCCGACAGCGCGGCGTCGGTCGCACGGTGGGTGACGACGACGATGCGCGCGCCGCACCGCTGACCACCCTCGTCGACCATGCCCTCCTGGCGGACCTCGGCGATGCTCACCTCACGCTTGCCGAACTCCGCGGCGACCGACGACAGCACGCCGGGCCGATCGGCCACGTTCATGCTCACGTAGTAGCGGGTCGGGATGAAACCGATGGGCGCGATGGGCAATTCGGCGTACTTGGACTCGCGTGGGCCTCGCCCGCCGTGAACCCGGTTACGCGCGGCCATGACGAGGTCGCCCATGACGGCCGACGCCGTCGGCGCGCCGCCGGCACCCTGGCCGTAGAACATCAGCCGCCCGGCGGCCTCCGCCTCGACGACGACGGCGTTGAACGCCCCGCTGACCGACGCCAGCGGATGCTGCAGCGGTACCAGCGCGGGGTACACGCGCGCCGAAACACGCTGCTGCCCTTCGTCGTTGATGATGCGCTCGCAGATGGCGAGCAGTTTGATCGTGCAGCCGAGCGCCCTGGCGGACTCGAAGTCGGCCGAGGTGACCTTGGTGATGCCCTCGCGGTAGACGTCGTCGGCGGTCACCCGGGTGTGGAACGCGATCGACGCGAGGATCGCGGCCTTGGCCGCGGCGTCGAATCCCTCGACGTCGGCGGTCGGATCGGCCTCGGCGTAACCGAGTGCGCTCGCGTCGGCCAGCGCCGACGAGTAGTCCGCGCCGGTCTCGTCCATGGCCGAGAGGATGTAGTTGGTGGTGCCGTTGACGATTCCCGCGACGCGCAGCACCGTGTCGCCGGCGAGCGACTGGGTGAGCGGGCGGATGACCGGGATGGCGCCGGCCACCGCGGCCTCGAAGTACAGGTCGGCGTGGGCGGCCTCGGCGGCCTGGGCCAGCTCGCCGGTCGACACCGCCATCAGCGCCTTGTTGGCGGTGACGACCGACTTGCCACGCTCGAGCGCGGCGAGGATCGCCTTGCGCGCGGGCTCGACGGGACCCATGAGTTCGACGACGATGTCCACGTCGTCACGGGAGACCAGTGCGTCGACGTCGTCGGTGAGCATCCCGATCGGGACTCCGCGGTCGTCGCTCACCCGCCGGACGCCGATGCCACGCAGTTCCAGCGGGGCACCGATCCTGGCGGCGAGGTCGGCGGCGCTCGCCTCGATGATGCGCACCACCTCGCTGCCGACGTTGCCCAGCCCCAAAACCGCTACGCCGACCGGCTTTACGCCGTTGTTGTCCACCATTAGTCAACTACCTCCAAGCTCAAGAGATCCTCCACCGTCTCGCGGCGCAGAATCAGACGCGACACTCCGTCACGTACCGCCACCACGGCCGGACGGCCGAGCAGGTTGTACCGGCTCGACATCGAATAGCAATACGCCCCGGTGGCGGCGACCCCGATCAGGTCGCCGGGCGCGACGTCGTCGGACACCCAGGTGTCGCGGACGACGATGTCACCGCTCTCGCAGTGCTTTCCGACGATGCGGGTCAGGGCAGGAGCCCCGTCGCTGACCCGGGACACCAGGCGGGCGTCGTACTCGGCCCCGTACAGCGAGGTCCGAATGTTGTCGCTCATCCCGCCGTCGACGCTGACGTAGCGCCGGTGCGCCGTCTGACTGACGGCGACGTCCTTGACCGTGCCCACCTCGTACAGCGTGACGGTGCCGGGACCGGCGATGGCGCGGCCCGGTTCCACGACGAGTTTCGGCGCGGGCAGGCCGACGGCCGCCGATTCGTTGACGACGATGGCGCCGATCTTGGCGGCCAGGTCCTCCATCGGAGGCGGATCGTCCTGCGGCAGGTACGAGATGCCAAGTCCCCCACCGAGGTCGACGATGGACATCTGCGCGGTCTTCTCGACGCCGAACTCGGCGACCACGTCGCGGAGCAGTCCGATGACGCGGTGGGCGGCCAGTTCGAAACCGGCGACGTCGAAGATCTGCGAGCCGATGTGGCTGTGCAGGCCGACGAGGCGCAGGTGGTCGGCGGCGAACACCCGCCGGATCGCGTCCATCGCCGCACCGCTGGCCAGCGAGAGGCCGAACTTCTGGTCCTCGTGGGCGGTGGAGATGAACTCGTGGGTGTGCGCCTCGACCCCGACGGTGACGCGCACCAGCACGTCCTGCAGCACGCCCGCCTCACCGGCGATGGCGTCGAGGCGGTCGATCTCGGTCAGCGAGTCGAGGACGACGTGCTCTACACCCGCCTTGACGGCCATCTCGAGCTCGGCGACGGACTTGTTGTTGCCATGCAGCGCAATGCGTTCCGGCGGGAAGTTCGCGTTGAGCGCGACGGCGAGCTCTCCCCCGCTGGCCACGTCCAGGGACAGGCCCTCTTCGTCGATCCACTTCGCGATCTCGCTGCACAGGAACGCCTTGGCGGCGTAGCGAACGTGCTCGCCCCCGCCGAAGGCCGACGAGATGTCGCGGCAGCGGGACCGGAAGTCGTCCTCGTCGATGACGAACAGCGGGGTGCCGTATTCGGCGGCCAGCTGGGTGACGGGGACACCGGCGATGGTCACCTCGCCGTCCGGGTTACGAACGGCGTTGCGCGGCCACACGTTCGGGGCCAACGCCAGCATCTCGCCGGCGGTCTTCGGAACTGCGGGCGCGTTGCCGTGGCGGGTGTCCTCGGCGTGGCGGGGACCAGCGGGATGCGCCATCACATGCGCTCCGGCGCACTGACGCCCAGAATCTGCAGACCGTTGGCGATCACTTGGCGGGTGGCCTGGCACAGCGCGAGCCGGGCTGCGTGCAGATCGGTCGGATCCTCGTCGCCCTGCGGCAGCACCCGGCACGAATCGTAGAACCGGTGGTAGTCACCCGCGAGGTCTTCGAGGTAGCGGCACACCCGGTGCGGCTCCCGCAGCGACGCTGCGGTCTGCAGCACGCGCGGGAAGTCGCCGATGCTGCGCATCAGCTTGCCCTCGCGGTCGTGGGTCAGCAGTTCGAGGTGCGCGGTGCTGGCGGCGAGGCCGAGGTCGGCGGCGCTGCGGGCCAAGGCGGACAGCCGAGCGTGCGCGTATTGCACGTAGTAGACCGGGTTTTCGCTCGACGCGCTCGACCACAGGGCGAGGTCGATGTCGATGGGGCTGTCGACGGAACTGCGGATCAAGACGTACCGGGCGGCGTCCACGCCGATGGCCTCGACGAGGTCGTCGAGGGTGATGACGGTGCCTGCGCGCTTGCTCATCCGCATGGGCTGGCCGTCGCGGACCAGGTTGACCATCTGCCCGATGAGCACCTCGACGGTGGCCGGGTCGTCGCCGAGGGCGGCCGCGGCGGCCTTGAGCCGGGCGATGTAGCCGTGGTGGTCGGCGCCCAGCATGTAGATGCAGAGGTCGAAACCGCGTTGGCGCTTGTCCAGGTAGTAGGCGAGGTCACCGGCGACGTAGGCCGGGTTGCCGTCGCTCTTGATGACGACGCGGTCCTTGTCGTCACCGAAGTCGGTGGTGCGCAACCAGGTTGCGCCGTCCTTCTCGTAGATGTTGCCGGTCTCGCGGAGCTTGGCGATGGCTTGGTCGACCCGGCCCGAGGTGTGCATCGAGTCTTCGTGGGTGTAGATGTCGAAGTCGGTGCCGAAGTCGTGCAGCGATTTCTTGATGTGGGTGAACATCAGGTCGACGCCGATCGACCGGAAGGTCTCCAGGATCTGGTCTTCGGGCTGACTCAGCACGTCGGGCTCGGCGGCCACGACCTGCTGGGCGATCTCGGCGATGTAGGCGCCGGCGTAGCCGTCCTCGGGGGTGGGCTCGCCCTTGGCCGAGGCGATGAGCGACTTGGCGAACCGGTCGATCTGGGTGCCGTGGTCGTTGAAGTAGTACTCCCGGACCACCTCGGCGCCCTGGGTGGAGAGCAGCCGGCCCAGCGCGTCGCCGACCGCGGCCCAGCGGGTGCCGCCGATGTGGATCGGGCCGGTCGGGTTCGCGGAGACGAACTCGAGGTTGACCTTCTCGCCGGCGAGCTCCCCGGAGTCGCCGTATGCCGCGCCGGCGGCGATGACGTTCTCGACCACCACGCCCTGGGCGGAGGCCTCGATGCGCAGGTTGACGAAGCCGGGTCCGGCGACGTCGGCGCCGGCGATGCCGTCGGTACCCGCGAGGGCCTCGGCCAGCCAGCCGGCCAACTCCCGGGGGTTGACACCGACCTTCTTGGCCACCTGAAGCGACAGGTTGGTGGCGTAATCGCCGTGCTCGGGGTTGCGCGGGCGCTCGACGACGACCGTCTCCGGCAGGGCGGCGGCGTCGAGCCCATGCTCGGCCAATACCGCCGCGGCGGTGGTCTTGAGCAGCTCGGCCAGATCGGCTGGGGTCACGGGGGACCATCCTATGGTCTGGGGTGGTTTCTCCCCGAATCCTTTACTCGCAGGTGCGCGGGCCACCCGGGCGGCGATCAAGCCGTCGGCCATGCGTTAGGCTGTGCAAGCCCAATCGGCGCTGCTGGTTCAGCATGCGCCCCCGTAGCTCAGGGGATAGAGCGTCCGCCTCCGGAGCGGAAGGCCGCAGGTTCGAATCCTGCCGGGGGCACCACATATCTTCGCAGCTAGGGCCCGTTTGACCTCCCTTAGACTGCTGCCGTGCCCCCACGTGCTATCTATTTGTGTCGGGCCATGCCCACCCGAAAAGCTCGCCGAACGTCGGATCGCTCCCTGCATCTCGTCGGCAGGCAAGAAGCAAATGCCCGACGGCACAGTGATCATGATGGGACGACCCCAAGACTGGTCGCTTCACCTAGCACTTGACCCAAGGGATTGATGGCCTAGGACATGCCTCTTGGCCGAGTGTCGCGCCCGAATCGTGGTAGTTGACAATTACCCTCACGGCGACGAGGAGTGGGTAGCAATGGACGAGTACGACTACGAGTGGGGCCACGCAACGGTGACCTACCCAGACTGGGTGGGTACATTGCAGCTCGATCAGAAGCTGACCGGGCCGGTGGACATCTATGACCTCACCGGGGTTGACCGAGATGAGTGGCTCATCATCGGGCTCGATTTCGGCGGCGGTGAAACTGGGATGCACACACCACACGTCATCGCCGTGCGCAAGTCAGAACTAGCCGAGCGATCCATCTACGAGACGCCGAACATTCGGGCGGCCGATATCCAAATCCACGGCGTGGAGCCCTTCGAACTGCTCCACCGGATTACGCACCTGCTGGACATGCGTCTTCGCATCCGGTCGGTGCGGGACGCCACAATTACGATTACGGAGCTTCTGGACGTGCCGCCCCAGGACGAGCACGACGACATAGAAGCCGACGACATAGCGCCTGACGAGCCAGAGCCAGAGACGGCGGATGACCCTCTGGCCCTTGCCGCTCAAGTGATGACCCGAGCTGACAGGCTCCAGCCCAAAGCTTTTGAACGCGGCTACAACATCACGTATAAAGTGTCGGGATCGCTTGGAAGTGGCGAAACCTCGGTTGCCGAGTACGTCGTATGGCGCATTGACCAACGTCCCGAAAACAACACCGGCCGGTCGTTCTCGTCAGCGCAAGCAGTTCAGAACTATCTCACCGAGCTCGCTCGACTGCCTCGTTATCGGCTTGATTTGCTTGACTCGCAGGTACGAGAGGAAACCGACGGCGAACAGCCTTTCTCGGTCATCACGGACGCGCGGTCCGGCAAAGAATTTTTCATTCGCATCACGGATATCGAGGCGGGCACCGAGCTGTTCATGCACGCCGAAGAACCACCCGGCGGCAGTTGGGTCTTAGACAACCCGTAAACGTTGCGCCTCGCAGTGTGGGCCGATCCCAGATTCTGGAGCGTTCGCGAATTCAGTGCTGTCCGCTCAACTTCCGAAGGCAGTGCTTCTAACATACTCATTCGATAGCTGTGGACGCTCGTCGCTAGCGACCATCGGTACTGCGCCTTCGCAGCCGCTCCTTGATATCTGTGAGATCGAAGCCCATCACGATTTCTGGCATGTCTACCGGCGCGACCTCGCCGTGTTCCAAAAAGGCTTCAGATTTAGGGGCGTAGCGGTCGTCCGCGTTGATGAACGAGACGTGACAGTAAGGACTCACTGTGGACGCCTTCTTCGCCACGCGCCGGTTCACAGCCGCCAATAGGTTCATGTGCTCTCGCGGGTCTCGCGGATGAACGGAAAGTTGCTCGGAGAGTAAGGCGGCGCGTTCATCTGCTATGACGCGCCGGGCGGGTGCCCCATTGCCAAATACAAAGGGTTTCGTGAGCTTTTCCACCTTGTGGTCAAACGACCGGGTCACAAAGCCCCTTGGCTTCATGTTGGAAAAACCGGCGAAGTAGCGCTGATCACCGTCAATTACAAGCACATTCAAGACCAGTGACCACCGGAGGGGAGCAATCTCCTGCTTCAGTTGTCGGCCCAAATGCTTCATGGACGAGTTAAATTCCACTGCGTGGTCGCGCAGGGTCTCTTTTAGCCAGCCGCCGAAAGCCCTGCCTCCAGGGAGGATCGCGACGTCGCCAGTGTAAGCAAATAGGGCTTTGGATCCGCTTCGGTAGTACACGGTCAAAAACTTCACTGCGTCAGGAAGTGGCTCAGACCCCTTTTTCTTCGGCGTAATGCGATAGTCGACCGACATGTAGATTCCCTCTGACTTGCTCATCCCCAGTATCAACGTCAACGCATCGTGCCTTCAAACTCCCTTTCCATCAGAGAATCTCTCTGAGCCGCACGCCGTGAAACTAGCAGTCTCGGCCGTTGGGCCGGGATGACGGGGGTGGGGGTCTCTACGCCCCATTGGCGCTGCCGTCACCGTGTGGTCGGCGATTTTCCCCGAAAGCGAATGGGGTCTGACTGACAATGGGAAGCGTGGAAGACCTACCCGACACCTTCGCGGTCACGCTCGGACGAGTCCTTTACCTCGGCGGGCGGGTCGAGATGCTGCTTGATCGCTGCCTTGCCCCAGCTGGCGGCGAGCCGCCTCGCCGCGGCCTAAGCGGCACCCGGCTTGTGGAGCAACTTCGCAAGATCGCGCCTAGGGGTACGCGCCTTGAACAGATCACCGACGGATACGAAGCGCTGCACGAATGGCGCAATCATCTGGTGCATGGTGCCCACTACTACGCGAACGGAACCCTTTGGACTTGGCGCGAGCCAACTAGCGCGAAGGGCAACGCAGCCTTCAGCTATCAGTTCAATCTCGCCAGCCTGCAGCAGACGGCACAGGCTTGGCAGAACCTTGCCGACGCCGCTCAGGACGCGCTCGACCAAAAGACCGACTCGGCCTCAGCGAGCCAATCAGAACGCGAATAGTCAAATCGTCGACGCGTTGTCCTGCTGAACCCCGGCGGCTAGCGGTCCGGTGGTGCCAGCACGCGCTCCTGAGCAGCGTGAGATGCCTCCAGCAGTCTAAAGAGGTGTCCTCGCACTACTCGACCAAGGACGCCCGCAACTACGTGCAAGTCGTAGGGATCGAAAGTCTCTTTACCGTGCGATAACTGATTCCTGACATATCGCAGTGCCCCGACGGTGGTAGTGACCTTGTCGACCTGCGCGAGAACGGTCTTCACTAGTTTGGACTCTGCCAACTCTGGTTCTAGATTCATGGGCAGTGATTGGAGCATCTCTATAAGCGCGTCGTCCAGATTTTCTGGCGTCCTCGGCAACGTCCGCTCCAAGTACTCAAAGTCCTTATTTTCTAGGCTCTTTCGACAACCATCAATAATCCTTGCCCGCTTCGCCTCAAACTTCGCCCACCTCCCACTCAGTCGCTCTTCGTGGCCGCAGAGCCCTTCTAGTGCCTGCACCAGCAGAAGAAAGCGTGCACGTGATGCCTGGTCTGACCCCAACGAGTGCACGTCGTACGTGTCCAAGATCGGATTCTGCTCCGTTTGGAGGCTCTGCCAGCGCCGGAGCAGATGGAGCAGCGACTCGCCTTCGGCGAGGCGGATGGACGAGACATGCTTGTCGGGGACCGTGCTCTCTGAGGCATACGGCTTCTGAGTAACGGACCTTGTGAACACTTGGAATTGGCGCCGAGAGGGCGGGTCATCGTCGCCTTCGATAACAGGCGAGCACGACCAGTAGGTGATGTCTTCGTTTTGCGCCGTGGCGGCCGACACTAGCCCGTGCAGTGGAAGGACCCACGACGTGAAGAAGTCCTTAATCGGCACGGGTGTCTTCAATTCGATTGTGACAGTTGGGCTGAACGCCACACTAAAGTGATACCCAGTGATGCCGGTGTCTGCGGAGATGCGATATTCGAGCGACACTTCAGCGTCGCCATCGGACCAAACCTGACAACTGTCCTTACGGAACTTCACCTGAAACGTGGGATCATCTGCCTCGTAGGGCTTTTCGGGGTAGCCAATCTCTTCGATTGGGCAGCGCGCCGCGAACGAATCAAGATGGGTGACTTGGACCATGCCGGAGTCCACCAAGACATCAGGCGTTCTCGGGATACCGTGCCCCACCAGCGCAGCCCAAGCATCAAAATGGGCGTTAGCGCCCGACATGATCCCGCCACGGTCCTCTTGCCACGATCTGAGCATCGCGTCAACCAGGATTACGTCGCGTCCGTTGACTAACTCGCCGCAGACGGTCGGGTATTCAAACTTCTGTGGGAAGCCTGCCGAGAGCCCGCCGCTAGAGGAAATTTGATAGGTCACGGGTGCACGCCCGTAGACGGCCCCTGCAGGCTGACTGTCGCCGAGAAGCGTGACATCGCCCTCCGATTGCCAGGCCTCCTCATGTGGCGGCTTGTACAACGTCCAACTACACCTGTGGGTGCCAGGGGTCGTTTTGACCGTCAGTGCTGACTCAGGCATTGGTCTCCTTAATCGAGGTCAGGCCTCAAGGACTGGCCGTTGCTGGGCGATTCTTGCAGGGGTTGCCGACACTCAGCGGTATGCGATGGCTGCTGCGTGCACCCTGGGCTGGACTCCGTTGGCGTTTTCCGTCACAGACGCACGAAGAGCGATGCTCTGGCCATGAAGGAGTACCGGCTGATGGCCAAGCGGAGGTCCCCGCTGGCGGCCAGGAAGCCTCTACATCTCTTGTGTCAACACCCGCCACAACGCAAGACGTGCAGCGCTCACCGCCGCTGAACGAGATGTGCGCCTGTTCAGATATCTGCAGCCGACCAGAAACTCCGGTGGCCCCCCAATACCTTCGGTCCGCGGCCGCTTCCCCTCATTCCACTATTGACATGTCACTACTGGCATGTGAGCCTGGGGTGGACCGACCACCTCCCGGGGGGAAATCCATGCCGACACTTCCGTGGGCCACACCCAAGCAGCGCCCAGCCCTCACCGCCAACCCGACCGTGATGGCCTCCAAGTTCCAACTGCGAGACCGCCGCGACGTGCCCGCATTCTTCGTCGCCGCGTTGCGAATTCGCCGTCAGATGCTGAATTCACCTGGCGTGTTGGGCGTTTCGCTGATCGCCAAGCCCCTCAAGGGCACCTTCTTCACGCTGTCCGCCTGGGAGAGCCGCGAGCACCTGCAGGCCGCCGTCGTCGGCCACCCCCACGTCGAGACGATGAAGCGCTTCGCCCCACGCACCGCGCAATCACTGTTCGCGTTCTGGACTCCCGGGACCGACAGTCGCCCAACGTGGCAGGAGGCCCACAAAAGACTCGACGAGGAAGCCGCCAAGACCTACCGCCGCTGACCCACCGCACCACTCCCCCGTCGAATCTCACATAGCCGGTGTTTCAATGTGATGTTTGGTGATACTTTCGCATGACGGCGAGAGAACGGAAGGGGTGAGAGAGATGGCGCAGTCAACGAAGATCAGCAGCCACGTCCACCGGCGCTCCGAGATCGTGGCGTTCGTGAAGTCCCGCGGCGGCGCCCGCATCGACGAGCTCGCCGACCGGTTCGGCGTCAGCACCATGACCATTCACCGCGACCTCGACCAGCTCGACGCCCAGGGCATGCTCCGCAAGGTTCGCTCCGGCGCCGAGGCGCCGCCCAGCGAGGCGTTCGAGCGCAGCGTCGAAATGCGCCGGGGTCTCAACGTCAGCGAGAAGGACGCGATCGCCAAGGCCGGCTACCAGTGGGCTGCCCAGCGGGTCGACATGCAAGCCGTCGCCGTCGACGACAGCACCACCGCCCTGCACGTTCTGCCCGCCCTGCGAGCCCACCTTCCGCTGACCGTCGTGACCAACTTCCTGCCCGCCATCAACGAACTCGCCACCGACCCCGACGTCCGGCTCAACGCCGTCGGCGGCGACTACGTGGCCGACTTCTCGTCCTTCGTCGGCCCGCAATCGGTCCGCACGCTGCGCGACATGCACTACGACGTCCTCTTCATGTCGGTGCCCGCCGTGTCCCGCGGCATGTGCTTCCACCCCTCGAGCGCCGCCGCCGACCTCAAGCGCGCCTTCGTCGAAAGTGCCGAGCTGAGCGTCCTTCTCGTCGACCACACCAAGTTCACCCGACGTGCCGTCCACCGCATCTGCGATCTGGAGGAGTTCGACGCGGTCGTCGTCGACGACGGACTGGAGCCCGACGACGTACAACGGCTCGAGGACGCCGGCGCCAACGTGATCGTGGCGCTCCGGTCGGGTCCCGCACCGACGTTCGACGAGGTCCTGCCGTGAACTCACCACTTGTCATCGCCGTGGACTGCTCGACGACGGCAGCCAAGGCCATCGTCGTCGACCGCACCGGACGCGTCGTCGGCGACGGCGCCCACGCCCTCTCCACCGCCAGCCCGGCACCGCACTGGTTCGAGCAGAATGCCGCCGACTGGTGGACCGCCACCGACCACGCTGTGCGCCAAGCACTCACCCACGTCGACGACCCCGGGTCCGTCGCCGCCATCTGCGTGACCCACCAGCGCGAGAGCTTCGTGTGCCTCGACGCGAACGGCGAGGCTTTGCGGCCGGCGATCCTCTGGATGGACGGTCGGGCGCACGCCGAGGCGCGCCGTTACGGCACCGAGCGCGTCGAATTGCTGTGCGGCAAGCCAGCCGACATCACGCCGGGCCTCTACAAGCTGCTCTGGCTCCGCGACCACGAGCCCGAAACCCTTTCTCGCAGCGCCCACGTCGCCGACGTGCACACCTATCTGGTGCACGCCATGACCGGCCGCTGGACGTCGAGCACCGCCTCGGTCGACCCGCTCGCGCTGCTGGACCAGGCGACCGGTGACTACGCCGACGAACTGCTCGAGCTCGCCGGGGTTCGCCGCGACCAACTCCCCGACCTCGTGCCCACCGGCACGTCGCTTGGACCGCTTCGCGCGGATGTCGCCGACGCGTGGGGCCTCGCCAGGAGCGTGCCGGTGATCGCCGGCACCGGTGACGGTCAGACCGCCGGAATCGGGCTTGGCGTCACCGATCCCGGCAGCGCCTACCTCGTCCTTGGCACGGCCGTGGTGATCGGCAGCGAGACCACCGCGTACCTGCCTGCCCGCGCCTACCGGTCGATGATCTCGGCGACCCCAGGACACACCACCGTCGAGACGTTCAGCTCGTCGGGCACCTATCTGTCGACGTGGTTCCGCCAGCAGTTCGGCGACCCGGACCTGGCAGGCGCACCCGATCCCGCGCTCGAACGCGATGCCGCCGCGCTGCCCGTTGGCAGTGAACGACTGCTGACCCTGCCGTACTGGAACGCCGCGCAGACGCCGCACTGGGACAGCCAGGCCTCCGGGGTGACGCTGGGTTGGCAGGGCTGCCACACCCGCGCGCACTTCTACCGATCGCTGCTCGAGGGCATCGCCTTCGAATTGCGCATGCAGCTCGACGGTTTGGAGGCGGCGCGCGGCGAACGCGTCGAGGTGCTGCGCGCGATGGGCGGCGGTGCTCGCAGCGCGCTGTGGACGCAGATCCTCGCCGACGTGTTCGACCGACCGCTCGAGGTGCGCGCCGCCGGTGAGGTCAGCGCGCTCGGCGCGGCCGCCATCGCGCTGACCGCCATCGGTGAATACGCCTCGCTGCCAGAGGCGGCGGCCGCGCTGGCCACCACCGACGCCGTCGTCGAACCCCGCCCGTGGGCCGCCGCGTCGTATGCCGACCTGCGGTCGATCTACGAGCGCCTCTACTCCACCACCCGAGACCTGCTTCACGACCTGCACGACCTATCGCTAGGAGAAAACCGATGAGAGCGGCCATGTTCTACGGGCCAGGGGACCTTCGGTTCGAGGACGTCGCGTCCACCGAACCCGCACCGGGTGAGGTGCTGGTGGAGGTCCGGGCGGCCGCCACGTGCGGCACCGACCTGAAGTCCTACCGGCGCGGGCACCCGAAGCTGTTCCCCACCCTGCCAGCACGTTTCGGTCACGAATTCGCGGGCGTCATCACCGCCGTCGGGGACGGCGTCGACCAGTTCGCCGTCGGCGACCGCGTGACCGCCGCCAACACCGTGCCGTGCGGGTACTGCTGGGCGTGCGTCCGCAACCGCGAGAGCCTGTGCGAGAATCTCGAATTCCTCAACGGCGCGTTCGCCGAGGAGGTACTCATTCCCGCTGCGATCGTCGCGCGCAACACCTACAAGCTGCCCGACGACCTCGACTTCGCCGACGCCGCCCCGCTGGAGCCACTGGCCACCGTCGTGCACGGAATGGCCGAGACCGGAATCGAATTGGGCGACACCGTGGTGGTCCACGGCGCGGGCCCCATCGGCCTGATGTTCGTGCGGCTCTCCACGCTGCGGGGTGCCAACGTCATCTCCGTCGACCAGTCCCCCTGGCGCCTCGAGCAGGCCAAACTGGCGGGCGCCGTCGACACCATTGACCTGTCCGACGTGCCGGACTTCGAGGATCGCGTCGCGCTGATCAAGTCGCGGACACCGCATGGGCGCGGCGCCGACGTCGGCATCGAAGCGGTCGGACTGCCCCAGGTGTGGGAGCAGACCGTGCGCACGCTGCGCCCGGGTGCCACCGCCGTCCTGTTCGGCGGAACGCCCAAGGGCGCACCGTTCTCCGTCGACTCGAGCGCGATGCACTACGAGGAGTACACCCTCAAGGGCGTCTTCCACCACACGCCGAACTACGTGCGCACCGCCGTCGAACTGTTGGCGAGCCGCAAGGTCGACGGGTCGATGCTCGTCACCGAACGCCGCCCGCTGGACCAGTTGGTGCCGAGCCTGGAGGACATGGCTGCCGGTCGCGGTTCGAAGTACATCCTCGAGCCATGAGCCTCCGACTGGAATCCGAACGTCGACAGGTCGTCGACGCCTGCCTGTCCCTGAGCCGCTCCGGCTTGGTGGTCGGCACCGCGGGCAACGTCTCGATCCGGGTCGACGACGTGGTCGTCATCTCCCCCAGCGGCGTTGACTACGAGGCGATGTCACCGCGCGACGTCGGCATTCACGACCTCGACGGCCGACCGGTCGACGCGGTGCTGCAGCCGTCCAGCGAGTTGGCCTTGCACCTGGCCGTGTACCGGGAGTTGGGCCACACCGCCGTGGTGCACACCCACGGGCCGGCGTCGACCGCGCTGTCCGCCGTCGTCGACGAAGTGCCTGCGTCGCACTACTATTCGGCTCTCTTCGGCGGCGCGGTCCGGGTGGCGCCGTACGCGACGTTCGGCACCGCCCAGCTGGCCGACAACGTCACCGCGGCGCTGCGTGAGCGCACGGCCGCCCTGATGGGCAACCACGGCGCCGTCCTGGTCGGGGCTGCGCTGCCCAAGGTACTGAGCATGGTGGCGTACCTGGAGTACATCTGCGACGTCCAGTTGCGTGCCATGGCCAGCGGCGCACCCGTGCGGGTGCTCTCCGAAGAAGAGATCGCCGAGGTCGGCCGCCGACTCGCGGGCTACGGACAGGAGTCCGCGTCCACCTAGCCCACGGTCACCGCCCGCAGCCTCTGGTGGGTCCCGGCATACGGATCCGACTGCGGCAGCAGTGACTTCGCGATCTTGGTGACCGCGCTGTAGTTGACGTCGACGACGTTGGCCAACGGCGACTGACAGAGCTGGCTGCACACCTGATAGGCGTCCATCGGGCCGAGGCCGTACAGCTCGGTCAGCCAGCGCACCATCTCGACTTGCGAACAGCGCCAGGCGTCTTCGAGCGGGCGCGCGGAGCCGACGGTCAGCAGGGCGTCGTCGTGCTCCAGGCGTGGCCATGCGGGTGCGCCGCCCTTGATCAGGTCGACGACGATCGTCACGTTCATCGCACCCTCGAGCGCGGTGCCGCACGTCTCGCCCTCGCCCTGCCGGTAGTGGCCGTCGCCGACGGAGAACAACGCGCCGTCGACGTTGACGCCAAGGTAGACCGTGGTCCCGGCCCGCAGTTCGGGGGTGTCCATGTTGCCACCGAAGTAGTCGGGCACCAGCGTGGTGCGCACCTCACGGAGCGCCGGTGCGACGCCGACGGTCCCCAGCATGGGTGCCAGCGGCATCGTCATGGTGAAGCCGGTCTCATGGGCGACGAACGTGGCTTGCCCTGCGGCCCTGTCGATCTGGTAGATCCAGGTGAGTTCCGGAAGTGGTGGCTGCAGTCCGGCGGTCCGGTCGGTTCCGGTCAGGGCGCCGAACAGCGGGATGGTGGTGGACGCGGCCCAGTCGCGGGCGGGTTCCAGCGACACCACGTGCAGGGCGAGGGTGTCCCCCGGCTCGGCACCGGTGACGTAGAACGGACCGGTCTGCGGGTTGAGCTCCTTCGGGTTGAGCACCTCACTGGGCTTGTCGGCGCTGGAGGTGACGCGACCGGCGAAGGCATCCTCGGTCCACAGCTTCAGCACCGTCCCGGGCGCCACCTCCATCACGGGCTCCGCCCCACCGAACGTCCAGACGTACTGCTCCGGGGTCGGCGTGAACTCAACGGTCGCCATGCGCAGCTCCTACGAACGGTGTGGCCGAATCGTGGCGTGCGGTGCGTGGCAACATCACCGCGAAGCCCGCGGCGATGACTGACCACAGAATCGCCTGCGTCAGCAGGGAGTCGATCCTGAAGT
Organism: Mycobacterium sp. AT1; assembly: GCF_002043095.1. GTDB lineage: Bacteria > Actinomycetota > Actinomycetes > Mycobacteriales > Mycobacteriaceae > Mycobacterium. The sequence continues at coordinate 18,873 of NZ_MVOC01000070.1, read as the reverse complement.
TGCTCAACACCTCTGCCGGGAATCCGGGGAACACGATCTCGCCGTCGGGTCCCGCCATTGGACCCGGCACCTCGTGGAAGGACGGCATGAGCGCCATGACCGTCGCCACCGCCACCAGGTAGCCGGCCGTCGCGGCGATCCCGGATTGCCAGCCGCCGATGCGAGGAGCCGACCGTAGGCCGGCGCTGACGGCGGCCACAGCCAGCACCACCGACGAAACGACGATCGCCAGGTACGCGGTGGTCCGGTCGCCGATGGTCTCCTCGAGACCAACGCCGGGCGGATTCGGCGGGAAGGCCAGCGACGGGATCACGGTGGTTGACACGAATGCGGCGACGGCGAGCAGGACCGCAGCGGCCCGGGGGTCGACCGCCATCCCGTGCCTGCGCAGCACGGCCCGAAGGACGCTGAAGACCACCGCGAACAGCGCGCCCATCACCACGCCGAACACCAAGGTGCCCACGCCGGCCCCGATGTTCTCCTGCAGCGCCCTGGTGAAGACCTCGTGCGCGTGGCCGTGTTCACCGGTCAGGGCCGCCTCGGCATGCGCACGCCCCTCCTCGTAGCCGATGGCCTGGTCGATCAGCGGCGAGATTTCAAGGCGGGCGTACGCGAACGACGCGAGTCCGGCGACCAGTCCCGACGCCACGCCGATTCCGATGTACTTCTTCTCCATGTCGAATCCCGTTCAGTGGCAGGGGAAGCCCAGCAGGTGCCGGGCGTCGTGGACGAACTCGTGGACGTGGGTGTCGGCGCCGAACACCGACACCGCGCCCTGGTCGTAGCCGAGGAAGTAGTAGGCGATCAGCGCGAGCACCGTCGTGCCGGTGAGCCACAGCGCGGTTCCGACCACCGTGCTGTCCGGGGTGTCGACGGCGCCGCTCCAGCGTGCCACCGATTCGTGGGAAGCAGTCATCTCTAGGCCCTCCTGAGGAATTAGTTCCGCATCGCAACTATTGCGTGCTGCAGCGAGTCTGGGTCAGCGTTCGGCCGCCGTCAACCCGAGACCGGCCCTGACAGGACATGCGAAATCTGTTCTTAACAAGGAGCATCCGTTCGTGTAAACCCTGCGTTACGACCTGGTCGCAGGGTTTGCGCTCCGTCCCGAGGATGGGTTTAGTTGCCAAGTGGAAGTATTTTCACGCTGAACTAAAGATCGGAGACGAACCGACATGCACGGTCCGCACGACGTCGGAGGCCGCGACGGTCTCGGCCCCATCGCCACCGAATTCCTCGAGCCAGGAATCCCGGACTGGCGCTACCCCTTCGAAGGCCGGATGCACGCGGTCACCGCAATGGCCATCGCGAAGGGCGCGTTCAACCTCGACGAGCAGCGCCACGGCATCGAGTTGATGAAGTGGAGCGACTACACCGACTCCACCTACTACGCCCACTGGCTGTTCTCGGTGGAGAAGCTGCTCAACGACAAGGGGTACATCAGCCACGACGAGATCGACACGCGGATGGCCGAACTCGGAGCTCCGAGCATGACACCACACCCCGAGAAGCCGGCAACCCTCTCCCCCTTCGCCGAGAAGATGGTCGACGTGCTGTGGAAGGGCACCCCGCACGACCTGCCCGCCGAGGCTCCGCCGGTCTACGACGTCGGCGCGGCGGTCCGGGTGCGAAACATTCACGACACCAAGCACAACCGCCTGCCCGGGTACCTCAACCGCGCCAGCGGAGTGATCGCCAAGCAGTACGGCGCCTTTCACGATCCGGCGGCCAGCGCGCACCAACAGACCGACGTCCCCCACCAGCTCTACATGGTCCGGTTCACCTCGACCGAAATCTGGGGCGACGGCGCCGTCGAGGAATTCGATCTGTACGCCGACCTGTTCGAGGACTACCTCGAACCCGCCAACTAGTCCCACCAGTCCCACCCCAAACACCGAACACACGAGGAGATCTGACGATGGACTGGCTTTCACTACCCGACGTCGAGGCGCGGGTGAACGCATTGGAATCACTGATGGTCGAGAAGGGCTTGGCCGAGCACGAAGCCGTCGACGCCGTGGTGGCATCCTTCGAGAACGACATGGGACCCGTCAACGGCGCCAAGGTCGTCGTCAGGGCGTGGACCGACCCGGAGTACAAGGAGTGGCTGCTGCGCGACGCCACCGCCGCCATCGCCGACATGGGCTTCACCGGCCTGCAGACCGAGCACATGGTGGCCGTGGAGAACACCGCCGAGCGGCACAACGTCGTCGTCTGCACGCTGTGCTCCTGCTACCCCTGGACGCTGCTCGGCATTCCGCCTGCATGGTTCAAGTACCCGCAGTACCGCGCCAGGGTCGTGAAGGAACCCCGCAGCGTCCTGGCCGAATTCGGCGTCGAACTGCCCGCCGACGTCAAGATCGACGTGTGGGACAGCAGCGCCGAGATTCGGTACCTGGTGATCCCCCAACGCCCCGCGGGAACCGACGACATGACGGCCGACGACTTGATGTCGCTGATCAGCCGCGACTCCATGGTCGGCACCGCACTCGTCGGGATGGGGGCCTAGATGACCGCCGCCACGATCGACCTCACCGGCTTCGACGACTGGGACGGCGCCTCGGCCCTCCCGAGGTCCAACGGCGAACTCGTCTTCGACGCGCCATGGCAGGGCCGACTGTTCGGCCTCGTCGTGCACCTATGCACGGCAGGCGCCTTCGAATGGGACGAGTTCAAGGAACATCTGATCGCGGTGATCGACGAGTCGGGACTGACCGACGTCTGCGATCCGGCGGTGTACTACCGCCAGTTCGGCGAGGCGTTCTGTCGACTCGCCGCCACCAAGCAGTTCTTCGACGCGACGGCGCTCGACGAGCGGACCGTGACCGAGGCGGCGCTGCTTGCGCACGACGATCACGACCACGACCACGACCACGACCACCCGCATCACCACTAGGAGCACCGAGATGAGCAAGGCAACCGCGCTGTCCATCAGCGTCGGAATCTTTGGCGCGCTGTCCACCTGGCTGACCGCGACGGTATGGCTACTTCCGGTCTGGGTGCTGTTCCTGGCATGGGCGTCGTTCTTCTTCGTCGGATCCGGCCCCTCTGGCCTGGTGAAGAGCGTCGCCTGCAACTGGGCGGGCATCCTCATCGCCACGTGCACGCTGCTGGCGGTGAGCGCCACGACCAGCGCCGTCCTGCTGGCCGTCGCGGTCGGAATCGGAAGTCTGACAATGGTTCAGGTGTCCCGACTTCCGTGGCTGTCGGCCACCCCCGCCATCGTGTTCGGGTTCGCGATGACGGTCGGCACGATCGCCGCCACCGGAAACGGCATCCTCACGGCAGGGGTGTCCAACCCCGCCCTGATCGCCGCCGTGACCGCACTGGTGGGTGCCACGTTCGGGATCGCGTCGGAGTGGGGGGCGTCCGTCGTCGCCAAGGTCGGCGGCGCCCGCGTCGTGCAATCCGGCCAGCCGGCATGAATGCCGCATACCCCACCGCCGGATATGCTGGCCGAAAACATGATTCGGACATGACGACCGCACCAAGAGGAGGGGCCGTGCCCATCACGACGAGCGTGGACAGCGTCTCCGAGGTTCTGTTCCGGGCGGGACGCTGGTGGACCGAGGCGTTCTCGACCAGCTTGCTCGACGCGGACATCGCGAGCATCGAGGGCTGGCGGGTGCTCGGAGTGCTGCGCGGCGGCGACGGGTTCACCATGAGCGACATCGCCGCGGCGATGTCGGTGGCCCCGCCGACGTTGACGCGCATCGTGGACAAGTTGGTCGACGGCGGGTTCGTCGTCCGTCGCGTCGACGCGATGGACCGCCGCCGGGTGCTGGTGTACCTGTCGTCGAAGGGAAAGACGAAGGTACGCAAACTGGCCCGCCAGGAGGCGGCCCTGAAGACCGCCCTGGCCGACGAGTTCGGCGAAGACACCGCCGTTCAGCTTTTGCACACGCTGGCCCGGGTCGCGGAACTGTCGGTTCCCGGCCGCTAACACCCACGAAATACCCCGGTAATCAAGGGCATTCACGATCGGTACCCACGCAAGAGTGGACGGAGGTGGGACGTGCTCGGCAAGCCTTCCGTGCGCCCGACCCGAGAAACCCTCGACGTCGCACTCGTGGTGCCCCAGAGCGGATCCGCCGGGATCTACGGGCCGTCGTGCGAGGCTTGCGCCGAACTCGCGATCGCCGACGTGAACGCCCGCGCGGGACTGCTGGGACGTCGGATTCGACTGGTCCCGGTGGACGGCAGCCGGGCGCCTGCGGCCGTGGCGGCCGAGATCGCCGCGCTGCTCGAGCTCGGGGCAATCGACGCAGTCACCGGATGGCACATCTCGCCGGTGCGCCAGGCCGTCGCGAGGGTCACCGCGAACCGGGTGCCCTACGTGTACGGACCGCTGTACGAGGGCGGTGAGCGCACGCCAGGGCTGTTCCTCACCGGCGAGACCCCGTCGCGCCAACTCCTGCCGGCGATGGACTGGATGAACACCGAGTTCGGGGTCGACCGGTGGGTCGTGATCGGCAACGACTACGTCTGGCCAAGGGAGACGGGCACGGCCGCGCGCCTGCACGCGCAGGCACGGGGGCGTCCACTGGTCGGCGAGCTCTATCTACCGTTGGGCACGTCCGACTTCAGCGCCGCCATCCGGCAGGTTGAGACCACCGGTGCATCGGGAGTGCTGCTGCTGTTGGTCGGAGGCGACGGCGTCGAGTTCAACCGGCAGTTCGCGGCCTCCGGCATGGCCGCCGCGGTGCCCCGACTGAGCCCGCACGTCGAAGAGAACATGCTGATGGCCAGCGGCTCCGAAAGCAACGACGGCCTGTTCGCCTCCGCGGGGTATTTCGAAGCGCTCAACACGACGGCGAGCATGGACTTCGCCGAGCGCTACTATTCACGCTTCGGACCGGCCGCGCCTGCGCTGAATAGCATCGGCGAGTCCTGCTACGAGGCGCTGACCTTGCTCATCACGCTGGCAACCCGGGCTGGATCGCTCGGCGTTCCCGAGCTCACAGCCGCCGCAGAGAACCTGACCTACGTCAGCCCGCGGGGCGAAGTCAGCATGCGCGGCAACCAGATGTCCCAGGACATCTACGTCGCCGAAGCCGTCGGGATGGACTTCGAGGTTCGTCAGCGGATCTCAGCCGCTTAGCCCTTCGCACCCCGACGTGCAGATTGGGCAAATTAACGACGATGGCATTTCCCTACGGACACCCGTTTGCCATCCGAGCACCGCGATGCCGACCTCTGATGACTTGACCAGGTGCTTAAGGCTGTGGCATCGGTCGTCGACCGGAGTGAAGGGCCGAGGCTCCGGCAACAATTCTTTGCAGCAGTATTGGCGCTGCCAAAAAGTACATACCAATGGTAGGTTCTAGCAATCGTCACCAAAAACGGGGCGAAAGTATGCTTTTCTGACCCGGGGGACCGCCGTGACACTGCTACCGCTGACACCCGTGGTGGACGTCGACCTCGCGCCGGCCAGCACGACCCGTTCCGCCCGCGCGCTGGTTCCCCGAATCGTCAGCGCCGTCGCGCGCCGCGGTGCGTTCCTCCGCCGAGCCGCCACCCGGATGCCGCTGGTCAGCCAAGTGAGCGATCGTCGGTACCAGCGGCGCCTGGCCGAGCATGCGAGCCAGCTGCCCCTTCCCTCTGCCGATCAGCTCGAGGTGCTCGTCGCCCTGAACGACGCCGGGGTCGCCGTGCGCCCGGCCGACCTGCCCGCGGAGGTGGTCGACTCCGCGGACGGGCTCGTCGATCTACTGCGCCGCAAGAACGTCGACGAGCCGTGCGTCAAGGCCACCCCCCGCGAGCTTGCGGTCGACCCCACCCTCTTCACGTGGGGGCTGTCCGACCACCTTCTGGATCTCGCCGAATGCCACATCGGCCTTCCGGTGCGCTATCTCGGCATGGAGGTAAAGCGCGAACTGGTCCAGTCGGCGGCGGGTCGCAACCACGAGGTCGTGCGCCGCTGGCACCTCGACCACGAAGACCGTCGAATCTTCAAGGTCATCGTCTATCTCAGCGACGTCGACGCCGGCGCCGGACCCTTCGGCTACATCCACCAGGCCCACAGCGCCGCGATCCGCGGTTCGCGAGGCCTCGACCTCCGGGGTGTACCGGACGACAAGATGCACGACGTGGTGCCGCGTCACCAGTGGGCCCAGGTCACCGGACCCAGGATGACGTCGGTTCTGGTCGACACCGGGCAGGTGTTCCACCGCGTCTTTCCACCGACCGAGACCGAGCGGTATTCGGTGACGTTCGCGTACTCCAGCAGGTCGCCGTACTACGTGTACTCCCGGCTGATGCTGCCGCGACGCGCCATTGAACAACTGCGGGAACGTCTTTCACCGCGGCAGTGGGACGCACTGTGCGTTGGCCGCACCCGGCGGTCCCGCTCCGCCTGAGGCTCGGCGTCAGTCGAAGTCCTTGGCGACGTCGGCAACGCGGCGCAGCTGGTCGAGGTCCGAGCTCGTCGGGATGAGGTGAATCTCGTCGGTCCCGATCGCCTCGAACGTGCGCAGCACGGCGTGCAACTCGTCCTCGCCACCCGCCCAGCCCGTCGTCGGCGCCATGGCGTCGACGAATTCGGCCGGGATCCAGTTCATGTAGCGCCGCAGATGCCGGTGCATCTGCGCGCGCGGTCCGTCACCATCCCCCATCGCGAACCAAAACGACGTCGCCAGATGGGGTTTCGGCCGACCGGCCTCACTCCACGCGGTGCGCGCGACGTCGAACAGTTCGTTCTGCTTGGTGACGTCGAGGTCGAGCGTCGTCCCCGCCATCCCGTCGGCCCACGTCGCCGCGCTTCGCACGGTCTTGGGTCCGATGGTTCCGACCAGCAGCGGGGGGCCGCCCGACTGCACGGGCGAAGGGCCAACCGGCAGTACGGATTCGGTGACCTTCTCCCCCGCCCACACTTGCTTCATGATCGCGACGCGCCCCGCCATTCCGCGCATCGTCTGGGTCGCCATGTCGGCGCCGACCGCGTCGTAGTCCTCCTGACGGCCGCCGACGCCGATGCCGACGGTCAGACGTCCCCCGCTCAGCATGTCGCCGGTGGCGAGACCCTTGGCGAGCATCACGGGGTCGTGCAGCTGCGGGACGATCACCGTCGTCACCAGGCGGACCCGGTCGGTCCACGCGGCGAGGGCCCCGAGCAGCGTCAGCGAGTCGGGGTTGTCGAAGGCGATGCGCTCACCCCAACACAGTGAGCTGAACGGGCCGTCGTCGACGACGCGCGCCCATTCCTTCAGCACGGCGGCGTCGAGGTCGGGTTCCATCACCGGCAGCGTCATTCCGATTTGCACGACCGGATTGTGGCACGCGAACACGCCGCGCCGAGGCGGACTTCAGCGAGCCAGTCCCGCAATCCTCAGCAGTTCCGGACGGCGAAGCACCATGCCGACCCACATCAGCACACCGAGGTAGACGGCGAACAGGGTGGCACTGAACAGCGGGGCCTCCACCCGCATGTTCGCGGTGACCGCTCCGCCGAGATACGCCGTGATGCCGAGCCCCCCGAGCACCGCGGTACGCGGGACCGCGTAGGCCACGACGCACACCGTCAGCACGACGCCCATGACGAGCGCCTGGTCAGCCGGGAAACCCAGCGCCTCGGTACCCTCCTTGACCTGCGACACACCGGCGAGCTTGCCCGCGGCGTCGACGGCGAGAAAGGCTCCGACCAGGACGCTGATGACGACGCCGATCTTGGCGCCGAGCCGAGGCGTGGTCCTGGTGGTGGGGTTGGCGGCGGTGTCCATGTTCACGGTGAGCTCCTCGTCGTGGATCGGTCGGTACCGGGACAGACACCCGGCGGGGACGAAACTCATCGCGCCGGCAGGCGGGGGTTAACCCCCACGGAGGTCTCGGGAAAACGCCATACCCGCTGGGCCTCGCTACTCCCTAGGTTTAGGGCATGGTTTCAACGAGCCTCGACACGCCGCTTCCCGTCCAGGACGACGACCCCGTCCACGTACGTCGGATCGGCGTCGTGCCCTCGGCGTCGATGCTGACCGGCGCCGCACTGGGCCTCGTCTGGTTCTGGATTCCCCTGACGATTCTGATCATCGCGATCTCGTCGATTCCGTCCGTCCTCGGCTTCGCCGTCGCGGGCGTCGTATTCGTCTATCTCATTCGCGGCGTCGACCGGGTGGAACGCATCCGCAGCGAGGCGGTGTTCGGCTTCGGCATCCCGGTTCCACCGCGCCGCACCTCGCCGTACGACGGCTTTCAGCGGTGGGCCCACCAACTGTGGCTCGACGTCAGCAGCGCCCGGTTTTGGAAGATCGTCGCGCACCACTACCTGCGGATGACCTACGACATCTTCGCATCTCTACTTGCGTTGGCGCTGTTGACATTCGCCATCACCGGGCCCGCGCTGGCGTCGGCGGTCAACCGCAGCGACCTCGACGCCGACTTCTGGTTCATTTCGCCGCCGCTGGCCTGGGTTCTGGCCGTCGTCGCGTTGGTTGCCGCCGTTGCCATCGTCGTCTTCGCCCCCGTCGTCGACGCCGCCGTCGACCGCTGGCTGCTGCCGCCGTCGCCGACTGCCGCACTTCAACACGAGGTCAGCGCGCTCACCCATGCACGTCGCGGTGCGGTCTCCTCGGCCCAAACCGAACGGCACCGCATCGAGCGCGATCTCCACGACAGCGTGCAGCCCCGGCTGGTGTCACTGGCGATGACGATCGGCCTGGCCCAAACCAAGCTCGACACCGATCTGCCGCAGGCCAAGTTGCTCATCGGCGAGGCACACGACGACGCCAAGAGTGCACTCGTCGAATTGCGCAACGTCGTGCGCGGCATCGCACCGACCATCCTCCCCGACCGCGGCCTGGACGCCGCCCTGTCCTCGGTGGTGCAACGCATCGAAACATCAGGCGTGCCAACGTCGTTGAACGTCCATCTACCACACCGACTTCCCGACGAGGTGGAGTCGTGTGCGTACTTCGTCGTCGCCGAGGCGCTGACCAACGTGGCCAAACACGCACGCGCCACCCAGGCCGTCGTCACCGTCCGATTCGACGAGGCGACCAACGCGCTCTTCGTCTCGGTCTACGACGACGGCGTTGGCGGTGCAACGGTCACCGACGACGACGACGCGACGGGGCTGCGCGGTCTCGGCGAGCGCGTCACGGCAGCGCGCGGCACCTTCGAGGTATCCAGCCCGGCCACCGGTTCCACCATCGTGACGGCGGTGCTGCCATGCGGATCGTGATCGCCGAGGACTCCGCGCTCCTGCGGGCGGGCATCGAACGCATCTTGACCGACGCGGGCCACGAGGTGGTCGCCGGCGTGTCCGATGCCACCGACCTGTTGCGCATCGTCAACGAACTCCAACCCGACCTCGCCATCCTCGACGTCCGCATGCCGCCGACGTTCACCGACGAAGGCATCCGCGCCGCGGCGCTGCTGCGCAGCCAGAACCCCGAATCGCCGGTACTCGTCCTCTCTCACTACGTCGAGGAGCGCTACGCCTCCGACCTGATCGCCTCGGACACCAGGGGATTCGGCTATCTGCTCAAGGATCGCGTCGCCGACGTGCCGTCGTTCCTCGACACCGTCGAGGTCGTCGGCGGTGGAGGCACGGTGCTCGACCCCGAGGTGGTCTCCCAGATCCTCGTCCGGTCACGGCAGCGCTCCACCCTCGACGCGCTCACGCCCCGCGAACTCGAGGTGCTCCAACTGATGGCGGAGGGCCGGGCCAACTCCGCCATTGCGAGCTCGCTGCACGTCTCGGTGGGCTCGGCCGAGAAGCACATTGCCTCGATCTTCACGAAGTTGAACCTGACTCCCGACGAGAGCGAAAACCGCCGCGTCCTCGCCGTCCTCCGTTATCTCGAATCCTGAACCCCTGAAAGGCCTTTGACCATGACCACCATCGCTCCCCCGTCGGCTCCGCCACCGCTCACCCCTGGCAACCGCACCGCGTTGCGCGTCATGCTGGTCATCGCCGCGGCGGTCCTGGTCGTCGGCAGTGTCGCGGGCCTCGGCGTGGCGGCCTGGGGCCTCGACTCGCTACGAGCGAGCAACGACGCAAAGGACCTCCCCGGCACCATGCGGTCGCTCGTGATCGACGCGTCCGACGTGTCGGTCCACGTGAAGTCCGATTCGAAGGCCACCACGCCCCGCGCCGAACTGCGCACGGTGGGCTCCTCGAATCGGGCTCAGCAGCGCCTGAACGTGACCACCGACGCCGGTCAGACGCGGATCCGCGTCACTCGAGACTCCGGCCGCGTCGTCGGCTTCGGGTCGAGTGATCTGACGGTAACCCTGCCGCCGGCGCTGGCGGCTGGCCTGTCCGTCACCACCCAGCAGAACGACGGCACGTTGACCGTCGACGCCGACCTGAACAGGTTGGTCGCCCGCAGCTCCGACGGCGACGTCTTGCTCAACGGGGCGGTGCACGTCGTCGACGTCTCGGCGCGCGACGGTGACATCGCTTCCAGGAAGCCACTTTCCGTCAGCGAGTCCTTCGTCGTCGATTCCGCAGACGGTGACGTCGCCGTGACTTTCGCCGAACCCGCCCCACACAAGATCACCGCCACCACCCGCGACGGCGACGTCGCGCTCACGCTGCCCGCGACGGGGCCCTACCTCGTCGAGACCCGCTCCGAATACGACACCTCGGTCGAGGTCCCGGAGACGACAGATCCCGCACGAGCCGTCTCGGAGGTGACGGTGCGGTCCGACGGCGGCAGCATCGCGATCGACACCCGCCGACGTGGGTGAGGCCCGGCTTCATGTGAACTGGCTATGAATCCGCTGAAGGTTGGTGGACGGCTGGGCACAATGACCTCATGACGTCAGCGGAGGTAGACCACGCGGGGCCGCGTCGCGCCATCCTCGGGAAACTCCCACGGATGCACCGCGCCGACGGTTCGAACCTCCGAACCCTCCTCGTCGACGACGAACGCGCACTGACGAACCTCATCCGGATGGCCCTGCGGTTCGAGGGCTGGGACGTCGACGTTGCGCACGACGCCGCGGAGGCGATGGAGAAATTCCGCGCCGACCCACCCGACGTGGTGGTACTCGACATCATGCTGCCGGACCGAGACGGCTTCGCCGTCCTCGAGGAGATCCGCGGCAACCCGGGATACACCCCGATTCTGTTCCTCACTGCGCGCGACTCGGTGCACGACCGGGTGACGGGGCTGACGGCGGGTGGCGACGACTACATGACGAAGCCCTTCAACCTCGAAGAACTCGTCGCACGGCTGAGGGGTCTGATTCGCAGGTCGGCGCAAGTGGCCCCGGCTGCCGAGGAAACGCTCCAGGTGGGCGACCTGCTCCTCGACAGCGCTGGCCACTCCGTGACGCGGGCTGGACGATCGATTTCGTTGTCCTCCACGGAGTTCGAGCTGCTGCGCTACCTCATGCGGCATGCCCGCCGGGCAGTCGGCAGGCAGGAGATCCTCGACCGGGTGTGGAACTACGACTTTGGCGGCAAGTCGAGCATCGTCGACCTCTACGTCTCGTACCTGAGAAAGAAGGTCGACGCCGGGCATCCGCCGTTGATCCACACCGTCCGTGGCGTCGGCTACGTTCTGCGGGCCGACGGGTGAGCGCGCCACGGGCGTTGAGTTGGCGCACGTGGTCGTTGCGCAAGCAGCTCGTGGTCGGTGTCTCTGCGGTGGTGACAACCGTGCTGATCGCCGTGGGGACGATGTCGGTTCTGACGTTGCGAGCATCGGTGACGGGCATCATCGACTCGCAATTGGCCGCCGCCGCTGACGGTTTCACCTATTCGGTGACGAAGTATCGATCCACCGCGCTGCCAACCGGCGCACTGCCGGCGCCGCGTTCGATGAAGCCCCTGAGTCAGGTGGTCGGACAAGCACCAGGCAACGTGGTACTACTCGTGCGCGACGGCGAGGTCGTCGATTCGGCATTGTTCGGCGACGGTGACGCGGGACCCGTCCCAGCCGACGCCATCGCTGAACTCGCACGCGAATCCTGGGCGGGCGAGGAATCGGAGACGACGTGGCTACCCGGGCTTGGTCTCTACCGGATGGTGGGCCGCCCCGGCGGCGCGGGTGAGCTCCTCGTCACCGGCGCCTCGCTGCGACCGGCGAGCGAGGCGACGAGTCGGGAGACCGTCATCGTTGGCGGCCTGACGGCGCTGGCGCTACTGGTCACCGCACTCAGCACGCTCGTGATAGTCCGGGGTGCCCTACGCCCGCTGGGACGGGTTGCGAACACGGCCGCCGAGGTGGCCGCGTTGCCACTGAACCGCGACCAATACGCGATCTCTCCGCGAGTCCCCCTGTCCGACACGGATTCCAGGACGGAGGTGGGACTGGTCGGCGACACGCTCAACCGGCTGCTCGACCACGTCGAGCGGGCGTTGACGGAAGTCGCGGCGTCCGATCGCCGAATGCGGCAGTTCATCACAGACGCCAGCCATGAACTGCGGACGCCGTTGGCCGCGATCCAGGGGTACGCGGAACTGACCCGTCAGGACAGTGCCGTACTCCCGGAGACCACGGAGTACTCGCTCGCGCGGATCGAGTCGGAGTCGGCGCGGATGAATTCGCTCGTCTCGGACCTGCTGCTGCTCGCTCGCCTCGACGAGGGGCAGGACTTGGAGTCCACCGACGTCGACCTGGCTGACATCTTGGTCAACGCCGTCAACGACGCAGCCGTCTCCGCTCCCTCGCACGAGTGGGTGGTAGACGTCCCCGATCATCCGGTCTGGGTGCGTGGCGACCGCGCCAAATTGCATCAGGCCGTGGCGAACATCTTGTCGAACGCTCGAATCCACACGCCGGGCGGAACCACGGTCACCGCGGCGCTCGCAACCGTCGACGCCTCTGCGCAGGCAACACTGACCGTCACCGACGACGGACCCGGAATCGACGCGGCGATGCTGCCACATCTCTTCGAGCGGTTCGTGCGCGCCGACAAGTCGCGATCGCGACAGGCGGGCAACTCGTTCGGGCTCGGGCTCGCGATCACGTCGGCGATCGTCGAGGCCCATCTGGGGTCGATCGTCGCCGAGTCCTCCGAAGGTCGGACGGCGTTCAAGATGCTACTGCCGGTAAGCGCATCCGTGCTTGCGCTGAGCAGCTGATCCGCGCTCAACACACCAGGTTTACGTGCATCGTCTTGGAGATGACGGTCAGCGCGGGCGACGAGCCGCCCCGCGAATCCATCGTCGAGTACGTCTGACCGGGATGAACCGATTCGACGGTGCACGACGAGAGCTGGCCGGTACCAACACGATTGACGATGACGTGGTAACCGCCAGCTTCCAGTGTCCGCACCGTGTCCTCGACCCGTGACGGTCCACTGGGCGCGGCGCTGACAACTCCGGCGGAGGCCAGCGCCGCGGCGGCGAGGACGGTGGCTGTGAAAATCGTTGCGCGATGGGTGTTCACGGTATGTCTCCCTCATTGACCGGGAGCCCGACGCTCCCTGATGCCATAACGCTATGAGCTCGACGACGTCGTGCCCATGGCGTTTTCCGGAGACCTGGACGGGGGTTAACCCCCCGGGATCGTCACACCAGCGATGCCATGATGTCGGCGACCGACCCGGTGGCAGCCTTTTGAAAACCGGTGCCAGCCCAGATGTTTGCGCCGTGGGGATCACCGGCGCGAACCGACGCCGCCCGCACCGGGCTGGTCAGGTGATGAATCTCGGGGTAGCCAAGTGGTGCCTGCGCGTCGTGTTCGTCGACGAACCGATTGCGAAGCCCACGCGCGTACCGCCCCGAGAAGCACCTGGTGACAACCGTTTCGGTGAACTGAGGGTCACGCAGAGCCGCGCGGTGCACTGGGCTGCTTCCCGATTCGTCGGCCAGCAGGAACGCGGTGCCCAGTTGCGCCGCTACGGCTCCCGACACGAAGACGTCGGCGAGGTCGGCCGCCGTCATCAGACCTCCCGCCGCGATCACGGGAACGTCGAGCGCGATGCTCGTCGAACGCACCAACTGGTCGAGCGGCTGAGTCGCCGGGGACGCCGCGGGATCGAGCGTGCCGCGGTGCCCGCCCGCCGCGGGACCCTGAGCCGCCACCGCGTCGACGCCGCAGGCGACGGCACGCTCGGCCTCCGCGAGGGTGGTGACGGTGGCGACGGTGGCGATGCCAGCATCGCGCAAGCGGGCACATTCCTGCGCTGACGGCAGCCCGAAGGTGAACGACACCACCTCCGGCTTGAGGTCCGTCACGACGTCGAGCTTCGCCGACCAGTGGTCGTCGTCGAACCGCGCCTCCCCGAGACGGGCGTCGTACCGCTTCGACTCGCCGCCCAACGCCTTGGCGTACTCCTGAATCGCCGTGGGTCGGGCCGCGCTCGACTGCACGACGAACAGGTTCACCCCCAGCGGCCCCGTCGTCAGCTGGCGCGCCGCGGCGATGCGCTCGGCAAGCACCTCGGCGGTGAGATACCCGGCCGCCAGGAACCCCAGCCCACCGGCATTGGATCCCGCTGCGGCGAGCTCGGGTGTCGTCGGCCCGCCCGCCATGGGAGCGACGATGACCGGCTTGTCGAGGGAACGGACGTCGAAACTCATGGCTACATCCTGCAACGTCGGCCCCGGTGGACCCAAGGCCACCCGCTAGCCGTGACCGCGTTCTTCTTCCTGGCCCATGTACTCGCCGGCGAGGGCCGCGACGTGCCCTGGCAGATCACCCGTCGCGACGTCGGCGAGGCTGGTCTCCTCCAACACCGACCGCATGCTGGCGCGTAGCGCGCGCCAGACGTCGGTCAGTGCCACGGTCGGCCCCGAATACGGCAGGTCGCCAAGACCGATGTCGCGGACGCTGGCCAGGGGGCCGTCGATGCAGCGCAGCACGTCGGCGATGCTGATCTCGGCCGCCGGCTTGGCCAGCGCGTAGCCACCGTCGCGGCCGCGGTGGCTGCGGACCAGCCGGTCGGTGCGCAGATCGGACAGGATGTCGACGAGGAACTGCGGCGGAATGCCCTGGGCCTTGGCCAGATCGTCGGTCTTGACCAGGACGCCGTCGGCGACCGTGGCCAGCTGCACCATCGCCCGGACGGCGTATTCCGCCTTGGCCGACATCCGCATGCAGCGAATCATGCCATCGACCTGGCTGCGATTTGCGTGAGGATGGGCCACCATCGACACATGACTACCCGCGTCGCCTGCTGCCAGATCCCGTTGCACGTCGGCGACACCACCGGCAATCTGACCACCGCGACGGCGGCGATCGAGGAGGCGGCCCGCGACGGCGCGCAGATCGTGGTGCTGCCGGAACTCGCCTCGTCGGGGTACATGTTCGCCGACCGGGCCGAACTCGAGTCACTCGCCGAGACCCGCGACGGGCCGACGATCACCGCATGGGCCAATCTCGCCGAGGCGTTCGACCTGACCATCGTCGCCGGCTTTCCGGAGGCCGCGGGCGACGAGGTCTACAACAGCGCGGCCGTCGTCGACCCGAGCGGGTTACGCGGCGTCTACCGCAAGGCGCACCTGTGGGACACCGAGAACCGGGTGTTCGACCGCGCCGACGACCTGCCGCTGGTGCTGGACACCGACCACGGCCGCCTCGGCGTGATGGTCTGCTACGACGTCGAGTTTCCCGAGTGGGTGCGCGCGGTGGCCCTGCAGGGCGCCGATCTGCTGTGCGCGCCGGTGAACTGGCCGCTGCTCCCCCGCCCCGTCGGCGAGCGGCCCACCGAGCAAGTGCGCGCACTCGCGGGCGCGGGGATGAACAGGATGGCGACCGCCGTGTGCGACCGCGCGGGCACCGAACGCGGCCAGGACTGGATCGGTGGCAGCGTGATCGTCGACGCGGACGGCTACCCGATGGCGATCGCCGACTACGGCACACCCGGTCGGATCAGCGCCGACGTCGACCTCGCCGAATCGCGGCTCAAGCAATTCAACGACAACAACGACGTCCACGGCGACCGTCGCACCGACCTCTACCGACGCGTGGGACTACTCGACTGAGCGCTTGGCCAACGCCAGGACCGACGCCGGCACCGGGATGCCCTCGGTGAGGTCGGGAGCGGACAACGGCTCCCCGTAGGTCACGGACATCGGCACGACGCCGGCCCAGGCGTCCCCCGCAACGTCCTCGTCGGGGTCCTCCGGCCAGCCGGCGCTGACCTTCAACGACCAATTGTCCTCGCCGATCGGCATTTTCAGTACCAGCGTCGCGGCGATCTCCTTGCGGGTGCTTGGCCGCAACTCGGCGACCCGACCGGGAATGAACCCGTCGGTAAGGGTTTCCAGGAGGCTGGCCTTGTCGTCGCCGGAGACCTGCTCGAAGGCGCCGAACAGCGCGGCGCTGCGATACCGGAACGACGACTCGAATGCGCTGCGCGCCACGACGACACCGTCCAACATGGTGACCGACACCGCCGCGGGCAGTCCCGTCGACAACGCCCGCAGCCACGGCGACCCCGTCGAACCATGGATCACCAGATCGGTGCCGACCCGGGCGTATCCGATCGGAAAGATCACCGGGTGGTCGTCGCGCACCAAGGCGACGGTGGCCAGCGGCGTGCTGTCCAGGAGGGCTTCGAGCGCGCTGCGCGACTCGTCCTGATATTCGCTGAGCCGAGTGACTCGGGTCGAGGGCTGGGTCATGTGATCATCATCGACTGCGACTGCCCCAAATGACGGATGAACCCTCGACCGGCGCCAGCTAGTCGTCGGGACCGCTGCTCGCGGGGCTTGCCGACGCTGCGCTGTCCCGCTCGGCGCTCCGGTCTTCGCGTGCGTTGGACTGGACAGTGGTCGACCGGGAGGGAGCAGCCGGGGACGCGACGGCAGACGGCGCCTTGTCGCGATCGGCTCGCTCTGGACGCTCGTGGCTTCCCGTCTCGTCGTCGGTCGAGGCGCTCGACGTCGTCGAGTCCTTGGTGCTCTCCGTCGCCGGGGTTGATTCGGGAACGCCGAGGTCGCCTGCCGCCGGGACCTGGACTTCTGGGGTGGTCGAAATGGCTTCTGAGACGGTCGGTTCCGTCATCAAGGACTCGGCGACCGACGACGGCTCGGCGGCACTGGGCTTCGCGTCAGCGGTCGGCTTCGTCGCCGCCGATTCCGTGATCACGGCGGTGCGAACTGCCGCATCGGCTCCTGCCGTACCCGTCGCGTCGGGCTGAATCCTCGCGGCACCCTTGGCGGTCCCACCGGCCTGCACCGTCGGCTGATCGTCAGGGCTCGTACCGAGCGCCACCCGCTGCGTCGACGGCGCCGCGTTGGCGACTGCCGGGCGGGTGAACGACCCGAGGAACTTCGTGATGGCCGTGACGACGGCATCGACGAACAAGCGCGTCGACTGGCTGAACTGCTGAACCAACTTCTGCACGAACACCACGAAGGCCGTCAGCGGGTTGGCGGGCTTCGTCGGGCCCACCGGGTCGAACGTTTGATTTGGGTGGGCCAGAATCCACTCAGCCAGCACATCGGCCGCCGGCTTTCGCACCCAGTTGCCGTTGGTGTCGAGCGTGTAGACGCCGTAGTTCTCCTCCGGATCGTCACTACCCGGATTGGAGTCGACTGTCGTGTAGACGTATGCCGGCCCCGCCCACGACTGCATGCTCCACGTCGCGAGGAAGTCCTGGATGTACGCCGCTTGGTGCTCGTAGGAGACTCTCGACGTCGCCAGACCGTATTCGGTAGCCCAGATCCTCTTGGTGATGGGAGCTCCGTTGGCGTCCAACAACGGCTGCCCGCCAGGTCCGGTGACGTAGTCACCGTTGCTGGCCATCAGCGCAACCATTGCCAGCGCTTGGTCGAGCGCATAACCGTCCTGGGTTGACTGAGAGAAGGGAGTGCTCTCCTGGTACGGGTGGTAGGCCAGCGCGTCGAAGTAGCCCTTCGCTCCGGCGTCGTACATGCCGTCTAGAAACTCGACTGGACTCAGCGCACTGCCATCGTCGTACGTCGGAGTGTGGCCGAGTCCCGCTGCGACGACCGTTGCCGTGGGGTCGATGTCCTTCAGTGCGGGGTAGACCGCCTTGAGGAGTTCCGCATACGCGGCCGGATCGATCGGATCGTAGAAGCCGACGTAGTTGGGCTCGTTCCAGATTTCGTAGGCCGACACCGTGGAGCCGTATCTGGTTGCGACGGCCGACACGAAGTTCTTGAAGTCCTCGGGGTCTGGATGAGCCGTCCCTGGCTCGTACTGGCCGGCGGGGTCCACCCAGTCGGGGGTGGTGTTCATCTCGGCCAAGACGCCCATGTCCCGCTCCGCGGCGAGGGACATGATGACGTCCATCGCCTTCCAGTCGTACTCGCCCTTGGTCCTTTCCACGAACCGCCACGGCACGTACACGCGGATGTTGTCGATGCCGAGTGCCTGCATCTGGTCCAGATGCTGCGCGACTCGAACGGGGTCGATCGTGTCGGTCTCGTCCCTCAAGAAGAACAGGTTCGAATCAGCTAGGCCGACGGTCGAGCCGGACACCGTGATCTCGGCGACGGGCTGGTAGTCGTAGGCGGCCAGGCGTGGCGACTGGGGCACGAACAGATTGCTGACGTATGCGCACGTCAGCGCAACCGGCAGGACCGCGACGACGGTCTTCGTTGCCATCGTTCGAAGCACGGTGCCGTGGCGATTGCTCATTGGACCCCCAGCTGTTGCGGTGCGATGCCGCACGGCCCAATTGCAGCAAATTTCGCGACCGTCATTTACGACAGCTCGCAAGGTACCAGAAGATTTGCTGCGCCTGACGGCATTCGTTCAGCGAAGGGTGGCGAAGCCCCTGCCCACGACGTGCAGTGTTCAGTCGGGAATGTCCGCGCCGTCGCGGACCACCACGGCGAACAGATCGGAGAGCGCGGCCAGGCTGGCCGACTGCAGCGTGGACGCCGTCACCGGTTCGCCGCCGACTCCAGGCAGTGATCGCGTGGCGGTCGCGGCGGCTACCACCGTGGGTGCGTAGCCGGCGTTGAATGCGCCGCGGGCGGTCGAGTTGACGCACATGTGCGTCATG
>NZ_MVOC01000007.1 GCF_002043095.1 Mycobacterium sp. AT1 | reverse complement strand
GCCCGTCATGACGGGCACCGTCCGTGGGGCGGTCGGATTCGCGCGGCGGATACTCGACGATCGGGGCGCCGTCGCACAGCGCGGAGAACATGGTGCTCGCGGCGATCCCGTCGGCCACGCTGTGGTGGACCTTCACGACGAGTGCCCAGCGCCCGTCGGCGAGGCCGTCGACGAGCCAACATTCCCACAGCGGTCGGTCGCGGTCCAGGCGACGCTCCATCACCTCGGCCACGACGCAGTACAGCGAAGCGTCGTCGCCGGGCGCTGCTGCGGCCGTGCGTCGTACGTGATGGTGGACGTCGAACGCGTCGTCGTGAACCCACTCCGGCGCGCTGGTGTCGAAGGGGTGCGTGCGCAGCACCTGCGTACAGCGTGGAAGTTGGCGCACGCGACCGTCGATCGTCGACGCGAACGACTCGACGTCTGGCGCCGGGCCCGCCAACACGGCGACGGCGCCGATCGCCAGACTGGTGTGTCGGTCGGAGTCCTCCGCCTGGAGGAAGCCGGCGTCAAGTGCCGACAGGCGCTCGGGTTTCCCCGCGGTCACGGCTTCTTGAGACCGTCGCGTCGCGGCAGGCTCGCGACGAGCGGGGTGTCGACTCCGACCCGCCCGAGCTTGACGGCGCCGTCCGGGGAGCCCAACGGGGCGTCGCGGCCGGGGAGTACCTGGCTGAAGAACGCTTCGTTGTCGGCCAGGTGCCGTTGCTGGTCTTCGGGAAGATCCGTCTCGTAGTAGATCGCGTCCACCCGGCAGATCACGCTGCAGGCAC
The DNA here is from genome assembly GCF_002043095.1 of Mycobacterium sp. AT1. Lineage (GTDB taxonomy): Bacteria > Actinomycetota > Actinomycetes > Mycobacteriales > Mycobacteriaceae > Mycobacterium. The sequence goes on along the minus strand of NZ_MVOC01000007.1, from coordinate 137,954 downwards.
CGCAATCCACGCACTCGTCGGGGTTGATGTAGAGCGAACGGTCACCCTCGTAGATGCAGTCCACGGGGCATTCCGGCACACAGGACTTGTCCATGACGTCGACACAACCGGTCCCGATCACATAGGTCATGGTGCAAAACCTAGGGATGGGCTGGCGCGCCGACGAGGGTACAACGACCGGTGTATGTGGGACCAAAGTCCCAACCCGCGGGTTCACGCGATGGCGGCACCGACGAGGTGTCCGACGAGGTAGGTGATCGCCAGGGCAAGTCCGCCGCCGACGACGTTGCGTGCGACCGCGCGCTGCTTGGGGGCGTTGCCGAGGGCGGCCGACACAGCTCCGGTGACGACGAGGGCAGCCAGCACGGCCGCAACGGTCACTGGCACTCGAAACGCATGCGGCGGCAGAAGAATTGCGATCAGTGGGAGAAGTGCACCGACGGTGAACGACAGCGCCGAGGACAGCGCGGCCTGCCAAGGGTTGGTCAGATCGGTCGGATCGATGCCCAGCTCTACGTCGACGTGAGCGGCGAACGCATCGTGGTCGGTGAGCTCCTCGGCTACGGTGCGCGCCGTAGCCGTCGACAATCCCTTGGCCTCGTAGAGGGCTGCGAGCTCGTCCAATTCGGCCGCCGGGTCGTCGCGCAACTCGGCGCGTTCCTTCCCGAGTAACGCGCGCTCGGTGTCACGCTGCGTGCTGACGGAAACATACTCTCCCAACGCCATCGAGACTGCCCCGGCGACGAGTCCCGCGACGCCCGCGGTCAAGATCGGACCCGACGACGTCGTCGACGCGGCCACTCCCACCACGATGCCCGCCGTGGAGACGATCCCGTCGTTGGCGCCCAAGACGCCGGCGCGCAGCCAGTTCAGTTTCGAGGACAACGAGCCCGTATGAGGCTCGGCGGGATGCGGATTCGTCGACACGGGGCAACGCTAGCGGTCGAACCGTCCATCCGCCAGCGAACCTAGGCTAGCCAAAGTGGCCTTGCCGGATGCCTCCGCGTTGACCGTAATCATCTCGCGCACAGTCATGTTCACTCCGTCACTCAACGCGGTGTGACTCCGCCGAGGGTGTCGACGCCGAGTGGTCGCGCGTCCACCGAAGCGGCGACGGGGGACTGACCAGTCACTGAGGGCGGGAGTCATTCCTCGGTTCGGGCGGGGCGAGCGTGCTTGGAGGCGAACACTGCGGCCTGGGTGCGTCGTTCCATGCCGAGCTTGGCTAGCAGGCGTGAGACGTAGTTCTTGACCGTCTTCTCGGCGAGGAACATTCGGGCGGCGATCTGTCGGTTGGTCAGGCCCTCGCCGAGTAGGTCGAGCAGGATGCGCTCCTGGGCGGTGAGCGCTCCGAGGGGGTCGGCGTGTTCGGTGGCGCCGCGTAATTTGGCCATCAGGGCGGCTGCGGCGCGGTTGTCGAGCAGCGATCGGCCTGCGCCGACGTCTTTGATGGCCGTGGCGAGTTCCATGCCCTTGATGTCCTTGACGACGTAGCCGCTGGCTCCGGCGAGGATGGCGTCGAGCATCGCTTCGTCGGAGGTGAAGGACGTCAGCATCAGGCACCGCAGGTCGGGAAGGCGGGAGAGGAGGTCGCGGCACAGTTCGATGCCGTTGCCGTCGGGTAGGCGTACGTCGAGGACGGCGACGTCGGGGCGCAGTGCGGGGATGCGTGCCATGGCGTCGGCGACCGTGCCCGCTTCGCCGATGACGTCGAGTTCGGGGTCGGCGCCGAGCAGGTCGATCAGACCGCGGCGAACGACCTCGTGGTCGTCGACGAGGAACACCCTGACCATCGCCGTGTCCTTTCCGCCGCGATCGCGCGGCGGGATCACCGCACCGACCGCGGAAACGTCGACCTGATGGCCATTGTGCCTGGAGTAGGTCATGGTGCGTCGGAGTCCGCGCGTACCGGTGTCGAGCGGTCGCGATCCCCAGACGGCGAAGAGGTTTCGAGCATCTGCACTCCAAGCGGTTGCGGGATGGTCATCCCACGATATTCACGCGCAGGACGTCCGGTCAGAGGCGAAAGTCCTCTCCCGCCGAACGTGGGTCCCCCGGCGACATCACGTCGGTCACCGGTGAAGACGTGTCAGTGCGCCGAGCGGCAGTTCAGGCAGTCCCGAGCGTGATCGTCGTCGCCCGGACCTGGCCAGAGGCGTCGACGAAGGTGAGCACGAGCGCATCGCCGGGGGTCTTGGACTGGAGTGCGGCGAGAAGGTCGTCGGCTTCGGCGACCACGCGGTCGTCGACCTCGGTGATCACCGCACCAACGGGAAGCCCGGCGGCTGCGGCCGGTCCTCGCGGATCGACGGCGACGACTCTGGCGCCGCGGGGTGGGGTGTCGCTCACCACCTCGAAGCCAAGCGTGGCGTGGGTGGCCTTGCCGGTCGCGACGAGCTGGTCGGCAACCCGAAGCGCCTGCTCGACGGGGATCGCGAAGCCAAGACCGATGGAACCGCCTGGGCCGTTGACGTAATCGCCGCCGGTGGTCGCCGAGGCGGAGTTGACTCCGATGAGTGCACCGCTCGAATCAACCAGCGCTCCACCGGAATTGCCGGGATTGATGGCTGCGTCGGTCTGAATGGCGTCGAGCACGGCGTCGACCTCGCCGGGCGTGTTGCTCGCGGTCGAGACCGGACGATGCAGCGCGCTGATGATCCCCGTGGTCACCGTCCCCGCCAAACCCAACGGGGCACCGACCGCGACGACGCTCTGGCCGACGACGAGGTGGGAGGACGAGCCGATCCGAATCGGCGTCAGCCCCGAAACGTCCTTGGCCCGAACGACCGCGATGTCGCTGAACGGGTCGCTGCCCACGACGGTGAACGGTGCAACGCGACCATCGGCGAGGGTGACGAGTTTCGTCGGTTCACCACTTGCTCCTCTGACCGGCAGGGGATTGGTCACCACGTGGTCGTTGGTCAGGATCAACCCGTCGGCACTCAAGACGATCCCCGAACCCGCGGAGAACAACGGCCCCAGCGTGACTTCGAGTTTGACGACGCTCGGCAACACCTGCACGGCAACCCTCTGCACGGAGGCTCCCAGTGCCGTGGCGCCGCGGGGCTGGCCGACGGCGCGGAGCACGTCCGGGTACACGGGACCGATCGCCAGCGCGGTCAGCCCTCCGACGGTTGCGGAGACGACGGCGACGGCGAGCATGGCCCCAGCCACCGACACGACGCTGAGTCGTTGTGGCAGAACCTGTTCGGTCATGTGTCCTCCTCGGCCGGCCACCGCCTGCGTGTCTCGAACGTAGCGGTATCGGCATTGGCTCGCGTAGGGCCTTTGGCCCCGAACTGGAGAGGTGACTCAGTCGGGGTTGCGCAAGACGGGCCCCTGAGTCGAGGCGAGGGGACCTTTGGCACTTGTCGACCGCGGCGAGCGCGAGAACCCTGTGCTGCACAGGGACTCAGGTACAGCGGCCCAGCCAATCGAGGAGCAATCGTGTCGGGGATTCAGCAGCAACGACCGGTCGTCGTCGGAGTCGACGGCACCGACGAGGCGATCATGGCGGCGCGGTGGGCCGCGGGGCTCGCGGTCTGGCATGGCGAGCCACTACGTCTGGTCCACGCCATGACCGGCGTGGACGAGGCACTCCTGGTCGTCACCAACGCCGATCACACCGACGACGTCGGGGATTACCCGCGCGCGCTCGGTCAGGCAGTCTTGGACCGCGCCAGCGAGGCGGTCCATGCCGACTTTCCGACGTTGCGGATCTCTCGGACCCTCAGCCACGACAGTCCGCGGGACGCGCTCGTCGAATGCAGTCGCCACGCTCGGATGGTCGTGACGGCCTGTGCAGACCTGTCACCGCAGGGCGCGCTGCTGGTCGGGTCGACCACCCTTGCGGTGGCCACCCACGCATCGTGTCCGGTGGTTGCCTGGCGCGGGCAGGCCGTGGCCCCGAACGACCGGCCAGTGGTCGTGGGCGTCGACGTCGACGACGAACGCAGCTCGCGCGGCGCGCTTGCGACGGCGTTCGAACTCGCCGACTGCTTGGGCGTCGGCGTCGTGGCCGTTCATGCCGTTTCCGCGCGGCGGACGCTGGGAGAGGTGGACATTCCGCTCCTCGTCGACTGGGATGCGATCAAAGATGAAGCGCGGCAACGTCTGTTGGACGTCGTGGCGCTCACCGCCGACCGCTGGCCGAACGTCACCGTCTCGTGCGCGGTCGAGATGGGCCGGGCCAACCGGGTGATCCTCAGTCAAGCGGCCGATGCGCAGCTCGTCGTGGTGGGGTCGCGGGGCCGTGGTGGCATTGCCAGTGTGTTGCTTGGCTCGACGAGCTTGGGCGTACTGCACCACGCCGGCGTTCCCGTCGTGGTGTGTCCCGCACGCATGGCCGACCTGCTGAGCGAGCAGTCCGGCTCGGCGTCGACCCCTGGACGCGACAGCGTCGCGTCTCCCAGCTGACCACGTGCCAGAAGAATTGTTTGGAGATTCGAGTGAGTCACCTTGTAAAGAAGAGTTCTTCGCTCTCGACGGCCCTGGCGGCAATGGCCGCGGTTGCGCTCTACCGGGCGAGGCTTCGGCCGTGGATGTACCGCTGGGGAGCCACCGACGTCGAAGTGGCCGAGGTGCTTCCCGGTGACGACCTCGTCGAGGCGGGTGTCCCACGCACGACGCGAGCCTCAACGGTCGACGCCCGCCCGAGTGCGGTGTGGCCCTGGCTCGCGCAGATCGGCGAGGACCGGGGCGGCTTCTACAGTTACTCGCTGTTGGAACGCGCGGTGGGTGCCAGGATCCACAATGCCGACGCCATCCACCCGGAGTGGCAGGACGTACGCGTCGGGGACACCGTGTGGCTGGCACGGCGGTACGGCGACCTCGCCCGGCTGGTGGTGGTGTCGGCAGAACCACTGTCCCACTTGGTGCTGACGTCTCCAGGCGACTTCGCCCGCCTTCGGCATGGGGAGAAGGCCTCCGGTACCTGGGGGTTCTACCTACGCCGCAACGGCAGCACGACGCGGCTCGTCGTTCGCGGAAGCGGTGGCGCCGTTGGTCGTTGTGCGTTCGACGTTCCGCACTTCGTGATGGAGCGGCAGATGATGCGAGGCATTCGCCGTCGTGCGGAGCGGACCGACGCGCTGGTGTCGGTGGTCGCGCTACCGGGCGGCGGCGGTCTCGTCCACCCGCCGGGATGGACGGACGTCGAACTGGCTCAACCCGCTTCGCAGGCGCAGTCATGATCGGCTCGGAGGCTGGACCGGTCGAGGCGATGAGCGAACCCGAGAGCTGGGCGCGGTTGGCGAGCAGCACATTCGGGCGCCTCGCCATCAGCGTCGACGATCAGCCGGACGTCTTCCCGGTGAACTTCGTCGTGCAGAACCGGTCGATCCTCATTCGGACGGCCGAAGGCACCAAGCTGGCCGGCGCGGCGGTCAACCAACGCGTGGCCTTCGAAGTGGACGATCACGACGCGGTCCAAGGATGGAGCGTGGTCGTCAAGGGCCACGCCCGGATCATGACGACGAGCGACGAGCTTGCCGCTGCCGAACGCGCCCAGGTGCTGCCGTGGATCACCACTCCAAAGCGGCAGTTCATCCGAATCACACCGTCGGACATCACTGGTCGCACCTTCCGCTTCGGTGGCGAGTCGTCGATGTGAAAGCTAGGTCCCGTCCAGCGGCACGAACCAGTGCACGCGAGTACCACCATCGGGCATGGCGTCGACTTGGCAACCGCCACCCAGCATTTCGGCTCGACGCCGCATGTTCGTCAGCCCGCTCCGCCGAGGGTTGGATGCGTCGATGCCGCAGCCGTCGTCGGTGACGTCGACGGTGAGCTCGTCGGCGACCTCGACGGCGACCACGAGGTGCTCGGCGCCGGAATGTCGGACCGCGTTGCTGACGGCTTCGTTGACGACCGACGTCGCGTGCTCGGCGACCTCGCCGTCCACCACGCTCAACGGGCCCGACATGCGGACGGTCGTCTCGATGTCGCGATTCTCGGTGAGGGCCGCGACCGCGTCCTGGATTCTCTCGCGAAGGCCGGCCTCCGGCCCGGGAGACTGCAGGGCGAAGATCCTGCTCCGAATCTCGTCGATGGTGCCCTGTAGCTCGTCCACCGTCCGATTCAACCGGCGCGTGATCTCCGGCGACCGGGAACGAGCGATCGTGCCCTGCAGGTCCATTCCGGCCGCGAACAGCCGCTGGATGACGTGGTCGTGCAGGTCGTGGGCAATGCGCTCGCGGTCGGAGATCACCGACAACTGCCGCGCCTGTTCCCGACTCTCGGCAAGGACCAGAGCGACGGCAGCGTGATCGGCGAAGTCGCTCACCAGGTCGAGAAGACTGGCGTCGAAGGGGGTGTCGCGCTGGCTGCGGGCCACCACGAGGACTCCGAGGGTCTGGTTTCGGCGAGCGCGCAGCGGCATCACGATCGCCGGCCGATGGCCGACGTCGGTAAACGCCTGGATCGGATGTCGAAGCGACTCGGTGATCAGCGGTGTACCCGAACGGAAGACGCCCCCGGTGGTCGAGCCCTCCACCGGCACCCGCTGACCCATCACCTCGTCAGCCGACAATCCCACCGCGGCGGACACCACCAAGGTGTCGACCTCCTCGGCGGGGAGGTCCGCATCGCTGGGCACCAGCACGATGGCCTGCTCGGATCCGGTCAGTGCGCACACTTGCTCGGCGATCATCGTCAGGGGCCGGGCAACGGGGCCGGCCTCAGAGACCAGCGCGGTCGTGATCGATCTACTCGCCTCCATCCACTCGCCCGTCATGCGTACCCGGTCGAACAGTCGGGCATTGTCGACGGCGACCGCGGCGGCGGAAGCCAGTGCCCGCGCGGCGGCTTCGTCGGATTCGGTGAACACCGGGCCCGCAGTGGGTTCGGTCAGATACAGACTGCCAAAGGTCTTCTGGCGGACGGTGATTGGCACCCCGAGGAATGCGCCCATCGGCGGATGATGCTCGGGGAAGCCCACCGCAGCGGGGTGCGCGCCCAGATCGTCGAGGAGCAGGGGCTCGGGATGGTCGAGCAGGACACCGAGGACGCCCTTGCCGACCGGCAGGTGGCCGATCAGCTCGGCGGTCGCCGGCTCGATGCCCGAGTGCACGAACGACAACAGCCTGCCGTCGTCGGCGCGAACGCCCAAGGCGCCGTACCGAGCTCCCGTCAGCTCCATCGCAGCGGTCACGATGCGGTGCAGGGTCGCGTCCAGGTCGAGATCGGAGGCCAGACCGACGATCACCCGCAACAGACGTGCCATCTGGTCCCGGGACGCCATGATCTCGTCGAGTTGGGCGTGCATGCTGCCGGCCGTTCGAGGCCGGCTCAGTTCGGAGAACGCGAAATCGTCGTCGTGTCCCATGAGTCAACTCACCCGCCGAGTCCTAGGGAGAAACTCAGATCCTAACGTGCGTGCCGCCACGGCCGGTAGGGGAGCACCGCGTCGCGACGATTGGGGCCGTCGGCGTCGATTCAGGGCACTTCGACCCTGTCGACGACTCTCCCGCTGCTGGTCCAATTCAGGGGCAGGTACGCGACGACACTGCACGACACACCGGTGTAACCGTCGCCCAACGGGAATGGAGCGACATGGAACACCCCACCCGATCGCCCGACGACGCCGGCAGCAGCGCCGACGTGCTGACGGAGGCGGCAGTCACCAGGGCGACCGCCGCACCGGTCGTGGTCGGGGTGGACGGTTCCATCGGCGCGACCGGCGCGGCCCGCTGGGCAGCGGCGCTCGCAGATCGGCTGCACGTACCGTTGCACATCGTCACGGCCACAACGTATTTGGGACACGTCCCGTCCGAGCTCGCCATGGCGGCGCGGGTGGCAGCGATGGCCGACCACCACGAGTGGGCCGACCGGTACCTCGAGGCCGCGCAGGCAGTCGTCCATGCCGAGCGCCCCAATCTGACGGTGACGACCGAATCCTCGACCGCGTCGGCGGACGATGCGCTCGCCACGGCAACTCGGTCTGCGCAGCTCCTGGTGTTGGGCTGCGACGAGGTAAGTGCGCTCGGCGCGCTGCTTCTCGGTTCCACCACGCTGGCAACTCTGGACCGCGCGCGGTGCCCGGTGGTGGCGTGGCGCGGTGGGTCCTTCGCACCTTCCCACCGGCCGATCCTGGTTGGCGTCGACGGATCGGGACGCGACGGCGGGGCGTTGGGGCTGGCATTCGAGCTCGCCGATCGGCTCGACGCTCCGCTCTGGGTCGTGCACTCCTGGGCACTCAAGGGATTTGCGGACAAGCACCGACCGAGCGTGGTCGACTGGGACGCCAACACCAAGGGGCAGTGGGCGAGGCTCAACGAACTCGTCGAGCCGTTGCACAGACGTCACGAACGAGTGAACGTCACGCGCATTGGCGAGTCCGCCAAGGCAAGCCACGCCCTGCACATCCATGCAAAATTCGCCCAACTCGTGGTGGTGGGACGACGCCACGGGGGTTCCCACGGTCACCGCATCGTTGGCTCGACGAGCCTCAACCTGCTGCACCACTGCAGCGTTCCCGTGGTCGTGTGTCCCTTCGAGTCAGAGGTCGGGTGATCATCGGATGAACACGCACTTTCCGGATCGCGCAACGCTTGATGCGGCCCTTTCGTTGGCGATTCGTGCGCCGTCGGTCCACAACGTCCAGCCATGGCGATGGAAGGTCGGTCCGGAAAGCCTTCACCTGTACCTGGACGCCGACAGGCAGCTGGTTCACACCGACCCCGACGGGCGGGACTCGATGGTGAGCTGCGGTGCAACGCTCAACCACTGCATCGTCGCGCTTGCCGCCCTCGGCTGGCACGGCAAGGTCCGTCGGTTTCCCAATCCAGCGGAGCCGACGCACTTGGCGTCGATCCAATTGCAGCCCTATGTCGCCGGAGACGTGGACATCGCTCTTGCGGCCGCCATCCCGAGGCGGCGCACCGACCGGCGCTACTTCAGCGGGTGGCCGGTCGCCCACGCGGACGTTGCGTTGATCGGCATGAGAGTGGCGCGAACGGGCGTCGTGATGAGACGGATGAGTCCGTCGACGGAGCTGCGGGCCGCCCTCGCGAACGCCGTGTGGCACCACGCGACCGACGCCGAGTATCTCGGCGAATTGACGACGTGGAGCGGTCGCTACGGCTCCATCGCCGGGGTGCCTGCAAGGAACGTTCCCGAGTCGAACCCGGATTCCCCCGTGCCCGGCCGCCTGTTCGCGGGCTCTGGACTGGCCCAACCCCCCGACGCCGCCGCGTCCGACGACCACGGCGAGTTGCTGGCCTTCGGCACAGTAGACGATGACGACCTGGCCCGACTGCGGGCCGGCGAGGCCACCAGTTTGGCCATCCTCACCGCAACCTCGCTGGGCATGGCGAGTTGCCCCGTCACCGAGGTGTTGGAGGTCGGCGAGACGCGTGACGCGATCCGAGCCGATGCATTCGACGGTGCCGAGTTTCCCCAAATGCTGGTGCGCGTTGGTTGGCCGCCGGTCAACGCCGACCCGTTGCCTGCGACGCCACGGCGCCCGCTGAGCGAGGTGGTGTGCCGGCTCGAGGGTGGGCCGTGGGGGTGACGCCGACCGCGCTGACGTCGACACCCATCCGAAGGGCGTCCGTCGTCGAATAGGAGGCATGCCCGCAGCCACTGCGATCCATTTCTTCCTGGAGTTGGCCGTAATCCTCGCGACGTGCCGCGTGGTGGGGCTCATCGCCAAGCGGATCGGACAGCCGCAGGTCGTCGGCGAGATGATCGCCGGCGTCGTCCTCGGACCGTCGCTGCTCGGCGAGATCGCCCCCGGAGTACAGCAAGCGTTGTTTCCACCGGGCCCGGCCAACGTGGTGCTCTACACCGTCGCCCAAATCGGCCTGGTTCTCTACATGTTCCTCATCGGGCTCAACTTCGACGTCGACCTGATCAAGCACCGAGCGGGGACCGCGGTGGCGGTCTCGGCGGCCGGCATCCTGGCGCCGCTGGCATTGGGCGCGCTCGTCGCCGTGCCGCTGCTGAGCAGCGGAGGTTACTTCGAAGACGGCGTCACCCCGGTGATGGCCATGTTGTTCCTCGGCGCGGCGATCGCGATCACCGCCTTCCCGATGCTGGCCCGGATCATCTTCGAAAAGGGGCTGTCGGGAACGTCGTTGGGAACCCTGGCCCTGGCCTGCGGCGCCACCGACGACGCGGTCTCCTGGTGCATCCTCGCCGTGGTGCTCGCCATGAACAGGGACGATCCGACGATGGCCGTCGTCGCCATCGGCGGCGGTGTGCTCTACACCCTGGTGGTCATGACGATCGGACGACGGGCCCTGCGCGTGCTTGGTCCGATGGCCGAACGCCAGGGCACCGTCACCCCGCCCATGCTCAGCGTCGTGCTGATCCTGCTGATGGCCTGCGCGTGGTTCACCGACGTCATCGGCATCTACGCCATCTTCGGTGCCTTCATCCTGGGTGTCGCCATGCCGTCCGGGTTCTTCGAACGACACCTGACGTCTCGCCTGGAACCGCTCGTCACCACCTTCCTGCTGCCCATGTTCTTCGTCTACTCCGGCCTCAACACCCAGATCGGACTGGTGAACACGCCGACGCTGTGGGCGGTGACGCTGGGTCTGGTGCTTGTCGCGATCGCCGGAAAGGGGATCGCGTGCACGATGGCGGCCCGCATCAAGAGGGTGCCGATGCGCGAGGCCGTCGCACTGGGTGCCTTGATGAACGCGCGCGGCCTGATCGGACTGATCCTGCTCAACATCGGGTTGGAGGCCGGCATCATCAGCCCGACGCTGTTCACCATTCTGGTGTTGGTCGCCATCGTCACGACCCTGATGGCGTCGCCCATCTTCGAGTACGTCTACGGCAGGCACCGCGTCGTGGCGGAGCCGGCGACGGTGGCCCCGTGACAGCGCCTCGGTGTGACGAAACGCTGACGGTCGCCGCTGTCGGACCATCGCCGCGACCGCACCGGGAAGCCTGGTCAACCTCGAGGAAAGGGAACGCATGGACGTGTCACGACTGAGCCCCGAGACCAGGGCCGCGTTGGCGCGGCGGATCAGAACACAGTTGTCGGACTCCGACACCGTGGCCGCCGACCACGACGTCGCCGTCATCGGGGGAGGCGTCGCCGCGCTGACCTTGGCGCTGGAGATTCGTCGTGCCCGCCCGGCCACGCGAATCGTGATCATCGAACCGACGTCGCGCCCGGTCCCCGAAGTCACCCACACCGTGGGGGAGTCGACCGTCGAGGTGTCCGCCCTCTACTTCGGCGAGCGTCTGGGCCTTGCCGACCACCTGAAGAGTGCGCAGATCCGAAAGATGGGTCTGCGCATGTTCTTCACCCACGACGGAAACACCGACATCACCCAGCGGATGGAGCTCGGAAGTTCGAGCTTCGTCCCGCAACCCACCTATCAGATCGACCGCGGCCGGCTGGAGAACGAGCTCACCGACCGATGCGCCGCCGCGGGTGTCGAGTTCTCCAAGGGCCGGGTCCGCTCGGTGGAGTTCGGCGCCGACGGTGGTCCGCACACGATCACGACGCAGAACGACGACGCCGTCGCCGACACCACGGCCCGCTGGGTGGTCGACGCGTCGGGGCGCACCAGGAAACTGCCGCGCCAGCTGGACCTGAAGCTCCGCAACGAGCACCACTGCAACGCCGTGTGGTTCCGCGTCGCCGCCGAGATCGACCTCGGGAATTGGAGTGACGACCCGCTGTGGCAGTCGCGCCTGGTCGAGGGTGACCGGTCGATGTCCACCAACCACCTGATGGGCGAAGGGTACTGGGTCTGGCTGATCCGCCTCGCCTCCGGCGCCACCAGCGTCGGCATCGTCGCCGACCCCGCCTTCCACGCCTTCGACGGCATCAACAGCCTCGACAAGGCCACGTCGTGGCTGCGCGAGCACGAGCCCCAGTGCGCCGCGGAGCTCGCCAAGCACGACGACCTGATCAGGGACTTCCGGGTCATGAAGAAGTACAGCCACGGTGTCAGCAAGATCTTCGACGGCCGCGACCGCTGGGCCGTCACCGGTGATGCCGGGATCTTCCTCGACCCGCTGTACTCGTCGGGGCTGGACCTCGTCGCCATCGGCAACGGGCTCATCACCGACATGGTCACCCGCGAGCTCGACGGCGAGGACGTGGTGGCCCGATCGGCCATCGACGACTCGCTGTTCCGGTCGCTGACCGAGATGTGGCTCGCCATCTACCGGGACCAGTACACCCTGATGGGGACACCGAACGTGATGACCGCCAAGGTCGTCTGGGACATCGCGTTCTACTGGGGCTTCGTGGGCTTCCTCTACGCCAACGGACGATTCGTCACCGTGGCCGACGACCCCGAGGTCGTGCCACACCTGGAGGGCCTGATCGAACTGAGCAATCGCGTGCAGCGGTTCTTCCGCGAGTGGGCGGCGGTGGAGGGCAACGCGTCGTCGGCCCAGTTCGTCGACCTCTATGCGCCGCTCAACTTCATGGTCACCCTGCACACGGCGATGATGGGAACCGCGCCCAAGTTCTCCGAACGGTTCGACGCCAACGCCCGACTGTTGCGCCAGCTTGCGGGACAGTTGATCGAGACCGTGCTGGCGGAGAAGGCCAAGGTCTTCGCCGACGACGACGTCATGCGGCAGGTGCAGGCGTGGCAGCGCGATCCGCTCCTTCGGGAGCTCCGGGCGGTCTACCGCAGCGAGCAGACCACCAATCCGGTCAGCTCCGAGTGGATTCTCACCAGCTCTTTCGAATTGACCTGACGCCACCCCATCCGACGCGGCCGTCAATACGAAGTAATGAAGAGCCCTGTACCGCGTGAGCGGCAGGGCAACCTTTCGTGATTCAACACAGATGGTGGGGGCAAAGGACACGACATGCTGGCTGAACGAAGCGGTCACGAACCCTTGGCGATCGTCGGAATCGGATGCCGCCTGCCCGGTGCCGTCGACTCCCCGGAGAGCTACTGGGACCTGCTGTGCAGCGGCACCGACGCCACGCGCGTCGTGCCCGAATCGCGCTGGAACGCCGCCCGCTTCCACGACCCGCATCCGGGCAAGGTCGGCAAGATGGTCACCCGCCGAGGCGGATTCTTGGACGAGGTCGACCAATTCGACCCACAGTTCTTCGGCATCTCCCCACGGGAAGCCCACCTGCTCGACCCGCAGCAGCGCCTCCTGTTGCAGGCCACCTGGGAGGCGCTGGAGGACGGGGGCATCCCCGCCGACTCCTTGGCCGGCACCCGGGTGGGCGTGTTCATCGGCGGCTTCACCCTGGACTACCAACTCCTGCAGAACCAGGGCCGCACCAGTCGCTACCGATTCAAGACCCACTCGTCGACCGGAATGATGATGACGATGTTGGCGAATCGAATCTCGTTCGCCTTCGACTTCCGCGGGCCGAGCATGACGATCGACACCGCCTGTTCGAGTTCGCTCGTCGCGGTTCACCTGGCGGCGCAGGCCATCTGGAACGGCGAATGCGACGTCGCCCTCGCCGGCGGCGTGAACGTCATGCTGGGACCCAACACCGCGATTGCGGAGTCCAAGAGCGGGTTCCTCAGCCCCGACGGGCGTAGCAAGGCCTTCGACGAATCCGCCAACGGTTACGCACGGGGGGAGGGCGGCGCGGTCGTCGTCGTCAAACCCCTCGCGCAGGCGGTGCGCGACGGCGACGAGGTCTACGCCCAGATTCTCGGCACCGCGGTGTCGCAGGACGGCCACACCGACGGCATCACCGTGCCCCGCAAGGAGGCCCAGGAAGCCGCCATCGTCGACGCCCTCCGCAAGGCGGGCGTCGAACCCGCCGACGTCGGCTACGTCGAGGCGCATGGAACCGGCACGCCCGTCGGGGATCCCGTCGAGATGCGCGCCCTGGCGAGCGCGCTCGCCGCGGGGCGGCCCGCAGGCGAACCTCTGCTCATCGGCTCGGTGAAGACCAACATCGGACACCTCGAGGCAGGCGCGGGGGTGGCCGGGCTGATCAAGACGGCGTTGGTGCTCAAGCACGGCTTCGTCCCCGCCAACCTGCACTTCCACACTCCCAGTGGCGATCTGGACCTCGCCGAGCTGGGCATCGACGTTCCGACGACGGGTCGCCCCTTCCCCGAGTGCGAGCGGCGCATTGCCGGGGTCAACTCGTTCGGATTCGGCGGCACCAACGCCCACGTCGTGCTCGCCGAACCGCCCGTCGCCGCCGAGACCGATGCCGAAACTCATTCGGCAACAGTGCCGTTGACGGTGCTGCCGATCTCTGCGCGCAGCGAGGAGGCTCTGGTGGCGACGGCCCGCCAGTTGGCCGAGCACGTGGGCAACCATCCCGAGGTCACGCTGGCCGATCTCGCGTACACCCTCGGGCAACGGCGGGCCCACCTGAACCACCGCCACACGCTGATCGCCGACGGGATCACCGACGCGCTCGACCAGCTGCAGGCACTCGCCGACGGCGGCCAGATCTCCGCAGGACGCACCAACCCCATCCCACCGAAGCTCGCGTTCGTCTGCACCGGCATGGGCCCCCAGTGGTGGGGGATGTGCCGTGGGCTGCTCGGCGTGTTCGACGTCTTCACCGAGAGCATGGAGCGCACCGACCGAGAGTTGTCCCGGTACGCGGACTGGTCACTGCTGGAGGAACTTCGGCGCGACGAGGCCAGCACGCGGATGGGGGAGACGGAGTTCGCGCAACCCGCCAACTTCGCCATCCAGGTCGCGCTGGCGGCGCAGCTCGAGCACTTCGGAATCCGTCCCGACGCGGTGGTCGGGCACAGTGCAGGCGAGGTGGCCGCCCATCATCTGGCCGGGCTGCTGAGCTTCTCCGACGCCGTGCGGGTGATCTACCACCGCAGCCGACTTCAACAGCGCACCAGCGGGATGGGTCGCATGCTCGCCGTCGGCCTCGACGCCGAGACGCTCATGGCGACCGTCGACCAGAAGACTCTCGACGAGTTCACCCGGCGAGTGTCGATCGCCGCGATCAACAGTCCGTCGGCGGTGACCGTCGCCGGCGACGCCGAGGTGCTCGACGACCTCGCCCGCCAGCTGGACGACGCTCAGGTGTTCAATCGCCATCTCGCCGTGAAGGTTCCGTACCACACCCACTACATGGATCTGGTGAAGGACGAGCTCTTCGACGCCTTCGACGGACTGTCCTCGAACCAGGCCACGATTCCGCTCTACTCGACGGTCACCGGCGAGCGGCTCGACGGCTACACCGCAGGCGCCGCCTACTGGTGGCAGAACACCCGCGCGACGGTGCTCTTCGAGCCCGCCCTGCGCCGAATGCTCGACGACGGCTACACCCACTTCGTCGAGCTGGGCCCGCATCCCGTGCTGGCGGCGTCGATCTTCGAGACCGCCGGAACCGAGAAGGCGCTCGTCCTCGCCGCCCAGCGCCGCAACGACGACGACGGCCGGACCCTGCTGAATTGCCTTGGCGCACTGCATTGCAACGGCCACGACGTGGCATGGGGCGCGGTGCACCCTCGCGGGGCTGCGCAACGCGTGAAGCTGCCGTCCTATCCGTGGCAGAACAAGCGCTACTGGAACGAGACACCGGAGGCGTCGGAGGACCTGCACTTCGATCCGGTCCATCCGCTGCTTGGCCAACCGGTCAGCGGCGTGCGGCCGTCCTGGGAAGCCGAGCTCAGCGCATCCCACTTCCCGTTCCTCGCCGACCACCAGGTCCAGGGAAGCGTCGTCGTGCCTGGGGCGGTGTACGTCGAGATGGCATTGGCCGCCGCGAGGGAGCACTACGGCACCGACCTCGCCGTCGACGATCTCGAGTTCCTTCGTGCGGTGATCCTCGACGAGACGTGCGATCCCATCATGCGGACCACGCTCAACGAGGACAACGGCACCCTGGAGTTCGCCGCGTTCACCGCGACGCCCGACGGGGAGGTCAAGTGGACGATCACCGCCACCGCCGCACTGCGCGCGCTGCCCACGGCACCCGGCCGCCATGACGTCCCTGCTGACGAGGTGATCCCCACCTCCGGTGACGAGTTCTACGCCAGGACCGAGGGCCTCGGCTTCGGTTACGGCGAGGCGTTCCGTCCCGTCACCGAGATCGTCGGCGGTACGGACTGGTCGGTTGCCCGGCTCGCCGTGCCGGAAACGATCGCCGACGAACTCGTCGACTATCGCTTCCATCCCGCGCTCGTCGACGGTGCGTTCCAAACACTCTTCGGCACAATGCTTCTTGGCCAAGACGGGCCGTCCGACCCGTTTCTGCCTGCCCGGATTCGGCACAGTGCCGTCTACGCGCCGCCCGAGGCGAAGATGACGGTGGACGTCCGGGTCGTCTCGGCGACCACGGACCGCATCGAAGCCGACATCACCGTCAGGAACCAGCTCGGCGAAGCGCTCGCGGTCTTCGACGGCTTCACGGTGGAGTCGCTGAGCTCTTCGTCCCGCATGTCACCCGAGCGCGTCGACAAGGGTCTCTACGAGATCCACTGGGTCGAGAAGGACGACACCTCCGTCGGGCCCGCGGTGGAGGATCAATGCTGGCTCGTCCTCGTCGACGAAGGCGGCGTCGGCAACGCGATCGCGGAGACGCTGCGCGGTCGTGGCCACCGCGTGCGCACGGTGGCCCACGGGTCCGTCGCCGCGCTGACCGAGGTCGACGGCGGATACGTGGTGAATCCCGAACGCGCCGAACAGCTGTCGCAGCTCGTGACCACGCACCTCGACCGCGACGCCGACCTCGCCGGCGTCGTCGACTGCTGGCCAGTCGACGTCGTCGCCGACCCCGCCGACCCGGCGACCGCCGACGCGAATCTGCACCTGGGCGTCTTCACGGTGCTGCGGCTGGTCAAGTCACTCGCCGCGCACGACACCGTCGCACCCCGGCTGTACCTCGTCACGGCCAACGCGCAGGCGGCACCGGGAACCGCCTCGTGCGTCGCCGACCAGGCCGCGGTGTGGGGGCTCGGACGAGTCATCGGCCATCACGAGTTCGCCGAGCGGTGGGGCGGCTTGGTCGACGTCGACGACGCCGACGACGCGGGCGAAACCGCCTCGCGTGTCGTCGACTACGTCCTCGCGCAGGATCCGGAGGACCAGATCGCGATCCGTGGTCGTGACGTCTTCGTGCCCCGGATCCGCGTCAGTCAGAGCCTGACGAAGGCCTTCCCGACCACACTGACCCCCGACGCGACCTACGTCGTCACCGGTGGCGTCGGTGCGCTTGGCCGCACCGTGGCGACCTACCTCGCCGAGCGCGGGGCCCGGCACATCGTGCTGCTGAGCCGGAGTGCGGTTCCCCCGCGGAACACGTGGTCGACGCTGGCCGAGGGCGACGACCAGTTCGCGACCGTCGACGCGATCCGGGCCGTCGAACGACTCGGGGCGCGGGTGAGCACCGCGAGCGTCGACGTCACCCACGTTGGGCAAGTGCAGGCGTGGTTGGCCGACCACGTCCGCGAGGATGGCAGGCCCGTCCGCGGTATCATCCATGCCGCGGGCACCGTTCACGACCAACTGCTGATGAACATGAGCGAGGACGACTTCGCGAAGGTATTGGCGCCCAAGATGATCGGCACCCGGGCGTTGCACGACACCTTCAGAGACCACGATCTGGAGTTCTTCGTGATGTTCGGTTCGGCCGGGTCGGCGATCGCGTCGCCCGGACAGGGCAACTACGCCGCGGCCAACGCATTCCTCGACGCGTTCGCCCACAGCCGCCAGGCGCAGGGTCTGCCTGCGCTCACCGTTGGGTGGGGCCCGTGGTCGGTGGGAATGGTCGAGGAACTGCGATTGGAGAAGGTCTACGCACACCGTGGCATCGAGCTGATAACCCCGTCGGCGGGCGCCCGCATCCTGGACCGGCTGATCAACCAGAAGACACCGCATGTCATCGCGATCACCGCGGACTGGGGTCGAGCGCGCCAGGTGGGGTTCAGCGCCGGGTTGCCGAAGATGTTCGCCGAACTCGAGGCAACCGAAGTGCCACTGCTCGAAGGCGACTCGACTTCGTCGATGCTGGAGCTGCTCGCCGGTCTGCCGGAACCCGAGCGGCTCGGCGTGGTCACCGATCAGCTGCGGCGCACCGTCGCAGGCGTGTTCGACTGCGCCGTGGACGACATCGAGCCCGACGACATCCTCGACGACGTCGGGTTGGACTCGATGATGGCCATGGACTTCCGGATCCGAATCAACACGACCTTCGCCATCGACCTCCCGGTGCTCGAAATCCTCCGCGGCGTGAGCGTGGACTCGCTGGCCGTCCGCGTACTCGCCGAGGTCGACTCACTCCACGGCGCGGACACCGCGGTCGCCGAAGCGCCGGCCGAACCCGCCGGCGACGACGCCCACGACCTCGACGGCCTGATCGACGCGTTGTCCGATGACGACCTTCGGCGACTGCTTCTCGAGCTCGATGACGAGTCCGCCGAGCAGGAACCGGGTCGCTGATGACGCAGGCGGACAAGTCATCTGCGGTGCGGGTGCGGGGTCTCGCCAAGTCCTATCGGCGACTATCGGCGGTTCGCGACCTGGACCTCGACGTCGACTACGGCGAGATCTTCGCGATCCTCGGTCCCAACGGCGCGGGCAAGTCGACCACGATCGAAATCCTCGAGGGCAACCGCAAGCGTGATGCCGGCGAGGTGCGGGTACTGGGGGAGGACCCCGGGACGGCGGGCCGCAACTGGCGGGCCAAGGTGGGCATCGTCCTGCAAGAGGCCAGCGACGCCGGAATGCTCACCGTGGCGGAGACCGTCCGGATGTTCACCAATTGCTACGGCACCGTGCGCCCTCCGGGTGAGGTGCTCGAACTCGTCGGGCTCGACGCCGTCGCAGGCAAGAGGGTGCGGACGCTCTCGGGAGGCCAGCGGCGTCGGCTCGACGTCGCGCTTGGCATCGTCGGGATGCCCCACCTGCTGTTCCTCGACGAGCCGACGACGGGGTTCGACCCCGAGGCAAGGCGCCAGTTCTGGGATCTCATTCGGCTCTTGGCCGCCGACGGCACCACCATCGTGCTGACCACCCACTACCTGGAGGAAGCCGCCGCGTTGGCCGACCGGGTCGCGGTGATCGTCGGTGGCAGGGTGGTTGCGGTGGACTCGCCGACCAAGCTGACGGGTCACGTGAGCGCGGCGGCCACGGTGCGGTGGGTCGACGCCGACGGCGTTCACGTCGAGAAGACCGACCGGCCAACCGATCTCGTCAAGGCGCGCAGTCAGGATGGCACCGAACTGTCGGAGCTGACGATCACCCGGCCGACGCTTGAGGACGCCTATCTGCACCTGATTGGTCAGGGCTGATGGCGGTCGAGCGAGACCAGGTCGCGCCGCGGCACCGTGCGCCAGCGGCGGAGGCGCCGTTGCCGTCGGCGCTGCGAATCGGGCTGTCGCGGGTGGTTCCCGAGCTGAAGATGTTCTACCGCAGGCCCGAGCAGGTGGCGCTGACGTTCTCGATGCCTGCGGTGATCTGCATACTGCTGGGCTCGATCTTCACCGCGACGTTGCCCGGCAGCAGTACCAGCACCGGATCGGTGATCGCGGCCAGCATGCTGGCCTACGGGATTCTGTCGACGTCGTTCATCAACTTGGGCATCAGCATCGCCGCCGACCGCGACACGGGCGGCTTGAGGCGACTCCGCGGGACGCCGACGACCGCGACCTCGTATTTCGTCGGCAAGATCGCCTTGGTCGCGGTGGTCAGCTTCGCCGAGGCGGTGATCCTCCTTGCGGTGGGGGTGCTCGTGTTCGACCTGCACCTGCCCAGCGACCCCGCCGGATGGTTCACGTTGACGTGGGTCTTCGTCCTCGGCACCGTAAGTTGTTCCCTGCTGGGCATTTTCATCAGCAACTATGCCAGCAACGCCGTGTCGGCCGCGGTCATCACCAACGGGCCGTCGGTGGCCCTGCAGTTCGTCTCGGGAACCTACGTGCCACTCGTCGTGCTGCCGGCCTGGATGCTGACCATCGGCTCGATCTTCCCGATCAAGTGGATGGCCCAAGGATTTCGCTCGGTGCTCCTGCCGCCGGAGATGGTCGTCTTCGAGCCGGCAGGCAGCTGGGAGCACTGGCGGATCTTCCTGATGCTGACGGCGTGGAGCGTCGGCGGCCTGATCGGCTGCCTTGCGGTCTTCCGGTGGTCGGACGAGCGGTGAGCCGCCCTCACCGCACCAGTACGCACGACGGGTCGTGAACGGCGCGGCAACTGCGCGCGGTTCACGACCCATCGGTGACGAACGGCTAGCTTGCACCCCTGGCGGCCGGACCCGGCAGGATCGGCTGGCCGGGAGCCGGTGCACCCGCGGCGGGCGGAAGGATCGGATCGCCCTTGCCGCCGTAGCCGCCAAGCCCACCCATGCCGCCGACCGCGGGT
Source organism: Mycobacterium sp. AT1 (assembly GCF_002043095.1). Classification (GTDB taxonomy): domain Bacteria; phylum Actinomycetota; class Actinomycetes; order Mycobacteriales; family Mycobacteriaceae; genus Mycobacterium. The sequence continues at coordinate 117,707 of NZ_MVOC01000007.1, read as the reverse complement.
GCCAGTGGTGCGGCGGCCGGAACGATGGGCGGGACAATGGGCGGCGGGACGAGCGGCGGCACGACGGGTGGCGGTGCGATCGGCGGCACCACGGGCGGCGGTGCGATCGGTGGCGGCGGGCCCGGCAGACCCATCGGTACACCGGCCATGTCGGCCACCGGGGCACAGACGGCCGGGCCGCCTGCCGCGGGAGCGGCGCCGCCAGCCGCCGGCGCGACGCACTCGTAGCCACCCGTTGCGAATGGGGCGGCCGAGGCGCCGGGGCTCAGACCCATGGCGACCCCGCACAACCCAGCAACGGCCCCTACCAACCCGATGTTGAATCGATCCAAGATCGTCATCGACGTCGACTCCTTCATTTTCGTTCTCATTCCACATTTGTTGTAAAGCGGCGAATCGCCCTGCTGCTGCCGACCGACGACACTGTCAATTATCGGCAGCAAATTCGTACTGGAGACACGACCACGCCGTGTCGTATCCAAACGGTGACGTCCCGCGGCCGCCCATTCCGCGAACCCGCGCAGCGCGGTCATCGCGTCACCGTTCGCGGGACTTCGATGCTGTTCTCCTGAATGATCACCGGGTCGCCAACGTTGACGGTGTTGTAGTACCACTCGGCGTCCTCGGGACTGAGGTTGATGCAGCCGTGGCTGACGTTCTCGTACCCCATTGAGTTGACTGCCCACGGAGCGGAGTGGACGAAGAGGCCACGGCTGGTGATCCGCACGGCGAAGTCGACGTCCATTTGGTATCCGTCGGGGGCGCTGACGGGGATGCCCACGCTGCTCGAATCCATGAACACCGTCCGGTTCTTGCCGAGGACGGTGTACGTGCCTACCGGTGTCGGGTACTCGGCCCTACCCATCGACGCTGGTAGTACGCCCGGCTCGCCCCAGTGCGGTCGGTGGTGCGGGGTGGGAACCTCGGACGGCGGTCCCGTGTCGACGCCGTCGATGCGGACCGTGAACGTGTGCGCCGTGAGGTCGGCGATCCCCACTACCTCGGCGCCCGTGACGAATTCGGTCTTGAAGCGACCCATCGAAAGCGCGACGGTGCTGTGCGCCGGCCAGAACCTGTCGGGCACCCATTGCAGGGAGGTGGGACTCAGCCATTCGTACGTGCCCGTCATCGCAGGCGACGACTTCACGTCGAGCGAGCGCTCGGTGGCGAGCCGGTCGGCGACCGGCGTGCTGAAGGTCATCACCACCGGATGCGCGACGCCAACCACCTCGCCTCTGGCGGGGAGCACCGACGCAATGGTCGGCGCAGCGGCCGCCGCCGTGCTGGTGCCCACGGGCGCCGCAGCAACGAGTGTGCTGGCTCCGATCATTGCCAGAACACACCGAAACACCTGACGCATGGCTCCCGACTTTCTAAATTACATGGTTGTCAATTGATCGTAGGGGTGCCATGTCGATTCGGGATATGCGCGCGCATGAGCAATTCGATGAAGGAATCGTCACGCTTCGGATACGGCCAGCAAATTCAAATGGGTCCGCTGGCGATCACAACCAAGCTCGCGGCGAGTCGTCGACGACACGCCGGAGGGGTCAGGGTGTTTCGAGCGGTACCTTCGTGATGCGGTAGGTCAGTTGGTCGGTGCCGAGGACGTCGGCGAAACCCCACTGCGCCGCCGTCTCCTGCACGCGGGTCTCCGCGCCCTCCTGGGACGTGTGCGCCGAGGTGTATTCGTCGCCGTCGTATTCGATGTAGACGACGAAGACCGGATCGGGATCCGCGACCGCGGTGGCCAACTCCTGCTCCACGATCTCACTGATCTGAGCGTCGTCGACTTCGTCCGCTGTCGTCATCGCCGTCCGCTTCCGATCATGGACGCCGCGCTGATGCGAGCGCCGAGGGATGCAGCCGACTCTACGCAACACCTCCGTTTATGCGCTCCACCACCGGGTAACCGACAAAAGTGACGACACCTGCCACGTATCTCGAGCCCGAACTTCCGACCGCCGCCGGCCCACTGTCCGGTGCCGTCATCGCACACCTGAAGTGCCGGGCGCCGCGGCGCAGTTTCATCCCGGTCGACGCGCCGGTCGGCGATTCCTCGCCGTGGGGTCGCGACCTGCAACTGGCCCTCTACGTCTGCTACGAGCTCCACTATCGCGGATTCGCCGACGTCGAACCGCGCTGGGAGTGGGACCCGGGCGTACTGCACCTGCGGGCCCGCCTCGAAGACGCCTTCCTGTCGGCGCTGCAGCAGGAGATCGGCATCGTCGACGCCTCGGCCGAGCAGGAGATGGCCGACCTGTCGACCACGCCGGTCGACGGGACGGGCTTGTCCTACCACCTGCGCGACGAGGGTACGTGGGAGCAGGTGCGGGAGTACTTCGTGCATCGGTCGATCTACCACCTGAAGGAGGGCGACCCACACGCGTGGGCGATTCCTCGTTTGTCGGGGGCGGCGAAGGCGGCCTTCGTGGCGGTGGAATTCGACGAATTCGGTGGTGGCCGAGCCGATCACGCGCACCAGCAGCTCTTCGGCGACCTACTGGAGGCGGCGGGACTCGATTCGCGCTATCTGAACTATCTGGCTGCCGTGCCCGCCGAGGCGCTGGCCGTAGTGAACGTGATGTCGCTATTCGGGCTGCATCGGGAATTCCGCGGCGCCGCCGTCGGTCACTTCGCCGCCACCGAGATCACCTCGTCGCCGGGGTCGGCTCGGCTCGTCGACGCGCTGAGAAGGATGAAGGCACCCGAGCCCTGCGTTCGGTTCTACCGCGAACACGTCGAGGCCGACGCCGTGCACGAGCAGGTCGTCCGCACCGACGTGGTCGCGGACCTGGTGAAGCGTGAGCCGCACCTCGAGTCCGACGTGGTCTTCGGCATGCGGGCCTTCGACGTGGTCGAGGAGCGGCTGGCCGCGCACATGATGTCGCGCTGGACGGCTGGGGAATCGTCTCTGCGGACGCCGCTGTCATGACGGGCATCTCCGACGACGCGCGAATCGACGCGGTCGCACCCGGTGACCTCGTCACACTCGACGTACCCGGTGACGAGCGCGCGGGGGAGCGTCAGTACAAGGTGGTCTTCGTAGACGCTCCCGACACGTCCGAGCATGCGACGTTCACCGTGACCGTCGAGACCGACGACGGGCAGACATTCGACGTCGAGTTGCCCGGTGACACGGTCGTGCAGCGGTCGATGGAGTCCAAGTGGGAGTCCGCGCAGAGCCCGACCGCCACGGAGGAATGATCGCCGACCCCTCGGGTCGCCGTTTGTGCCCGACGCGTCGGGGTAAGCGCTAGATCATGAGTGGCACAGTCGTTCTCGTCGTCGACGTGCTCAACGCCTACGAGCATCCCGACGCCGATCTCCTGATTCCGAACGTGGAGCCGACCATCGAGCCGTTGTCGACGTTGTTGAAGCGCGCCAACGACTCCGACGACGTCGACGTGGTGTACGTCAACGACAACTACGGCGACTTCACCGCCGACCACCGCGACCTCGTCAACGCGGCGCTTGCCGGACGACGGCCGGACTTGGTCGGGCCGATCGTGCCGGCGCCGGACACCAGGATGCTGACCAAGGTGCGTCACAGCGCGTTCTACTCGACGCCGCTGGGGTACCTGCTTGGCAGGCTCGGAACCGAGCGGGTGGTCATCACCGGGCAGGTGACCGAGCAGTGCATTCTCTACACCGCCCTGGACGCCTACGTGCGGCACTTCGACGTGGTGATTCCCCCGGATGCGGTGGCGCACATCGACACCGAGCTCGGCAAGGCCGCCTTGAAGATGATGGAGCAGAACATGGCGGCCACCCTGCTGCCCGCCGCGGAATGCATCTGACCCGCACCGATTTTCACGCAACCGCAAATTGCCGCGGCGCGTCATCTACTGTTTCCCAACAGTAGCCACCGCGGGGGATCGGACATCTGGATGACACGGGACAACGCGTTCGCAGTCGTCGCCCCGTGATCCCCGAGTTCAAGAGGGCCATGCGGTTGGCAGGCATGCGTCCGGTGCCGCGCTGGCCCTCGCGTACGTCGATCGATCTGCGCGGCAAACGGGTGCTCTTGACCGGCGCGTCGTCGGGAATCGGTGCGGTTGCCGCGCAGCTGTTCGCCGCCGAGGGTGCCACGGTCGTGGCGGTCGCCCGTCGAGCGGACGTGTTGGCCGACGTCGTCGAGAAGATCACCGCCGGTGGCGGGAACGCCACCGCAATGGCGGCCGACCTGTCCGATTTGGACCAGGTCGACGCCGTCGTGAACGCCGCTGGGCCCGTTGACATCTTGATCAACAACGCGGCGAGGTCCATTCGGAGGCCGCTGATCGAGTCCCTGGAACGGTGGCATGACGTCGAACGGGTCATGGCGCTCAACTACTACGCGCCGCTGAGGCTCATTCGCGGGGTCGCCCCCGGGATGTTGGAACGCGGCGACGGCCACATCGTCAACGTCGCGACGTGGCGCGTGCTGCCCGAATCGTCACCAATGTTCGCCGCCTACAACGCTTCCAAGGCCGCGTTGAGCGCGGTGAGCCGCGTGGTCGACACCGAGTGGGGGCACGCGGGCGTGCATTCCACGACGGTCTACTACCCCCTGGTGGCCACCCCGATGATCGCCCCCACCCGGGTGTACGACGGCATCGCCGCGCTCTCGGCAGAGGAGGCCGCACAGTGGCTGGTGACCGCCGCCAAGACCCGGCCGATCCGCATTGCGCCCCGCAAGGCCCTCGCGCTGCGCGCCCTCGACGTCGTCGCACCCCGGATGCTCAACGCCGTCCTGGAACGCGAGACCGACCGCATGAACGCCAGAGCCCAACCGGCCGAGGTTGCCAATCCCACATCAGGAGAACACCGTTGACGCCAAGATCCGCCCTCTTCGCCGTGCTCGCCGCGTGTCTGCTCATGACGGGTTGCCAGGGTTCCGCATCCGCTGACGGTTATCCCGCGGGACCTGTGACGATGACGGCGGGCGCCTCGCCGGGGAGCGGCTTCGACCTGACCATTCGCGCGGTCGTCGATTCGGTGCAGAAGGAGGGCATCGTCGACGTGCCACTTCCCGTGCAGAACCGACCGGGCAACAGCGGGGCGGACTTCCTGGCGACCATGGTCGACCAGTACCGCGGTGCCGACGACCAGATCTCGGTGACGTCGCTGTCGATGATGACCAACCAGCTCAGCGGCACGTCCAAGTACGGCTACGCGGACGTCACGATGATCGCCCGGCTGATGACCGAGTACTTCATGGTCGTCACCCGACCCGACGCCCCATACCAAGACCTCGGCGACGTCATGTCGGCCATCAAGTCCGATCCGTCCCGCGTCGCGGTCGGTGCCGCCCTCGACGACCAGGCTCCGTTCGACCTGCTGGTATCCGCGGCCGGCGGCGATCCGTCGTCCATCCACTACGTCACCCACGAGGGTGGCGGCGACCAGAGTGCCGCGCTGGCCGGCGGCGAGATCGGCATCGCCATCGGCGGGGTCAGCGAGTTCATCGGCCAGGTGAAGACCAAGGAGCTCAAGGGACTTGGCGTCCTGGCCGAGGACCGGCTGCCCGGACTGGACGTGCCCACCGCCAGGGAACAGGGGCTCGACGTCACGCTGTCGAATTGGCGCGGTCTCTACGGTCCGCCGGACATGCCGGCGTACGCGGTCGAGTACTGGCAGCAGGCACTGGCCAAGATGGTGGACACCGCGACGTGGAAGGACACCGCGGCGCGCAGCCAGTTCACCACGACGTTCATGGTGGGCGAGGAGTTCCAGGCCTTCCTTGCCGAGACCCAGGCCGACGTCGAGGCTGCGCTGCAGGCGGCTCGCCGGTGACGGACGCCGAGACCAGCGTGGGTCGACGACCCGAAAACCTGGCTCTCGGCGCACTTTTGACGACGGCGGCCTTCTTCTGCGTGGCGATGGTCGGCACGCTGGCGAAGGTGGCCGGCCAGTACACCTCGACGGGGGTGCTGCTGCTCTTCCAGAACGCGATCTGTCTGCTGTTCGTGATTCCGGTGGTGATGCGCGGTGGCTGGACGTCGATGCGCACCGACAAGATCGGTCTGCACGTGCTGCGGGCGGTCGCCGGCACCGCCTGCTGGTACGCGCTGTTCTTCGCGATCGCGCGGATTCCGCTGGCCAATGCGACCCTGCTGACCTACAGCGCCCCGCTGTGGATGCCGTTGATCGCCTGGGTGGTGACGCGCCAACGGGTGGCGACCGCGACGTGGGTCGGGGCGGTCGTCGGTTTCGCCGGCGTGGTGCTGGTGTTGCAACCCCAAGGCCACCGCGTGGACGTCGGCGAATTGGCGGCGTTCGCCGGTGCGCTCCTGCTGGCCGTCGCGATGATGTCGGTGCGGTGGCTCGGCGCGACCGAGCCCATCCTCCGGGTGCTGTTCTACTTCTTCCTGCTCTCGACGCTGCTGTCGGTGCCCATCGCGGCGCTCGACTGGCGGCCCATCCCGCCCGCGGCCTGGCCCTGGTTGATCGGGCTCGGGTTGGCGCAGCTGTCGTCGCAGACCCTCATCGTGCTGGCCTACCGCTACGCCCCCGCCGAGAAGCTGGGCCCGTTCATCTACTCGGTCATCGTCTTCACCGCGGTCGCCGACTGGATCTTCTGGAACCATCCGCCCACCCTGGTCACCTATGGCGGAATGGCCTTGGTGATCGGGGGAGGCCTCGTCGCAATTCGCGCGAGACGCCAAGGGCGGCAACCCGTTCGGGAGTGATCCTCAGGCGCCGCGGCCGTCGCCGTCGCGGAGCAAGGCGACGTCGGAGACCAGGCGGATGTGTTCGGCCATGGCGCGACCGGCTTCCATCGAATCGCGCCTGCGCACCGCCTCGGCGATGCGTCGGTGACCCTCTAGTGACGCGCGCGGTCGCTGCGACTGTGACAGCGACTCGATGCGCGTCTCGCGAACGAGCTCGGCGATCTCGCCCATGAGTCGGGCCAGCAGCGGTGAGTGCGCGGCAGCGGTGATCGCCCGGTGGAAGTGTTCGTCACCGGACACGCCGCGCTCACCCTCGGTGATCTCCATGTCCATGATCGCCAGGGCGTCGTCGATGGCGGCCATCTCGGCGTCGCTGCGACGCTCGGCGGCCAACTCGGCCAGTTTCACCTCGAGCGCCTCACGGGCCTCGATCACCTCCGGAAGCCGGTCGGCGTGTTCGCGCAGCGCGCGGATGGCCGAGTCGCCGACCGGGCGGCGGATCAGGACCGCACCGTCGCCGTGTCGCACCGAGAGGATGCCCTGCACCTCGAGCGCCACCAGGGCCTGACTCAGTGACGCCCGGCTGACGCCGAGTTGAGCCGCGAGTTCACGTTCGGGGGGCAGGCGTTCGCCGGCCTGCATGTCGCGGTTGGCCATGTGCTCGCAGAGCTGTTCGACGATGACTTCGTACAGCCGGGGCCGGGCCACGGGACGGATTTGCTCAGCCACTGTGTCACTCACTCTCTGTTCCTCTGGACCACACGATAGCCCGCCGTTTGACATGATGGCCGCCACACCCGGGATTGACAGTGACCTGCTTCACTGCTTCACTGCAAGTGACCCAGTGGCTAGGCCAATTAGCCACCCGACGACGCGGAGATCGAGATGCCCACCGAACTGATACCGATCTTGGCGCTGGCCGTCATGTTCATCGCGGCCACCGTGTTGCCGGTGAACATGGGCGCCCTTGGCTTCGTGGCGGCGTTCTTCGTCGGCACCGTCGCGGTCGGAATGGACGCCGACCAGATCATCGGCGGCTTTCCCAGCAGCCTGTTCCTGACCCTGGTCGGCATCACCTATCTCTTCGCGATCGCGCAGAACAACGGCACGGTCGACCTCCTGGTGAGGGGAGCGGTCCGCCTCGTCGGAGGACGGGTCGCGCTCATCCCGTGGGTGATGTTCGGCATCACCGGCGTCCTGACCTCGATCGGGGCACTCGGACCCGCCGCGGTCGCCATCGTCGCCCCCATCGCCCTCGGCTTCGCGGCTCGGTACAAGATCAACGCGCTGCTGATGGGCATGATGGTCGTCCACGGCGCCCAGGCCGGCGGCTTCTCGCCGATCAGCATCTACGGCGTCACCGTCAACAACATCGCGTCCAAGGCCGGGCTGGAGAACAGCCCGCTCACCCTCTTCCTCGGCAGCCTGCTGTTCAACGCCGCCATCGGTGTCCTGCTGTTCGTCTTCCTCGGCGGTCGCTCGCTGATCGGCCGCAGCGTGCACGACGAGGACGGCACCCGTGCGATCGACGACACCGGGTCGGTGGGCGGCGGCAAGACGCCGACGACGGTTATGCGCGGGTTCGGCACGACCACCACCAAGTCCCCCTCACAGGCGGTCACCGCCGAGAAGGCGCCGCCGCTGGCCACCGCCGTCAAGGCCATCACGTTCGAGCAGATCCTCACCCTGGTCGGACTCGTGTCCCTGGCGGTGTTCTCGCTGATTCTCGACCTCGACGTCGGGTTCGTCTCCATGACCGTCGCGGTGATCCTGGCGCTCGCGTCGCCAAAGGCTCAGAAGGGTGCCATCAACCAGATCAGCTGGTCGACGGTTCTCCTCATCGGCGGCGTCCTCACCTTCGTCGGGGTTCTGCAAGAGGCGGGCACCGTGGAATGGGTGGGCAACGGCGTTGCAAGCCTTGGTGTTCCGCTTCTGGTGGCCCTGCTGCTGTGCTACATCGGCGCCATCGTCTCGGCCTTCGCCTCGTCGACCGCGATCCTCGGCGTCACCATCCCGCTCGCGGTCCCGTTCCTGCTGGCCGGCGACGTCGGTGCCATCGGCGTCATCGTGGCACTGTCCATTGCTTCGACCATCGTCGACGTCAGCCCGTTCTCGACCAACGGCGCGCTGGTGCTGGCGAACGCCCAGGGCGTCGACCGAGACGTGTTCTACAAGCAGATCCTCAAGTACAGCGCGCTGGTGGTCGTCATCGGACCGGCCGTCGCGTGGGCGATCCTGGTGGTCCCCGGCTGGCTCTGATCCCATGATCACGACGGCGGCACGCGGTAACGCGTGCCGCCGTTTCGTGCGTCGAAATGGCCGTTGAGCTGGGAATCTTGGCATTGACACCGGCTACCGCTACGTTGATAATTGGCTAGGCCACTAGGTCACCAATCCAACGGGAGGATCGCGTCATGCCACTCAACTCAGGGAGAACGGGTCCGCTGAGCGGGACCGTGGTCGTCGATCTGACGCGGGCGCTCGCCGGCCCGCACGCGGCCATGATGCTGGGCGACCTCGGCGCCGACGTCATCAAGGTGGAGAGCCCCAAGGGCGGGGACGACACCCGGTCCTGGGGCCCGCCCTTCGTGCAACCCAAGGACGCCGAACGCGAATCCACCTACTTCCTGTCGGCGAATCGCAACAAGCGGTCGATTGCGCTGGACCTCAAGACCGACGAGGGCAGGGAGGCCCTCGAGGAGATGGTGCGCCGGGCCGACGTCCTGCTCGAGAACTTCCGGACCGGCGTGCTGGACCGCCTGGGCTTCTCGACCGAACGGCTCGCCGAACTCAACCCCGGACTGGTCGTCCTGTCCATCAGCGGGTTCGGTCACGACGGCCCGGAAGGCGGCCGGTCGGGCTACGACCAGATCGCCCAGGGTGAGGCCGGCCTCATGTCGTTCACCGGTTCGGGACCCGATGACGTTCAGCGCGTGGGTGTTCCGATCGCCGACCTGCTCGCAGGCATGTACGGCGCGTTCGGCGTCCTCGCCGCATTGCGCGAGCGCGACCGCACCGGCCGCGGCCGGGTGGTGCGAACGTCGTTGCTGGCCAGCGTCGTCGGCGTGCACGCCTTTCAGGGCACCAAGTGGACCGTGGCCGGCGAGGTCGGCGAAGCCCAAGGCAACCACCATCCGTCGATCTGCCCGTACGGCCTGTTCCCGACCGCCGATGGGGCAGTGCAGATCTCGGTGGGCAGCGAAGGTCTGTGGCACCGCTTCTGCGAGGGTTTCGGCGTCGACCCCGACCGCGACGGAATGGCCACCAACCCGCAGCGGGTCGGCAATCGTCTGGCGGTGATCGAGTTGGTTTCCGAGCTGTTCGGCGGCTGGGAAACCGAGCCGCTGCTAAAACTGCTCGACGGGATGGGCGTTCCGGCGGGCAAGGTGCGCAACGTGCAAGAGGTGTACGAGTGGGAGCAAACCAAGTCTCAAGGGCTGCTCGTCGACGTCGACCATCCGACGCTGGGCCGGGTCACCCTGCCCGGCCCCCCGCTGCGCTTCTTCGACGCCGACGGCACCGAAGTCACCGAGACGCACCACCTTTCGCCGCCGGTGCTGGGCGGCGACGACGAGCTGGTACGGGCCTGGCTGAAGGAGGCGGTGTGACGACCCGGCTGAGTGCGGCCGAGCTGCTCGAGGTCGTCGCCGACGCCGACAGCTTCGAATGCTGGGACTCGCCAGCCGTGGAGTATCCGGTCGACCAGGCCTACGCCGACGAGCTGGCGGCTGCCCGAGCCAAGACCGGCCTCGACGAATCGGTCCTCACCGGGGCGGTGAGCATCCGCGGCCGGCGGGTCGCAATCCTGTTGAGCGAGTTCGCCTTCCTGGCCGGCTCGATCGGCGTGGCGGCTGGCGACCGACTGGTCACGGCCATCAACCGGGCGACCGCCGAGGGGCTGCCGCTGTTGGCGCTGCCCACCTCCGGGGGAACCCGGATGCAGGAGGGCACCGTCGCCTTCCTCCAAATGGTCAAGATCACCGCCGCGATCACCGCGCACAAGGCGGCTCACCTGCCGTACCTCGTGTATCTGCGCCACCCGACCACCGGCGGGGTGTTCGCGTCGTGGGGATCACTCGGACACCTGACCGTCGCCGAACCCAGCGCGCTGATCGGGTTCCTGGGACCGCGCGTGTACGAGGCGCTCTACGACGACCAGTTCCCCCGTGGCGTGCAGACGTCGGAGAATCTGCAGGCTCACGGTCTCATCGATGCGGTCCGGCCGCCCGAGCAACTCGGCGAGATCGTCGACCGCGCGCTGCGCATCATGACCGACGCGCCGCGGTGCCGCCGGCTGGTGGCCGACCCGCCAGACTGGGACGTCGAGGACGTGCCCGCGTGGACGTCGGTGCTGGCGTCGCGGCGCAGCGACCGTCCTGGCGTCCGCGAACTCCTCTTCAACGCCGCCGCAGACGTGTTGCCGCTCAACGGAACCGGGCAGGGCGAATCGGATCCGGGGCTGATCCTGGCGCTGGTGCGCTTCGGGGACGTGCCGTGTGTGCTGCTAGGCCAGGACCGGCGCGGTCAGACGCCGACCACCCCGCTCGGACCCGCCGCCTTGCGGGAGGCGCGCCGCGGGATGCGCCTGGCGCAGGACCTGCAACTGCCGCTGGTCACCGTGATCGACACCGCGGGCGCGGCGCTGTCCAAGGACGCCGAGGAGGGCGGGCTCGCCGGCGAGATCGCGCGGTGCATCGCCGACATGGTGGACCTCGACACCCCGACGGTGTCACTGCTGCTTGGGCAGGGCACCGGGGGAGGGGCACTCGCGCTGGTGCCTGCCGACCGCGTGCTGGCGGCCCAGCACGCGTGGCTTTCCCCACTTCCGCCGGAGGGCGCCAGTGCCATCGTCCACCGCGACGTCGCCCACGCCGCCGAGATGGCAGACCGGCAGGGAATCCGATCGGTGGATCTACGGCGGGCCGGAATCGTCGACCTGATCATCCCCGAGCGTCCCGACGCGGCCGAGGAGGCACAGCAGTTCTGCGAACGGGTGGGCGCAGCCCTGCATCGAGAACTCGCCGAGCTGATCGCCCAGGACGGGGACATGCGAATGATCGCCAGGGCCAAGCGGTTCAACCGGGTGGGATACGGCTCGGCAGCTGCAGTCAGTCTTGGAGCGCTTCCTCCACCCGCTGCACCTTCGCGCTGAGCTGCCCGGTGTAACCGGGGCGGATGTCGGCCTTGAGCACCAGGCTCACCCGGGGCGAGGCGGCGGCGACGGCGTCGACGGCCTGCTTGACGACGGCCATCACCTCGTCCCATTCGCCTTCGATGTTGGTGAACATCGCGTTGGTCTCGTTGGGCAGCCCGGACGCGCGTACGACGCGAACGGCCTCGGCCACCGCCTCGTGGACGCCTCCCGTGTCGTCACCGGCGGATGGGCTGAGGCTGAACGCGACGATCATGGCGTCCAGCCTGGCACATCCGTCGTCGCTCAGCCCAGCGCGCGTGCCCCGATCGGCTCGCTCAGCTGCGCGCGCACGTTGCGGGTCAGTTCGTCGGCGAGCACCTCGTCGGCGCCGGATTCCACGCCGTCGAGGACCTGGCGCACCACCTCGGCGGGGTCGGTCTTGGGGGCGTCGGTGAACGACGCCATGTCGGTGTCGACGTATCCCACGTAGACCCCGACGACCTGAACGCCGCGCGGTGCGAGCTCCAGGCGGATCGAATCGGTGGCGCTCCACACCGCGGCCTTGGACACCCCGTAGCTGCCGGCGACGGGCAGCCACGACAACACCGAGGCGACGTTGACGATCGCGCCGCCCCGGTCGGCGATCCGGTCGGCGAATGAGGACGCCAAGGCGAGCGGTCCAAACAGGTTGGTTTCCAGCTCTTCTCGTAGTGTCGGAGCGCCGGGCTCGAGCACGGACGCGATCCGTGCAATGCCCGCGTTGTTGATCAGGACGCTGACGTCGGATGCCGTCTCGGCCGCCGCTGCGACCGACTGGGGGTCGGTTACGTCGAGGGTCAGGGCCACCACGCGAGGATCGGACGCGTCGACCTGCGAGGAGTCTCGGGCGGCGGCGTAGACCTTGGTCACCCCGCGGTCGAGCAGCTGGGTCACGTAGTGGCGCCCCATTCCTCGGTTGGCTCCGGTGACGAGGACGGTCTGGTCCTTGAGTGTGGTCATGTGGATCTCCTGCTGTGCGGCGACTCGAAGTACACCGATTGGTGTACTTCGGCGACGCTACACCGCGCTGTCCACGAAGTAAACCAAGCGGTATACTTCGGTGATGAACACGCAGGTCGAGCCGCAGCGCGGCGGCCGAGGCGCACGCCAACGGATCCTCGACGCCGCGGTCAAGCTGTTCTACGCGGACGGCATCAACGCCACCGGCGTGGAACGCTTGGCAGCCGAGGCGTCGGTATCCAAACGCACCCTCTACCAACACTTCCCGAGCAAGGAGGCCGTGGTCGAGGAGTATCTACGCCACATCCGAAAGGGCATCGGCGATCCCGTGCACCCCGATTCGGCGGCGAGCAAGCGCAGCCCCAGGTCGCGCATCCTGGCGCTCTTCGAGGTGCCGCCAGGCGGCGAGGGGCCGTTGCGCGGTTGCCCGTTCCACAACGCGGCCGTCGAAGCCGCCGGCGGCATGCCCGAGGTTCACGACATCGTCGAGGCGCACAAACGGAGCTACGTCGACGGCGTGGTTGCGCTGGCGCAGGCCGCGGGCGCGGCCAACCCGAAGCTGCTGGGCAACCAACTCGCCATCCTCTTCGAGGGTGCGGCGGCGATGTCCACCTCCCTCGACGACCCCTCGCCATGGGCGCAGGCCAGGAAGGCCGCCCAGACACTCCTCGACGAGGCGGTCAGCCGCGGTTCGCCGTGACCGAATCGCCGGTCGTCAGCTGTGGGGGTTGCTTGCGCACTGCACGATGAGTGCGGCCAGCGGCTCGGACAATCCGTGCTTCTTGACCAGGGCGGCGGATGCCTCCTGCTGGGCGGCCTTGCTCGACCCGCCACCCATCGAGTCGTACGCCTCGGCGCCGATCTTGGCCGCGGTACTGGAGTCGATGGTCAGACCGCCGACCGACATTGCGTCGGACACCATGCACCGCAGATAGCCCGCCCTGTCGAAGTCGGCGGCGGCAGTAGGGGCAAGCAGGAGGGCCAGTGCGCCCATGGTCGACGTCACTGCGGCGATGCGGGTCTTCATCACGCGAAAAGGCCTTTCCATCCGCCCCCTGCAAGGATTGCCTATGCTACCGACGACATTCTGGGAGTCGTCATCGGGCGGCTGATCACTGCCCCTCCTCCCGCCCTCCTACCGCCGAGTGTGGGCTCCACACTCGGCGGTAGGGAACCAGTCGGATAACGATTGCGAACCCGAACGATTGCGATTCGTCCCGCGAGGCCGACCCGGCCGCCATGGAACCTACGGTGGGCCTGGTGCGCCGCAGAACTGCCCTGAAGCTTCCGCTGATGATGGCAGCAGGTGCCGCTCTGACCCGTGTTCCCCTGGCCTCGGCCGACCCGGTGCGGTGGACCGCGGAGCGCGCCAACGCCTGGTATCAGGGGCAGGGCTGGCTGGTCGGCGCCAACTACGTGCCGGCAACCGCAATCAACCAAATCGAGATGTTCCAGCAGGGCACCTACGATCCGCGGCGCATCGACGCCGAGTTCGCGATCGCCCGCCAGCTCGGGTTCAACACGATGCGGGTCTTCCTCCACGATCTGCTGTGGGCGCAGGACCGCCAGGGGTTCCAACGGCGTCTCGCCCAGTTCGTCGGCATCGCGGCCAGCCGTGGCATCAAGCCGATGTTCGTCCTGTTCGACTCGTGCTGGGACCCGCATCCGAAGCTGGGGCCGCAGCACGCACCCGTCGTCGGCGTTCACAACTCGGGATGGGTGCAGGGCCCGGGTGCCGATCGCCTCGGTGACCCTCAGTACGTCGCCACGCTGCGTGACTACGTCACGGACGTCGTCAGCCAGTTCCGCAGCGACCCAAGGGTTTTGGCATGGGACATCTGGAACGAACCCGACAACCCGGCCAAGGTGTACCGCAAGGTGGAACGGGGCGACAAGCTGGAGCTGGTGGCGGGGTTGCTTCCGCAGGTGTTCGGGTGGGCCAGGGCCGCGAACCCAGGACAGCCGCTGACAAGCGGAGTGTGGCAGGGCAGTTGGGGTACGGGCAATCGCAGCAAGATCGCCGGCATCCAGCTCGACAACTCCGACGTCGTCAGCTTTCACTCGTATGCGTCGCCGACGGAGTTCGAAGCTAGGATCGACGAACTCGCCCCGCTTGGCCGCCCCATCCTGTGCACCGAATACCTCGCGCGGCCTCAGGGCAGCACCGTCGAAGGCATCCTGCCAATTGCCAAGCGCCGCAACGTCGCCGCCTACAACTGGGGCCTGGTCGCCGGCAAGACCCAGACGTACCTGCCGTGGGACACCTGGGACAAGCCCGACCCGTCCGAACCCAAGGTTTGGTTCAGTGATCTGCTGCGACCGGACGGAAGTGCCTATCGCGATGCCGAGGTCAAGGCGATTCAACAGCTGACCGGAGTGCTCGGGCAGGCCTGAGGTAGACCCCACCTCGCCGAGTGCACGGTTGTCGTACACATCGCCCGAGTGACCCCGTAAACAAAACCGTGCGGTCGACGAGCCGTCAGCCGTCGGACTCCTCGCGGCCGCGGCCCCGCCACGCCCGGAACCCGCTCCGCGCGACGAAGGCGCCGGCCACCGCCGTCACGCACCACACGCCGATCGCGGTGTACGCCAACGGTGCCGACAAGTCACCGATCGACGCGCCGAGCGCGGTGTAGACGAAGGCGCGCGGCGCCGAGCCGATGAACGCACCAACGGCCATCTGCCACAACGGAACTCCGAAGGCGCCGAAGGCGTATGACGCGAGCGCGTCGGAGATGCCAGGTACGAAGCGCTGGCCGACGACGGCCCACAATCCGCGCCGCTGAACCTGGGCGTCCAAGCGGTCGGCGCGCTCGGCTCCCATCAGTGAGCGTGCGCCGTCGCGTCCGGCCCGGCGTCCGACGAGACTGGCGATGCACGCGGTGCCGATGGCGGAGAACAGCGTGACGAACGTGCCGAGCGCGGGGCCGAACAGCACGCCGCTGCCGGCCGCCAAGATGGGCCCAGGCACGAAGATGGCGCCGAGCACCGCCGACACCGCGACGTAGGCCAACGGTGCGGCCGGACCGGTCGCCATCACCACGCGACGGACGTCGTCGACGTCGACGATCCTGGCGACGCCGACTACGTAGAACAGCCCGAGGAGGAACGCGACGAACAGGGCTAGCCGGATGACGTGGCTCCGCCTGGTGGCGGGCACGGGAGCGTCGGCGTCGGCGTCGGACACGGCGTCGCGTTACCAGTTGCTCGGCGAATAGTCCTTCAAGAAGCAGCCGTGCACGTCCTCGCCGGCCTCACCCCGCACGATCGGGTCGTAGACGCGGGCGGCACCGTCGACGAGATCCAGCGGCGCGTGGAAGCCCTCGTCGGCGAGCCGCATCTTGGTGGGGTGCGGGCGCTCGTCGGTGATCCACCCCGTGTCGACCGCGGTCATCAGAATGCCGTCCTGCTCCAGCATCTCGCCTGCGCTGGTGCGAGTGAGCATGTTCAGCGCGGCCTTCGCCATGTTCGTATGCGGGTGCCCCGGCCCCTTGTAGGCACGGCTGAACTGGCCCTCCATCGCGGAGACGTTGACTACGTACTTGCGGCGGGCGGACGCCGCGGCCATCGCCGGACGCAGTCGACTGACCAGGATGAACGGCGCGGTCTGGTTGCACAGCTGCACTTCGAGAAGCTCCATCGCGTCGACCTCGTGCACCCGCTGGGTCCAACTGTTGACCGACGCGGTGTCGGGAAGCAGCCCGCCGGCGTCGATGGCCGTGCCCGCGGCGATCCGCTCGGGCGACGCACTGCGGGCGACCAACGCCAATTCCGTTACCGCGTGCGGTGTTTGGTGCTCGGCCAGGCTGCCGGCGAGGGCGGCCGGATGGGCGTCGCTGACGTGGTCGAAGGTGATGACGTCTACCCCCGATGCCAGCTCGGGTG
This sequence comes from Mycobacterium sp. AT1, assembly GCF_002043095.1. Lineage (GTDB taxonomy): Bacteria > Actinomycetota > Actinomycetes > Mycobacteriales > Mycobacteriaceae > Mycobacterium. The sequence goes on along the minus strand of NZ_MVOC01000007.1, from coordinate 101,033 downwards.
GGGCGGCGCGCTCCGCCTCGACGAGCGCTGCGTAGGAACCGGGGGAGCGGCGGACCGTCTGCGCGGCGTTGTTGATCAGGATGTCCAGCGGACCCTGCTCGGCGACCGCGTCGGCGAGCGCGACGACCTGGGCGGGGTCCCGTAGGTCGATGCCGACCACCCGCAGGCGGTGCAGCCAGTCGGCGCTGTCCGGCATCGCGGCGAAGCGGCGGACGGCGTCGTTGGGGAAGCGGGTGGTGATGGTCGTGTGGGCGCCGTCGCGCAGCAGCCGCAGCGCGATGTACATGCCGATCTTGGCGCGACCGCCGGTCAGCAGCGCCCGTCGTCCACTGAGGTCGGTGCGGGCCTCGCGCTTGGCGCGGTTGAACGCCGCGCACGGGGGACACAGCTGGTGGTAGAACGCGTCGACCTGGGTGTAGTGGTTCTTGCAGGCGTAGCAGGCCCGCGACCGCAGCAGCGTGCCCGCCGTGGCGCCTGCCGCGGTCGAGACCAGCGGCAAGCCCTGCGTTTCGTCGTCGATGCGGCCGGGAGCTCCCGTGGCAGTGGCGGCGATGACCGCGCGGTCGGCCTCGGCGACGGCGTCGCGCCTGGCGTGGCGGCGGGCCTGCTTGACGGCCTTGAAGACACCCGCCGTCGCGCGGCGCACCGCCACCGCGTCGGGGTGTTCGGGAGGCAGCGATCTGACGTCGGACAGCACCTCCAGGCACGCCCTGAGCTTCTCCGGGTCTATCTCGGTCACCGAGGAAGCGTACTGGTAGGGGTCGTCTGGAGCCGATTCGTCGACTCAGGCACCCGCCGTCGAGGCGTCGTAGATGGCCTGGATCGACGCGTCGAGGGTGGCGTTGAACTCGTCGTCGGACTGCTTGGCCGACAAGCCCTCGGTCAACGCCCGGCTGAAGCTCGCGATCAGGCCGATGTTCCGCGCGAGCAGCTCGTCAGCTTCGTCGCGGGAGTAGCCGCCGGACAGGGCCACCACGCGCATCACCTTCGGATGCTCGATCAGCGGCCGGTACAGGTTGGGCACGGTCGGTATCGAGACCTTCAACATCACCTGCTGGCCGTCGGGGATGCCGTCGAGGCGGGACTCGATCTGGTCCAGCAGGATGGCCTCGGCGTCGGCCTTGTCGGCGATCGTCACCGTGACCTCGGGCTCCAGGATCGGCACCAACCCGTGCGAGAGCACCCGGGCGGCGACGTCGAACTGCTGCGCCACGATCGCCTCGATCCCTGCGGCGTCCGCGGCGCCGATCACCGAGCGTTCCTTGGTGCCGAAGATGCCCTTGGCCGTCGCGCGGTCGAGCAGGTCGTCGAGATCCGGTATCGGCTTCATCAACTGGACCCCGTGCTCGGCGTCCGACAGCCCCTTGTCGATCTTGAGGAACGGGACGACGCCCTTGTCGTTCCACAGGTACGTCGCCGACGGCGTGCCCTCGACGTCGCGATCCATGGTCTGTTCGAACAGGATGGCCGCGAGGATCCGGTCACTGCCGAAGGCGGGTGAGGTGATGATCCGCTCACGCATGCGGTGGATCAGGTCGAACATCTCGGCGTCGCCGGAGTATTCGTCTTCGCCGACGCCGTAGAGCTTCAGTGCCTTGGGCGTCGAACCGCCGCTCTGGTCGAGCGCGGCGATGAAGCCCCGCCCGGCGGTCATCCGTTCTGCCTGCGTCTGGTCGGCCATCTCACCATCCCGTGTCAGTCGTTCCGAGCCACCGTCGCGAGCATATTCCTCTGGGAGGATTGAGCCATGTACGTGCCCGCTCACTTCTCGGCCGACGACGACTCGGTTCACGAACTGCTGTCGCGGAATCAGGCGGCGGACCTGGTCACCGCGGGGCCCGACGGTCTCGAGGCCACGATGATGCCGTTCCTCTACGACCGCGAACGGGCCACTCTGCAGGGTCATTTCGCGCGCAACAACGACCACTGGCGGCACGCCGACGGCCGGGAGGCATTGGTCATCGTCCGCGGTCCCGACTCCTACGTCACGCCGAGTTGGTATGCCTCCAAGGCCGAACACGGCCGGGTGGTGCCGACCTGGAACTACGTCGTCGCCCACGTCCACGGCACGGTGACCATCCACGACGACACCGACTGGCTCGACGATCTGGTCCGTCGACTCACCGACCATCACGAGGGTCGACGCCCGAGCCCCTGGTCCGTCGACGACGCGCCTCCCAAGTTCGTCGACGGTCAGCTGCGTGCGATCGTCGGCGTCGAGGTGGCGATCTCCCGGGTCGAGGCCAAGTTCAAGCTCAGCCAGAACCGGCCCGAGGCAGACGTGGACGGTGTGGTCGTGGGTCTGCGATCCGAGGGCGACGAGCGCAGCGCCGACGCCGTCGAGGCGCATCGGCCGGTCCGGAACTAGGTAACACGAACGTCTTCGATCGTCACACCCAAGAAACACAAACGGTATACCGTTTGCTCATTGCCGGGTGATGGTCGCTTGGCGTCGTGACCGAAGGACGGGAGTCGTCGCCTCTCATGAACACCCCGGCGAGTCCGCTGCTCGATCCCCGCTCCAGTGCGCTCGACCAGCGCCAACGCGCTGTCGTGCAGCGAGTGTCCGACGCCGAACGCGCCCACATCCTGGCCCTGCCCAGCAACGACCCACTGGACGCCAAGCTGCGTCTTCGCGTTGAGGCGACCGGCCCGGAGCTGTTCGGCCAGCCGCAGGCGATCCGAGAGACGTTGACGCTCAACGCTTCCGGACTCGACTCCATCGCCGAACATCTGGTCGCCGCCGTCAACCGCGTCGTCCTGGTTGGCTGTGGTGACTCGCTCGCCGTGATGGTGGCCGCCAGACAGGCACTGGAGACCATGCTCGGCGTGCCGTGCGAACCGGTGCAGAGCCTTGAATTCGCGTACTACCAGGCCAATCTGGTCGACGAGCGCACGGCGGTGATCGCGTTGTCCAGTTCGGGGGAGACGACACGCACGGTCGAAGCCCTCCTGATGGCCCAGCATCGCGGATCGTATACCGTTGCCATCACCAACACCGCCGGTTCGACGCTGCAGACCGAGGCCAGCACCTCGCTGAAGATCGAGGCGACCCGCGTCGGATGGCCGACCCAGTCGTCAACGGCAGCACTGGCACTGCTGATCGAGCTCGCCGTCCGAATCGGTGAACGCCGGGTGCCCGAACGGGCCCTGACGCTGCGGGCTGCCCTCGACGGTCTGCCGGACCTCATGGCTGGCCTGCTGACCCGGGTCGACTCGGTGATCGCCGACATCGCCGAATCCGAGGTCGCGGCGGGCGTGCGCAACGTGCTGTTCTCTGGTGCCGGACCGAACCTGGCCACCGCGATCGTCGGCGCGGCCAAGGTCAAGGAGTGCACGACGCTGCACGCGGTGGAGATCCAGGTCGAGGAATACCACCACTACAACTCTCAGAAGGCGGGCGAGCCGCTCTTCCTCTTCGCGCCGTCGGGGCCGTCGGTGCCGCGGGCGGTCGACACCGCCAGGGACGCGTTGCGCTGGGGCGGGCGGCTCTACGTCGCCACCACCGACGGCGAGCAGGCGTTCGACGAATTCGACGCCACGGTCATCAGCATGCCTTCGGTGCCGGAGCCCCTCTCGCCCCTGCTCTACCTGGTGGTTGCCCAGTTGGTCGGCTACCACCTGGGGCTGAGCTGCTACGCCGCGGCGGCGCGATGACCGAGTCGCCCACCCTGGTCTGCGTCGGCAACCTGACAGTCGACGAGGCCGTGTCCCCGACGGGGGAGCGCGTCGAGTCGGTCGGCGGGGACGCGCTCTTCGCCGCCCTGGCCGCCCGGGTGGCCGGCGGACACCCCGTGCTCCTCGCCCCACTGGGAACAGACGCACCTCCCGCGCTGCTGGCCGCGATCCGCTCGTCGGGTACCGATCCGGAGTCGCTCCCTTCGCGCGATCTTCCGTTGATCCGCAACGTGATTCGCTACGACGACGCCGGCGGCCGGGTGTGGGAACTGGTTCGCGGCGAAGAGCACTTCGAAGCCCTCTCGGTGTCGCCAGAGGACGTCCCGGCCGAGGCCCTGACTGCCGCCGGGGTGCTGCTGTCCGCGATGGCCCTTCGCCCCCAGCTGGAACTGGCCGCGTGGCTGCGCACCCGGACCGCCGCCACCATCTTCTTCGACCCGCAGGAGGACTACGTCGCCGGCCACCAGGCCGCGTTGACCGACGCCGTGCGCGCATGCGACGTGTTCCTGCCCAGCGAGATCGAGGCCACCGCACTGGCCGGCACGGCGGACCTGGAGGTCGCCGCCGCCGCCTTCCTCGACCTCGGACCCCGGGTGGTCGTCGTCAAGCGCGCCGAGGCGGGCTGTCTGGTCGCCACCAGGGAACGCCCCGAACCCGTCGTCGTCCCCGCCGACGTCGTCGTCCCGGTGGACAGCACCGGTGCCGGTGACGCCTTCTGCGGCGCCTTCGCCGTCGAGTACCTCCGCAGCGGTGACGCCAACGCCGCGGCCCGGATCGGCGCTGCGACGGCGCGCATCGCAGTCGGCGGGCCCGGCATCAGCGCGCTGCTCGCCGCAGTCGACGCGAGCAGCGGAGTCGTGCGATGACCCGGATCACCGTGATCAACCCCAACACCTCCGACGAACTGACGGACGCCATTGCCCTTGCGGCACGGGAGGTCTCGGGGCCCGACGTAACGGTTCGCGGCGTCCACCCGGCCGACGGGGTGCCGAGCGTGGAGAGCCACGCCGAGGAGGCGATCGCCGCAGTCGGCGTGCTCGCCCAAGTCCGAGAGCATCAAGCCGACACCGACGCGTACGTCGTCGCCTGCTTCGGCGACACCGGTGTCCAGGCCGCCCGCGAGGTCGCGACGTGTCCGGTGGTCGGCATGACCGAGGCGGCGCTGCAGACCGCCTGCTTAGTGTCCCACCGGTTCGTCGTGATCACCCTGCCCGCCCGCACCGTCGCCCACAGCGACCGCGTGGTCCGGGCGCTGGGCCTCGAACACCGTTGCAGCGTCGTCGCAGTCGACGTGCCGGTCGCCGAACTCGTGGGTGGCTCGACCCATCTGCTCGCCGCCTTCACCGCCGCCGCCCGCACCGCCATGGCCGAGGACGGCGCCGAGGCCGTCGTGCTCGGTTGCGCCGGTCTCGCGGACCTCGTCGGTCCGCTGTCACGCGCCCTCGGCGTTCCGGTGGTCGACGGGGTCGCGGCCGCCGTCGGCATCGCGACCGGTCTGGTCGCGATGGGTCTGAACACGTCGCGCGCCAACACCTTTGCCGCCGTGGAGCTGCCATGAGCGTGCTCTTCCGTCGCGTACTCGTCTACGACGCCGACGCCCCGGCGGGGATGACCGGACCAGTCGACGTGCTGGTCGACGGTGACCGCATCGGCGCGATCGGCGAGGAGCTGTCGGCCCCAGCCGGAACCAGGATCGTCGACGGCGGTGGTCGACACCTGTTGCTGCCGGGGCTGATCAACGCGCACTTCCACTCGCCGGCCAACCACCTCAAGGGCTCCGTTCGCAGCCTTCCGCTCGAGCTGTTCATGCTGTTCGAGTCGCCGTCGGACCCGGCGCTGGCGCCAACGCCGCGCGAGGCGTACCTGCGGACGATGCTCGGCGCCGTCGAGATGTTGCAGCGGGGCATCACCTGCGTGCAGGACGACGCCTTCCTGATGCCGTTTCCGGATCCGGACGTCGTCGACGCGGTGGCATCGGCGTACCGCGACAGCGGGATTCGCGCGTTCCTCGCCCTGGACCAGCCGGAGCTGACCGAGGCCGAGAAGCTTCCCTTCGTCGACGAGCTGGACCCCGCCACCCGCCGCGCCTTCGGTGCCCCGGCCCCGGCACCGGCTGCCGAACTCCTCGAGGCCTACGACCACCTGATCGGCACCTGGCACGGCGCGGCCGACGACCGGATCCGCGCCGCGGTGTCGATCTCCGCGCCGCAGCGGGTCAGCCTGGACTACTTCGCCGCCCTCGACGACCTCGCCGAGCGCCACGGCCTGCCGCTGTACGCCCACATGCTGGAGACCAAGGTGCAGCGCACCCTGATGACCGAGCAGTCGCGATTCGGCGGCCGATCCCTGGTCGGCTACACCGCCGCCGCGGGTCTACTCAAGCCGCACACCAACGTGATTCACGCCGTCTGGGTCGACGACGACGACCTCGACACGATCGCCGACGCCGGGTCGACGGTGGTGCACAACCCGGTCAGCAACCTGAGGCTGGGCAGCGGGGTGCTGCCGTGGCGGGCGATGATCGCTCGCGGCATCCCCGTCGCTCTGGGCACCGACGAGGCCATCTGCGACGACTCGGTCAACGTGTGGACCGTCGCGAAGACCGCCGGTCTGATCCACAACGTCGCTGGCCTCGACAGCGACGACTGGCCCACTGCCGCCGAGGTACTCGCCGCGCTCTGGTTTGGCGGCGCCCGCGCGACGCGGCGGCCCGACGACCTCGGCGTGGTGGCCCCCGGCCGCCTGGCCGACCTCGCGCTCGTCGACCTGCACTCGATCGCGTTCACCCCACTCAACGACCTACGGGAGCAACTGGTGCACTGCGAGGACGGCCGAAGCGTCGTGCTGACCATGGTCGCGGGCCGCGTCGTCGCCGAGGGCGGCCACGTCACCAGCGTGGACGAGGCCGCGCTGCTCGACGAGGCGCGTGAGCTCTTCGCCGCGAAACTGCCTGCCATTCAACGGGCCAGGGGCGAGGCGGCCGACCTGCTGCCCGCCTACCAGCACATCGTGCGCCGCGCGGCGGCCACCGACGTCGGCTTCAGCCGCTGGTTGGTGCCATGAACCCGGCCGGCTATTCCTACACCCCGCTGCCCGCCCGCCCGCGCGGTACGTGGCCCAACGGCGCGAAGCTGGCCGTCGTCGTCTGCGTCGGCGTCGAGTCCTACCGGTTTGGCGACGGTCACACCGAGGACGTGCTGGCCGACGTGCCCGCGCCAGATCTGGTGAACACCGCCTGGCGGGACTACGGCAACCGGGTTGGCGCGTTCCGGCTCTTCGATCTGCTTGGCCGTCTTGGCATTCCGCCGACTGTGTTGCTGAACACCGACGTCTACGACGAGGCGCCCGACGTGCTCGAGGCGGCCCGCAAGGTCTCCGCCGAGATCGTCGGCCACGGCCGGTCCAACTCCGACTCGCTGCCCGGCATGGCCCCGGACGCGGAACGGGCGTACCTTGCCGACGTCGCCGACCGCATCCGCGCCGAAGAGGGCGAGGCGCCCGGCGGCTGGTCGAGTCCGTGGCTGAGCCATACCCCGGCCACGCTGAACCTGTTGGTCGACAGCGGATACGACTATCTCCTCGACCTGCGGCTCGACGACCAGCCCGTGTGGTTGCGCACCGAATCGGGTCCACTGCTTGCCATTCCGTACGCGGCGGAGCTCAACGACTCCTCGACGATGGTCGGCCGCAGCGTGCTCGCCCGCGACTTCGCCGACATGGTCGACGACGAATTCGCCGAACTGCACGCCGCTGCGGCGCACACCCCGTTGGTGATGAGCGTGGTGCTGCACTCGTTCATCAGCGGTGTGCCGTTCCGGTTGCGGGCGGTCGGTCGCGCCCTGGAGCGCATCGCCGCGGCCGAGGGCGTGTGGCTCACCACGCCGCGTCAGATCCACCGTGCCGTCGTCGAGTGTCCGGAGCTGTTCGGTGAGTGAGTCGGTGGCGGATACCGTGGCGGGCCCCGTTGCGGAGGTCGAGGACTTCTCACTGTCACTGGTGCGCAACGGCGTCCGCAGCCAGGTGCTGCACCACGTCGACCTACGGATCCGGCCGGGGGAGATCCTCGGCCTGGTCGGTGAATCCGGTTCTGGGAAGAGCGTTCTCGCGCTCGGTCTGCTCGGGCTGCTCCCCCCGGAGTCGCACCCGGTCACCGAGGGCCGGATCACCGTCGACGGGGTCGACCTGCTGCACGCCGGACGCGACGAGCTCAGGCGCGTCCGGCGCGAGGTGCTCGGCGCGATCTTCCAGGATCCGATGACGTCGCTGAACCCGACCATGCGGATCGGCAGGCAGATCGGCGAGGCCACCGGTGACGACGCCGAGTCGGTGCGGCTGCTGGAGACCGTCGGCGTCCGCGACGCCGAACTGCGGCTGCGCGTCTATCCACACGAGCTCTCCGGCGGACTGCGGCAGCGCGTGATGGCGGCCATCGCCGTCGCGGGCCGCCCCCGCCTGATCGTGGCTGACGAACCGACCACGGCATTGGACGTCACCGTGCAGGCGCAGCTGCTGGATCTGCTGCGCGAGTTGCGCGACGACTTCGGCTGCTCGGTGCTGCTGATCACCCACGACCTCGGCGTGGCCGACCAGATCGCCGACCGGCTCGCGGTGCTGCACCACGGCGAATTGGTGGAGATCGGCGCCGCCGCGGACGTCGTGCGCCGACCGCAACACGACTACACGCGGTCGCTGCTGGCCTCCCGGCTGACGCTGACGACGCCGCGCGACGAGCGGTTCGCCACCGAATCAGGCTCCACCACAACCGAATCAGCCGTTTCGATCCGCGCACTGACCAAGACGTTCGGCGTGGGCCGCGGCCGCCGCAGGCACGAGATCACCGCCGTCGGCGGCGTCGACCTGGAGATCGGGGCCGGCGAGGCCCTGGCGATCGTCGGGGAGAGCGGCTCTGGCAAGTCGACGCTGCTGCGGATGGTCGCGGGCCTGGAGAAGCCGACTTCGGGAGTGGTGGAGCTGGCCGGCGACGGCGGGCCGCAGATGGTGTTCCAGGACGCGGGCTCGTCGCTGACGCCGTGGCTCAGCATCGGCGAGACGCTCGGGGAGCGGTTGCGTCCGCTCAAGCTGTCCCGCGGCGAGGTTCGAGAACGGGTCACCGACGCGTTGGCGGCGGTCGACCTGCCGCCCGAGGTCGCCAAGGTCCGGCCCGGCGAGTTGTCCGGCGGTCAGCGTCAGCGGGTCGGGTTGGCCCGCGCGACGATGATCCCGCCCGCGGTGCTGCTGTGCGACGAGCCCACCAGTGCGCTGGACGCGTCGCTCGCCAAGAGCGTGCTCGCCCTCATCCGGGACCTGCGGGCCAGGATCGGGATGACGGTCCTCTTCGTCACCCACGACCTTGCCGTCGCGCGCCTGATGGGCGACCGCATCGCGGTGATGCAGTCGGGCCGCGTCGTGGAGTTGGGTCCCGCCGAGCAGGTGGTCTCCGATCCCCGCGACCCCTACACCCGTACCCTGCTGGCCGCCGTCCCGGAGATCGCGTCATGACCACGTTGACACCGCGCTGGCGGCTCAAGCCCGTCGCGATCGGGGGTGCGCACCTGGCCCGGCCGGTCGCGTGGGGCGTCGTCGGCCTGCTGGTCGTGGTGACGCTGGTGGCGCTGTTCGCCAAGACGCTCGCGCCGTACGACCCCATTCAACCCGTCGGTGCGCTCAATTTGCCGCCGCTCAGTCCTGGCCACCTGCTTGGCACCGACGGCATCGGCCGAGACCTGTTGTCCCGCACCCTGATCGGCATCCAGGTGAGCTGGCTCAGTGCACTGGTCGTGGTGGCCAGCGGGCTGCTCATCGGCGGCACCGTCGGCCTGATCGCCGGTGCGACCGGCGGCTGGGTCGACTCCCTGGTGCTGATGCGGATCACCGACCTGTTCCTGGCCCTACCCGGGGCACTGGTGGCGATCGCCATCGTCGCCGCCCTTGGCTCGGGGCTCACCAACACCCTGGTCGGCGTGGCCCTGGTGTGGTGGCCGTATTACGCCCGCATCGTGCGCGGTGAGGTCAAGGCGCTGGCCGCCCGTCCACACGTCGAGGCCGCCCGACTGGCCAAGGCCGGCCGGACCCGCATCCTCACCCGGCACCTGCTGCCCGGCGTCGTCCCGACGGCGGTGATCACCGCCAGCCTCGACATCGGCAACGTCGTGCTGCTGCTGGCGGCGCTGTCCTTCCTGGGGCTCGGGCAGCAGGCGCCCGCACCGGAACTCGGCGCCGACACCGCCCGCACGCTGTCGCAGCTGCTGAGCCAGTGGTGGGTGCCCGGCATCCCCGGACTGGCGGTGCTGCTGTTGACCCTGATCGCCAACCTCGGTGGCGACGCCATCCGCAGTCTCATCCCGGTGCGGAGGTAGCGGCGATGACCTCATTCCTCGCCCGCAGGTTCTCGACGGCCGTGCTGATCCTGCTGATCCTGTCGTTCGTCATCTTCCTGCTGCAGTCGGTGTCACCCGGCGACCCCGCCCGCGCCTACGTCGGCGCCAACGCGTCCCCCGAGATGGTCGCCGCCGAGCGGCAGCGCCTGGGGCTCAACGACCCGATGCTGGAACAGTTCACGCGGTTCGTCGGCGGCCTCTTCAGTGGTGACCTCGGCCGCTCGCTACGCACGCGCCAGCCCGTGACGGCCGACATCGCCACCTATCTGCCCGCCACCGCGGAGCTCGTCGTGGTCGCGTTCCTGATCGCTTTGGCGTTGGCCGCGCTGTACGCCCTGTCGGGGGCGCTGCGCTGGCCGGGTGCCTCGGTGGGCCGCGGTGTCCTGTTGGTCCTGGCCACGGCGCCACCGTTCTTGCTCGCGCTGGTCGGCATCATCGTGTTCTTCGGCCAACTCGGCTGGTTGCCTGCCAGGGGGGTCGGCGACTTCCAGGACCCCGGCCCGTTGGGCATGCAACTCGTCGACACGCTGCTGCACGGTCAGGCCGACGCCTTCGTCGACGCGCTGAAACACCTGATCCTTCCCGCGGTCGTGCTGGCCATTGCGCCGGCCGTCGCCATCGGGCGGGTGTTCCGGTCGTCACTGCAGGGCGTGCTCGGCGTCGACTACGTCCGAACGGCCCGCTCGAAGGGGCTCAGTGAGACCCGCGTCGTCGTGCACCACGTCGTCCGCAACGCGATCGGCCCTGCGCTGTCCATGGCCGGTTTGCAGCTCGGGTTCATGTTCGCCGGCGTGGTCGTCGTCGAACAGATCTTCTCCTGGCCCGGCATCGGCAACTACCTCGCCGCGTCCATCCCGGTCGCCGACTTCCCGGCGATCGCCGGGGTCACGTTGGTGCTGGGAGCGATCTACGTCCTGTCAAACGTCGTCGTCGACCTGCTCCAAGCAATCGCCGACCCCCGCATAGCCGCCGAATGAGAAGGAGCACCGCCGTGTCCGATCGAGTACCCGTCCGCATGGGCATCAGAGGCGTCAAGGGGATTCTCGCCGCCTGTGCCGCAACCACTCTCGTCGTCGCCGGCTGTAGCTCCGGCACCCCCACCGGTGGCGGTGGTGGTGGCGGCGGTGGCGCCGCACCGACCGACGGCACCCTCACGGTCGGGCTGCTCGGCGACATCGGTCAGCCGCCCGACCCCGACATCTACTACGCCAACAACGGCACCGCCATCATGATCAACGCCTACGAGGGTCTGGTGCAGTACGAGAACAACACCGACACCGTGAAGATCGCGCCCCGTCTGGCCGAGAAATGGGACGTCAACCCGACCAACGACGTCTACACCTTCCATCTGCGCAAGGGCGTGACCTTTCACGACGGGACCCCCTTCACCTCCGCCGCGGTCGACGTCGCGTTCAAGCGTCGGATCGCCGTCAAGGGTGGCGCGGCGTACATGGTGGAGGCGGTGAAGAGTGTGACGACCCCGGACGACTACACCGCGGTGATCACGCTGAACAAGCCGAACACCGCGTTCCTCAGCTACCTCGCCTCGCCGTTCGGCCCGAAGATGGAGTCGCCAGAGGGACTGAAGGCCAACGCGGGCTCCGACGACGCTCAGACCTACCTGTCCTCCCACGACCTGGGCACCGGCCCGTACCAGTTGACCACCGCACAGACCGGCGTCAAGTACGAGATGACGCAGTACGACGGGTATTGGGGGCAGAAGTCGCCGTTCAAGAAGATCGAATTGCCGGTCTACACCGACGAATCCGCGCTCGAGTTGGCATTCGACAACGGCACAGTCGACACCATCGTGGCGGCGCTGCCGTCCTCCAGCCTGGACAAGTACGCGTCCAAGGACGGGGTCGCCAACTACTTCCTGCCGACGTTGCAGGGCGCGCTGGTGACGGTGAACTCCAGCCACGAGTTCTTCAAGAACCCGGAAGCCCGGGTGGCCTTCCTCAAGTCGATCGACCAGACCACCCTGGTGAACCAGGTGCTCGGCAAGCGCTCCGAGGTGGCCACCACGATGTACGCCAAGGGGATGATCCCGAACGGTGCTGACAAGCAAGCCATCTCGTACGATGCGGGTGCGCTCAAGGCCTATGTCGCCGCACTGCCGCCGAATGCACCCAAGACGCTGGTGATCGGGTACGCCAACGGCAACGTCAACGCGCAGTCGATGGCCAACCTGGTGGTCGCGAACCTGCAGACCGCCGGCATCACCGCGTCGGCGCAGGGATACGACACCTCGACGGTGTTCGGCTGGATCAACGACCCGCCCAGCGGACCCGACGCCTTCATCGACGGCAACAACGGACCCGACGGCGGTGACCCGTACATGTGGGGCCACGTCTTCTGGGATGCCTCTGGCGGGATAAACTACTTCGGTTGCCAGTCAACGGAAGTCAACGACTTGCTTAACCAGGCGTTGGGCACCGGCGACACCGCCACCTACGTCAAGGCCGGCGAGCTGTACGGGCAGACCGGATGCTTCCTGAACTTGTCCTACAACAAGGATTGGGTGGTGGCGCAGAAGTGGCTGACCGGGGTGGCGGAGAGTCAGAACGTCGGGGCGAACGAGCTGAACTTCTCGTTGCTCGGCATCGGGGGGTAGCCACTACCGAGCCCGAGGAACCGGCGCAGTCGTTGTCGCGGCTGGTCTACTCGACCGTCCGCGAACGGATCATCCTCGGCCAATACCCGCAGGGGAGCCGGCTTCCCGAGCAGCGCATCGGGGAGGAACTGAACGTGTCCCGCGTGCCGCTGCGGGAAGCGGTGCCCTGGCTCGAGCGCGACGGCTTCGTGAGGTCGCGGCCGCGCCGGGGCGCCGTGGTGGTCCAGTGGGACGCGAAGGCCGTCGACGACCTCTTCGACGTACGGCTGTCCCTCGAAGTCGGGGCCGCCCGCCTTGCGGCGCGTGAGGTCGCCAACGGTGGCCCCCTCGAATCGCTGAACGAGGCGTTGGAGCATGCCCAGCGGACGGTCGCCGGCGGCGACGCCTACGCAATCGCCAGGACTAGCACCGCCTTTCACGAAGCGGTGATCGAGACCTCGCGCAACGACCTCATGACGACGTTGATGAAGAACATCTCGGGTCGCATCACCTGGCTGTTCTACCTCACCAGCGGGCTGCCCGCCGACGAGGCCTTCCATGACCACGTGCAGCTGCGCGACGCCATCGCCTCGGGCAACGAGCGCGTCGCCGAATCGGTGGCGTACGCCCACATCGAGCGCGACCGGCTGCCGACCTTCGAGGCGATGCGAGGCCGCCTCGGCTAGCTGACGGTGAGCACGATCTTTCCCCTCAGGTGTCCTTCGGCGGCGCGTTCGTGTGCGGCCCGAGCCTGCGCGAGTGGGAACGTGTCGTCGATCGCGACGCGCACGGTGCCGTCGGCGAGCAGCCGCCCGAATTCGGCGAGTTGTGCTCCGTCCGAACGCACCTGGGTCATCGAGACGGTGACGCCGCGCTTGGCGGCTTCGTCGTGGTCGGCGAAGCCGGGGAACACCGGGAACAACGCCCCGCCCCGCTTCAGCGTCGGCAGGAAGCGACCCGTGGTGGGACCGCCGAGCGTGTCGACGACGAGATCGAGATCGCGAACCACGTCCTGCGGACGAACCGTGGTGTAGTCGACGACGTCGTCGGCGCCGAGCTCGCGCAGGAATGCTTCGTGGCCGCCCGAGGCGACCGCGATCACGCGCGCGCCCCGCCACTTCGCCAGCTGCACGACGACGTGTCCGACGCCGCCCGCGGCGCCGTTGACCAACACCGTCCTTCCGTCGAGCGGAACCGGCCGATGCCGCTGCGGCTGAAGCGGATTCGCCACGTCGTGGCCCACCTCGACCAGGAACTGCCACGCCGTCAGCCCCGACATCGGTGCGCCCGCGGCGTGCACGTGGTCGACACCGGGCGGTACGAGTGCGATGTCCGACACTGGCGCGCAGACGAATTCGGCGTACGCGGCGCTGTCGCCGAAGCTGGGAAAGCGAAGCATGCCGAAGACGTCGTCGCCGACGGCGAAACCGTCGACGCCCGGCGCGACGGCCACCACCACTCCCGACACGTCCGAGCCCGGAATGGCGGGTAGCGGTATCGACGGCATCAGATCAGCGGGAAGCCGTTGGTGCCGATAGCCGTCGCGGAGGTACCAGTCGGGGGGATTGACGCCCACCGCATGCACGCGGACCAGCACCTCGCCCCGTGCTGGCTCCGGCATCGGCACCGTCTCATAGCGCAGCACGTCGGGTCCACCGAACTCGTGCAGTCGGATCGCGTTCATCGTGGTCATGGTCGTCACCTCACCGTGTCGTCGAGCCAGTCGAACATCCTCTGATGGAACAACGTCAACGCACCTTCGTGGCAGTGTTCGCCCGCACCTTCGGCAGACGTAAAGGCCAGGAACGTCTTCGGGCAGTCCAGGGCCTCGTAGAGTCTGGCGGGCTGCCCCTGGAAGAACTGGTCGTTCTCCGCCTCGCAGACCAGCGTGGGACACGAGATCCGGCCGGCGACCTCGGCGAGATCGTACTTGGCGGCCTCGTCGAGCAGTTCCCTCCCCGTGGTCACGCCGAACACCCACAACGCGTTCGACAGCACCCAGCGCAACGACGTCGGCGCCTGCGCCCGGTGGGCGATCATGGCGTCCATCTCCGCCGCCCGCCGTACCGGATCACTGTCGGGCGCAGCGGTCTTCGGCATGGCATCGGCCATGCTCATCACGCCGTCGAAGGCGATGCACGCCGCGAGTCGGTGTTCGAAGGCGGCCGCCCGCGGTGCGAGGTAGCCGCCCATGCTCATGCCGAGCAGGGCCAGGCGATCGGGGTCGACCCCCGGCAGGGTGAGGGCGAAGTCCACCACCGGCGTGACGACGGCCTCCCAGTCGTAGCGGAACGTCAAACCGTGGTGTCGCAGCGCGCTGCCCTGGCCGGGCCCCTCGAAGATCAGGCAGTTCCACCCGTGGCGCCGGGCGGCCTCCCCGACCGCGAAGAACATCTCCTCGACGGTCGAGTCGAACCCGCCGTGTGCGAGCAGGGTAGACCCTGGCTCGTCGCCACTGACGTGGAGGTAGTAGCCGTCGAGATCGACGCCCTCGTAAGGGATCCGAACCCGCGCCCACTGCGTCTGGACGTCGGGTGCGCTGCGAAAGGTCTCGATCGCGCGGGCCGAGGTGTCCGCGACGCGGGGGTCGTGCGTGGGATCGTCGCGCAGGAAGAACTCCGCGGTGCGGTAGTAGTTGGACGCGCGCAGGTAGGCGCTGTTGGCGCTGACCAGATGCCCGGCCGCCACGCAGGCGTCGGCGGTGTCGGCCACTCGATCGGCCAGCGCCCGCCATTCGCGGTACCACGACTCCCCGTCGCCCGGCGTGATGCGGTGCGCGGCGGTGAGGATCTCGCCGACGTCGGCGCCGCCGTAGACGGCGTAGCCGAGGGCGCGCAGGGTCTCGAACGAGAAGGATTCGTCGGTTTCGAATACGACGTGCATGCCGACCTCCTCTATCGCAACTCGTTGTCGCGATAAAGTCACGGTGCCACCTCCTCGTCATTAAAGCAACGGTCGGGAGCGATTAAACGTGAATCAGCAGGTCAACCGCGGGGTCCGCACCGGCGGACGCAGCGCGCGGGTGCGCGAGGCGATCCTCGCCGCGACGTTCGACGAGCTCGTCGACTCCGGATACGCCGCGCTGAGCATGGAGGCGGTGGCGACCCGGGCCGGCGTCCACAAGACCACCGTCTACCGGCGTTGGCCGACCCTCGACGACCTTCTGCTCGACGCGCTGGTGGCGTGGTCTCAGGACGCGGTACCGGTCCCCGACGCCGGCAGCGTCGACTCCGACCTCTTGGCGCTCGGACGCCAGCTCGCCGAGGTGCTCAACGACGGTGCCGGGCGCCAGATCGCGGCGTTCGTCCTGACGGCCGGCCTACGGTCGGATCGGCTCACCGAGGCGACCCGGCAGTACTTCGACCACCAAGCCCAGCGCGCCGCCCCGATCGTCCGACGGGCCGTCGACCGCGGCGAACTTCCCGAAACATGCGACGCCAACGCGCTTCTCACCACGTTCCGGGCGCCGCTGTTCTACCGCATGGTCACCACGGGCGACCCCATCGACGACGCCTTGATCACCAACGCCGTCCACGTCGCACTCAACGCGGCACGGGCGGGGCTGCTATCCGCCTGATCGGTCAGCCGATCTCCACCAACGGCAGCGGGGCGAGCGAGTTGGACCGGACGGCGGCCGAGAGGCGCTGGCGCCCAAGTGGATTCCACGCCTGCACCGCGCAGAAGGGTGCGCACTGGTCCTGATCGGATCGGGTGCCCACGTGCACGCAGCACTGGGTGAGACGCTCCTCGATCATCGTCGACATGTCCATGAAGGGCTTGACGGTGATCCGCACGACCCGCTCGCCCAACATCCGCCGCAGCCGCCGACGCCGACCCGGCAGTCCCGAGGCTGCCAGCGTCAGAAGCGTCGACGCGCCCAGGTCGCAGCTCTCACAGATGCTTCGCCAGACCTCGCCCATCTGAGGATGCGACAGCGACGACTGCTCGGAGAGCAGCCCGAGCAGCGACTCGCGGACGGCCAGACGCATCTCGCGTGGCACCTCGGTGTCGGCGATCCGGTTGGACACCAGCCCGAGATTCTCCTTGAGCCGATCGTGCCCCATCAGGGCGGTCAGGGACCGCCACTGGTCGGAGTCGTCGCGGATCATGTACCCGACCGAACAGCAGTGCGGGTGCGAGCACGGCAGGGCGGTCAGGTCCCGCCAGCTCACCAGCCCGTCGGTCTGCGGTCCGAGGCGCTTGAGCACGCCGGTGTGGGTGAGCCGGTCCATCGGGTCGATGACCCCGGAGCGCCCCGAGCCGAACTGCGGCTGCAGGGACACCCCACTGACGTAGGGAGTTTCGAGGGCGATCTTCACGACGTCGCCGATCTCGCCGTCGTTGACGCCGAGCGCCGCCGTCATCACCAGGGTCGTGAAGATCTCGCGTTCGGAGAGACGCCGCACCGCGGCCGCCTTGAGCACGCGCAGATCGCCCCCGCGGTGGTGGCGGGACGCTTCGGCCGACACGCCGTCGAACTGCAGGTAGACCTCCACCCGTTCGCGGTGGCGGGTCAGCAGGTCGAGCAGCTCGTCGTCGCGCGCGATGAGAAGTCCGTTGCTGTTGAACAGTATTCGCGTGACGGGGCGACGGACCAGCTCGTCGAGCAGCTCGGCGAGGCCGGGGTGGACGGTGGGTTCACCGCCGCTGAGCATCACGACGTCGAGCTTGCCGTTCTCACGCGCCAGTCTCTGGTCGACGTTGGCCAGGATCTCGGCGACCGGGACGACGCCGTGCAGATCCGGACCCGACTCGGTGAAACACGTCGGACAGCGCAGGTTGCACGACTCGGTGACGTCGGCCAACAGGATGCACGTGTGCTGGGTCTGCATCTCGGGCAGGCCACGCAGGTACGCCGAAGGAATGGGATCGAAGTTGCCTGCCACGTCGGGTGTGTGGGTCTTGGTCGGGGCCGTCCATTCCTCGAGGTAGGCGAGGATCTCGGGGTCTTCGTCGTACATCGTCCGCACCAGACCGTGAGTGGCGCAGGCCCGTTCAAGCAAGACCCTGCCGTCGCGGGCGGCGAGCCAGCCCGACAACCGGGCGACGTCGGCGAGCGGCCGATTCGGTTGCTCGCCGTGGCAGTGCGGACAGAACGCGTTGACGTAGCGGAGGATTCGATCGTCGCGCAGCGGCATGCCCATGAATCAGATTCCTCCGGTGTACATCTCGGGGTTGAGGCCGGTACAAAAGCCGACGCTGGTGATGGAGAGCAACGCCCAGCCGATCATCAGCCCGATTCCGAGGCCCTTGGTCCACGGCCGTCGAAGCGCGATGAGACCCGCGCCGCCGCCAAACGCGATGAGGGCGAGGATCACCGCGCCCACTCCCACGACGGCACCGCCGTGCTCCGCGGCGATGGCCAGTACGACCAGCCCGACGAGCAGGTTGACCGCGCCGAACGCCATGACGCCGACGACGGCGAGGCCGACGACCGTCCCGGTGTTGTTCGGCGGAGGAGGAGGTGGTGGATACCAGCCCGGCGGCGGCGGTGGAGGAGGTGGCTGGAACGGAGGAACGGTCATGACGCCACCCTCTGCCTTCCTACGAGTGCCTCGTAGTAGCCGCGACGGTAGCCGCGGTGCAACCGGAACCCGACGACGACCATGCTGACGAGCAGGAACCATTGGGGCCGAGTCAGATTCAGCCACACCGTCTCGTTGGCGCGGGTGAACTCGACCAGGAATCGGAACACCGCGTACGCCGCGACATAGAGGACGAAGAGCTCGCCGGGGTGGGTAATGCGCGAGCGCAACCACAGCAGCACGGCGAATGCGGCGAGCTGGAAGACGATTTCGTAGGCGAACGACGGATGCATCGCCTGCCCCGTCAGGCAGCCAGGGCACTCCGGGGTGGTGGCCGGGGCGTGAACGCCCCACGGAAGGCTGGTCGGTCGCCCGGGTGCCTCGGTCAGCAGGCACCCGATGCGACCCACGGCCATGCCCAGTGCGACGGCGGGGGCAAACAGGTCACCGGTCTTGCCGCGGTACCCGATGATCCGCTTGGCGACGAGCACCCCGACGTACGCGCCGAGCAGCCCACCCAAGATGCTGCGGGAGCCGAATGCCCACGCCTCGGCGAGGCTGGGGTTGAGCCGCGGGTCGAGGTGCTCGACGAGTCCGGAGAGCCGCATTCCCAGCGCCCCGCCAACCAGGGCGCCGGTGACCGCGACGAGCGACTCCTCGCCCAACGCGCCCCGCCGCCGTGCCTCGAGGACGAACACCACGCTGGCGACGAGGACGCCAAGGCCGACGAACACGCCGTGGACCGGGATGTCGAGCCAGCCGACGCGCCAGGTCACCCCCATCCGCCTACGGTAGTGCGGCGTCTCCGAGGGTGTGCGACGAATGGCCGACGTGTGCGATCGCGCGGCAGTGGGTAGTCGAGGCTGATGCGACCACTGCGGACAGTCGTCTCCGTCGTCGTGGCCGCTGTGTTGGCGGTGTCGTGCGCACCGGCGCAGCGCGTCGACCTCGGCCAAGGCTCGGGCAACCTGATCGCCGCCATCGCAGGCGAACCCGACCAACTGGACCCCCAAAAGACCAGCGCGTACTTCTCCTTCGAGGTGCTGGAAAACGTGTTCGATACCCTCGTCGAACCCGACGCCGACCTCGAGATGAAACCCGCGCTCGCCGAGTCGTGGACCGTCTCGCCAGATCAACTCGCGTGGACCTTTCGGCTGCGCAAGGGCGTGAGGTTTCACGACGGCAGTCCGTTCACCGCGGCCGACGTCGTGTACTCCTACCGGCGGATCATCGACGAGAAACTCTCCAACGTCGACAAGTTCAGCAGCGTCGCCGACGTCACGGCGCCCGACGACGGCACCGTCGTCATCAGGGTGACGAGGCCCACGCCGAACCTGCTCACCAACATCGGCGGTTTCAAGGGCATGGCGATCGTGTCGCGCAAGAACGTCGAGAGCGGTCAGATCGCCACCCACCCGATCGGGACGGGGCCCTTCTCGTTCGTCTCGCAGAAGAGCGGGGACTCGATCGTCCTGAAGGCCAACCCCGCCTACTGGGGCGGTCCACCCAAGATCCCCGGGGTGACGTTCGAGTTCATCACCGAACCGTCGACGGCCCTGTCGGCGCTGCAGGCAGGCGAGATCGACTGGACCGATTCGGTTCCCACCCAACGTATCTCGCAGCTCAAGGACGACGACTCGATTCACCTCGCGGTGACGCCGAGCAACGACTACTGGTACCTCGCGCTCAACGAGGCCAAGGCGCCCTGGAACGACCCGAGAGTGCGCCAGGCGATTGCCTACGGCGTCGACCGGAAGTCCATCGTGCAGGCCACCAGTTACGGCAGCGCCACCGCGAACCAACTGGCGATTCCCGAGGGCAACCCCTGGTACACGCCGTACGACAAATATCGCTACGACACCGACGAGGCACGGCGACTTCTCGATGAGGCCGGCGTCCACCCCGACCGAATGGACCTGCTGGTTACCAGCGAGTATCCGGAGACCGTCACCGCCGCACAGGTGATCGCCGACAACCTTGCGCCCCTTGGCATCACGGTGAACATTCGCACCGTCGACTTCGCCACGTGGCTCGACGAACAGAATTCGGGCAACTTCGACATGCTGATGATGGGCTGGCTCGGCAACATCGACCCCGACGACTTCTACTACGCCCAGCATCACACCGACGGTGCCAACAACGCCCAGAAGTTCTCCAATCCCGACGTGGACCGGCTGCTGGACGCCGGCCGCACGGAGACCGACAGGGCTGTGCGCCAACAGGATTACGCCAAGGCGGCGACCATCATCGCCGACCAGGTGAGCTACCTCTATCTGTACAACCCGTCGGTCATCCAAGCGTGGACGACGAGATTGTCGGGGTACGAGGCCCGCCGCGACGGCGCGATCCGGTTCAGGACGGCGAGCCTGAGTGGGGGTGAGGATCGGTGACGCACCCGATCGTACGGTTCCTGGTCCGTCGCCTCGCCTACTCACTGGTGGTGTTGTTCGGCGTCCTGATCGTCGTGTTCGCGCTCGTCCAACTCGTCCCTGGCGACCCCGTGCGCATCGCGTTGGGAACGCGCTACACCCCCGAGGCCTACGACGCCCTGCGGGCGGCGAGCGGGCTGGATCGCCCGTTGCTGCAACAGTTCTTCGGCTACGTCGGCTCGGCACTGACCGGGAATCTCGGAGTCAGCTTCCGCAACGGCGACCCGGTTGCGGGGATTCTGCTCGATCGGCTGCCCGCCACCGCGTCCCTCGCCGCGTTCGGCATCGTCGTGGCGCTCCTGATCGCCCTGCCCGCCGGCATCTACTCGGCACTGCGCGAGGGCCGGATCGGCGACGTCATCGTGCGCGTCACCAGCCAGTTCGGCGTCTCGATCCCCGACTTCTGGATGGGCATCCTGTTGATCGCCCTGTTCTCCAGCACGCTCGGCTGGCTGCCAACCTCCGGGTACCGTCCACTCTTGGAAGACCCGGCCGGGTGGTTGCGCCACCTCGTCCTGCCGGGGTTGACCGTCGGCCTCGTCGCGGCGGCCATCCTGACGCGCTACGTGCGCTCGGCCGTACTCGAAGTCGCCGCGATGGGCTACGTGCGCACGGCGCGTTCGAAGGGATTGCCGCCCAAGGTGGTCACGTTCCGCCACACCGTGCGCAACGCGCTGGTGCCGATCCTCACCATCACCGGCATCCAGCTCGCCACGATCCTCGGTGGCGTCATCGTCGTCGAGGTCGTGTTCGCCTGGCCGGGTCTAGGCCGTTTGGTGTTCAATTCCGTTGCCTCCCGTGACTATCCGGTGATTCAGGGTGCCGTGCTGCTGATCGCGGTGCTGTTCCTCGTCGTCAACCTGGTGGTGGACATGCTCTACGCGGTGGTCGACCCGAGGATCAGGCTGTCATGACCGAACCCGACGTGGACGAGACGCAGACCGGGCGGGTCGGCTCGCTGCGGCTACTGCTGCGCAACCCCGTCACGGCCGTGAGTGCGACCGTCCTGGTCGTGGTGCTCGTCGTCGCGGTCGGTGCGACGTGGATCGCCCCGTACGGGATCAACGACGTCGACGTGCCAAATGCGTTGCGCGGCCCCAGCGGCGCACACTGGTTCGGCACCGACGAACTCGGCCGCGACGTGTTGTCGCGGGTGCTCGTCGCGATCCAGGCGTCGATGCAGGTCGCCGTCGTCAGTGTGCTGTTCGCCGTCGTGGTCGGCGTCACCGTCGGCGTCGTGGCGGGTTATCGCGGCGGCTGGGTGGACACGGTGTTCATGCGCGTGGTCGACGTCATGTTCGCGTTCCCGGTGCTGCTGCTCGCGCTGGCCATCGTGGCGGTCCTCGGCCCAGGCGTCACCACCACGATGTTGGCGATCGGCGTGGTCTACACACCGATCTTCGCCCGCGTCGCCCGGGCCAGCACCCTCGGCGTCAGGGTGGAACCGTTCGTGCAGGTGTCACGCACCATGGGCACCGGGCACCGGTACATCCTGGTGCGGCACGTGTTGCCAAACATCGCGGGGCCCTTGATCGTTCAGACGTCGCTGTCGCTGGCGTTCGCCATCCTCTCCGAGGCGGCCCTGTCGTTCCTCGGGCTCGGCATTCAGCCGCCCGAGCCGTCGCTGGGTCGGATGATCTTCGACTCGCAGGGTTTCGTCACCCTGGCGTGGTGGATGGCGGTGTTCCCCGGCGCGGCGATCTTCGTCATCGTGCTCGCCTTCAACCTCGTCGGAGACGGTCTGCGCGACGTGCTCGACCCCAAGCAACGCACGATGGCCGAAGTGCGGAGGAAGCAGTGAACCCACCTGTCTTGGAGGTCGCCGATCTGCAGGTCCGCGTGGGCCGCAGGGAGATCGTGCGTGGCGTGTCACTCGCGGTGCGCCGCGAACAGATCCTCGGCATCGTCGGTGAGTCGGGGTCGGGGAAGTCGATGACGGTGCTCGCCGCGACCGGGCTGCTCGACGCGCCGGGTGCCGTGGTGTCGGGCTCCAGTGTCCTTGCTGGTCAAGATGAATCAATCGAGCTCGTCGGGGCGACGCCGCGGACGCTGCGCGGCGTGCACGGCGGCCGGATCGGGTTCGTCTTCCAAGACCCCGGAACCTCGCTCAACCCGTTGCTGACCCTCGAGCGTCAGATCACCGAATCGCTGGAGGCGCATCGCCACCCCACGCGTCGGGAGGCGCGTTCCAGGGCTCTGGAACTCCTCGAGGCAGTGGGGTTGCCGACCCCGGAGAACCGGTTGGGGTCCTATCCGCACCAGTTGTCCGGCGGACAGCGACAGCGAGTGATGATCGCGATCGCCTTGGCCTGCGACCCCGAACTGCTCGTCGCCGACGAACCGACCACCTCGCTCGACGTCACCACCCAGGCCCAGATCGTCGACTTGGTTCGGAACCTGCAGCGCGACTTCGGGACGGCCGTGGTGTGGATCAGTCACGATCTCGGCGTGATCGGGCAGGTCGCCGACGACGTCACCGTGCTCCACGACGGCGAGGCCGTCGAGCAGGCACCCGTCCTGGACGTGTTCGACCACCCTCAGCAGGACTACACCCGTCGCCTTCTGGAGGCCCGGCCGCTGATCGGGTCAACCGGCCCGGCGCCGGTCGCCGACGACGCCGCCGTCCTGCTCGACGTGTCGGGCCTCGACGTCCGGTTCCCGGTGACCACCCCGGTCGGGCGATCCACCGTCCACGCGGTCCAAGACCTGTCGTTTCACATCCGCCGCGGATGCACGTTGGGGCTGGTGGGGGAGTCCGGCTCCGGCAAGTCCACGGTCGCCGCCGCGCTCACCGGATTGGTGCGCCCCGACGCCGGACGGGTGACGCTCGACGGCGCCGACGTGCTCGGCGTGCGGCGAAGGGACGAGAAGGCTCTGCGGCGACGCATCGGACTCGTGCTCCAGGATCCGTTCGCGTCGCTCAACCCGCGAATGCCGGTCGGAGCGTCGGTGGGCGAACCCCTTGTCGTGCACGGACTGGCCGACGGCAAATCCGGCCGCCGCGCGCGCGTCGACGAGCTGCTCGACCTGGTCGGCCTGCCGACCGCCTTCGCAACGCGGTATCCGCACGAGCTGTCCGGTGGGCAACGGCAGCGGGTCAGCGTCGCACGGGCATTGGCACTGGAGCCCGACCTGCTGATCCTCGACGAATCCACCGCCTCCCTCGACGTCTCCGTGCAGGCCAAGGTGCTCGAACTGCTGGCTGACCTGCAACGACGCCTCGCGCTGACGTTCCTGTTCATCGGGCACGACCTGGCCGTCATCCAGCAGGTCAGCCACGACGTACTCGTCATGCGCGCCGGGGCCGCCGTCGAGTACCGGCCCGCCGCGGAGCTGTTCGCCGCACCGCGTGACGAGTACACCCGCGCGCTGCTGGACGCGGTGCCGCCGGCCCGTCCCCGGGTGTAACGAATCCGTCGGCTCAGCGATGTCTTTGGTGAGTGATGACGCACCGGCCACTGGTCCGTGACCAGCGTCGGGGGCGAAGACCGTAAGGAGTCAATGCACGATGGGTGCACCAGCGAAGACGCCATTGAAGATTTGCCGCAAGAGGACCGTCTGCGCCGTATTGGCGTCCGGTGTGGTGATCTCCTTGACGGCGTTGACCGGAGGGGTCGCCCCCGCCTTCGCCAAACCGGGCGACGAGACGTCGGCTCCCACCACGACGGTCGTGCCGGAGCCGCCGGCCGCCGCGTCCGAGGCCCCCGCGGAGAAGCCCGCCGAGAAGCCCGCAGAGAAGCCAACGGTCGCCGACATCCCGTCCCCCGTCGCGCCTGCGCCCGAGCCTGCGCCGGTCGTCGTGCCGACGGTGGAAGCACCGGCACCGGTCGTCGAACCGACCGCCGAGGCACCGAAGCAGACGCGAGCCCCCGAGCCCGTCGCGCCGGCATCCGAGCCCGAGCCCGCGGTGACCAGCGCTGCGCCGACACCGCAGCGTGAGGCACCCGTGACGTCGGCGACCAAGAGCCCGACGACGTCCACTCCCGTCACGACCAGCGCCGCGCCCTCACCGACGTCGTCGAGCCCGTCGGAGACCACGACCAGCTCGGCCGCGCCGAAGAGCGAATCCTCGACGTCCACCTCGAGCCCGGCCGAGTCGTCGACGGAGACCTCGACCGAGTCGTCGAGCGAGTCCTCGACGGAGTCCTCGTCGTCCGACGAGCCGAGGCGGTCCGAGGACACGTCGGAATCGTCCACGTCCGGCTCGCCCTCGTCGACGTCCGAGTCGGCTGGCACCAGCAGCGAGCGCGAATCCTCCTCGTCGAATTCGTCGAGCTCGTCGGCCGAGGCCTTCCCGAAGGTCATCGAAAAGGTCGCACCGCAGACGCTCGAGGCTCCCGAAGCCGACGTCCAGATCGCCAAGACCGCCAAGGTGGTCGAGGAGAAGCCCGCCGCGGCCGCTCCGCTCGACATCCAGAACGTCGCCCGCATCGTCGACCTGCCGAACCGCGACTTCAACCCGTTCAACGGGAACAACCGGTTCGACGACGACCAGGTGAGGCTCGCCGGCGGCTGGGACCGCAACGTGCGGCAGTGGCGGCCGGACTGGGTCGAGTACGACGAGTACTACCGCCCGGTGCTGAGCAACCCGTACCGCGATCCGGTGCGGATCGTCTACGTCTATCAGAATGCGCCGCGCGTGGCGTGGATCCCGCCGCTGGGCCGGATCGTCCTCGAGGTGGCCCAGTACGCCGCGTACAGCTTCACGGCCGTGGTCACCAACACGATCAACCAGGCCGTCAACGTGGCGGTGGGCAGCTTCTTCGGTGGCGGCTTCTTCCCGGGAGTCGGGCTGCCGCTGCCGCCGCCTCCGCCGGCGTTGGTGAACTTCGCCAACGTGCCCGTCCAGGTGCGCTATCCCGACGCCACCTATCAGCCCTTCCGGGTCGCGAAGATCGTCGACGTGGGGCCGGACCGGCAGTTCGGCGAGCAGAAGGTTCTTCTCGACGGTGTGACCCCGGCGTGGGGTGAATGGAAGCAAACGCCAACGGGCGAGCGCAGTTTCGAGGTGCACAAGACCCAGCAGTTCCCCGGTCTGGACGATCCGCGGCCGGGACCGTTGCCCGGGGACTACCAGCTGACGCTGGCCTCGGACGAGTCGCCGTCGGGGATGAACAAGCGCGACGTCTACCTGATCGCGGTGGCCGTGGCGTGCGGTGCGCTGAGCATCGGGGCGGTGGTGCTCGCGGTGTTCATGGGCCGCAGGCGGCGTCCGCAGCACTAGGCCCCAGACGAAGAATGGCCGCCGAGTCTTGCGACTCGGCGGCCATTCTCGACTCTGCGGTTACTGCGACGAAGTACGAGTACCGGTCGCAGTAGCCGCAGAGTCGAGACGCTAGGGGGTGACTGCCCAATTCCACACGGACATGTCGCCGCGGGGGTAGTTCATGCAGACGTCGGTGGCCTTGGCGACGACGCCCTTGTTGTTGAAGAACAGCTTGGCCCAGTTGCCCCAGTGCGTCGCCACGTTCTCGTAGTAGACGTTGGTGGCGGTGTCCTCGGAGTACTGGCGGCGGGCCACCGGGTCCAGCGAGAAGAACCAGTGGATGCGGTCGAAGGCCTGCTGCTGGACGTCGGCGGGGCGGTTGCTCCGGTCGATCATGTACCGCTCGAAGTACACCGGGCTGGTGTCGCGCGCGGCGGCCATGTACTGCTCGGTGTCGCAGGTGGTGATGATCATCCGGTGCGGGATCGGGAAGTCGTCGGTGGCGTCGGCGGACGCCGGCCCCGCCAACGTCGTCGCGGCGATGCCACACGAGGCGGCCGCGAGGGTGGTGCGGAGCGCGATCTTGCGCAGGCGCTTCATCATGTTTTCTCTCCTCAGACTGTTGGAGCGGGTTCGGATCGGGTGGTAACGCTGGGCCATGGTTCCGGCTTGGGTCGCTGCCGAACGTGGGTCGGCCACCAGAACCACTTGCCGAGCATCGCCGCGATGGCCGGCGTCATGAACGACCGGACCACCAGGGTGTCGAACAGCAAGCCGAGACCGATCGTCGTGCCGACCTGGCCGATGACGGTCAAACTGCTCACCGCCATGGACATCATGGTGAACGCGAACACCAGACCGGCCGAGGTGACCACGGAGCCGGTACCGCCCATCGATCTGATGATGCCCGTATTCAGGCCGGCGTGTATCTCTTCCTTGAATCGAGACACCAGCAGCAGGTTGTAGTCCGCGCCGACCGCCAACAAGATGATCACGGACATTGCCATCACCATCCAGTGCAGCTCGATGCCGAGGAAGTGCTGCCAGATGAGGACCGACAGACCGAAGGACGCGCCGAGGGACAGCACCACCGTGCCCACGATCACGGCGGACGCGATCACCGCCCTGGTGATGAGCAACATGATGATGAAGATCAGGGCCAGCGACGCGATACCGGCGATCAACAGGTCGTAGGTGTTGGCGTCGGACATGTCCTTGAACGTCGCCGCGGTGCCTGCGAGGTAGATCCTCGACCCCTCCAGCGGCGTGCCCTTGATGGCTTCCTTGGCCGCCTGCTTGATCGCGTCGATGTGCGAGATGCCCTCTTCGCTCATCGGGTCGCCCTCGTGGCTGATGATGAACCGCACCGAGTGGCCGTCGGGCGAAATGAAGTTCTTCATGCCCTTCTTGAACTCGGCGTTGTCGAAGATCTCCGGCGGCAGATAGAACGAGTCGTCGTTCTTCGACGCGTCGAACGCCTCGCCCATCGCGGACTGGTTCTCCTGCATCGCCGCCATCTGATCCGACATGCCCTTTTGGGTCTGGTACATCGTCAGCATCATGGTCTTCATCGACTTCATGGTCGCGAGCATCGGCGGCAGCGACGCCATCAGCTGCGGCATCAACCTGTCGAGCGCGTCGAGGTTGGTGACGAGGCCGCCCAGCTGGTCACTGAGTGCGTCGATGCCGTCCAAGGTGTCGAACACCGAACGCGTCGCCCAGCACAGCGGGATGTCGTAGCAGTGCGGCTCCCAGTACAGGTAGGAGCGGATCGGCCGGAAGAAGTCGTCGAAGTTCGCGATGTTGTCGCGCAGCTCGTTGGTCGTCGCGACCATGTCCTTGGTCTTCAGCGTCAAGTCGTGGGTGACGTCGTTGAGCTGCTTCATCAGGACCAGCATGTGCTCGAGGTTCTCGATCATGCCCTGCATCTCGTCGGCCTGCTTGAGCATGCTGGCGAACGAATCCTGTTGGTACTTCAGGTTCATCTGCTGCGTGGTGCCCTGCATGCTGATCTGGAACGGGATCGAGGTGTGCTCGATCGGCGTTCCCAGCGGCCGGGTGATCGCCTGGACCCGCCCGATGCCGGGGGTCTTGAAGACCGCCTTGGCGATCTTGTCCACGACCAGGAAGTCCGCCGAGTTCCGCAGGTCGTGATCACTCTCGATCATCAGCAGCTCGGGGTTGAGCCGCGCCTGGGAGAAGTGCCGGTCGGCTGCCGTGTAGCCCTCGTTGGCAGGCAGGTCGGGCGGGAGGTAGTTGCGGTCGTTGTAATTGGTCTTGTACCCCGGCAGCGTGAGCAGGCCGACCAGCGACAATGCGATCGTCGCGACCAGGATGGGACCCGGCCAGCGGACGACCATGGCGCCGATCTTGCGCCAGCCGCGGGTCTGCATCGCACGCTTGGGTTCGAGCAGGCCGAACCTGCTGGCGATGGTGACCACCGCGGGGCCAAGCGTCAGCGCGCACCCGACCACGATCATCATGCCGATCGCCAGGGGTACGCCGAGGGTCTGGAAGTAGGGGAGTCGGGTGAAGCTGAGGCAGAAGGTGGCACCCGCGATGGTCAGACCCGAGCCGAGCACGACGTGCGCCGTGCCGTTGAACATCGTGTAGTAGGCGTCTTCCTTGTCCTCGCCAAGACTTCGCGCTTCCTGATATCGGCCGAGCAGGAAGATCGCATAGTCCGTCGCCGCGGCTATCGCGAGGGTGACCAGCAGGTTGGTCGCGAAGGTCGAGAGGCCGATGATGTTGTGATAGCCGAGGAACGCCACGATTCCTCGCGCGGCGGCCAGCTCGAGGACCACCATCACCAGCGTTATCAGCACCGTGACGATGGATCGGTAGACGAGCAACAGCATGACGATGATGACGGTGAACGTCACGGCCTCGATCAGCCGGAGGCTCTTGTCGCTGGCGATGTTCTGGTCGGCGGACAGCGCCGCGGGGCCGGTGACGTAGGCCTTGATGCCGTCCGGTGGCTTGAGGTTGCCGACGATCTTCTGCACGGCCTCGACGGAGTCGTTGGCCAGCGCCTCGCCCTGGTTGCCCGCCAGGTAGACCTGGACGTACATGGCCTTGCCGTCGTTGCTTTGGGAGCCCGCCGCCGACAGTGGGTCGCTCCACATGTCGTTGACGTGTTCGACGTGCTTGGTGTCGGCTTCGAGGTCCTTGACCATGCCGTCGTAGAAGTCGTGCGCGGACTGGCCGAGCTTGTCCTGGCCCTCCAGCACGATCATGACGGAGCTGTTGGACTTGAATTCCTTGAACGTTTCGCCGACGTGCTTCATGGCGATGACCGATGGCGCGTCGTCCGGGCTCATCGACACCGACCGCAGCTTGCCGACCTCTTCGAGCTGGGGGACCAGCACGTTGCCAAGGGCGATGACGACGATCCAGCCGAGGATGATCGGCAGGGCGAAGGTGCGGATGAAGCGCGGGAGCCGGTGGCGGGTGGGGTTCACCGCGGGGCCCGACGACGTCGGGATGGCGTCCGTGGTCGGCTCGTTTTCGGCCGAGCGGTTGTGCGGCTCGGTCATGCGTTCTTCGCCAGGCAGAAGGTCTGGGCGTTCACGCCGTTCGTCGTCCTCTCGTCCTTGACCTCGTCGTCAACGGTGATCCGGCACGAGATGGAGCTACCGTCGCCCTGGGCCACCACGTTCGGGAGGACGGAGGGGGCGGTGGTGCTCAACGTCAGTGACCACGGAAGAGCGGCGCCGTCGATCCGAACTGGCTTGGAGTCCAGGTCGAGGTAGTTGATGTCGGCGTAGGAGCCGGTGCCGAAGATCTCGTACTTGACGACCTTGGGGTTGAACGGTTCGGCGTCGTCGGCGAAGTTCTTCGGGGTGACGAGAATGGGGTTCATCCCGAAGAAGGTGCGCACGCGATGAACGGTGAATCCGGCGATCACGATGACGATGACGATCACGATCGGAATCCACGCTCGACGTAAAACCTTGGTCATGACCCCTGCCCCGAACGTTTCTGAGATTGAAATGAGAGATTAGCCTATATAACTGTATGGTGGAGAATCGCGACGTGCGGTAAAACGTCACGCGCGCGTGAGGTGACGCACAACGGCTCGCCCGTGTGATCTGGCTAACTTGAAACATGCTGTGCTGCAACGTATTTGAGCTCAATGAATAGGATCCGGCTATGAAGACCCTGCTGCGTACTGGACTCGTTTCCGCCATTGCCGCGTGCTCGATGGCGTTGGCTGCGGTGGCGCCGGCGAGTGCCGATCCGGACACCGACTTCGCCAACGAATTGCACGTGTACGGGATCTACGGACCCAAGGACTACAACGCCTGGATCGGCAAGATCGAGTGCAAGCGGTTGCGCACGGGATTGGACGCCAATGCCGCCGAGGCGGCGGTGTTCTTGAAGACGAACCTTCCCCGCGGGACCTCGGAGCAGGCGATCTACCAGTTCATGTCGGCGGGGATCAACTACTACTGCCCCGATCAGCGGCCGGTGGTCGACAGCCTGGCGGGACAGCCGCAGGCCGCCAACCCTCCTGTCGGTGCACCGCTGCCCGCCGAGCAGGGCTGAGGACGCCCTACCCGGCCGGCGGCGGCCGCCAGTCGGCTATCCGCCGCCGGTGTTGATGTTCGACGACAACGTGATGAACTGGCCGTTCTTCCAGACGCCCCAACGGCCGCCCCACATGGACGTCCACACCACGGGCTCCCCGTTCCAGAATTCCGCCGTCTTCCGCGGTGCATTGGGAGGCGGCACCTCGCCCTGAGCAGGCACCGGCGGAGGCGGGTCGGCGATGGCGACGGCCGTGCCCAGGCCCAGCGCCGCCGAGGCCAGGCCGGCCGTCACCGCGAGGGCTGACAGCGTGGTTTTCATTGAGGTCATCGGCGTGGCTCCTGATCGCGGCGGTCGAATACTTAGTCGGCATAACCACGTTACGTCATCACCCAACTCTCGGTACACCACCGCCGCCACGACCCGTGACGTACATCACCCGACGGCTCGGGTATGGAAGCTCGCCGCCTGGCACTTGTAGCAGCCAGTAGCCACCTCAGCGAAGATGCGATGGCGCAGGCAGGGCAGGGGACGAGCTCATGACCACACCACAACTGGCACGTACGGCGGCGGTCGTCGCGAAGGCGGCGAAGACCGTGACGTTCGGCATCGCCGCCATGGGCGCCGTTGCCGTCGGCTCGATCGCCGGGCCCACCGCGACCGCGAACGCCACCGACGACTCCTGCGCCGCCGTCGAGGTGGTCTTTGCCCGCGGCACCTTCGAGGCCCCAGGCGTCGGTGCCACCGGGCAGGCCTTCGTCGACGCCCTCACCGCCCGGCTCCCCGGCAAGGCAGTCGACGTGTACGGCGTCAACTACCCGGCGTCGCTGAACTTCGGACAGGCCGTCGACGGAATCACCGACGCCAGCAACAGGATTCAGTCGGTTGCCGCGCAGTGCCCGGCCACCAAGATCGTGCTCGGCGGCTACTCCCAAGGTGCCGCGGTTGCCGGGTACACCACCTCCAGCGTCGTGCCCACCGGGTTCACCCTGCCACCGGGGCTTTCCGGTCCGATGCCTGCCTCGGTCGCGTCCCACGTCTCGGCCGTCGCCCTGTTCGGCACCCCCGACGACTGGTTCCTCGGACTGGCGGATCGCGACGCACCCCCGATCGTCATCGGTGACCAGTACACGGCGAAGACCATCCAGCTGTGTGCCACCGGTGACCCGGTGTGCTTCCCCGGAGGCCTGGACCGCTCCGCCCACAGCTCGTACAAGTCCAACGGAATGGCCGACCAGGCAGCCGATTTCGTCGCCGCTCGCCTCGGCGGGGCAGCTCCTGCGGCACCGATGGTCCAGGCCGCAGGCGAGGCTACGCCCGGCAGCTAGCGGCCACGCCCGGCTAGGATCCGGCTATGACGGCCCTGCTGCGTACCGGACTCGTTTCCGCCGTGGTCGGGGCTGCCGTAACCCTCGCCACTGCAGGCCAAGTCGCCGCGGCTCCGGCCGACGGGACGGCGTACGCGATCGGCAAGTGCTTCGCAGCCGGTGACGTGCCGGTGGTCCAGCCTTCCCGATTCGCCTACAACTGCGACGAGACCGGCGTCATGCAGGACATGACGTGGTCCTCCTGGGGTAGCGACGGAGCCCGCGGCACCGGCTTCGACAACGCCGTCGAATGCCAACCCAACTGCGCGCAGGGCACCCGACTGGTCAACCCGATCGTGGTGCACGCCTGGAACCCGACGACGCCGGGTTGCCCGCCGGGGGTGCAGTTCTTCGCCGACATGTCCATCGCCTACCCCAAGGCCGCGCCGCCGTGGATCAAGCCCGGCACCACGTGGGACACCGGCACCGACTTCGTGACGGTGGACGGCATGCCCGCAGTCCACTACTCCGGGCTGACGCCGAGCTGCTCCTGACCGTCAGATCTCGACGGTCACCGGCCGCACGTGCCAAATGTCGTCGCAGTACTGCGCGATCGCGCGGTCCGACGAGAACTTGCCACTGCGCGCGGTGTTGAGGATCGACATCCGTGACCAGGTGTCGCGGTCCTGCCACGCCGCGGCCACCTCGTCCTGACAGTTCACGTACGCGGCGTAGTCGGCCAGGACGAGGAACGGGTCGTCGTGGAGGAGGTTGTCCACCAGCGGCCGGAACACCTCGACGTCGCCGTGGGAGAACTGTCCCGAGGAGATCAGCCCGAGCACCGTCTTCAGCTCGTCGTTGCCGTCGACGTAGCTCGAAGGACGGTATCCGTCGCGCTTGACCGTCTCGACCTCGTCCTCGGTCAGGCCGAACAGGAAGAAGTTCTCCGGCCCGGCCTCCTCGCGGATCTCGACGTTCGCGCCGTCCAGCGTGCCGATGGTCAAGGCGCCGTTCATCATGAACTTCATGTTGCCGGTGCCCGACGCCTCCTTGCCTGCCGTCGAGATCTGCTCCGAGAGGTTCGCCGCCGGGTAGATGAGGTGCGCGTTCTGGACGTTGAAGTTGGGGACGAACACCACCTTCATGAACTTGTTGACGTCCGGGTCGTTGTTGACCGTCTCACCGACGGCGTTGATCAGCTTGATGATTCGCTTGGCCATGAAGTAACCCGGGGCGGCCTTGCCGCCGAACACGTATGCGCGCGGCGCGACCTCCAGCGTCGGATCCATCTTCAGCCGGAAGTACTGCCTGATGATGTGCAGGACCGACAGGTGCTGGCGCTTGTACTCGTGGATGCGTTTGACCTGGATGTCGAACATCCAGCTGGGGTCCAACTGCACGCCCGTCGCGGTCTGTAGGAAGTTGGACAGCCGAGCCTTGTTGGCCCGCTTGACCTCTCGCCACTGCTGACGGAACGCGGGGTCGTCCACGAAGCCCTCCAGTCCACGCAGCCGGTCGAGATCGGTCAACCAGCCGTCGCCGATGGTGCTGTCGAGCAGGCCACGCAGACCGGGGTTGGACAGGGCCAGGAAGCGCCGCGGCGTCACACCATTGGTCTTGTTGGAGAAGCGTTCCGGCCACAACTCGTAGAAGTCCTTGAGCACGCTGGCCTTCAGCAGGTCCGAGTGCAGGGCCGCGACACCGTTGATTGCGTGGCTGCCCACGGTGGCGAGGTACGCCATCTTCACGGTCTGGCCGCCGTCCTCACCGATGAGCGACATCCGGCGCACCCGCTCGACGTCGCCGGGGAACTTCGCCCTGACCTCGTCGAGGAAGCGGCTGTTGATCTCGTAGATGATCTCCAGATGCCGCGGCAGCGATTCGCCGAACAGGCCGAGCGACCACTTCTCCAAGGCCTCGGGAAGCAGAGTGTGGTTGGTGTAGCCGAACGTGGCCACCGTGATCGCCCAGGCTTCGTCCCAGCCGAGTCGACGTTCGTCGACCAGGATCCTCATCAGCTCGGCAACGCCGATGGACGGGTGAGTGTCGTTGAGCTGGATGGCGAATCGCTTCGGTAGCTCGTGCAGAGACACGTCGGCCAGGTCGTCCATGATGTGCACGATGTGCTGTAGCGAGCACGACACGAAGAAGTACTGCTGCAACAGCCGCAGCCGCTTGCCCGCCTCGGGCTCGTCGTTCGGATAGAGCACCTTGGTGACGGTCTCGGAGGTGACCTCCGACTCGACCGCCTTGTAGTAGTCGCCGGTGTTGAACGCGTCCAGCGCGAACGACTCGACCGCGCGGGCGCTCCACAGCGTCAGCACGTTGCAGGTGTGCACGCCGTAGCCCTGAATCGGCGTGTCGTACGCGACGCCCTTGATGACCTGCTTGGGCACCCAGCGGATCCGGTCGAAACCCGAGTCGTCGATGTAGTGCTCGGTGTGCCCGCCCCAGTTGACGGGGTAGTTCACGTCGGGTTTGGCGATCTCCCAAGGGTTTCCGTTCGCCAGCCAGTTGTCGGTCAGCTCGACCTGCCACCCGTCGGAGAACTCCTGCCGGAAGATGCCGAACTCGTAGCGGATGCCGTACCCGATGGCCGGACGCTCCAGGGTGGCCAGCGAGTCGAGGTAACACGCCGCCAACCGGCCGAGACCACCGTTGCCGAGACCCGGCTCGGGCTCGCAGGCGAGCACCTCGTCGTAGTCCTGGCCCAGCGAGGCCAGTGCCGTGCGGGCGGCGTCCTCGATCTCGAGGTTCAGCAGATTGTTTCCGAGCTGGGGTCCCATCAGGAACTCGGCCGACAGGTAGCAGGTGACCTTCGCGCCGCTGTCGAGCGACTGTTGGGTCGAGGCGACGCGGTTGTCCTGCATGCGGTCGCGGACCGCCAGGGCGAGCGCCCGGTAGTAGTGGTCGGGCCGCAGGGCGGCGGCCGGTCGCCCGATCGTGTAGCGAAGGTGATCGGTGATCGCCTCCCTCAGATCGGCGGCGTCCAATCCGGACCGGAGATGGGAGGCTTCTTCTGCTGCTGTACTCACGCTGTCGGTCACCGCGCGATTGTGGCAGCTACGCGTGCACGGCGCATTCGCAGTACCCGACGCGCAGGTGAACGCCCGGTGCTCAACCCGCGCCCTTGCCGTTGTCGACGCGGTACACCGCGCCGTGGACCGCCGCAGCGTCGTCGCTGGCCAGGAACGCGATGACCTTGGCAACGTCGGCGGTGTCCATGAACCCCCGCGGCGAGGCGATGCGCATGATCAGGTCCCAGTCGGCGTTCTCCGGCGCCTCGAATTCGGTGGCCTGGGCCGTCGGCATGCCGCCGGGACACACCACGTTGACGCGCAGCTTGTCCTTGGTGAACTCGACGGCCAGTGCCCGGGTGAGACCGACCAGCGCGTGCTTCGCGGCGCAGTACCCCGCGGAGTACACCTCGCCCTCGACCCCGGCGATGGAGGACACGTTGACGATGTTGCCGCCCACCTCCAGCAGGTGCGGCAGGGCGGCGCGGGACAAGTAGAACGGGCCGTTCAGGTTCACCGCCAAGTCACGATCCCAGTCCGCGTCGGACATCGTCGTCGTGTGGCGCATCTGGTGGAACCCCGCGACGTTGACCAGGACGTCGAGCCTGCCGAAGGCCGCGACGCAGTCGGCGACTGCCTGAGCGCACGCAGCGGGCGTGGTGATGTCCACCGACGAGAACTTGCCGTCGGGGACGTCGACGAACACTTCGGCCATCCGGTCGGCGTCGCGGGCGATCCCGAAGACCGTTGCGCCCCGCTCGGCGAACACGCGGGCCGTCGCGGCCCCCAAACCCGCCGACGCCCCGGTGATCAGCGCGACCTTGCCAGTCAGATCAGTCATGCTTGGACCCTCTCACGCCTCACCGCGTGCGCCGGCGCGCATCGGGCAAACCGCTGACTTCGGAGCGGTCGCGCTGCGATACTCGGGTCATGACGATCGCCCGGGTGTTCGCCGCTGCCGCAATTCTGTTCACCTCGACGCTCGGCTTTGCCGGTCCTGCCAGCGCAGACCAGGTGATGGAGGGCGTCTACAGCTACACCCAGGGTGACCTGAAGGCGGAATGGACGATCTACCCCAGCTGCGTCCCCACCGTCGGTGACCTGCGGGACAACCTGGAGCTTCCGGTGGCCTGCCGACTGCACGTCTCGCCGAACACGCCGAGGGTCAGCGGCGGCGACGCCCGCCTGACCGGCGGGCAGTGGGCGTTCTCCACCAACATCAAGGAGGGGTTCCCGTGCCCGGACGGGGGCTGGGCGCCCGTCGTGGAGACCTACAAGTTCGACGACCTGACGATGGCCGGTACGCGTTCGGTGGCCAACAGTGCGGCGTGCAACGGTCAGGTCGGCCCGAAGATCGTCGTCTCGCCGTTCACCATGGCGTTCGCGCGGCCGCTGCCCATCCCGGTCGACCGGTATCCGCTGTATTGCGACCCGGCCGGCCTGAAGCGGTGCCGCTGACATGAGCAAGCGAATCGTGGTGTGGGGCACCGGTTTCGTTGGCAGGATGGTGATCGCCGAGATCGTGAAGCACCCGTCGTTCGACCTCGTCGGCGTCGGTGTCAGCAATCCCGAGAAGGTCGGCCGCGACGTCGGCGAGATCTGCGGACTCGGCGCCCCGATCGGCCTCACCGCCACCGACGACGTCGACGCACTCATCGCGCTCAAGCCCGACGCGGTGGTCCACTACGGCCCGACGGCCGCGCACGCCGACGACAACATCGCGCTCATCACGCGGTTTCTCCGGGCCGGGGTCGACGTTTGTTCGACGTCGATGACGCCGTGGGTGTGGCCCAAGATGCACCTGAACCCGCCGAACTGGATCCAGCCGATCACCGACGCCTGCGAGGAGGGCCGGTCGTCGTGCTTCACCACCGGCATCGACCCGGGTTTCGCCAACGACCTCTTCCCGATGACGTTGATGGGACTGTGCTCGGAGATCCGCACGGTCCGGGCGTCGGAGCTGCTCGACT
The DNA here is from genome assembly GCF_002043095.1 of Mycobacterium sp. AT1. GTDB lineage: Bacteria > Actinomycetota > Actinomycetes > Mycobacteriales > Mycobacteriaceae > Mycobacterium. The sequence goes on along the minus strand of NZ_MVOC01000007.1, from coordinate 64,401 downwards.
ACACCAACTACGAAGGTGACTACGAGTTCGAGATGGGCATCGGGCGGCCGCCCGAGCACCGGCCGCTTCTCGAAACGCCGGACATCCTGGTCTTCGCTTGGGGCGCAACGGTTCCGATGATCGCCCACGCGGCAGGCATCCAACTCGACGAGATCACCACCACCTGGGACAAGTGGGTGACGCCCGACGAGCGCAAGACCGTCAAGGGCGTCATCGCGCCAGGCAACGTCGCCGCCGTCCGCTTCACCATCAACGGAATATTCAACGGCGAGACGCGAATTCAGCTCGAGCACGTCAACCGGATCGGGCAGGACGCCGCCCCGGACTGGCCGTCGGGCAGCGACAACGACGTCTACCGGGTCGACATCGAGGGCACCCCGAGCATCTTCCAGGAGACGGCCTTCCGGTTCACCGACGGGTCCGGACGCGACGCCGCAGCCGCGGGCTGTCTCGCCACCGGCCTGCGCGCGCTCAACGCGGTGCCCGCCGTCAACGACCTGCCGCCGGGCTGGGTGACCCCACTGGATTTACCTCTCATAGCTGGAGCTGGCACGATTCGATGACGTGGCAGACGGAATAGGGCTCTCGATCGGCGCCACCGCTTTGCGGGCGGTGGCAATAGGCCGGTCGGCGGTGACCCGATCGCCGGTCCTGACGCGCTATCCCCACCGGCCCGCGGAAGTGGGCGTACCCAGCGAGAACCCCAACCTCACCGAGCGCGGACTGATCATCACCGACTTCGTCGACCGCATCGGCGACCCCGTGCCCATCGTGGCGCCCGACGGCTCCTCGCACCGAGCCGAGAGCCTCCTCGCCGAGGCATTGCGGTCGCTGCTGGCCGCGCTGACGGGCGGCCGGCCGCCCACCGAACCGGTCGGGGTCACCCACCCGGCGCACTGGCGACCGGCTGCCGTCGAGGCGCTGCGCCGTGAGCTGGACGGCATGACGCTCGGCTCCGACGCCGTCGCGGCACTCACCGCCCTTCGGGACGACCCCGGCGTGCCGAGCCGAGGCGTCATCGCGCTCTGCGACGTCGGGGGAACGGGCACCAGCATCACCCTGGCCGACGCCGCCAACGGGTTCGCCCCGATCGGGCCCACCGTCCGACACCCCGACTTCTCCGGTGACCTCGTCGACCAGGCCCTGCTGACGCGGATCGTCGGTGACCTCGCGGCGTCGGGATCGGTCGACCTGTCGTCGACCTCGGCGATCGGGAACCTCAACAGGCTGCGTGGTCAATGCCGCGCGGCCAAGGAACGCCTGTCGACGTCGGCGAGCGCGTCGGTGACCGTGGACCTGCCCGGTCGGCAGTCCGAGGTGAGGATCACCCGCGCCGAACTCGACGAAGCGGTCCGCGAACCGCTGGCCGGATTGTTGGACGCCGTGCAGGACACGTTGCAGCGCAGCGGAATACGGCCGGGCGACCTGGCCGCGGTGGCCACCGCCGGCGGCGGTGCGCTGATTCCCGTCCTCGTCACGTCGCTCTCCGAACATCTCCGGGTTCCGGTCGTCACGTCGGCTCGGCCCGAGTTGTCCGCCGCGATCGGCGGCGGACTCTCAGCGGCGCGCGGTCTGGTGCCCGACGGCGCGACCGCGATGGCCCCCATCGCCCCCATTGCGCCGCTCCCGCCCGTCGACCAGAGCGCACCCGCGTCGTCGACGTTCCGGGCCTTGGCCTGGTCGGACGCCGAACACATCCCCGAACCCGAGCCGCCGAGCCAGGAACCCGACGTCGAATACTCCGACCCCCGGCCACCGATCGCATTCGTCGACGACGAAGACGACGCGGCCGAGACTCCGACGCCGTGGTACCGCACGCCCGCCGGGATCATCGCCGCGGCTGCGGTCGCGGTGCTGCTTGCCGTCGGTACCGCCGGCTACCTCCTGCTGCGAGACGACGAATCGCCGGTGTCCACGCCGGCCACGACGACCACTCAAGCTCCGTCGCCGTCGCCCGAGGTCAGCCCGCCGCCCTCTGAAGTGTCGTCGGAGCCGCCCGCGCCGGAACAGACCGTCGTCCAGCAGGCGCCCCCGCCGCCAGCGGTGACGGTGACGCAGGAGGCTCCGCCCCCCTCCGAGACGCCACCGCCACCGCCGGCGACCACCGAGACCCCGTCGCCGACCACCACCACCGAGGCGCCGCCGCCGACGACCACTCAGCCACCCCCGCCGTCGACCACGCAGCCGCCGGTCATCCCGACGCTGCCCTACGAGACCATCCCCGGTCTGCCATTCGTTCCGTCGCCGTTCCAACCGCAGCAGCCCTAGGCTCGGGGACATGACTGCTGCATCGCCGCGCACCGACGGTTTGCTGTTCAACCCCCACCACTACGACGGGTCCGAATTCGACGCCGAGACGCGCCGCCTACTGCGCGCCACGATCGACTTCTTCGAGGGCCAGGGCAAGAAACGCATCCTCGACGACGACCTCAGGGCGCAGTGGCCCGCCGACTTCGTCGAGTTCGTCAAGCGGGAGAAGCTGTTTGCGACGTTCCTGACGCCGTCGGAGTTCGCAGACGGGAACCCCGACAAGCGGTGGGACGGCGCGCGCAACGCCGCCCTTGCCGAGATCCTCGGCTTCTACGGGCTGACCTACTGGTACACCGAGCAGGTCACCATCCTCGGTTTGGGACCGGTGTGGCAGAGCGAGAACAAGGACGCGAAGTTGCGGGCCGCCGACGACCTCGACGCGGGTGAGGTGATGGCGTTCGGTCTGTCCGAGCGCGAACACGGCGCCGACGTCTACAGCACCGACATGGTGCTGACCCCGGCCAGTGAGGAAGACGTCGCCAACGGCATCCTCTACCGGGCGTCGGGGGAGAAGTACTACATCGGCAACGGCAACGTCGCGAGCCTGGTGTCGGTGTTCGGCCGCCGAGGTGACGTCGAGGGCCAGGACGGGTACGTGTTCTTCGCCGCCGACAGCCGCCACGAGAACTACCACCTGGTCGACAACGTCGTGCACATGCAGATCTACGTCAGCACGTTCCGCCTCGAGAACTACCCGGTGCGCGCCGAGGACATCCTGCACACCGGGGTGGAGGCCTTCAGTGCCGCGCTCAACACCGTCAACGTCGGCAAGTTCAACCTGTGCTCCTCGTCGATCGGAATGTGCGAACACGCCTTCTACGAGGCGATCACCCACGCGCAGAACAGGATTCTGTACGGCAACCCCGTCACCGACTTCGGCCACGTGCGGGCCAACTTCGTCGACGCATACTCGCGGATGATCGCGATGAAGGCCTTCAGCCGGCGGGCGGTCGACTACTTCCGCAGCGCCAGCCTGGAAGACCGCCGCTACTTGCTGTTCAACCCGATGACGAAGGCGAAGGTCACGATGGAGGGGGAGACCGTCGTGCGGTCACTCCACGACGTCGTCGCCGCCAAGGGATACGAGAAGAACACCATGTTCCGCGAGGTTGCCCAGCTCATCGGGTGCCTGCCGCGGCTGGAGGGCACCGTGCACGTCAACGTGGGCCTGGTGCTGAAGTTCATGCCCAACTACATGCTCAATCCCCGTGCCTACCCGGAGATTCCGACGCGCAACGACGCTGCCGACGACACCTTCTTCTGGAACCAGGGTCCGACCCGTGGCGCGGGTGCCATCCAATTCGCCGACTGGACACCGGTATACGAGCAGCACCGGCACGTCCCCAACGTCGGCGTGTTCTACGAGCAGGCCAATGCCTTCCGGGACCTGTTGCTCACGGCCGCACCCGACGCCGATCAGGCCAAGGACCTCGACTTCATGCTCAACGTCGGACACCTCTTCTCGTTGATCGTCTACGGGCAGCTGATCCTCGAGCAGGCGGCGCTCACCGGTCTTGACGACGACACCGTCGACCAGATCTTCGGGTTCCAGGTCGACGACTTCAACTCCTACGCCATTGCGCTACAAGGAAAGCCGACGTCGACCCAGGCGCAGCAGGACTGGGCGCTGGGGGCCGTCCGCAAGCCGGCACCCGACGCGACGCGTTTCGGCCGCGTGTGGGAGCGGGTCAAGGCCTACGACGGCGCCTACGAAATGACGCCCTGACCGACCGTCAGTGGTGGGCGCGCTGCTGCTTCTCGATGACGACCGCCGCCAGCGGAATGCGCACCTCGGTGGGGGCGGCGGTCAGCCGTTCGGCGACACCGGCGCGCAGCTGGTCGACGAAGCCGCGGCGGCGGTCGACGGGAAGGGCGGCGGCGAGGGTCGGAAACGCGATGATCCTGAGGAAGGCCGCCCACCTCTGACCGAACTCCTTGGCGTTCTTGTCGATTCGATACTGCGCCCAGAATCTGTCCTCGCCGCCGAACACCTCGAGATGCTGGACCGTGAGCTTCTCGAACGTGCCAGACGGCGCAAAGGGTGAGAGGAAGTCTCGGGTGCGCCGCGCGGTGATCGGGATCGACATCGCCCTCGACTCGTCGGCCGTGAGCACCTTCCGCTCGACCAGGTCGGCGAGCGTTTCCGAGGTGGCGTCGAACAGTGGCCGGTAGCCGACGTCACCGTCCTCGTCGACCGCCATGGTCATGACCACCAGACGTCCGCCAGGGCTGAGCTCACGACCGCGGAACGCGACGAACTCGTGCCAGTCGCGGGCGGCCTGCCGCTCGTAGGCGGCACGCACCTCCCCATCGTGGCTGTGCGCCGCCAGCAGATGGTCGGGGACCGGCATGGGAGCGCGCGACAACCACTGGATCGACCACGCAGACCAGGCCAGGTTCACGCTGTTCGACGGCAGGATCTGGGAGTAGAACGAGCGACCGACCGCGGAGGCGAACGTCGACCTGTCCTTCTTCAGGTAGCTGTCGGGATCGTCGCTCAGGGTGCGGAAGAGCTCGGGGAAGTCGTTGTCGGGGATGTCGGTGTGGGTCACCAGGACCGAGTGCTCTGGCCGGGTCCGCTTGCGTAGCACCGCGATCGCCGCGCTGACGGGCAGAAGCGAATTGTGCCCGGTCGCCGCACCGTAGTCGGCGATTACGACGGGCCGCGGCGACCGCGGCAGGGGGACGATCGCGGCGGCGTCAGTGAAAAGAGTTGTCGCCCGGCGCAACCCGGCCGCCTGCAGTCGTGACGTGGCGGTGTAGGAGGCACTGGTCATCGGCTCGGGCCGCACCACCGCACTCGATTCGGGCATACCGTGAACGGTAACGCCTCTGCCGCTCCAGCGTGACAGACTGCGTGCCATGAAGAGCTCGACGGCGCCGCGCATCCTCACCGTGGTCGCCGTGTTGACGATGATCGCCGCCGGGATCGGGTTCGTCGTGACGCTGATCCTCAACGCCTTCGTCTTCGACGAGTACGACGCGTACGGCGAGGTTCCGATCCCCGGGTCGAGCAGCCTGGAGCTGCCCGCAGGCGAGGTGACGGTGACCTTCCACACGGTGCTCGTCGGGGCCAGCGGCAACGGGTTGCCAGTCCCTCCGCTGAACTACCGGATGACGGGGCCCGACGGCGCGGACCTGCAGCTCGTCGAGGACTACGGCGGCATGACGACGGTGAACAACGACGCGCGCGTTCGCATCGGGTATGTCCACGTCCCGACCGCGGGCACCTACGACGTCAAGTTGGACGGCAACGTCAGCGCCTACCTCAACCCGTCGATCGCCTTCGGCCATGGCAGCAACTACGGCCACCTGCCGTGGATTCTGGCGGCGATCTTCGGCTTCGCCGTCGTCGACCTGATCGTCGTGCGGGTGTGGGCGGCCAGGATGCGGCGACGTGATATGACGCAGGCGGAGTGGGCGGCGGACGACAATGTGCCGCCCCCGATTCGGGCGGTCCCCAGCTACGCGTCCTCTGAGGACGCCATTCGGGTGCAGACCCTGGAATCACTTGCCCGGCTCCGCGATTCGGGCGCGTTGACGCAGGACGAGTACGACGCCGAGAAGAAGCGGGTGCTGGACGGCCGCTAGTCGCCGGACGCGGAGAGGATCGGCCCGCACGCGCACTTCGTCATGCTCCGCGGCGTCGGCCACGTCCCGATGATCGACGATCCCGCACTGTGTGCGCGGACCATCGTCGACGCGACCGAGCGCGACGCCGACTAACTCCCGTTCTTGACCCACTCGTCGTAGTTGACGAGCTCGTCGCCGATCACCGTGGTGTCACCGTGGCCGGTGTAGACCACGGTGTCGGCGGGCAGCTTGCCGAGGCGCTCGGAGATCGACGCCAGGATGGTCGGGAAGTCCGAGTAGGACCGGCCCGTCGCACCGGGGCCGCCGCTGAAGAGGGTGTCGCCGCTGAATACCGCGCCGAGGTCGGGGGCGTACCAGCAGACCGAACCCGGCGAGTGACCCGGGGTGTGCAGCGCCCGCAGTTCCACGTCGCCGGCCCGCAGCACCAGGCCGTCCTCGACACCGCGAAAGTCCTCGTCGGGGTGCGTCATTCGCCACAACACGTCGTCGGCCGGGTGCAGCAGAACCGGGGCGTCGAGGGCCTTGCCGAGTTCCGGGGCGACGGTCACGTGGTCGTTGTGACCGTGGGTGCACACCACGGCGACCACGTTGCGGCCTGCGACGGCCTCGACGATGGGCTCGGCGCTGTGGGCGGCGTCGAAGACGACCACGTCCTTGTCGTCACCGACGATCCAGATGTTGTTGTCGACGTCCCAGCTGCCGCCGTCGAGTTCGAAGGTGCCGCTGGTGACCAGGCGTTGGATGTTGCCCACTAGAGGATCACCACCGAACGCAGGACCTCACCGGCGTGCATCTTGTGGAAGGCGTCCTCGATCCCGTCCAGACCGATGCGCTCGGAGACGAACTTCTCCAGGGGAAGACGGCCCTGGCGGTAGAGGCTGATCAGGGTGGGGAAGTCGCGCTCGGGCAGGCAGTCGCCGTACCAGGAGGACTTCAACGAGCCGCCGCGGGAGAAGAAGTCGACCAGTGGCATCTCCAGCGTCATGTCGGGCGTCGGAACGCCGACCAGGACGACGGTGCCCGCCAGGTCGCGGGCGTAGAACGCCTGCTTCCAGGTCTCCGGGCGACCCACCGCGTCGATGACGACGTCGGCACCGTTGCCGCCGGTCAGGTCCTGAATGGTCTCGACGACGTCGAATTCGCGGGCGTTGATCGTGTGGGTGGCGCCAAAGTCGCGCGCCCAGTTCAGCTTCTGCTCGTCCATGTCGACGGCGATGATCATCTTCGCCCCGACCAGGGCGGCCCCGGCGATCGCGGCATCGCCGACGCCGCCGCAGCCGATGACCGCGACGGTGTCGTCACGCTGCACGTTCGCGGTGTTGATCGCCGCGCCGATGCCGGCCATCACGCCGCAGCCGATCAGGCCGGCGACGGCGGGGTCGGCCTCGGGGTCGACCTTGGTGCACTGGCCTTCGTGGACGAGGGTCTTGTCGGCGAACGCGCCGATCCCCAGCGCGGGGGTGAGTTCGGTGCCGTCGGTCAGGGTCATCTTCTGGGCGGCGTTGTGGGTGTTGAAGCAGTACTGGGGGCGACCGCGCTTGCAGGCGCGGCACTGTCCGCACACCGCGCGCCAGTTGAGGACGACGAAGTCGCCGACCTCGACGTTGGTCACGCCCTCGCCGATCGACTCCACCGTGCCTGCGGCCTCGTGGCCCAGCAGGAAGGGGTACTCGTCGTTGATGCCGCCTTCGCGGTAGGTCAGGTCGGTGTGGCAGACCCCGCACGCGATGACGTCGACGACGACCTCGCCGGGACCCGGATCCGGGATGACGATGTCGACCAACTCGACAGGCTGCTTCTTGGACCGGGAAATGACACCGCGCACCGTCTGACTCATGGCCTACAACCTAGCCGCCGAGGTGCGATCCTTGGTCGGTGATCCCCGCTCTCTTTCTGTCCCACGGCGCACCGCCCCTCGTCGACGACGACATGTGGGTGTCGCAGCTGGTCGGGTGGTCCGCGGAGCTGCCGCGACCCGAGGCGATCCTGGTGGTGTCCGCCCACTGGGAGGCCGCCCCGCTGACCATCGGCTCCACCACCACCGAAACCCCACTGACATACGACTTCTGGGGCTTCCCGCAGCGCTACTACGACGTCACCTACGACGCGCCGGGTGCGCCCGAACTGGCCCGGCGCGTCGAGGCGATGATGCCCGACGGCGAGACCGTCGCCCACGACCCGAACCGTCGGCTCGACCACGGCGCCTACGTACCGCTCACGGTGATGTACCCGCAAGCCGACATCCCGGTGCTCCAGATGTCGATGCCGACGCTCGACCCGCTGCGACTGCTCGAACTCGGCGCGCGGCTGCGGCCCCTGCGCGAGGAAGGCGTTCTGATCATCGGGTCGGGGTTCACCACGCACGGCCTGCCGTACCTCACCGATCCGACCCCAAACGCCGCGGCGCCGGGATGGTCGCGGGAGTTCGACGCCTGGGCGGCCGAGCAGTTCGCCGCGGGCGACCTCGACGCGCTGCTCGACTTCCGCACCAAGGCGCCGGGGATGCCGTACGCACATCCGACCATCGAGCACTTCGCGCCGCTGTTCGTCGCACTCGGGGCGTCCCAGGATCCCGAACAGACTCCGACCCAGGTCGTCGACGGCTTCTGGATGGGTCTGGCGAAGAGGTCGGTCCAGCTCGTCTGATCGGTATGTTGAGCGACATCGACACTCAACTGCTGCCACAGCTCGCCGGTGACCAGATGTTCGTCACCGACGGCGGTCTCGAGACCGACCTGCTGTCCCACTACGGCGTCGACCTGCCGTACTTCGCGGCGTTTCCCCTCCTCGAGCACGCCGACACCCGCGAGGTGCTGCGCCGCTACTACGCGAGCTACCTCGACATCGCGCGGTCGCACCGGACCGGCTTCGTCGTCGAGTCGGCCACGTGGCGTGCCAACTCCGATTGGGCTGCCCGGCTTGGCATTTCACCAGATCGGCTCGACCGGCTCAACAGGCAGGCGATCGAACTCGCCGAAGAGGTACGCGCGACGGCAGCCGCCGAAGGGATCACCGCAGTGGTCAGCGGCTGCGTCGGGCCCCGCGAGGAGGCGATGACCGCGGCCGAGGCGCAGGACTACCACGCCCCGCAGATCGCGTCCTTCGCCGCGACCACCGCGGATCTGGTCACCGCGGTCACCATCAACGACGCCGCGGAGGCCGTCGGCATCGTCAAGGCCGCGGTAGCCGTCGACGTCCCCGCGGCCGTGTCGTTCACGGTGGAGACGGACGGGCGGCTCGCCACGGGACAGTCGCTGCGGGAGGCCGTCGAGCAAGTGGACGCCGACACCGGAGCCCGCGCGGTCTACTTCATGGTCAACTGCGCCCACCCGACTCATTTGGCGACGACCTTCGACGACGGTGACTGGCTGCGCCGGGTGGTCGGTCTGCGGCTGAACGCCTCGACACGGAGCCATGCCGAGCTGGACGAAGCCGAGGATCTCGACGAGGGCGATCCCGAGGACTTCGGCGAGGGACTCGCGGCGCTGCGCGAACGGCTGCCCGCGGCCACGGTGTTTGGTGGGTGCTGCGGCACGGACACCCGACACGTGGCGGCGATCTGGCGTCGACTGGCGCCGCACTAGGCTCCCTCGACATGTCAGCTCTCGAGGTCATCAGCGAATGGCCGGTCACCAACGCCGCGGCCGCCGTGGTTGGTCCGCACGGTGTTCTCGCGTCCCACGGAGACGTCGCCCGCGGGTTCGCCCTGGCATCGGTGACGAAGTTGCTCGTCGCCCGCGCGGCGCAGGTGGCGGTGGAGGAGGGCGCCGTCGACCTCGACACCCCGGCCGGCCCGCCCGGCTCGACCGTGCGGCATCTGCTCGCCCACACCTCCGGCCTGTCGATGCGGTCGCCCGACGTCATCGCCGAACCCGGCAAGCGCCGGATCTACTCGAACGCGGGCTTCGGCGTCCTCGCCGCGGCGCTGGAGCAGGCCACCGAGATCCCGTTCGACCGCTACCTCGGCGAGGCCGTCTTCGAGCCGCTCGGCATGGGCGCGTCGGCGCTGGTGGGTGGCGCGGAGGCCGCCGGGTTCGGGGGAGAGTCGTCGGTCGCCGATCTCGCGCTGTTCGCCGTCGACCTGCTGCGCCCGACGCTGGTCTCGGAGCAGATGCACGCCGACGCCGTCGCGGTGCAGTTTCCCGGTCTCGCGGGGGTGTTGCCCGGTTACGGCAGTCAGCGGCCGAACGACTGGGGGCTCGGTTTCGAGATTCGCGACGGCAAGTCGCCGCACTGGACCGGTTCGCTGAACAGCGTCGCGACGTTCGGGCACTTCGGCCAGTCGGGCACCTTCATCTGGGTCGATCCCGTCGCCGACCTGGCCCTGGTCGCACAGACGGACCGCGATTTCGGCGAGTGGGCGCACCCGCTGTGGCCGGCACTCTCTGATGGAGTGCTGAGAGAATTCGGGACACACTAGCGCAACACCCGCCTCACAGGGCACAATAGACACGCACGAAACAACTGCATCTTTTTGGCGCTCAGCAGGTCGTCGGGGAAGACGTCCCTATTGAGCCGAAGGAGCAGATGATGCGTGCGTCGAACCAGTTCGCCGACACGGCCACCGGTGTGGTGTACGTCCACGCCTCGCCCGCGGCGGTATGTCCACATGTGGAGTGGGCTCTTTCGTCGACCCTGTCGGCAAGGGCGAACCTCAAGTGGACACCGCAGCCCGCGATGCCTGGACAGCTCCGTGCCGTCACCAACTGGGTGGGTCCCGTAGGTACGGGAGCTGCCCTGGCCAATGCGCTGCGGTCATGGTCGGTGCTTCGTTTCGAAGTCACCGAGGACCCCAGTGAGGGAGTCGACGGCCACCGCTGGTGCCACACCCCGCAGCTTGGGCTGTGGAACGGTGTGATGAGTGCCAACGGTGACGTCATGGTCGGCGAGATGCGACTGCGCGGGCTGATGGCCTCCGGCGCCGACGCGATGGCCGCCGAGATGGACACCGTGCTCGGCACCGCATGGGACGAGGCGCTCGAAGAGTTCCGCGGCGGCGGCGACACGGGCGAAGTCACCTGGCTCAACCGCGGGGTCGGCTAGCCGCTCGCGTCGCGGCTCTCGCGGCGCGAGGCATAACTGGTGGCGGCCGCTGACGGCGTGTCGTCGCCACGGCTTATGTCTCGCGGGGAGGCTCACCCCGCTGGCCGCAAGATTCGCAGCGCGCCGGGTACCGCGGTCACCTCCACCGGCAGCGGGCAGACGAACTCACCGTCGGCGTAGGCGTTGATTCCCGTGCACTCGACGGTGATCGTCCTGGCCCTGGCCGTCCGCACCTGGTCGAGCTCTACGTGGGTGCCCTTGAACACCGTGGGAAACAGGCGGATCAGCTTGGCGCGCGACGCGGACTGCACCATCGTCACGTCGAGTTGGCCGTCGGAGTGGTCGGCGTCCGGGCAGATCAGCATGCCGCCGCCGTAGCTTCGGGTGTTGCCGAACGCCGCCAGCGTCAGGTCCGTCACCAACTCTTCGCCGTCGAAGGTCAGTCGGAACGGCAGCAGGCGCAGCTTCGAGATCTCGGCGACCATCGCAAGGTTGTAGCGCATCCGGCCGTGGGGCCACGTCATCCGGTTGGTGCGGTCGGTCACCAGCGAGTCGAACCCCGCCGCCATCACGGTGCCGAACCAGCGGACGGTGCCGTCGGCGCCCGTGATCCGGCCCAGGTCGACGGTCTCGGCCACCCCGTCGACGACGACGTCCGCCGCGGCCTCGGGCTTCCTGGTGGGGATGCCGAATTCGCGGGCATGGTCGTTGCCGGTGCCTGCCGGGATGATGCCGAGCGGAATGTCGTTCTGTGCCAGCGTCTGCAGCGCCAGCGAGACGATGCCGTCACCGCCCACCACGACGAGGGCGTCCATCCCGCGCTCCAGCGCACCCTCGACGAGGCGCCGCGCATGGTCGGCGTCCGTGCCCGCGATGGCCACCACGTCGACCCCGCGGCGATGGAACTGGGCGATCGCCCTTTCCGCCACGTGCGTCGCGCCGCCGTGTCCGGACGCCGGATTGGTCAGCACGGTGATGCGGCCGAGCGGCGCCTGGCTCACGGGATCAGCTTGCCAGGGTTGAGGATTCCGGCGGGGTCGAGCACCGCCTTCACGGCGCGCAGCACCTCGACGCCGAGATCGCCGATCTCGTCGCGCATCCACGGCCGGTGGTCGGCGCCGACGGCGTGGTGATGGGTGATGGTTCCGCCCGAGTCGACGATCGCCTGGGACGCCGCGGTCTTCGCCGTGCGCCACTGCTCGATCGGGTTGCCGCGCTGGCCAGCCACGACGGTGAAGTACAGCGAGGCGCCGGTCGGATACACGTGGGAAATGTGGCACAGCACCAACGCCGGGGTGCCGGTTTCGGCGAGCGAGGTCGTCAGGGCGTCGGTGACGGCGGCCTTCAGCGTGGCCAGGTTCGACCAGTTCGTCGCCGTCTCCAACGTCTCGCACAGCGCCCCGGCCGCCAGCAGCGAATCTCGCAGGTACGGCGCGCCGAACCTGCCGTGTTCCCACGCCTTCGCGGGCTCCTCGCCGAGGCTGGTGCCGCCGTGCGCGGCCAGCACCGCGCGGGTCTCTGCATGCCTGCTCTCGGTGTGGGCGGCCGTGCCCTCGAACGCGGTGATCGCCAAACACCCACCGGTGACGCTCTGTTCGCCGATGGTCTCGGTGGTGGCGAGGTTGACGCCGGTCTCGGCTTCGTCGGACAACCGGATGACGGTGGGGCCGGTGCCGTTCTGCACGACCGCGCGCAATGCCGCTGCGCCGGTGCCGAAGTCGGGGAACGACCACGCCTCGTAGCGGGTGGTCTCGGGGACGGGGTGCACCCTGACCCGCACCCTGGTGATGACTCCGAACACGCCCTCGGAGCCGACCATCAGCTGCCGAAGGTCCGGTCCGGCGGCGGATGCCGGCGCGCGGCCCAGGTCGAGCACGCCCGCGGGGGTCACCACGCGCAGGCCGCGGACCATGTCGTCGAACCGGCCGTATCCTGCCGAGTCCTGTCCCGACGACCGGGTCGCCGCGAAGCCGCCGATGGTGGCGAATTGAAAGCTCTGTGGGTAGTGGCCGAGGGAGAAGCCATGGGCGCCAAGCAGTTTCTCGGCATCGGGTCCGGTGACCCCGGCGCCGAGCTCGGCCTCACCGGACACCTCGTCGACGCCGTGCAACGCGTCGAGGCGACGCAGGTCCAGTGACACCACGGCCTTGAAGTCACCCCGGGCGGGATCGAGGCCGCCGACGACGCTGGTGCCACCCCCGAAGGGGACGACGGCGATGCTGCTCCTGGCGCAGTGCCGAAGGATCTTGGCGATCTCGTCCTCGTCGGCAGGCAACAGCACCGCGTCTGGCGCGTCCTGGACTCCGGTGCCGTTGCGGCGCAACAGGTCCAGGGTGGACTTACCGCCGGCGCGCAACAGTCTGGCGTAGTCGTCGGTGACGCAGTGCGTCTCGCCGACGACCGCCGACAATGCGTTGCGGTCGGCGTCCGAGAGTGCCGAGGGGCGCACGTGCACCTGGTCGGCCGCTGGCTCGGCGGCGGGGTCGGTCGTGATCCCGAGGGCCTGGACGAGAAGTGTGCGGATGCCGTCGGAGAGGGGTTTGGCCGCTGCCGGGTCGCCCCAGGCGTTCCACTTCATCGGAGGCGTTGACTGGTCGTGCGATCGGATCATGCGTTACAGTATTACAGATCATGTCAATCAGTAACGAGGATCGGCCCGCAACGGTCGAGGAGCGCATCCTCGACGCGGCCGCCGACTGCGTGCTGGCCTTCGGCGTCGACCGCGTGACCCTCGCCGAGATCGCCCGCCGCGCAGCCATCAGCAGACCCACGGTCTACCGCCGCCATCCCGACACCCGGTCGATCCTCGCCGCCCTGCTCACCGCGCGGATCACCCACGCCCTCGACGCCGCACCCAGCGCAGGCGTCGGACGCAAACCGCTCGTCGACCGCGTCGTCGGCGTCGCCCAGCTGGTGCGCCGCGACGACGTCGTCATGTCCGTCCTTCGGCAGGACCCCAACCTCGCGATGTCCTATCTCTCCGAGCGGCTCGGCACCAGCCAGCAGATGCTCCTCGACACCGTTGCCGGCGAGATCAAGTCCGCACAGGACGAGGGCAGCGTGCGGCCCGGCGACGTCAGGCAACTGGCCGTGATGTGCCTGCTGATCACTCAGTCGACGATTCTCGCGGCGCAGATGGTCGAGGCGATCCTGCCCGCCGACGACCTGGTCACCCAGCTGACCCTGGCCCTGAACGGATACCTCGCACCATGACGAGTCCTGCCCTCAACGCCGCCCGCCGCACCGCTGAGCTCAGCGCGCTCGGCGACACCGCCCAGGTCGACGTCGTCGTCATCGGCGGCGGCATCACCGGAACCGGCATCGCGCTGGACGCGGCCTCCCGCGGGCTGTCCGTCGTGTTGGCCGAAAAACACGACCTGGCCTTCGGGACCAGTCGGTGGAGTTCGAAACTGGTCCACGGCGGCCTGCGATACCTCGCGACCGGCAACGTGGGAATCGCTCGCCGCAGCGCCGCCGAACGTGGAATCCTGATGACGCGCAACGCTCCTCACCTCGTCACGGCGATGCCCCAGCTGGTCCCGCTGCTGCCGTCGATGAGCGGCGCCTCACGGGCGCTGGTCAGATTCGGCTTCGCCGCGGGCGACGGGCTGCGCAAGCTGGCGGGTACGCCCGCCTCGACCCTGCCGAGGTCTCGGCGAGTGGACGCGGCGCGAGCCGTCGACCTGGTGCCGACCGTGCGCCGTGACGGCCTCGACGGCGCCTTCCTGGCCTACGACGGGCAGCTGATCGACGACGCCCGGCTGGTCGTCGCGGTCGCCCGCACCGCCGCCCAGCACGGCGCACGCATCCTCACCCGGGTCGCCGCGTCGGACGCCACCGGCACGTCGGTGCGCCTGACCGACCAGCTCACCGGCGAGACCGTCGACGTGACTGCCCGCGCGGTGGTCAACGCCAGCGGGGTGTGGGCCGGCGACGTCGACCCGTCGATCAAGCTGCGTCCCAGCCGCGGCACGCACCTGGTGTTCGACGCTGCGGCGTTCGGCAATCCGACTGCGGCACTGACGGTTCCGATCCCCGGCGAGACCAACCGCTTCGTCTTCGCCATGCCAGAACAGCTCGGAAGGGTCTACCTCGGCCTGACCGACGAGGATGCCCCGGGGCCAATCCCCGACGTGCCAGAACCCACGGCCGCCGAGGTGTCGTTTCTGCTCGACACCGTGAACACCGCACTCGACGCCGCGCTGACGGCCGACGACGTGGTCGGCGCGTACGCCGGGTTGAGGCCGCTGATCGACACCGGCGCCGGCCGCACGGCCGACGTGTCGCGTGAGCACGCAGTGGTGGAATCGGCCAACGGGGTGCTCAGCGTGATCGGCGGCAAGCTCACCGAGTACCGCTACATGGCCCAAGACGTGTTGGACCGCGCGGTGGCGTTGCGCGGACTGCCCGCGGGCCCGTGCCGCACGGGCAATCTGCCGTTGGTCGGTGCGCCCGCCAACCCGGTGTCGACGCTGCGGGCATCGCTCGAGCTGCCGTCGTCGCTGTTCGCGCGTTACGGCGCCGAGGCGCCCAACGTCGTCACGCAAGCCACTTGCGACCGACCCGGCGAGGCGGTGGCCGACGGAATCGACGTCATCCGAGCGGAATTCGAGTACGCCGTCACCCAGGAGGGGGCACTGTCGGTCGACGACGTCCTCGACCGCCGCACCCGCATCGGGCTGGTGGCCGCGGACCGGGCCAGGGCCGTCGACGCTGCCGAGGAGTTCCTCGCCGAACTGCGATGAGTTTCGCCGCCGCGGCGTGTCTCAACGACCATGAGACGACTGATCACGAACACGTTCCTGACCCTCGACGGCGTCATGCAAGCCCCCGGCGGACCCGATGAGGACGACGACGGGGGATTCGACCTGGGTGGCTGGTCGGTGAACTTCTGGGACGAGCACATGAACCAGACCATGGGAGAGACCATGGGGGTGCCCTTCGACCTGGTGTTGGGCCGACGCACTTACGACATCTTCGCCGCGCACTGGCCGCGCGCCACCGATGAGGACGGCGCCAAACCCCTCAACGAGGCCACCAAGTACGTCGCCTCGCGACAGCGCCCCGCCTTGGAATGGCACAACTCGGTGCTGCTCGACGACGACGTGCCGACGGCGATCGCCGCGCTCAAGGACACCGACGGACCCGAATTGCAGGTGCACGGCAGCGCCGACCTGCTTCAGACGCTGATCCGCCACGACCTGATCGACGAATACCGGCTGTGGATCTTCCCGGTGCTCGTCGGCACCGGCAAACGGCTGTTCGCCGACGGCGTCGTACCCGCCAGCCTCGAGCTGGTGACGAGCTCGGTCTCAACGACCGGTGTGGTGATCGGCACCTACCGTCCGGCAGGTGCCGTCACCATCGGTTCGTTTGCGCTGGACTGACTTACAGCGGGATGTTCTTGTGGCGACCGCGACGTGCGGGAGCCTCGGCCAGCGCCTGGGTGAGCACGCTGCGGGTGTGCGGCGGGTCGATCTTCGCGTCGACGACACCGATCTCGATGGCGCTGTCCACGCCGCCCGCGATCCGCTCGTGCTCGGCCGCCAGCTGCTCGTGCAGGGCCTCGCGGTCCTCGGGCGCGGCGGCGGCAAGCGCGCGCTTGTGCAGGATGCCGACGGCGGGCTTGGCACCCATGACGGCGACCTCGGCGTTCGGCCACGCGAAGACCTTCGTCGCGCCGAGCGAACGCGAGTTCATCGCGATGTAGGCGCCGCCGTAGATCTTTCGCGTCACCAGCGTGACGCGCGGAACGGTGGCCTCACCGAACGCGTGCAGCAGTTTCGCGCCGCGGCGGACGACGCCGCCCCACTCCTGGTCGACGCCGGGCAGGTAGCCGGGCACGTCGACGATGACGACGATCGGGATGCCGAACGCGTCGCACAGGCGAACGAATCGAGCTGCCTTCTCGGCACTTTCGGAGTTCAGGCAGCCGCCGAGACGCAGCGGGTTGTTGGCGAGCACGCCGACGCTGCGGCCGGCCAGTCGGCCGAGGCCGACCACCATCGACGGCGCCCACTTGGACTGGAACTCGTCGAACGGGGCGTCCTCGTCGAGCAGCGCCGAGATGAGCGGGTGCACGTCGTAGGCGCGACGGGCCGAATCCGGCAGCAGCGCACGCAGGTCGGAGTCGCCCGCCTCGGCCTTGGTGCGGTCGAAATGTCCCTGCTGGCAGAACAATCCGATCAACCGGCGGCCACGCTCGTAGGAGTCGGCCTCGTCGTCGGCGACGATGTGGCAGACGCCCGACTTCTTGTGGTGGGTGTCCGGTCCACCGAGGGACGCCATGTCGACGTCCTCACCGGTGACGCTGCGAACGATGTCGGGTCCGGTGACGAAGACGCGGCCCTCGGGCGCCATGATGACGACGTCGGTGAGCGCAGGCCCGTAAGCCGCTCCGCCGGCGGCGAATCCGACGACGATGGAGATCTGCGGAATGTAACCCGACGCCCGGATCATGGCCTCGAAGACCAGACCGACGGCGTGCAGGGCCTTGACGCCCTCGGCCAGACGCGCGCCACCGGAGTGCCAGATGCCGACGATCGGGCTCTGCTCCTCGATGGCGGCGTCGTAGGCGTTGACGATGTGGGCGCAGCCCTCGACGCCCATGGCGCCGCCCATCACGGTGCCGTCGGTGCAGAATGCGATGGCACGCACGCCGTTGACCGTGCCGGACGCCGCCAGCACCCCCGAGCGGTCGCGCTCGTGGAGGAGTTCCACCGTGCCGTCGTCGAAGAACGTACGCAGGCGGAGCAGGGGGTCACGCGGGTCTAGGGACTCGTCTACCGTCTCGGGCGCCATCGTCGTCATCTCTAATCTCCTGTATCTCAGTACTTCCCGAAGGCGATCGCGACGTTGTGTCCGCCGAATCCGAATGAGTTGTTGATTGCGTACTCGTAATTGCCGCGGCGTGGTTCGCCGGCGACCACGTCGAGATCGATCTCTGGATCGAGGTGGTCCAGGTTGAGCGTTGGTGGGACGACGCCGTCCCGCAATGCCAGCACCGTGAGGATCGACTCCACCGCGCCGGTGGCGCCGACGGAGTGGCCGAGCGCCGACTTCGGTGCGTAGACCGCAGGCCGGTTGCTGCCCAGCGCGTTGTTGATGGCCTTGCCCTCGGCGACGTCGCCGACCTGCGTGCCGGTCGCATGGGCGTTGACGTGGTCGATGTCGCCCGGCTGGAGGCCGGCGAGCTGGATGGCCCGCGTGATGGCCTGTCCGGCCCGGTCGCCGGTCGGGTCGGGGGCGACGATGTGGTAGCCGTCGGAGGTGATCCCGGCGCCCATCAGCCGCGCGATGATGTTGGCGCCGCGTGCCTTGGCGTGCTCTTCGGTCTCGATGATCATCAATCCGGCGCCCTCGCCGAAGACGAAGCCGTTGCGATTCTGGTCGAACGGCTTGCAGGCCCCGGCGGGGTCGTCGTTGGTGGTGGACAACACGATTCGCATCTGGGCGAACCCCGCTATCGGAACCGCTTCGATCCTGGTTTCGACACCGCCGCAGATGGCGATGTCGGCCTCACCGAGGACGATGCTGCGCCATGCGTTGGCGATTCCCTCGCTGCCGGAGGCACACGCCGACACCGGAGTGATGACGCCTGCCTTGGCGTGCCGGTCGAGGGCGACCGCGGCGGCGGGGGAGTTGACCACGTACTTCTGTACGGCCATCGGGGAGACGGCAGAGATGCCCTTCTCCTGCATGTCGTCGTAGGCGTAGAGCAGCTCCTCGGTGCTGCCCATGCCGGTCCCGATCGAGACCATCAGACGCTTGGTGTCGACGTTCGGCGAGCCCGCGTCCTCCCAGGCGCGCCGTCCCACGACGGTCGACATCTTCTGGAGATAGGAGAGTCGACCCAGTTCGTCTGGCGTCAGCTCACTCTCGAAGTCCTCGAGCAAGTGACCACCGATGCGAACAGGAAGGTCGTACAGGTCGACGAAGTAGTCGTCGAGTGTGCGAATGCCACTTTCGCCGTCCTGCAGACGCTTCCACGTGCCCTCGGTGTCGGTCGCCAATGCGGTCGTCATCGCACATCCGGTGACGACCACATTGGGGAGACCGCTCCCCGTGGCTAGACGGGTCAACTCTGCCAATCCTCTCCGTGCCCAGGGTGCTTAATAGCGCCCAAAGGCCAGGGCGACATTGTGTCCACCAAACCCGAACGAGTTGTTGATGGCGTACTGGTAGTCACCGTATCGAGGCTCACCCGCGACGACATCGAGATCGATCTCGGGGTCGGGCGTCTCGTAGTTGAGCGTCGGCGGGATGACGCCGTCGCGCAACGCCAGCACCGTCAGGATCGACTCCAGGGCGCCGACGGCACCGATGGAGTGGCCAAGTGCCGACTTCGGGGCGTACACCGCGGCGTGTTCCACACCGGCGGACCGGATGGCGTTCGCCTCGGCGACGTCGCCGATCGAGGTCGACGTGGCGTGCGCGTTGACGTGGTCGACGTCCTTGGGGGACAAGCCCGCCGTCTCGATCGCCCGCTTCATCGCGTGGCCGGCCCGGAGGCCGTCTGGCGCAGGAGCCACCATGTGGAAGGCGTCCGACGAGATGCCGGCGCCCATCAGCCGGGCCAGCGGCTTGGCGCCGCGTGCCAGGGCGTGCTCCTCGGTCTCGATGATCATCATCGCGCCCGCCTCGCCGAAGACGAAGCCGTCGCGATTCTTGTCGAACGGTCGAGACGCACCCTCGGGGTCGTCGTTCCTGGTGGACATCGCCCGCATCATCGAGAACGCCGCGATCGGCAGCGCCTCGATCATGCCTTCGACGCCACCGCAGACGGCGAAGTCCGCGTCACCCATCACGATCTGGCGCCATGCGTGAGCGATGGCCTCCGAACCGGACGAGCATGCCGAGACCGGCGTGATGACGCCGGCGCGGGCCCCAAGTTCGAGGCCCACCACCGCGGCCGCACCGTTGGGCATGACCATCTGGACGGCGAGGGGGGACACCTTGCGGGGGCCACCCTCGTTCATCGCGTCGTACATTTCGACGATCTTCTCGCCGCCACCGAGTCCGGTGCCGATCACGACCGAGAAACGGTCGGGATCGACCTCGGGCCTACCGGCGTTTTCCCACAACTGATTGCCGACGTACTTGGACATCCGCTGGACATACGACATGCGTCGGTGTTCCAGTCGGGACATCAGGGGATCGAGGGGCTCCGCGAGGTGCCCGCCGATCTTGACCTGGAGATCCCACTTGCCGACGAAGTCGTCGTCAAGCACGCGGATGCCGCTCTCGCCCGCCAGCAGACCCTTCCACGTGCTCTCGATGTCCGGAGCGAGCGCAGTGGTCGCCGTGACGGCGGTCACGACGACGCTAGGGAAGGACCCGTTAGCAGTGGAAGGGCGGGTCACGAAGTGAACTTGTCGCGCAGTGCGGCGGCAGCCTCGGGGTTCTCTTCCTCGAGCTTCTGGATGTAGGCGACGACGTCACCCACGGTGCGGAGACCGGCGAGGTCCTCGTCCGGGATCTTCACGCCGTACTTGTCTTCGGTCTGAACGGCGATCTCGACCATCGACAGCGAGTCGATGTCCAGGTCGTCGACGAAGGACTTCTCGGGGGTGACCTCAGACGGCTCGATGCCGGTGACCTCTTCGATGATCTCTGCGAGACCCGAGATGATTTCCTGCTGGCTGGCGCCCACTATGGCTCCTTCTATTCTGTGTTTCTCGGTGGGTCGACACCCCCTGCTGGAGTGCCGACATGAGTTTTTCTGGCTTAGAGCTCGGAGAGCCCGTCCAGGTCCGCGGGTGTCTTGACGGCGTACGTCGGTACTCCCCGAAGTTCTCGTTTGGCGATGCCCACCAGCGTTCCCGCGGGCGGGAACTCGATGATCGCGGTGACCTCGCGCTGGCGCATGGTCTCGGTGCACAGGTCCCAGCGCACCGGCTGCGTGAGCTGGGCGACCAGCTTGGCGATGGCGTCCGCCGCCGAACCGACCGGCTGGCCGTCGGCGTTGGACAGCAGGCTGGTGGTGGGCTCACTCGCGGTGACGGCGTCGGCCGCCGCGGAGTAGCCGTCCAGTGCCGATGCCATGAAGTGCGTGTGGAAGGCACCCGCCGTGGCGAGCTTGCGCACCCGAGCCTTGGCCGGCGGATCCTCGACCAGCTTGTCGAGGGCGGAGATGGCGCCTGCGGCGACGATCTGTCCGGCGGCGTTGCGGTTGGCGGGCACCAGGTCGAGTGCGTCGAGGCGGGCCAGCACCTCGGCTTCGTCACCGCCGAGCACCGCGGCCATTCCGGTCGGCTCGACCGCGCAGGCCTTCGCCATCTCGGATCCGCGGGTCGCGGCCAGGCTGACGGCGTCGTCGGCGGACAGTACGCCGGCGATGGCGTATGCCGCGATCTCGCCGACCGAGTGGCCCGCGACGACGGTGTCGGCTCCGGCCAACAGGCCGCGCTTCGTCATCTCGAGGTGTGCGAGCAGGGTGGCTGCGACGACGAGGGGTTGAGTGACCGACGTGTCGGTGATCTCCTCGGCGGTTGCCGTCGTGCCGAGCCGGGCCAGGTCGAGGTTGATCGACTCGGACCATGATGCGATGCGTTCGTCCGCGCCGGGCAGCTCCAGCCACGGCGAGAGCATGCCGGGAGTCTGCGATCCCTGTCCGGGAGCGAGCAGCGCAAGCACGGGTGTTTGGGGCACGGATTAAGAAAACACTGTGAAACCGGTTTTGCGCGGTGTAAGAGATTATGAACCTGGTCTTATGTTTTTGTGGGGAACCTACAAAAGTGCATGTGATGGGACTGCAACGAGATCGGATTGCGACCTGTCATCCGAGAAACGAAGCAACATCACGGTCGGGTCGGGGTGTTGCCTGGGCCACCGAAGCGTTTGTCGTGCTGGCGTGCGTCGTCTGCCGACCGAGCCTCCCGACCGTCGATGCCACCCGCAGAATGTAGGCGTCGCGAGGCAGTGTGGGATCGCGCCCGGTGAAGTCCGCGATGCGTTTGAGACGGTAGCGGACGGTGTTTGGATGAACGAACAATTTGCGCGCACAGGCTTCGATTGCACCCCCGGAATCGAGGTAGGCGTCGAGGGTCTCCGTGAGTGCCGGACCGGCTTCGGCGAGCGGTCGCATCACGTCGGAATCGAGTGCGGCAATCGCCGACGGGTCACCGAGCAGGGCCCGTTCCGGCAACAGTTCGCGCGCCGACACCGGTCGCGGCGCCCCGCTCCAGCCGGCGACGGCGTTCATGCCTGCGATGGCCTCGGCGGCGCTGTAGTGAGCGGCCACCAGTGACGCCGCAAACGGGCCGATGACCACCGGTTCGTCGGCG
This sequence comes from Mycobacterium sp. AT1, assembly GCF_002043095.1. Classification (GTDB taxonomy): domain Bacteria; phylum Actinomycetota; class Actinomycetes; order Mycobacteriales; family Mycobacteriaceae; genus Mycobacterium. Next base: position 42,169 of record NZ_MVOC01000007.1, on the reverse strand, counting down.
AACACCCCGAGTAGTTCGCCGAGGAACTTGTCGGTCGGGGTCAGGTGGCCCGAGACGATGGCCACCAACCAGGTGCCGTGCACGTCTGACAGCGCCGCCCGCCCGTTGCGGGTGACGATCTCGTGGACGTCCTCGCTGGCGAACTCGGCGCGGCCGGGTTGGGGAAATCCGACGAGCACCGTCGCCGGTGCCGTGGCGTCCCAATTCAGGGCGGCGGCCTGGGACTGGAGCTGCGGGCCGATGTCGCCGCGGACTACCGCGTCGACGACGTTGGCCTCCATCCGGGTGTCCCACGCCCCCCTGGCCTCGGCGGCGTCGGCGTAACCGGACGCCGCGGCGAACGCCAGGTTGCGGCTGTAGCGCAGGATCCCGATGGTCAGCGCCGTGGTCTGGTCCTCGTTGCGCGCCAGCATGGGCACGGCTTCCTCGAAGTGCTCCATCGTGACCCGCACCATGTCGACGGTCTGTCGCAGCGCGATCCGGCGGGTCAGCTCCTGGGGCACCAGCGCGAACGCCTCCGCCGTGTAGCCGACGTCGCCGCGCGGGTTGCGCATCCACTCGGCGAAGTTGACCAACGCCGTTTGCACGACCAGCTGGACGCTGGCGCGCTGGGACGCCTCCAGGTCGGCGAAGAACGGCAGCCGCTCACCCATCACGTGGACGGCCTCGGTGGCCAGTCGCCCCGAGTACTGCTTCACGCGGCGGACGAGCGATTCGGGTACGGATTCCAGCACTTCGAGTGAGGATGCCCGGGGATCGTCGACCTTCTTGTCAGCCACTTCTAAAACATACGCCCGATTACTGGTGGAAACCTCTAAGTCGTCGGGTCACTTCTTTGTCGAGTGTGCAGTGAGATCGCGATTTCGCGTCCACCCGCGATCTCACCGCACACTCGACGGGGCCGGAGCGGGCTACGCCCCCGGTCCGGGGTCCGACGTCTGCACCGGAGCCGCCATCACGTCGTCGATCTGGTACTGCTTCGCAGCGGCGATCGCCACCGACGGATCGATCTCGCCGTCACGCGCGAGGGCTTCCAGCACCGCCACCACGACCGACTCGGCGTCGGTGTTGAAGTACCGGCGCGCGGCAGGACGGGTGTCGGAGAAGCCGAAACCGTCGGTGCCGAGCGTGACATACGTGTTGGGCACCCACGGCCGAATCTGCTCGGGAACCGCACGCATCCAGTCCGACACCGCGACGACGGGGCCCGCGGTGGACTCCAGCACCTTGGTGACGTACGGGACCGGGGCCTTCCTGTCCGGGTGGCGGAGCAATTCCTTCTCCACGGCGATCCCGTCCCGGTTGAGCTCACCCCAGCTGGTCACCGACCACACGTCGGCCGCGACGTCCCATTCCGACGCGAGCAGATCCGCGGCGCGCAGTGCCTCGGGCATCGCGACGCCGGAGGTCAGGATCTGCGCGACGTTACTGCGCTTCTCCTTCGCCGCCCGGTACCGGTAGATGCCCTTGAGCAGGCCTGAAGGATCGAAGTTCTCGGGCTCGGCCGGCTGGACGTACGGCTCGTTGTAGATGGTGATGTAGAAGAAGACGTTCTCGGCGTCCTCGCCGTACATCCGGGCCAGACCGCTCTCCACGATGTAGGCGATCTCGTAGGCGAACGCCGGGTCGTAGGCGACCACGGCGGGATTGGTGGCCGCCAGCAGCATCGAATGACCGTCCGCGTGCTGCAGACCCTCACCGGTCAGCGTCGTACGACCCGCGGTGGCGCCGAGGACGAAGCCGCGAGCCATCTGGTCGGTCGCCGCCCACAGCCCGTCACCGGTGCGTTGGAAGCCGAACATCGAATAGAAGATGTACAGCGGAATCATCGGCTCGTTGTGCGTCGAGTACGACGTACCCACCGCGGTGAACGACGCCGTCGACCCCGCCTCGTTGATGCCCTCGTGCAGGATCTGACCGAGGTCGCTCTCCTTGTAGGCCAGCATCAACTCCGCGTCGACCGAGGTGTAGAGCTGGCCGTTGCGGTTGTAGATCTTCAGGCTCGGGAACCACGAGTCCATGCCGAACGTACGGGCCTCGTCCGGGATGATCGGCACGATGCGCTTGCCAATCTCCTTGTCCCGCAACAACTCCTTGAACGTCCGGACGATCGCCATGGTGGTCGCGACGGACTGCGTGCCCGACCCCTTCTTGAGCGACTTGTAGACGTCCCGGCTCGGCAACGGCAACGCCTTGGTCTTGTTGCGTCGCGCAGGCACGAAGCCGCCGAGGGTCCTGCGCCGATCCAGCAGGTAGCGGATCTCGGGGGCGTCGGGCCCGGGGTGGTAGTACGGCGGCAGGTACGGGTTCTCCTCGAGCTGAGCGTCCGTGATCGGAATGCGCTGCGCCTCGCGGAAGTCCTTCAGATCCTGCAGGGCCAGTTTCTTCATCTGGTGGGTCGCGTTGCGGCCCTCGAAGTGCTTGCCAAGCGTGTAGCCCTTGATGGTGTGGGCCAGGATCACCGTCGGCTGACCCTTGTGCTCCATCGCGGCCCGGTAGGCGGCGTAGACCTTGCGGTAGTCGTGCCCACCGCGCTTGAGATTCCAGATCTCGGCGTCGGTCATGGGCTCGACCAGTGCCTTGGTGCGCGGGTCACGGCCGAAGAAGTGGTCGCGGACGTAGGCGCCGTCGTTGGCCTTGTACGTCTGGAAGTCGCCGTCGGGCGTGGTGTTCATCAAATTGACGAGGGCGCCGTCCTTGTCGGCGTGCAGCAGGGCGTCCCACTCGCGGCCCCACACCACCTTGATGACGTTCCAGCCCGCACCGCGGAAGAACGACTCCAGCTCCTGGATGATCTTGCCGTTGCCGCGCACCGGTCCGTCGAGGCGCTGCAGGTTGCAGTTGATGACGAACGTCAGGTTGTCGAGACCCTCGAGGGCGGCGACGTGGGCCAATCCGCGGCTCTCCGGCTCGTCGGTCTCACCGTCGCCGAGGAACGCCCACACGTGCTGATCGGAGGTGTCCTTGATGCCGCGGTCGTTCAGGTAGTGGTTGAACCGCGCCTGGTAGATGGCGTTCATCGGGCCGAGGCCCATCGACACCGTCGGGAACTCCCAGAAGTCGGGCATCAACCGCGGGTGGGGGTAGGACGGGATGCCGCCACCGGGGTGAGAGTGCTCCTGGCGGAACCCGTCGAGCTTGTCCGCAGTTAGCCGGCCCTCGAGGAACGCGCGCGCGTAGATGCCGGGCGACGCGTGGCCCTGGATGAACACCTGGTCGCCGCCACCGGGGTGGGACTTGCCGCGGAAGAAGTGGTTGAAGCCGACCTCGTAGAGCGCGGCAGACGAGGCGTAGGTCGAAATGTGGCCGCCCACACCGACTCCGGGGCGTTGCGCGCGGTGCACCATGATCGCGGCGTTCCACCGGATCCAGGCGCGATACCGCCGCTCGACGTCCTCGTCACCGGGGAACCATGGCTCCAGCTCGGTCGGGATCGTGTTGACGTAATCGGTCGACGTGAGCGCCGGGATGGCGACCCGCTGTTCGCCAGAACGCTCCAGCAGGCGCAACATCAGGTACCGCGCGCGGGCCGGTCCGGACCGCTCGACCAGAGCGTCGAAGGACTCCAGCCACTCGCTGGTCTCTTCCGGATCGATGTCGGGCAAGTACGAGGCAACGCCCTCGCGAATGACGCGGACCCGGTCGGGTTCGCTTGCGGTGCCAGAGTTTTGGGCCAGGTCCTGGCGCGCGAACTCGGTGGTCAACTGCAACTCCTCGGTAGACGTGATCGGGGGCTCGTGGCCCCGTCACACGTGATTTTCGTCGTCCTCTATAGCGACGTGTCCATCGTGCCCCTATCGTGCCGTAGATGCTCGGGCGGGGTGGGGCCTACTGGGAACCGACGACCAATCCGGCCAACCGGTACGGTCTGAAGGCGTGACGACATGGGGACGGGCCGGGCGGCTACGCGCCGTTGGCCTCGTCGCCGGGGTCGTCGCCGGGCTCGCGATGATCGTCGTCGGATGCACGTCGATCACCCAGGGAACCGCCACCTACGACGCCGCCGAAGCACCCGAGTACCGCGCGTCCGTCGCGTCCTCGATTGCCGCATCGGAATCCGAACGGCAGGTCGCGGTGACCAAGGCTGCCGTGCACACGTCCTGCGACGCGTTCGGCTCCAGCAGCGTGGCCGCCGTCGACGCCATCAACGCCTACGTGGACGCCTTCAACAACGACGCGCCGGACGCACCGGGCAAGGCCGGACCGGCCGTTGACGCGCTCAACCGCAGCGCTGACCAGGTCACGGGCAGTTTGTCCGGGCCGCTGTCGCCAGAACTGACCGACGCGCTGAACGGCTGGGCGGACTCCTCGCGGAAGATGGCCGGAGTGCTGGCAGGCAATCCAGGACCCGACGAATTCAACGTCGGCATCCGCCAACTCAACGATGCGAAGACCGCGGCGGGGACCGCCTGTGAGGCCGCATATTGAGACTTTCCGTGTGCCAGGCGTCGAGCGAACGCCCGCGGCGTGCGACGATAGGAAAAGATGACACGCTGGCTGAAGGAGGAACAGGTGGTTGCGGCGGACTCGCCGAACTACGCCCGAAAGCTGGGCATCGAGAAGAATCAGCTCGTCCAAGAGCTTGGTTGGGACGAGGACACCGACGACGACATCCGGTTCGACATCGAAGACGCATGCGGTGCCGAACTGCTGGATGAGGACGCCGAAGACGTCATCGACGTGGTGCTGCTGTGGTGGCGCAACGACGACGGCGACCTCGTCGACCGACTGATGGACGCCATCACGCCCCTCGCCGAAGACGGCGTGGTGTGGGTGGTGACGCCCAAGACCGGACACCCAGGACACGTCAAGCCGTCCGACATCGCCGAATCCGCGCCGACGGCCGGTCTCATGCAGACCTCCTCGGCCAACCTCGGAGACTGGATCGCCAGCAGGCTGGTCCAGCCGAAGTCGGGCCCCACGGGGCGGCGCTGACGAACGTGCTGGACGTGGGCGCCCCAGCGCCCGACTTCACGCTGAAGGACCAGGACGGTCGACCCGTGACGTTGCGGCAGCACCGTGACGTCACGGACGTACTGCTGGTGTTCTTTCCGCTTGCCTTCACCGGCATCTGCCAGCGCGAGCTCGACGACATCCAGACCCACCTGGCCGACCACGACGGCATCCAGGCCCTCGCGGTCTCGGTGGGGCCGCCGCCCACCCACAAGGTGTGGGCGAAGCAGAGCGGCTTCACGTTCCCGTTGCTGTCGGACTTCTGGCCGCACGGCGCGGTCGCCCAGGCCTACGGGGTGTTCAACGACGACGCCGGATTCGCCAACCGGGGCACCTTCGCCGTCGACCGGGCCGGCGTCGTCCGGTACGCCGCGATGAAAGGGCCGGGGGAGACGCGCGACCAATCCGTCTGGGCGGAGGCCTTGGCGGCGGTCCGAGGCGGCTGACGGGATTTCCCGTCGTGGCGCTCGGCCGTGTAGCTTGTCCGAGCACGGGCGTGTAGCTCAGTGGTAGAGCTCTGGTTTTACACACCAGCGGTCGTGGGTTCGATCCCCTCCGCGCCCACCAACAACTCGTGCAGGTCAGAAGGGTGTCGGGTATCGCTCCGGCTCATTATTGAACCCCCCAAGTGGCCAAGAATTGGCCAATGGACTATCCGCCCTGTTCTCCAGTGGATGCACGCGCAGATTTTTGCAGGCGAGAGTCACGCGCTGCTTGCTCTTTGATGGTGCGCACGCGCGAGGCGCGGGTGCTGTGTCGGTAGGTCATGAGCCCGAGTGAGACGGACCCAAGCACCGCATAGACCGCTAGGCCGAAGAGCGCGGAGTAACACCCAGCCACAGCGAGGCGCGGCATATTTTCATACGAGACGATCACACCGACCGAGCCCAGCACCAAAACGAAGGCTGCAAACGCAACGAGGTAATAGGGGCGCTGCGTCATCTTCGCGTCGCCGTCAAACGCACGAACGATTTCGCCGTACTCGTCTTTGTTGAGGTGATCGGTCAACCAGCGCGATCCGACCAGCCAGCCGATGCCTATGGTCCCGCCCAGGCCCATGGCGGCAGCTAGGTAGGGTTTGCCGTCCAAGAGAGGCCGATCGCTGCGGGCGAGCAGCGTGAACATCGCTAAGCCAGCGGCCAAGCTGAGGGCGGCGTCCCATGAGCACGCCGTCCGCCACCAAGAGCTGTTTGGCCTAGTCTGCACTTTCCTCCGCGGTTTTACTTGTGGTGACAGCGACCGGAAGGCTTGCTCTGGCTGCCCGTAGCGCCTGCTCGGGGACTTCAGGTCCCTCAGTTGTGGCGGAGACGCGCACGCGTGCTGAGAGTCGGGATGCGGCATTGCGCACCTTCACGAAGACCGATCGTGCACCTTCGGAGTCTACGCCGGTCAGCGTGGCCTCGCCGTAGTTCCGTAGCACGTGGTCGAGTGCCTGTCGAAATACGTCTGAGTCGGTGTCTACGCCCGTTTCGCTGTTGCGCTCGACCCCCGACAGTCGCACATATTCCGTTCGTAGCTCCTCGACTAGTTGTTCGGCGATTACGTCGCCATGATAGTGGGGGTTTGGACGCTCAAGTTTAATGTCAAAACGACTAACGCGGTCAACGCTTTTACGCCATTCGTTATAGTTAATCGGAAAGGCCACCGGGGTGATGGTCCACGTGTACGGAACATTGGCCCCCGCGTTCAGGAGTGCTTCCAGGGCGCCAATGAAAGAATTGTCACGCACGATTCCGCTAATCAGCTGGTAGCTGATTAATCCGTCTTGTGCGATGACAAAGGGGACCACTACGCCCGATGGCGCTTGGCCACGAACAAAATCTAGTGTCTCTTGATCAAATGCGAGCGTTTCCAATTGGTCAGAATTAACGAACCCGATTTTTCCGTAATATCCGCCGTTGTCTTCGGACAACATCTTGGAAAGTGTCCAATGGCGGCCGTAGCGCGTGATTTCCGTGCCGGCACGCCACGACTTCCTCAATGCATCATCAAATTCAGTTGGAGCATAGAGGCCGTCGAACGCGGCCTGCGCAAATCCAATGGTGAAGCTGCTAGCGGTGTCTCCTTGATCGCCCTCGGGTTTATCGTCGCCGCCCTGGGTGCTGTTGGTGCCGTCGTCGGCTTCCTGGTCATCCGGTGGGGTAGGGACGTCGTCCAGAACTGCGCCCCCTTCGGACTCGGCTTGTTCGTTCTTCTCACCTTTATCGGGCGTCAACATGGGCTCCTGAGATTTCGGTGATCGGAGCCTCCCCAACGGACCCCAGGACACAAAGTAGCGTTACGGGACGACTGATGTGGTGTTTGCAGGATGCGTGGCGGATTTGGAATTCGCCCGCGATCTGCCGAGCAACGCGTCGCCCGCCGACGCCAGCGCGTCGTCGTAGACGTGGCCGTAGACGCGCAGTGTGATCGCCGGATCGTGGCCTAGCCACTTGGCGGTGGCCGAGGGCGTCGTTCCGCCGTCGAGCAGCATGGTGGCGGCGGTATGGCGGACGTCGTGCAAACGGATGACAGGCACCCCCGCCGCCGCGCAGTGAGCGGTAAATACCTTGGAGTAGGTCTCGGGCCGGATGGGGGAGCCGTCGGCGTTGACAGCCACCAGGTCGGTGTCGGGCCAGCCCGCGCCGAGGGCCAGGTGCTCCTCGGCCTGCCGAGTCTTGAACGCCCGCAATGCGGTCATCACGTCACGCGGCATCGGGAGCGTTCGTGCTGAGCGGGTGGACTTCGGCGCGCCGGTCACGGTGCCGCCGCCGACCACGACCCGGCCTTGGGCCACGGTGATGGTCCCGGCGTCATGGTCGACGTCTTCCCACCGAAGGCCCAGAACCTCAGACCGGCGAAGCCCGGCCAGGGTGAGAAGCCAGCACGCCGCGAGGCGGTCCTCGGCCACGTGCGCGCGGAACGTCACGGCCTGCTCCGGCGACCACGTGGCCATCTCGACGGCGGTCACCTTGGGTCGCTTCACCAGTCGGGCCACGTTGCGGGCGACGAGACCCTGGGCCATGGCGTCATCGAGCGCCGATGACAGCACCACCAGCATCGTCACGACGGTGCGGGCGGTGACGCCACCGGCCACCTTCGGGCGCTCGGGGTCGGCGGGACGGGCGGCGGCATAGCGACCCCGAGCGGGCCTGATGACCTCTCCCGAACGCACCAGGCGCGCCAGTGCCCGCTCACCAGGGCTGCCGAACTCTGCGAACAACTGACCGAAACTGGAACCGTCGGGCCGCGCCCGCAACCAGCCCAGCACCTCAGCTGACCGCCGCCCGCGCTTGTCTCGCTGGGCGACGGCCTGGCCCGCCATGCGCAGCGTCACCAAGGCATCGAGGTCGGCAGTTCGAAGGTGCTGCAACGGGATTCCGCCAAGGTGGTCGATCACCGGCTTGAGGGCGTGACGGTACCCGGCCAGGGTGCCGGGTCGGACGTCCCGCCGGGCGTCGAGCCATCCGGTCAAGAACGCCGCCACGGTGGTCTTGTCGCGCTGGACGAATGTGCCCGCCGCCACCTCGGTGGTGATGCGGCGGTACTCCTTGCGGGCCTCGGCGAGCGTTGGGTACGTGAACTGCTGGCGAAGACGGGTGCCGTCGGGGCCGATGCCGAGGTCGACGCGGAAGCGGTACGTCACCGCGCCGTTCTTGGCGACGTGCTTGGTGACCGGTTCGGCCCGGCGGGTGCGCTTGGCTGGCTGCGGGTCGGTGGTCATGGCTGGTCGGTTCCCTTGGTGTCAGTGGTGGCGGTGGCCCAGTCACGGCGCAGGAAGCCACGCTTCTTGGCCTCGGCAATCCAGCGGTCCAGGGTCGGCAGGGCTACCCCGAAGTAGTCGGCGGCGTAATCCCGTGGTGCGAGGCCGATTTCCCGAGCCCATCCGATCTGCGCGGCGACCTGGCGGTAGTGCTCGTCGCCGAGGTTGCGGCGGCGCTTGCCTGGTTCGAGGTCGGGTCTGGCTGGGCCGGTTGGGTCGTAGTCGTCACCGGCGTCCGCGATGCCATGCTCGGTCAGCGAGACGAATTTGGCAGCGGCCTTGGCGAGTCGGCGCACCGGCACGTTGCGCACAGCGGCGGGGTCGATGTCACCGCCCTCGCCGCACACCATCCGCAGCTCGACCAGGCGCGGCGTTCCGCTGCTGCGGTCGATCCGCACCTGGTAGTGAAAATCGTGCCCGTACAGGGGGATTTCGATCAGGCCGTCGTCGCTGCCGCGCTTACCGCTCACGCGGCGGATGTCGTCGGCCATCACGTCGCCCGCGATGGGTGTGAAGGCGGGGTTATCACTAGTCACGAAAAGACGATAACTCTAAAGATAGCCAAATGTCTAGACAGTTATCGCTAAAGACGCCACGCTAAAGACATGCCTGATTTCACCGACACCACGAAGACATACCCATCAGTCGAGCGGCTCCGCCAGGGGCCGCCCACCGTGAGCATCGAGACCGCCGCTGAATACCTCGGCGTGTCAAGGGCTTTCGCCTATTCGATGGCCAAAGCGGGCCGATTGCCCGTGATCCACTTGAGCGCGAAGCGGAAGCGTGTGCCGACGGCCAAGCTGCTGAACCTGCTGGCGGGGGAGAGCGACACCGCCGGGGTGCCGCGTGAGCCACTTCGACTATCGGGCGTCGCAGCAGATCGGGGCCAATGACCCACCGTTTTTCGCCCTCGTCATGGCGGGAATCCGCAAGGCTGACACCCAGAACGCGGCCCGGCTGCGGATGGCGTTCCCCGAGGTTCACGCCAAATTTCACGCCCGCTACGACGCTCCCGGCGGGGTGCTGGCCGCCGACCCGGCCGAGGGGCGGTAGCCGATGAGCCGCGTGGTGGCCGGACACTGCCCCATGGGCTGCGGCCAGTCGCTGATCCTGTTGCCGGACACCCGGGTGTGGTGCGGGTCGCGGACCTGCCCGAAGCCCGAGGCGGCGTCGGCGCTGTTGTCTGTCCCGCCCGCAGGCGTCGGCGACCGAACGTGAATATCCGAGCGGCACAACCCCGTTCGAGTCGGATAACTCAACCCGTTGCGCAGGCAGGTCTGCATGGTGCGCACGTAATCTCCGGTGACACCGACTGACTGACGCTGATCGAGAGGAACCACGATGGCCGTCACCCTCGACAACCCCGATGCCCTGTTCCTGCCGAAGGACGTAGCCGAGTTCCGGCACAAGACCGAGGGCTCACTGGCCCAGGAGCGGTTCGCGGGCACCGGGCCGCGCTTCATCCGTGACGGACGCCGAGTGCTCTACCGGGCCAGCGATCTCGCCGAGTACCTGGCTGCGAACACCGTGACCCCACAACGCACTGACCCGTAACGCAGCGATGCCGCCCCGGCGCGAGAAGTGGCTTCTACTCGCAATGCCGGTGCGGCACCGCTCCCAACGAATTCCCCTTACCAGCGAAGTAGGAGACATGCCCCAGAATACCCGCACGGGTGACGAAGCCCGCTCGACGATGAACGGCCACAGTGAGGCCGATCCGTTCGCCGACGTCGCCGACCCGGCTGGCTATCGGCCGACGCGTGATCTGGCCGAGGACCCCGGCAAGGCCGATCCCGCGACGGCGCTCCCCATGTTGATGGTGGCTGACCGCCTCGGCGCTGAGCCCGGCGACGCGATCGAGCCGTATCTCAGCGCGCCGCAGTGGGAGGCCCTGCGAGACTTCGGCAATCGGCACGGGATCGGCGTCGTTGCGCCCAACGCCGCGACCGACCGCGAGGGCACCCGGTTCGAGGAACTGGACGCGATTCCGTCGGGGCTGGCGGCGGCGCTGTGCCCCGAACTCGACGGCATCACCCGCGCCGAGGTGGCCGAGTTCGTTGCCGAGTCGGTGCTCTACGACATGGTCGACCCCGAGGCCGCGCTGGCGCAACTGACCGAGCGGGCCAACGCCCGCAAGCGTGAGCGGTCGCAGCAGCAACAGGCGCTCAAGGCGGTCAGTGTGCCGCCGCACACGCCCTATGGCTTGGCGGAGATCGAACGGGGCTGCGGTACTGGGGTGGCCGACCGCGCCCGACGCATGATCGAGCAGCACAACACCGACACGTGGAACATGGGTGCCGCCGCCCGCAAGACCCGCCGCGACGAGCGCCCTTATCTGGTCAGCGCCACCGAGCTGGTCGGATCATTGGGCGTGGACCCCGAGGCCGTCAAGACGCTCACCGCGGCCACGGCCGCCGAGATGAGCGCCGCCTGGGCCGATTTGGCCGACGCGCGGATTCTGCACAGGTCGGGTGGTACTGCCGTCCAGAATCCGGTGAGCCGCCGCTGGCGCACCCTCGATGACCTGGAGAACCTGCCCGGTACCGAGTGGCTGGTGGCCGAGTTTTTGCCGGCCTCGTCGCTGGTGCACCTGATCGGGATGTCTCAGTCGCTGAAGAGCTTCATTGCCCTCGACATGGCGCTGTCACTGGCCAGCGGCACCCCGTTCGCCGGGTCGGCCCGGTTTGGGGTCGTTGAGCCTGTGCCGGTGCTGTACGTGGTCGGCGAAGGCGTGCGCGGCATCGCCAAGCGCGTCAGGGCGTGGTGCAAACAGCGCGGCGTCGACCGTCGCCAGGTGATGGACAAGCTGACCGTGCTGGAGGGCGCAGCCCAGCTCGGCTCTCAACGCGACATGGACGACGTCACGGCCAAGGTGGTCGAGACGGGCGCGCGGCTGGTGGTGTTCGACACCCAGGCGCGCTGCACCGTTGGGCTGGAGGAGAACTCGGCCACCGATCAGGGGCGGGCCGTGGCCCAGGTCGACACGCTGATGCGGCACACCGACGCTGCGGTGCTGGTGCTGCACCACACCACCAAGGCTGACCCACGCAACGCGCGCGGCTCGGTGGCGTGGTTGAACGCGGTCGACGTCCAATTGATCGCGCTGCGCGACAACCCGAAGGCGATGTCGGTCACCATCGAGGTCGGCAAGATGAAGGACGACGCGGTCAAGGGGCCGTATCCGCTGACGGCGGTCAAGGTCGAACTGCCCGGCGGCGAAGACTCTTTGGTGATCGGGCCGGGCGCTGACCCGCTCAGCGGTGAGTTCGACCCTGATCTCCCGATGGAGAAGTGGACCGGCAAGGGCGCGGCATACGCCAAGCAGGTATACGAACTCGCCCAGGAGGCTTGCATCCCCGGTGAAGGGCTCACACAGACGCGGCTGGCTGAGATGGCCAACGAGGTGATCGGCGAGGAGCGGACCGCCACGGGAGCCATGCGGAAGGTGCGCCGGGTGTGCAGTAGGCACACGGCTACCGAGGCGGTGAAGCTCTTGGTCGAACACGGGTGGTTGGTCGTGGCCAAGCGTGACTACCTGACCCACGTGTACTACGAGCCGAAGGAAGTTCGGCCGCCGGACCCCGCCGCCATGACTGCGCTCTCCGGTGACGCCAGCAGCGGCCAGGGCGCGGCGTCCGCGGCGTGAAGGCTCGAGGAGCCATGGTGCAGGGGCCGCCGCTCAGATGTGCGCATGCAGCTGCCGAAAGGCCGTCTGAGCTGCATAAACCCACCCCCACCCACCTGGGACCCGCCGGGGAGTGGGTCTGGCCGAACGCGCCAACGCCAAAAGTGCAGGTCAGCGCACTTTCCGCCGTACGGGTGGGGTTGGGTCTGCCTTGGGTCTGGCCTCCACGCGGTGAGGTGGGGACCCACCCCCACCCAAGTACCGACCCAACGGGCCTGACCTGCGAAAACCCAACCGGACCCAACCGCAGACCCAACTCAAGCCCAACCCCACCCAAGTGTCGTCCCCCCTATGAAATAGGGGACTTGGGGGTAGGGGACCTGAGACGAAAGACTGACCGTGCCCGCCGACGAATGCTCACGCGAGGAGCGGCGGCATCCTCACGCGTCGCCCTCGCGTCCATTGACCGTTGACCGTTGACGGCCAGGGGCGGCGGCACCCCCGCGGGCGGCCGACCTCTGCACGGTCTGTTGTCAAACTGTTCACCGTGACCAATCGACTCGACTCACGGCACCGAGCGGAGCAGGCCGAGCGTCTGGCTGCCACCGGCGCGACGTGGCAGGAGATCGCGGACTCGCTGGACTACCGAAGCCGCCAGGCTGCGCGTCAGGCGGTGCTTCGACTGCGAGACCGCACGCCGCCCGAGACCATCGAGCAAGCCCGCCGGAAGCACGACGCCGCCCTCCAGCTCATCCAACGGAACGGGTTCACTCGCTACCTCCTGGCGATCGAGGATGGCGACGACGACACCGCTTTGGCGTACGCCAAGGAGATTCGGGCGACCGTCACCGAGCGCGCCAAGCTAGCAGGGGCTTATGCACCGCAGCGCACCGAAGTGGACGTGAGCGTCAGCACCGACGTGACCGCCGTCATCGACCGCCTCGAATCCGAGCTGTTGACCCTGGTCGCTCAGCGACAGCCGCAACACCAGTTGTCCGGCAACATCATCGACGCCGAGATCGAGGAGATCACCGAATGACGATCATCACCCCTGAGGACGCGATCAAGGCGGCGTCATCCGTCGCCCGTGACGTGGCCGACGGCAGACTCACGCCCGCCGACATGGAGGCCCAACTGGAAACCGAGCTGCGCGCCCTGGTCGGCAACGTCGTCGGCCCCGACGATCCGTTGTTCGCGCTCCAGGTGGAGATCGCCCGCGGCGTATTGGCCGTCGGCGGCGTCCCGGTTGACGAACTCCGCGAGTGGGCAGCGGTGATGGCGCGTCGGGAAGCCCCTGAGCTGATCAGCGAGCCCGAGGTGGACGAGACTGCACCGGAGCCGGTTTCAACGCTCACCGTGGCGCTGGAGCCCGATTCCGTAGACCCTGAGTCCGTCGCCGAGGTGGCGGCGGTCGTGCCGCTGCCGGAGCCAGTTCCTGTGCCCGTCGTCACGCCGGTGCGCAAGGCCGGGGCGGCCAGCGGCGAATACGATCCGCTGGCCCATTGGCGGCCCGGCGCGACTCGTCGGCGTTGAACAGTTTTGGGTTATCACTAATTCGCACAACGGATTCCAGCACTCGACGCCGGTAACCTAGGAGCATGGAAATTACGAACCTCGGTGGCCCCGACTGGCGCGTTCACCCCGAGAACAACGCCGTCGCGACCATGCCCGTCGTCAGCCTCGGTAACGGCACTCAGCGCGTGAAGCCCACCACGGTGTCCGTGGTGACCCCGCCCGCGACCACGGGTGCTCCCGGCTGGCGGCCCAGCCGAGCCGACTAGGGCGTCTCAATTCTTTAGTTTTGGAACGGGTGATTCCGACCCTCCAGGTGGGGCATTCCACCAGGTCAGAAATCTCATAAGTCGTCTCGTATCAATATTAAGTGGTGTCGACTTTTGAGATACGATAACGACATGACCAACACCGAGCGCCACGCCGCCAGGGCGGCCCGCCTCAGGGACCCCGTCTACATGGCCAAGATGGAGGCCAAGTGGGCCACCGACGACGCCGCCGACCGCGCCCGCCCCGAGTACCTGGCCGAGAAGTGGCTCGCATTCGAGAGGGATTACTACGACCGCATCCTGGTCGACGAGGCCGCCGAGGCGGTGGCCTAATGGGTGGCGGACGGGTCTTCGGATACGCCCGGGTGAGCACCGGGCATCAATCGCTCGATCAGCAGCGCGATGCGCTGAAGACGGCCGGGGTTGATCTTGATCGGGTGTACTCCGACGTCCTCACCGGCACCTCCACCAAGGAGCAGCGCCCTGGCCTCTCCGCGCTGCTCAGCTATACCCAGGACGGTGACACCATCGTGGTGGTGGGCATCGACCGGCTCGGCCGCAACGCCGCCGAGGTGATGCTGACGATTCGCGATCTCGGTGAGCGCGGCATCGTGCTCCGGTCGCTGCGGGAGGGCATCGACACCTCGAACGCCACCGGCCGAATGATCGCGGGCGTGTTGGCGTCGCTGGCCGAGCTGGAGCTGGAACTGGGCCGCGAGCGCCGTGAAGCATCGCGGTCGGCACGCAAGTCACGCGGCCTGCCCATCGGTCGCCCGAAGGCGCTCGACGCCGACCAGGTGCGCCAGGCCGAAGCGTTGCGCGCCAGCGGCGAGCCCGTCGAGAAGATCGCCCAGACGCTCGGCGTCGGCCGCGCCACGGTGTACCGGGTGCTGGCCGAGAAGGCCTAGACACGCCCGACACGCCCACGACCCCGATCCGATTTTGGATCGGGGTTTCGTCGTCCCTGCCCAATCCGACCAGGCCCACAGGACCTCGAATATACCGACTAAGTCGGGTAACTTGTTGTTACGCAACAGGTTTCGGCGTCGCACCGTGGCACCGTCGTGTGTACGTTGTGGTCATGGGTGTTCTAATTTCCGACGACCCGGCAGTCCGGTCAGCGGCCAGCTACTCGGCAGTGGTGGCGTCTCTCAAGTCCCGTCAGGTGCCGGACGACGACCCGCGGGTGATCGCGGCCCGCGAAGGTCTGGCGTTCCATCGAGTCGCCCGCGCCATTGACGCCGAGGCCGGGCAGATCGCGCCCGGCCACGTCGATGCCCTGGTATCTCGGCTTCGGCAGGGGGTAGCGCGATGACCGTCAAGGCCCGCAACCGCACACCCGCGGCGCTGGCCCGTCAACAGCCCGCGCCCGCGCCGACCTTCACCCAGGGCGAGCTGCGGGAGCGGCGTCGGCAAGGACTCGGGTCCCATCTCAGGGGCGGCTGGTCGCTCACCGTTGAGACCTGTGACATCTGCGTCTCGCTGGCCAACCGCGTTGCCGAGAGAGGTGCCCCCAGGACTTACATCCGGTACGTCGAGGATCTGGCCGACGCGGCGGGTGAGCTGATCTTCGTCGCCTCAGGCCTGGTAGCCGAGGCCAAGGCGCAGAACCAGACTCGGCACCTGAGCTTGGAGGAGCGGGGACGGGCGATGGCCGCGGTGCGCACGCTGGTCCAGCGGCCTCAGCTGCCCGAGATCGATGCCGAGAGCGTTGCGGAGGGGCTCTGGGGCCATCGTTTGGCAGCGGCGGCGGCAATGTATGACCACGACCTGGACCGGCTTCTAGGGAATGCTCTGACCGGGGTCGTCAGCGAGCGCCTACTACGCGCTCTCGCCGGGGTCGACCACGCCGCCCGCGCGCTGGAACGCCGTCTGGACCGTGACGACCAACCCCGGTCGAGACGTGCTCAGGACATCACCGCGGCTGATCATGCCCGCGCCGAACTCGCCAAATTAGGAATTTCACTGTGACCGCCCCGAGCTCGTTGCCCGACTTCCCGGTCACCACGCACTCGGCCCCGCTGCCGACGGTGTTCGACGCGCCGCCTCAGAACCCCGCCCCCGGCGGGCTGTACGCCGAGGTCAGCTGGACCGACGTCACCGGCCCTTCCCGTCACCTGAACGGCGTCGAGATCAGGGGGACGAGTTTCCCCGGCGCGAGCCAGACCGGCATCTGGGATGCACCGTGGTGTTCGGTGCCTGCCCTCGACGGCCCCCGCAAGGAGGGGCAGCGCGGTGGCGTCCTCGACCCGTTCGACCCGGTGGTGGTGTGGGCGTTCGACAGCTGCGACCTGACCGAGCCAAGCCGCCGCGAGGTGGAATCCCGAGCCAGCCAGGCGTTGCGGCTGCGGGAGTCGGCCATGGTGGCCCGCCAGTTGGCCGACCGGCTCAGGCTCGACGCCGCCGAGCTGGCCACCATCCCCACGGTCGACGACGCGGCGGTGGCCCTGGCCTGGCTGGAAACGCAGCTCGCCAAGGCCAACGTCGTCGGTCTGGTTCACGCCTCCCCGACGATGCTTCCCGGCCTGGTGTCGGTGCGCCTGGTCAGCCGGTTGGGCACCAAGTGGATCACTCCCGGCGGGCACACCCTCGTCGTTGACGGCGGGTACGCCGACGGCCTCGGTGAAACCCTCATCGCCACCAGCGCCCCGCTGTTCGGCTGGCGCGACCAGCCTCAGGTCCGGACGGCGATCGATGAGAAGCACAACACGTTCGTGGCCGTGGCCGAACGCACCGTGCTGGTGGGTTGCGAGGCCGTGGTGGCCTCTGTGGTGATCGAGTCGTGAGCGCCGACGGCGAGTACCGCGGCCCGCGGTGTCAGAGCTGCGGTGGCCCTGCCTGGCAGTGGCGGGGTTCGGTTCACGGCTACACCTGCTCGGCGTGCATCGCCCGCCACCTCGACGCCACCGCGGCCCGCGCCGACGCCAAGGTCCGAAAACACCGAGAACGTTTGGCGCGCAATACCTTCCCCTCGAAGACGCCCGACTCCTCGCGGGTGCCGTGATCAGCGTCGGGACGGTGGCGTCCCGACGCTGATCCGACATCTCGTGATGACGGTGATGACCAGACCCGAAAGGCTCGACCATGAATGACCTGGAACTAATCGCCACCGTGGCCAGCGCCTCCGTGCGAGCGGCCCTGGCGGCCGGTGGTGGCCCGAAGACACCGACGCCGTTGAACACGCCCGCGCCGAAGCCGCCGCGCCGCGAGCCGGTGCCCGTCGACCACGACCGGCTCGCCGTGGCCGTTCATGAGAGCGGACATCTCATCGCCTCCGTGGTGGCGGGGGCAGAGGTGATCACGGCAATCGTCGGCGACTTGCCCGGCGGCTTCAAGGGTCTGACCACCTATTTCAGTGACACCATTCCGGCTCATCGCGAGATGGAGATTAGTTACGCCGGACCCTGGAGCGAGGCCCGCTTCCGCGCCGGTCGTCGGCCCACTCAGCGCGACCTGTTCGACGTCTTCGCGGGGAATGGCTGCCGGGACGCCGCCACGCTGGGCCTCGCTGGTGGCACCCACCTCGGTGCCGATGTAGTTCCGCTTCTGGACCGCTGCTGGCCAGCGGTCCTTGCTGTTGCGAAGAAGCTGTACAGCGATGGTGAGGCCACCCAGGCCGACGCCTGCTCAGCTTTGGGAATCACCGACGGCGGCGGCTACACCTCGGTCCAGTTAGCCAGCCTCCGCAGCGGTGGCCGGACGGTTCCCGCCTTCGGCACCAGGACGCCCACCCCGGCCTGATTGACCACCACGCCCACACCGACCACCACGACCGAGTCCCGACGGAGACGCGCCTTACCCCAACGACCACCCCACCGAGAGGTGACCATGACCGCCCTGACCGCTCGCCAGCCCAGCCCATTTCATGACTTCTGGCTTGGTGATTATTGCCCGGCCTGCAACCCGGCGGGCCACTTCGCGGACAGCTGCGTTCGCCGGTGCTCTCTCAACGAGCCCGACGCCGTCACCTGGAACGGCGGCAAGCGCCTGGTGTGCGAGTACGCCTGTGACCGTTGCGGCCATCAATGGCGGCGCGCCGACCTCTGGACCCCCGAAGACCTGGGCTTCGTTCCCGTGAGGAGCGCCGCGTGACCACGGTGACCACCCTGACGACCGCTCGCGCTCTCGGCGCAGCGCGAGGCCGTCGGCGCCCAGATTCGCCGGCCGAATTGGCTCGTTGGCTGATCCCCGGTTACGTGATCACCCCGGCTATCCAGATGCTCTCCGACGAATTGGTCCGCGCCGTCGAGACGCCCGACTCCAGGCTGATCGTGACCATGCCGCCGCGGACCGGCAAGAGCGTGCTCACCTCCCAGGTGTTCCCGGTCTGGCAGCTGGCCCGTGACCACGACGCCGAGATCATCGTGAAGTCCTACGGTGATCAGCTCGCCGAGGAACACAGCGCCGCCGCCCGGCGTCTCATCGCCGAGAACCCCGCGGTGGTCGGCATCGAGCTGGCAGCGGACCGCAAGAGTGTCGGGCGCTGGCGGGTGGCCGGGCACCGCGGCGGCATGTTGGCGGGCGGAATCCTGTCCAGCACCACCGGATTCGGGGCTACCGTGCTCGTCGTCGACGACCCCATCCGTGGGGCCGCTGACGCTGACTCCGACGCATACAGGCGGCGGCTGGCGGCGGGGTTCAACGCCGACCTGATGACACGGCTGATGCCCGGTGGGTCGGCCATCGTCGTCACCACCAGATGGCACAGCGAAGACATCGCGGGCAGGTTGCTCGACGCACCTGGCAGTCGGTGGCGGTGTGTGAACATCCCCGCCATAAGCACCGCCGGGGTGCCCGACGCGCTGTTGCGTGAACGAACCGGCATCGCGATGACCAGCGCCGTGGGCCGCACCGCCGCTCAGTTCCGCGAGATCGAAGCCGAGGTGGGTTCAAGGGCCTGGGCCGCGATGTACCTCGGCGCACCCAGCACCCCACAAGGCGGGCTGATTAAGACGGCGTGGATCGAGCAGTGGCGTCTACCGGCAGCGCCGCCAGGCGTGGTCAAGATCGTGGTCGGCGTCGACCCCGCCGATTCGGGTCAGGGTGACGAGACCGGCATCATCGCCGCCAGTCTCAGCGCCGACGGCGTGGTGGCCCTGATCGCCGACGTCAGCGGCCACATGACCAGCGACCAGTGGAGCCGCCGGGCCGTCGAGCTGGCCCGAGACGTCGGGGCCAGTGAGATCGCCATCGAGGCGTTCAGTGCCAGGGCCACCTACACCAGGCTGGTCACCGAGTCTCTGCCGAAGTACACCCTCAATCACCCTGTGCGCGTCACGGGTTGGCCCCCGAAGGGCACCGACCGAGGCAAGGGCGATGCGGTCACACGGGCCACCGGCCTGCTCGCCGCGCTGGAGACCGGTCGGGCCAGGGTGGCCGGGTACCTGCCCGACTTCGAGGCCCAGGCGGTGACTTGGGAAGCCGGTCAACACCAGCCCGACCGAGTGGCGGCAGCGGTGGTCGCCTACGACGTCCTGGCGCACTCCATCGGCCAGGGCATGCACATCGTCAGCCCACTCGACGCCGCCCGTCGAGCGCGAGAGGGTCGCAAGTCGCCGCCGCCCGCGTGGATGACCCGACGAGTGGGTGGCCGATGACCGCGCCGACCTCGACGGCGTGCCGCACTGCCCCGTCAGGCGGCCGGTTGGCGCTGGTGGGTCGGGCGGAGCTCCGCGCACAGATGACCACCCCAGGAGCCGAGCCGATCGGCTGCCAGTGCCCTAGGTGTTCACCGCCGCCGCCGCTGACCGACCTCGAAGCCCAGGCCGCGTTACGTCACGTGTCGAACGCTGACGCGGTGGCGTTCGCCCTCGGCCAGGTGACGCTGGTCAGCTTCTCCAGCTGCGAGAGCTGCGACGCGTGGAAGCCAAGGTTCACCGAGACGGCGTAGCGTCACCCTCCCCGTTGGAATCCACGCGGCGTGATCGGCAGGAAGGACAGCTCACCGGTGGAATACACCTGCCGATCACGCTCTCTGGCGGGTAGCGCAACCGTCCGCTCTTCGACGGCGGCCGCTGCACCGGCCAGCGACCACTCCCGGGGGATGTCGTAGGGGACGACGTGGTGCTGGCTGCCGTCCACGGTGCCGTCAGATTTAGCCTTGACAAGTTCGTGCACCGCGCGTTTGAGGCGGTTCATTGCCCCCATGGTTATGCCGTAGACCGTCATCCCGACGGCCCCGTTGCTGACGTAGTTGATAGTGCCGCTCTCCCCAAGGTAGCGGCGGCGGGCGACGTCCCAGAGCGAGCCGAGCGCCCTGGTGATGAGCACCGAGACCGAGAGCTCCCGTCCAGGATTCGAGTCCTCCATGGTGAGCCACCAGTGAGCTTCGGTCTTTGCCGCATTGTGCGACGCCGCCTTGTGGAGATACACGTGAGTGGGCCCTTCATGGATGATCTCCGGCTCCCCGTTCAGCGGCTGCCAAGTCATCTTGGCCTCATCGTCGTCGACAGCGACGGCGCTAACGCCGTGCTTGACGGCGTTGTAGAGGAAGGCGTCATCGAGCACTCGGTTCGCGCAATCGGTCAGAAGCAGTTGCAAGCCGTCGATGGCGTCTTCGAACTCGGCGTCGGTGAGCTGAACGACGGAATCGACTCGACCAACGCCGCCCAGGAACACCGTTGCGATGGCCTCGCGGTCGAACCCGCGGTCCAGCGCGGTGGCCACCTTGCCCTTGTATTCACCGAAGTTAGTTGAGGCCGACATCCCCAGCCAGGGACACTCGGGGTGCTCCACGTGGGCGAAGAACAGCCGCAACAGTGTCTCGGAGGCGTGGTTGGCGATCATCACCGCCTCCATGCGGATGTACCGCTGGCGGGCGTCTAAGGGCGGCGGCGGCATTGGTCCAAAGTGGGCCGCTCCGACGATCCGGTTTGCTTCGAAAAGCGATCCCAGTTGCTCGTCGGTGCTGGCCATCAGCGATAGCGACTCGATCCGCATCCTAATGAATTCCACCGGGTCGGCGGTGTAGAACACGGCATTCAGCTCTGCATATTGGCCAGGGTCGAGCCGACGGCCCTTTGGATCGTCCTTCTCCCACGGCTTTTGCCCACCTCGGTACTTACCCATGGGCCGGAGTCTAGGAAAGGCCTCGGACACAGCGGTGTGACCGCGTCGGGAGGTTCAGTCGAACACCTGATCGACCAAAACCCCCGCGTGGCCAAGAAGTGACCAAGACGCGCCTAAACGGGCCGTCACCAAACTGGACTGGGTAGACGAAAAGGGCTGGTTACGTGGCCATTTCCCAGACGAGGCGTCACGGCAAGACACTCCCTAGACGTGTGGCCACACATTTACACACCAGCGGTCGTGGGTTCGATCCCCTCCGCGCCCACCATTATCAACGCAGGTCAGCTCGTTTCAGCTTCGACAAGTCCGATTCTGAAACCCACGGCTGTGCCAAGAGTGTGCCAAGAGGCTCGAACTCCTGCACCAAGAGAGAGGGACCTGCGCCGACACACTGCATACTGTGTTTGATTGCCGGGCTTGGTCCGATGCTGTGTGACATGCTGCCGCGGTGGGGGCGGAGCAGACGAAGGCTGTTTAGGATCATGCAGTCGCCTTCAACCTCTGGCTGACGGCGCTTTCTGTTCTGACTGCCGGGGCGACCTTTGCCATCAGCCTCATCCCGCCGGGCAGTTCGGTCGTCGGGGTTCGCATCCTGGCCGGCTGCCTCGCCGTCGCGACCGCCATTGTCGGCTACTTCAAGTTCAGGAACGAGCGTGCGTTCAAGCGTCAGCAGGAGGGGGAGCGGGTCTCGCTCGATCAAGCCTTGAAGGCAGAGTCTCGTCGCACGTCGCTGCTTATAAAAGGAGCCATGCTCGGCACTGCCGACAAACTCCGCCGACTCTCCATGCTGGACCAAGCGTCAAAGGACTTGGAGATCAGCGGGTTTCGCACGTCGATCGTCAGTAAGGTGTGCGATCTCGTACAGAGGGAAGCGCCGCGGGCGCGTACTTCCGCGTTCAAGAGCTAGGTGCTCGATCTCGCGTGATGCAGTCGGGCACTTACAGCGACTCAAGAAAATCGCAAAGACTCCTTCACTAGCGAGTTCGTTGAGGGCTACGGCGGTGACCAAGGGGTGTGGGCTCTGATTGACGACGGCGATGTCGAGTCAAGTAACGACACGAACGCCGCGGCTCCCGAATCCTGGGACGCAACTAGGAATCGGAAGTACAGGTCGTTTGTGTCGGTCGCCGTCCACGCGGACAGACTCGCCTTCGGGATGTTGACAGCCAATACTCTCGAAGCGGACGGGTTCTCGGACTCGGACCGCCCGCCGCTAGGGGCCGCCCACGAGTGTCTCGCGAAGTTGCGGTTGAATCCTTATGGCTTCCGGCAAGTATGGGTACAACGGCCAGACATGTCCGAGGCCATCTGCGATGACGGTTTCCACGTGCACGCCCTCGGCGCTAGCGCGCTGCTGCAGCCGCACGGTATCGGGGTGCAGAACGTCGAAGGTCCCGCCAAAAATGATGGTTCGCGGCAAGCCCACCATGGATCCGAACAGAGGACTGACCCTCGGGTCGGTGGGATCGGCGTCACCGGCCCAGAGCCGTCCACCGGCGCGCAGTATCTTGACACCGGCAGCGGGAACGTCGATTGCCATGCTGGCGGGGTCGCCGATGGTGACGTCGAGCCACGGGGAGATCAGTACCAAGCGGCCGGGAATGGTGGACCCGCGCCGCACCAATTCCTGCACGGCGGCCAGTGCGAGCCCGCCGCCGGCGGAATCACCGGTGAGGGTGATATTTTCGGCTCCGTACGCGGTGATCAGCGACTCGATAAGGTCCGCCGCGACGGGGACGACGGTGGCGGCGGTCCCGGTGGGGGCGAGCGGGTAGATCGGCACGACGATGGTCGCGCCCGTGTTGCGCGCGACGTCGGCGCACCATGTGTACTGCATCTTGTTGGCCTGACCGACGTAGCCGCCGCCATGGAAGTACAGGATGATCCGGGTGGACGGCTTGGACGGTACCAATGACCAGACCGGCCACCCGGCGTGCTTGCTGTGCCGCACGTCGAGTCCGCGGACCGCGCGCCGCGGCGGGGCGGCCTCGGCGGGCTCTCGCCCACGGCGTTTCGGCCGCTTGGCTGCCTTCACCACGAGTTTGGCCAGCCACTCGCCGTTGCCAAGCAGACGTCCGAGCAACCGAATTTTCGCGACTTGAATGCGGTTCTGCCGGCTGGTGTTTCGTACGGCCTCGTTGGGGTCGGGGATGGCGGTCACGACGTCGCCGCGTACCGCAGGCCGTGACCGAACCGGAACACGGGATCCTCCGTGGCGAAGGGGACGTCGCCATCGCTGGCGATAACGGCGGCATCCGAGCGCGGGAGGTCGAACGGGAGCCGACCTCGCGGGTCGGACTCACCGAATAGAACCGACAGCAGCGCGGCTTCGGCGATACCATAGTTTGCGACGAGACCCGCTGCGGTACCGGCGATCTCGGTGAGAACGGCGGGCCGGTCGAGGTAGACGTCGATCACGGTCGGTACCGTCGCGCAGAGGGCGTCGAGCGTCTCGAGGCGCTCGACGGGGAACTCCAGCGAGCCCTGGTGGAAGAACGCCGCGAAGCCGTCGCCGCCCGCCTGGTAGGGCGCCTGCAGTCGCACCAGGGCCACCTCGGCGTCGGTCGGATCGGCCACCGGTGTCGCATACGCGCTCAGTGCTTCCGGTGAGATCCCCTCGGCGTAGACCTTGATCCCGCGACGTAGCGGCAGGGTCGGGCCGCCGTCGGCGGCCGGACGGTTGACGAGCAATGTCACGGCGTGCTTCTGAGCCTGCAGACCGGCTGCGCGAAAGTCTTTGCGTCCGATGGTCGCCGCGGCGGCGTCCTCGTCGACGAAAGGACGGTCGAAGAGTCCAAGCAGGAACTTCTCGCGCAGCAGGCGTCGGGCGGATTGATCGATCCTTGACTCGCTGACCTTGCCGTCGTCGACGAGTGCGACGAGGACATCGACGCACTCCTCTCCGCCGAATTGGTCGACCCCGGCGTTGATGGCCTTGAGGACGCGGTCGGGCACACTGAGGTGCTCGACGCCCCACGCGCGCGCCGTCCCGATGTCGCCGGCGTCGGCGTGGTCGACGATCAGCCCCCAGTCGGTGCAGACGATGCCGTCGAATCCGAGGTGCTCGCGTAGGAGTCCGGTGATGATCCCCTGGTTGAATCCAAAGCCGACCTCTTCGTACTCGGTGCCTACGGGCATCCCGTAGTACGGCATCATCTGCCGGGTTCCGGCGGCGATCGCGGCCTCGAAGGGCTGTAGGTGATAGCCGAAGTTGTTGCCGGGGTAGACCTGTTCGCGGCCGGTGGCGAAGTGCGGGTCGGTGCCGTCCTTCTGGGGCCCGCCGCCGGGGAAGTGTTTCGTCATCGTCGAGACGGAGTCGGCGCCGAAGTCGCGGCGCTGAAAGCCCAGGATGTAGGACCCGACGAGACGCGAGGTGAGGTCGGCGTCTTCGCCGAACGTGGCACTGATGCGCGCCCAGCGAGGCTCGGTGGCGAGGTCGATCTGAGGGTGCAGCGCGACCCGAATGCCGGCGGCCAGATACTCCTGGCGGGCGATGTCGGCGAAGGTCTCGACGAGCTGCTCGGAGCCGATGGCCGCCAGGCCGAGCATCTCGGGCCACTGGGAGAAGGGGCCCGCCATCATCTGCGTCAGGGGGTTGTCGGTGAAGTGGTGCCGGGGATCGGTAGAGAACGTAACCGGGATGCCCAGCGGACGCTCCAGGGCAATGCGCTGGATCTGGTTGTGCCACTTCGCAAATTGACGACCGTCGGGTGCGGAACCGAGGATGTTGAAGTGCGTGATGCCCGAGTCGATGAGTTCGGTGACGGCGGGGAAGCCGAACATTGGGTGGGGTTGGTCGGGGTCGCCCACGCCGACGAGGGTGTGGAAGAACAATCCGACCTTGTCGGTGAGTGGCATCCGCGCGAGCAGATCTTCGACGCGCTCGTCGATGGAGACCGACGGGTCCTGATAGAGGTGGTGGCCGGTGGGCATTTGGGGGCTCATCAATGTTGCTCCTCACGGTCCTTTCGGCGAACCGGTTACATAGTGTTACTAGTAATATTCACGGTAGGCCGGGTCCCGTTCTGCGTCAAACATCGCCGCGGTCGATGGCTCGCACGAGGGGTCTACGCCCGCGTGATCGTCGACACCCTTGGTTGACGAGCAGGGCATGCCTGCCTAGGTTCGAGGTATCGGTAACAAGGTGTTACCACTAAGTCTTCGGGAACTGATCGTCAGACCCGACACGCACATCCAACTCGAAGGACCTGGAGGACGAGACCGTGACAATGGCCAACGACCACCGCAACGCCGCGCTCGCGCCCGACGAGCGGGCACGTCTGCTCCTCGAGCAGATGACGGTTGCCGAGAAGGCACGACAACTGACGTGTCTGATGTCGATGCTGCTGCTCAGCGAAGGACACCTGGTCGAAGACGCCGCGACGACGATGCTCCCCACCGGAATCGGTGGCATGGTGTGCCCGCAGACCGAGGATCCATCCCGAATTGCCAGCGGCGTCAACGACATTCAACGGTTCCTCGTCGAGCGCACCCGACTCGGCATTCCGGCGCTATTCCAGGTCGAGGCGCTCAACGGTGTCGTCGCGCCCCGGCATCCGGTCTTCCCGACCCCGATCGCGCTGGCTGCGACCTGGAGTCCGGACCTGGTGGAGCAGATGACCGACGTCGTACGCGAACAGATGGTCCGCCTCGGCCTGCGCCACGCACTGTCCCCGGTACTGGACATCGCCTTCGACCCCCGGTGGGGACGCGTGCACGAGACCTACGGCGAAGACCCCCTGCTGACCGCGGCGTTCGGCATCGCGTTCGTCAAGGGCATCCAAGGGAACGACCTGACTCGCGGTGCGCTCGCCACCGCCAAGCACTTCCTCGGTTTCGGGCTGGGCCAGGGCGGTCTCAACGCCTCCTCCTTCGAAGCGGGTAGCCGATTCACCCGTGAGGTCATGGCGTTTCCCGTCGAGGCGGCCATCAACGCGGCCGGGTTGCGATCGGTGATGACGTCCTACGGCGACGTGGACGGAATTCCCGCCGGCGTCTCCCGCGAGTTGCTGCACGATCTGCTGCGCGAGGAGATGGGCTTCGACGGATTCGTCATCGCCGACTACATGGCGATGCAGCACGCGCTGGACCGCCAGCGCGTGGCCACCGGCAAGGGCGACGTGGCCCGCATGGCGTTGCACGCTGGACTGGACCTGGAAGCGCCCTACATCTGGGCCTACGGGGAGACCTTGGCCGCCGAAGTCGACGCCAGCCGCGTCCCGATGGCCGAACTGGACACCTCGGTACTGCGGCTGTTGACCGCCAAGTTCGAGCTCGGCCTGTTCGAGCACCCCTACGCAGCCGAGGGCCCGGTCACCGTCACGGCGACGACCGCCGAGGGAACCGACCTGGCCGACGAACTGGCCGAACGCAGCGTCGTCCTGCTCGAGAACGACGGCGTCCTGCCTCTACGGACGTCGGCGAAGGTAGCAGTCATTGGGCCACTCGGACACGAAGCCCATCAACAGTTCGCGACCTACACCTATCCCGTGGGCCGAGAGATGTACCGCTTCATGGCATCTGGAGGCCTCGGCAACCTGGAGGGCACCGACTCCTTCAAGGCCGAACCCGAGGGACCGGACACCGCCGATCTGGACGCCGAGGACTACGTCCGGCTGCGCTACGGAGTTCGTTCCCTGGCCGAGGAGATCGCCGAGCATGCCGTCGGGGTCGTCGTCGAACCCGGCTGCGGACTGACCGAGCACCTCGACGGAAACTCCTTCGACCGGGCCGTCGCCGCCGCCCGTGACGCCGACGTGGTGATCCTCGCGCTCGGCGGGCACAGCGCCGCGATCGGCGGCGGCACCGAAGGCGAGGGCACCGACACTGCGGACATCGCCCTACCTGCCGTGCAGCGGGCCCTGGCCGACGCGATCGCCGAGACCGGGACGGCACGGGTCACCGTCCTGATCCAGGGCCGGCCCTACCCGCTGCCCGCGTCGGTGCTGGAGTCCTCAGCGCTGGTCGTAGCGTCCTTTGCAGGCCAGGCGGGCACCCGGGCATTGGCGCGGGTGCTCTACGGCGACGTGAACCCCGGCGGCAAGCTGCCCTATACGATGCCGCGGCACGGTGGGCAGATCCCGATCTACCACTACCAGCGCGCCGACAGCGGCTACCGCCGCGAGGCCGTCATCCGGGGCATGCACTACCGCGACATGTCGGCCACTCCGCAGTACCCATTCGGCTTCGGTCGCAGCTACACCAACTTCGAGTTGACTGACCTGCACGTGACCCCAAGTGTTGGCACCGACGGCGTCGTCGAGGCGGCGCTGACGGTGACCAACGTCGGCGAAGCAGCGGGATCGGAAGTGGTGCAGCTCTATTCGCGGGTCAATGCCGCCGTGGTTACTCGTCCCGCTCAGCAGCTCGCCGGGTTCGCTCGGGTGCAACTCGACCCAGGTCAATCGGCCCGGGTGACGTTCGCCGTCTCGGCCGACCAGTTCGCCTTCAGCGGCCTGGATCACCGGGTGGCCGTGGAGCCGGCGACCGTCGACCTGTTCGTCGGCGCGTCCTCCGACGATCGCCGGTTGGAGGGCTCCGTCGAGGTCCGCGGTGAGCGGCGCTTCCTGCGGCCGTCCGAACGCGTCTACCTGCCCACGGTCGAGGTCTCGTGATCCGTCAGGACTTCAACGCCGACTGGTACGTCCGCAAGGAAGGCCAGGACGAGTCGCTAGGACCGGTGACGGTTCCCTACGACGCCATGCTGTACGAGCCGCGCGACCCGCACGCACCCGGCGGCCACAACACTGGGTTCTTTCCGGGTGGGGTGTACCGCTACACGAAAACCGTTGCCGTCCCCGATGAGTGGCGAGATCGCACGGTCGCGATCGAGTTCGAGGGCGTCTACCTACGCTCGGAGGTCTTCATCAACGGTCGCCTGGCGGGTGGCCGCCCCTCGGGCTACGCGATCTTCCAGGTGACACTCGACGAGTACCTGAACTACGGCGCCGACAACGTCGTCGAGGTCGTCGCGCACAACGACCAACAGCCCAACAGCCGCTGGTACACCGGCAGCGGCATCTACCGCCCCGTGCACCTGCTCGTCGGCCGCCGCACCCGCATCACCGCCGACGGTCTGCGCATCGTCACGACGGCGGTGGACGGCGACGACGCCACCGTCGAGGTCAGCACCGAGGTGACCCACGACGGGCCCGAGCGCGTCACGCTGACCTTGGCTACGGAACTCACCAGCCCGAGCGGAGTCACGGTCGGACCGCTCACCGAGCAGTTGTTCCTGGAGCCGGGTGAAACCAGGACCATCCGTCAGCTGATGACGGTGCCCGACGCCGAGCTCTGGTCACCGGAGGATCCCCAGATGTATTCGGTCACTGCGCGATTGGCCGGCGTCGTCGAGGTCGAAGACGAGGCGCACACCGAATTCGGTGTCCGCACACTGTCGGTCGACGCGCACCATGGACTGCGCATCAACGGCCAGACCGTCAAGCTGCGCGGCTCCTGCATCCACCACGACAACGGCGTGATCGGTGCCCACACCCTGGATGCCGCCGAAGACCGGCGCATCCGCATCCTCAAGGCCGCTGGATACAACGGGATCCGCAGCGCACACAACCCGGCCTCGCGGGCAACGCTGCGCGCCTGCGACCGACACGGCGTGCTGGTAATGGACGAGTTGACCGACGTCTGGTGGCGACCCAAGGCTCGCTTCGACTACTCCGCGGAATTCGAGCAGTGGTGGGAACGCGACCTCGAAGCCCTCGTCGCGAAGAACGCCAACCACCCGTCGGTGATCATGCATGCGATCGGCAACGAGATCGCCGAAACCGCCACCGCCGAGGGCATTCGGCTCAACGGGGTGATCGCCGACCGGGCCCGTGAACTGGATCCCACGCGACTGGTCACCAACTGCATCAACGGCTTTCTCAATCTGATCTCGCCCACCAACGACGAGAAGCAGGCGAAGAAGCACGCCGCCGCTCGAGAAGAAGGCGGGCACGACGCGAACAAGAACCTGATCGCGGCCCTGAACCTCCTCATTGGCACGTTGGAGAAGTCGCTGAAGTACATCGTGCGACTCCCACTGGTCGACAAGCGCACCCGCGACGCCTACGCCGCGCTCGACGTCGCCGGCTACAACTACATGTCCGGCCGATACCTCAAAGACGCGCGACTACATCCACACCGGGTAATTGTCGGCAGCGAGACAAATCCCCCAGACGTCGTCTCGGTCTGGCCCGAGATCGAGAAGCTACCCCAGGTCATCGGCGAATTTAGTTGGACTGGATGGGATTACATCGGCGAGGCCGGCATCGCCGTCATCGAGCCCGGCAAGCGGCGGCAGCTGTATGCGCCATACCCGGCGCTGCTGGCGGGGGAGCCGGTCGTCGACATCACCGGCCACCGCCAGACCCAGTCCTATGTCAACGAGATCGTCTGGCACCTGCGCGCCGACCCGTACATCGCCGTCCAGCCGGTCAACCACGCCGGAAAGACGCAGAAGGGAAACGCCTGGCGCGCCACCAACTCGATCCGCAGTTGGAGCTGGCAGGGATACGAAGGACGCCCGGCAGTCGTCGAGGTTTACGCCGATGCCCACCGCGTCGAACTCCTACTGGACGGTGTACTCCTCGGTTCCAAACCCGTCGGCGTACGCCACCGCTTCCAGGCGACGTTCACCGTGCCCTACCGCCCCGGGACACTGACCGCCGTGGCCTACGGCGCGGACGGCGCGGAGCTCGGCCGCGACGCGTTGAGAAGTGCAGGCTCCGGGCTGCGTCTCCAAGTGCTGTGCGAGAACAGAGAATTGCGCTCCGACGGAACAGATCTCACCTATCTGCAGATCAGCCTGACCGATGCCGAGGGGATCGTGCGGCCGCTCGCCGACCGCGACGTCACGGTCGAGGTCAGCGGAGCGGGCAGCCTGCTGGGCTTCGGTAGCGCACAGCCCATCACCGAAGAGGGCTTCAGCACCCACCGGCATCGGACCTACCAGGGGCGCGCGCTGGCCGTGGTGCGGTCGGGCCGCAACGCGGGACACATCACCGTCACGGTGAACGCACCGGGATGTGCATCGGTCACCACGGACATCGCCGTCGTCGACGTCACGGCGCCGTCGCCTAGGTAGCGATACGTGCTCAGCCCGCGTTGCGCGTGTCTGGCGCCATTACAGCCGAGCGCCACGCCAGGGGATTGAGCTCTCGGTACGGATCGTCGTCGCGGATCCCTTGCAGGTCCGACAACGTGCTCTGCAGTTCGGTCTGCACCCGCTCCTTGACCGCGGCTACCCACTCCTGCTCGGAGGCGCGTTCCGGTCGGGTGGTGGCGATGGGCGCGCCGAAGCGCAGATAGCTGCGGCGCGGTCGCGGGATCAGCGTGGGGCCGATCCCGTGCAGGGGTGGGAAGGCCATGTCCTTTCGGCCAGTGAGGCGTTCACTCATCCATTCACTGACCTGACCCCACCGGCTGTCGCGGGCGACGAAGCTGCTCAGGACATCGTCACCGCCGACGAGCGCGGCGGGGACGATGGGGTAGTCGTGCTCGACGGCGCAGCGCGCAAAGCCATACCGGTTGTGCCAGCGAAGCGTGTATTCCTCGCCCTTGAATTTGGGCATCTCTCGACCCCCACCGGGGAACACCAGGATCGTTTCATCGGCGCGCATCAAATCACTCGCGTTCTCGGGTGACCCGACGACTGCACCGTATGCAGTGAACAGGGGCGCCGGCCGCCCGTTGCGCGCCAGCTGACGATCGGCCAGTGGGCGCACCTGCGTGCCAATGGTCTTGCGTACGAAGTAGGGAATCAACACGATCTCGTTGAGACCGAACTGAGTGTGGTTGCCCACCAGAAGGAATCGACCGTCGGCGGGCAGGTTGTCCAATCCGTCGACGTACGGTTTGTACAAGTCCATCAGCGGCCAGAGGTGGTCGGCGGTTGCGGCGAGCGTTCGGCGCCACATCTGAACCCGCGGGTCGGCCCCCGGGTTCACATGGCCGCCCGAAGGGCTGTCACGGTGTCGAGGTCATCCAGGGCGTCGACGGTTCGCCGAAGTCCCTCGAGAGCGATCGCCTCGGATTGCATTCCGCCAAGGCCGGCGGTGGTCAGCGAGGAGACGAAGGCATACGCGGCGGCCTGGCGGTATCGGAGCCACAGGTCGTCACGTCGGAGCTCAGGACCGCCTGCAGCCGCCAGGGATTGGCGGTAGACCTCGAGTACGTCGCGTTCGCGGTCGCGGCGTGCGGCCGTGGTCATGCCAAAGATCATGGCGTAGGCAAGGTCTCGCGCCGGATGGCTCACACGGAGGACTTGCCAGTCCAGCAGACCCGCCTGGCCATTGCGAAAGTAGGTGTTGCCCGGGTGAGGGTCGCCGTGCACGAGGGTCTGTGGCCCGTGGTCGATGACGTGGGTGACGGCGCGATGGTTCTCCCAGATGAAGCGGCCCGACATCACCGGAACCGCCGTCCGCTGGGTAAGCCTGCGTGCGGAGAGCTTCATGATGGCGGGCACCAGTGTCTTGTTGGGATCCTCGGATGGCGACCACGACCATTCGGGCCGGCGGCTGGCGCCCGTCGAGAACTTGTCGAAGAAGGTCCCGTGTACGCGTCCGAGAAGCTCCGCGAGCAGGTGTGTCTCATTCTCGTCGTGAGGATGGACGACGTCAGGGAAGCGGCACGGCGCTCCGGCGGTCAGGTCTTCCAGGACGATGACGAATCTGCCGGTCAACGAGTCGAATTCAGCACCAAAGGACTGCGGCACCGCACCGGGAAGGGCACTGGCCAGATCGCGGTAGAACCGTGCCTCGTTCTCGCCGAGTCGGGCGAGTTCGCCGAGCATCCTGGTGTTCGTGTCGGCGGCAGCCATCTTGACGAACACCGATTCTGGGACGTCGATGCCGGTAAGGCCGAGCCGCGATCGCGAGCTGGTTCCCTTCGTGCCGTCGAGTATTCGTACTCCTGACACGTGGCGTCCCGTGATGGTCGACATTGCGCTGGCATCGAGGTCCTCGACACGTCGCGGAAAGGGCCGTCGATCGCCCACCACCGCGTCGGTGAGCAGGCGTCGTGTGCTTCGTCCAGCCAGGAAGCTCAATTGTAGTAGAGGATGGCGGACGCGACTGCCGGTCGCCGCGACGTCGTCGACTGGCGAGCGTGGGGTCCTCACTTGAGCGCCGCCGTGACTCGATAGAAGAGCGGCCAGCTGCTCGCGAGAGAGTCGATGGACCGTCGTTCGACGGTGTGAAACCCGGCCTCGCTGAGCAGGTTCGGCAACCGGTCGGAGGCACGGTAACCGCTTGGTGTGCAGCGCGCGAGTATCCCGCACGGGTCCCGGGGCAGAGGTGCGGGTTGAATGATCGACCCGATGACGACCGCGCCGCCGGGTGCGAGCACGCGATGAAACTCCGCGAGTGCGGCGGGCTGGTCGAGGAAGTGGAACGCCGTCGAGGAGGTGACGGCATCCACCGACCCATCGGGCAACGGCAGGTGCTCTGCGGCGCCGCTGAGCCAGTTGACGGCTGAGGAGCGCCTTCTCGCGTTGGCCAGCATCCCCTCCGACGGATCGATTCCGGACACGTCGTCGGTCGAGAGCGTGGATTGGATGCGCGCGGTGAGAATTCCGGTGCCGCAACCGACGTCGAGGATTCGGCGCGACCCGCGGTTGGCCAATTCCTCGAGGATGGCGTCCTGTGCGGGTTGGTAGAACCGACGCTGGATCCATGGGGTGTCATATCCCCGGGAAACGACGTCGAACAACCGGGTCACGTCTTTGGGGGACGATGCTGGCGAGTTCGCCATGGTGGAGTCCTTTCCGATGCCGCCTGCCGGTGTGCCGGGGAATCCGGCTGCTGGCAGCGCAGACGACGGTCCATCATCAGGTTACACGGTGTTACCAGTCGGTTGCAGGGGTGAGTGGAGTCCCTGATCACACGGTTCGCTTACCTGCCCGAGTCCGTTGCGGACGGGTCTTGGTGTCCGGGGCGGGGGTCAGGTGTCGACGCCATACGTCGACGATGAGATCGATGGATGCCTGGATCAGTTCGGGGTCATCGGGGCGGCCTACGACTTGCGATCGCTGAACCAATCCGATGATCGAGTTGCCCGCGGCGAAGACATTGGTGGCGAAGTCCAACTCCGGACGCACGGATCCATCGGACTGGCCGTCCCGGAACGCCATTCCGATCTCTTCGGCGCCGTAGCCCTGCTCGCCTTGCGTGGGCCCCAGTCCTGCGCGACGGAACGTGTAGTCGAAGTAGTTGACGAAGCGGATCAACTCGGGGTTTTGGCGGCCGACCGTGGCGAAGTAGGACAGCATCCCGAGGAATCGTTCGCGTCCGTTGGGTGCGTCGGTGACCGAATCGCTGGCGAGGGTGGTCATCTGCCGCTGGACCTGGTCCTGGGTGTACATCAGCGCTGCGCTCAGCGTGTCGAAGTACTTGTAGAACGTCTTGCGGCTGATTCCCGCGAGTTCGACCACTTCGGTCACGTTCAGTGGGTCACCGTGCGCATTGGCGACCGCGGCGATGACTGCCTTCGCGATGTCGTCGCGTTGCTGATCACGGAAGCCAGTCCACCGCTCGCTGCGGGCGTCCATTTTCAGCCCACCGTCCCGGCGACGCCACCGCTATCAGCTCTCACAGTCAAACTCCTTCGCCCTCAGGCTAGCCCGGCCGTCCACGCCGGTTCGGCGCCGTGCCCGTCTCGGTGTGTCGTGACGTGTGATCACGCCCACCCATTGTTGACGACGACGGGACCGCGTCCTACAGTCGAATTAGTGGTTACAGAGTGTTACCACTAAAAGATCCGGACGGCCATCCGGACGCGACCCGTCCGCTCAGCCGTCGATCTACCGCAGAACGTCGATGACACAACGGTTTCGACGTCCACCCGCGCCGTGTCGCGGGCGAGACGTCCTACCGCCTGGAGTGAGGAGCAGACATGGGTGAGAGATTGACCGGACGCGTCGCCATCGTGACCGGCGCAGGAAACGGCGTCGGCAAGGCATGCGCGCTGTCACTTGCCGCCCAGGGTGCACGCGTGGTGGTCAACGACCTCGGCACCACCGCCGGCGGCACCGGCAAGAGTTCGGCAGCCGCTGACGCCACGGTCGCCGAGATCATCGCCGCAGGCGGGCAAGCCGTGGCCAACTACGACTCGGTCGCCGAACCGCAGGGTTGCGCCAACCTGGTCAAGACCGCCGAGGACGCGTTCGGACCCGTCGACGTCGTGCTCGCCATCGCCGGCGCGGTGCTCGATGGCCAGATCACGATCGACGACGACAAGTACCAGGGTCTGATGAACTTGTTTCTGGGTCAGAAGTTCTGGCTGGCCCGCCTGACGGTGCCCGGCATGGTCGAGCGCGGCTACGGCCGATTCGTCTCCGTCGCGTCGGAGGGCGCCCGCGGCGGTGTGGGCAACCCCATCTTCGCCGCAGCAATGGGCGGCACGATCTCGATGATGAAGGGTCTGGCGACCGAACTCGCCGGCACCGGGGTCACGGCGAACGTCTTTGCGCCCGGCGCTTCCACTCGGACCTACGAGATGATGCTGCCCGAATTGGAGAAGGCGCACACCGAGGGTCGGCTGTCCGATGAGATGTTCGCCGCGGCGAAGAAGGGCCCGGGACCGGTGGAGCATGTGCCGCCGATCGTGACGTGGCTATGCACAGAGGAGGCGGCGGCCGTGTCAGGCAAGGTCTTTCACTCAGGCGGCGGACGGGTCAGCGTCTGGTCGGAGTACGAGGATCGCAACACGATCACCAAGGGCGACCCCTACGAGAACGACCCGTACACGCTCGAGGAACTCGACGAACTGATCCCCAACACGGTACTCAGCTAGCGCTTGGCCACCCCCAACACACTCTCGAAAGGACTCACCATGGCCACCGACGCCGTCTCCGACACGAAGAGCCGCATCGACGATCTCCGCAACACCGATGCGCAATTCGCCGACGCCTTCCCGCTTCCTGCCGTGGTCGAGGCGGTGAGCAAGCCGGGGCTGCCGGTGTCGAAGATGCTGGCCACGGTGATGGAGGGTTATGCGGACCGCCCCGCCGCCGGACAGCGGGTGCGCACGCCAGTCACCGACGACGCCACCGGGCGCACGACGTTCGAGCTCCGGTCGGAGTTCGAGACGGTGACCTACGGCCAACTATGGGCCCGAGCATCGGCCTTGGCTGCTCAGTGGCATCACGACTCGACCGATCCCCTCGTGAGCGGAGACGTGGTCGCACTACTCGGGTTCACCGGCATCGACTACACCACCGCCGAGTTGGCCTGCATTCACTCCGGCGCGGTGTCAGTACCCCTGCAGACCAGCGCGTCGGTGTCCCAGCGCGCCGCGATCGTCGACGAGACGCTCCCGAAGATCCTCGCGGTCGGCATCGACTACCTCGCCGGCGCCGTGGACGTCGTGCTGGAAGCTGCCACGCCACCGGCGCGGGTGGTGGTCTTCGACTACGACGCGCGTATCGACGACCAACGAGACGGGTTCGACGAGGCTGCACGGCGTCTCGCCGAGGCCCAGAGTCCGGTGCGCCTCGAGACGTTCGAGTCCGTCGTGCGCCAGGGCGTGGAGCAACCGGCGGCTCCGCTGTTCGTACCGGAGGAAGGGGAGAATCCCCTTGCCACACTGACCTACACGTCCGGCAGCACGGGCACGCCGAAGGGCGTGATGGGCAGCGAGCGCACCTTCCGGGGCATGTGGCTGGGTCAATCACCGATTCCGTCGATCACACTGAGCTATCTGCCGATGAGCCATTCCTACGGCCGCTCGCAGGTGTTCTCGTCCCTCGCCAACGGCGGCACGGTCTACTTCACCGCGCGCAGCGACATGTCGACGCTGCTCGCCGATTTCACGCTGGTGCGCCCGACGATGGTGAGCCTGGTGCCTCGCATTTGCGAGATCGTGTTCCAGCGCTACCTCAGCGACGTGGACCGCTACGCCGGCAACGAATCGGATCCGGCCGCCATCGAGGCGGAGGTCAAGACGAGGTTGCGGGAGGAGGTGCTCGGTGGACGGGTGCTGTCGGCGTTCTGCGGATCCGCGCCCCTGCCCAAGGAGACCGAAGCCTTCATGGAGTCGACCCTGGGCGTGCACCTGACCATCGGGTACGGCGCCTCCGAGATCGGCAGCGTCCTGATCGACAGCCAGGTGCAGCGTCCGCCGGTGATCGACTACAAACTCGTCGACGTCCCCGAACTGGGTTACTTCAACACCGACAAGCCCCACCCCCGGGGCGAATTGCTGGTCAAGACAGAGCAATTCATGGACGGTTACTACAAGCGCCCGGAGTTGAGCGCGGAGATGCTCGACGAGGACGGCTACTACAAGACCAGCGACATCATGGCCGAGATCGGCCCCGACCAGTTGGTGTTCGTGGACCGTCGCAACAACGTCGTGAAACTGGCCCAGGGTGAGTTCGTCGCCGTGTCCCGGCTGGAGTCGCTGTACACGATGAGCCCACAGATCGCCCAGATCTACGTCTACGGCAGCGGTGAACGGTCCTACCTGCTCGCCGTCGTGGTGCCCAGCGACGACCTGATCACACAGCTGACCGATGACGAGAACGCCGACCGCGTGCAATCGGTCATCAGTCGGGCGCTACAGCGGATCGCCGCCGACAACGGCCTCAACGGTTACGAGGTCCCACGCAAGGTAATCATCGAGACCGAACCGTTCAGCCAGGAGAACGGGCTGCTGACCGGAATCGGCAAGCTGCAACGACCAAACCTCAAGGCGCGCTACGGGGATCGCCTCGAGTCGGTGTACTCCGAGTTGGCCGACGATCAGGTCAACGAGACCAAGGCGCTGCGCACCGGTGGTGCGGACCGACCCGTCATCGAGACGGTCACCCGCGCGGTTCAGGCGCTGCTCGGCCTGTCCGCCGCCGACGTCGACGCCGATTCCCGGTTCGGCGACCTGGGCGGTGACTCCCTGTCGGCGTTGAGCTTCTCCAACCTCTTGGAGGACATCTATGGCATCGAGGTGCCCGTCGGGGTCATCATCAACCCGGCCAGCGACTTGACCCGACTGGCCGAGTACATCGAGACGCAACGCTCCTCCGGCGTCACGCAAACCACCTTCGCGTCGGTGCACGGCGCGGGCAGTACTGAGGTATACGCCCGCGACATCACCCTCGACGAGTTCATCGACGCGGACACGTTGACGACCGCTCGATCGCTGCCGGCTCCCGACGGCACCACCGATACCGTCCTGCTCACCGGTTCCACCGGATTCCTCGGTAGTCGGTTGACGCTGGAATGGCTACAGCGTCAGGCTGATTGCGGCGGCACGCTGATCTGCATCGCCCGTGGCAGCGACGCTGCACAGGCACGCGAGCGCATCGAATCCGCGTTGGACAGCGATCCGGAGCTGATCGACACGTTCCGAGCGCTGGCCTCCGAGAACCTGGAGGTGCTCGCGGGTGACCTCGGCGAACCCCGGCTGGGCTTGGACGAGGCCACCTGGAACCGATTGGCGCACACCGTGGATCTGATCGTGCACCCCGCCGCGCACGTCAATCACGTCCTGCCATACAACCAACTCTTCAACGCGAACGTCGTCGGCACCGCCGAGCTGATCAGGTTGGCGTTGACCGTCAAGCTCAAGCCCATCAACTACGTGTCCTCGATGGGCGTGACCACCCTGCACAACGAAGTCATCGCCGAGGACGCCGACATCCGCGAGGCCGTATCCGTCGCCAAGCTCGACGACGGATACGGCAACGGGTATGCCCTGACGAAGTGGGCGGGCGAGGTCCTGATGCGTGAGGTCAACGACTGGTGTGGATTACCGGTCGCGGTGTTTCGCTCGGGGATGATCCTCGCCGACCGGAAATACGCGGGGTTGTTGAACGTTCCCGACATCTTCACCCGATTGTTGCTGACGGTCGTCTCCACCGGGATCGCCCCCGAGACGTTCTACGCCGCCAATGGTGCCGACGGGCGCCCGCGCGCCAACTATTCGGGGTTGACCGTGGACTTCCTGGCCGAGTCGATCGCCGACCTCGGCGTCGACATGACAGAAGGGACGTTCCGCACGTACAACACCGATGGCGGCTACGACGACGGTATTTCCCTGGACACCATCGTGGACTGGGTCATCGAAGCCGGCTTCCCGATTCAGCGCGTCGATGAATACGACGAGTGGGTCACCCGCTGCGAAACCGCCATGCGGGGACTGTCCGAACAGCAGCGTCAGCATTCGCTGATCAACGTGATGGACGCCTATCGCCATCCCCAACAGGTTGCTGCCGGCAGTGCAGTACCCAGCGGTCGATTCCAGGCGGCATTACACGCGGTCGGCCTCGAACCCCCGCACATGTCAAAGACGTTGATCGACAAGTACATCAACGATCTCAAACTGCTCCACCTCGTGTAACCACCCATTCGATGCGGCGTCTCCTACCGGCCCGACCGGGTCTCGCGAGGCGCCGCATCGTCATGAAAGCGGAGACCACCTTGAACGCCGTCGACTTCACCAACCAGACCACTCTCATCACCGGCGCCAGCTCCGGCATTGGCGCCGCCTTCGCCCGCAAGCTCGCCGCCCGCGGTTCCAACCTCGTCCTCGTCGCCCGCCGAGCAGACCGCCTGTGCACCCTCGCCGAAGAATTGGACGCCGCCCACGGGGTCGCCATAGACATCGTGGCACTGGACCTGGCCACGGGGTCACCCGGCACCCACCTCGCAGCCGAGCTCGCGGCCCGTGGGGTGTCGGTAACCAGTGTCATCAACAACGCCGGGTTCGCCACCACGGGCCTGTTTCACCTGGAGGAACCCGAGTCGTTGCAGCGGGAGATCGCCGTCGACGTTGCCGCGGTGGTCGACATCAGCCACGCGTTCATCGAGCCGCTCCGGGCTGCGGGAGTCGGAGTACTGGTCAACGTTGCCAGTGCCGTTGCCTATCAACCATTCCCGGGCATGGCGGTCTATTCGGCCAGCAAGGCGTTCGTCCTGCACTTCACCGAAGCGCTGTGGCAGGAATCCCTCGGCACCGGACTGCGCGTGATGGCGCTGTGTCCCGGCGCCACGCGTACCGAGTTCTTCGACGTCTCCGGTACGAAGGCTCCCGGCGCCGGTGTCCACACGCCGGAATTCGTTGCGGGCTACGCCCTGCGGGCACTTGATTCACGACGCCCCCCGCCAAGCCTGGCGGTGGGCAGGCTCAACAAGGTGGCGACGGTCATTCCTCGCCTGCTGGGTCGCCGCGCCCTGGTTCAGCTCAGTGCGCGGCTTGCCGCAGCGTCACTGAAGGACTCCAGCTAGTCGTGGCACCCGTGCCACGGCCGCGGAAGCCTCGAGAGGAAGAAGTGACCGCAATGAGCCGGCCGTCCCCCTCCGCGTTGACCGTTCGACACGGTGGTGCGGACCGCACCTTCACGCCGGGTCAGGACGTG
Source organism: Mycobacterium sp. AT1 (assembly GCF_002043095.1). Lineage (GTDB taxonomy): Bacteria > Actinomycetota > Actinomycetes > Mycobacteriales > Mycobacteriaceae > Mycobacterium. The sequence continues at coordinate 2,651 of NZ_MVOC01000007.1, read as the reverse complement.
TTCGTCGGGCGCGACCTGCGCGCCGACGTTCGCGTCGTCGACCCGTTGGTGTCGCGGGTACATCTGGTTCTGCGGTTCGAGCACGCCATCGGATGGATCGCCTTCGACAACCGGAGCCTCAACGGGGTCTTCGTCGACGGTCGGCGGGTCTCTTCCGCGGAGATCCGCGGTGTCAGAACGATCGACCTGGGTGCGCCCGACGGACCTCGATTGCTGTTCGAGAGTGACCGACCAGAAGAGCTCTCGGGCCCGACGCCCCCGACGACCCCGATCCGTGCCGGGCAATCCGTCGTTGGGACGAACGACGATCAAGCCGAGGCGCCGTCATCGAACGCGGCGACGCGCATGATGAACGTCGCGCGCCCCAATCGAACTGGGATGGCAGGGAGCGGTGAGTCGATCACGATCGGTCGCGCTCAGGACAACGACGTCGTCGTCCCAGACGTCCTCGCCTCCCGTCACCATGCGACGCTCATCGTCACGGCGGCCGGACCCGAGATCCGCGACGCCCGCAGCATCAACGGGACGTTCGTCAACGGAGTGCGGGTCGAGAAGGCCCCCCTGCGGGACGGCGACGTGGTCACCATCGGCAACGTCGACCTGACCTTCACCGCAGGCACGCTCATCCGCCGCACCGAGACCGAATCAGCCACCCGCACCGGTGGACTGGACGTCCGCGGGGTGACATGGACGATCGAGACCAACAAGACTCTGCTCGAGAACATCTCACTGACGGCGCGCCCCGGCACGCTGACCGCCATCATCGGTCCCTCCGGGGCGGGAAAGTCGACGTTCGCCCGACTGGTCGGTGGCTACACTCAGCCCACCGCCGGGACCGTGACCTTCGAAGGTCACGACGTGCACGCGGAGTACGCCAACCTGCGGAGCCGGATCGGAATGGTGCCCCAGGACGACGTCGTCCACGGTCAGTTGACGGTGCGACAGGCGCTGCTATACGCCGCGGAGTTGCGACTTCCGCCGGACAGCACGCCCGACGACCGTGAGCACGTCGTCGCGCAGGCACTCGAAGAGCTCGAGATGACTCAGCATGCCGAAACGCGGGTCGACAGACTCTCGGGTGGACAGCGCAAGCGGGCGTCGGTGGCACTCGAATTGCTCACCGGCCCATCGCTGTTGATCCTGGACGAGCCCACCTCCGGTCTGGATCCGGCGCTGGATCGCCAGGTCATGACCATGCTGCGCCAACTGGCCGACGCGGGCCGCGTCGTCCTGGTGGTGACACACTCGCTGACCTACCTCGACGTGTGCGACCAGGTGCTGCTGCTCGCGCCTGGCGGCAAGACCGCATTCACCGGAGCGCCCAACCAGATCGGCGCCGCGATGGGCACCACGAACTGGGCTGACATCTTCAGCACCGTCGCCGACGATCCCGAAGGCGCACACCGCCGGTTCCTGGGCCGGCACGGACCGCCACCGCCCCAGCCCCCGGCCGGTGAACCCGCGGATCTCGGCAAGCCGGCGCGCACCAGCATCCGACGCCAGTTCTCCACGATCGTCAGGCGCCAGACTCGACTGATCGTCGCCGACCGCGGCTACTTCGCCTTCCTGGCCGCACTGCCGTTCATCATGGGTGTCTTGGCTTTGGCGGTGCCCGGCACGACCGGGTTGGGCACCCCGGATCCGCGGGGGGACGCCCCCAACGAACCCGGTCAGATCCTGGTGCTTCTCAACGTCGGTGCCATCTTCATGGGCACGGCACTCACCGTCCGAGACCTGATCGGTGAGCGGGCCATCTTCCAACGCGAGCAGGCTGTCGGTCTTTCGACCACGGCGTATCTACTGGCGAAGGTCAGTGTCTACACGGTCTTCGCCGTCGTCCAGGCGGCCATCGTGACCGTCATCGTCGTCGTGGGCAAGGGTGCTCCCACCCAGGGTGGGGCGGTTCTCGGATCACCCTCGCTGGAACTGTTCGTCGGGGTCGCGGCCGCCTGCGTTGCGTCGGCGATCGTCGGGCTTGCGCTGTCGGCTCTCGCGCAATCCAGCGAGCAGATCATGCCGCTGCTCGTCGTGGCGATCATGTCCCAACTCGTGTTCTCCGGCGGGATGATTCCGGTGACCGACCGCGCCGTCCTCGACCAGATGTCGTGGGTCACCCCAGCTCGCTGGGGATTCGCCGCCTCGGCCGCCACAGTGAACCTGATCGATCTGGTACCGGGCCCACTCACCCCCAAGGACTCCCACTGGGAACACACCAGCGCAGCGTGGCTGTTGGACACGGCAATGTTGGCCGCAATTAGCGCGGTTTACCTCAGTTTCGTGCGATGGCAGATCCGGCTAAAACGTGGGTAATCGACTGTTTCTTAGCGGATTACGTCCGCGGCGCCGACTAACGAACCAACCCTCGTCGTACCGCGGTTGGATGGAGACCTGATGCCCGGAATCGGCGATGCGGACACGGCCGGCAACCCCGTGCCCGTGGACGCGGCCGCCGTAGAGCACGTTGTGGTCCTTCTGCGGGAGCGGCTCTACGGTGCCATTTCATGCCTGGCGACGCTGGCAGTCCTCTCCCGCCACGCAGACGCCGACACCGACGCATGGGAACTCGTCCTCGACGTCGCCTTGGCGTCGGGCGGTTTATGGGCCGCCAGCCTGCTCGCGCACTGGGTGTCCCACCTGGCCGTGCACGGCCA